>JACDOK010000004.1 GCA_017656185.1 Peptococcaceae bacterium | reverse complement strand
GGTACGTACGGTGGTGTGAGAGGACGGGGGCTAGTCACCCCCTCCTACTCGATTATTATATTTTAAATACACTTACCACTTACGGGCGGCGCTGCTGATGATAACCATCGCGGTTAAGAGGATCCAGATCGGAATAGAGTGAATCCACCGCATATTTTCCGCCTCCTTTTTTAGAAAATTAAGCCTCGAAATCCATTATTTCCAATAAATTACATATCGTGGCTTCTTAAACCCTTATTTCGCGGTTAAATCATGGAATCCTGCCGGATACAGAAAAAAATTTTGAAATATTTTGTCGAATCTGGGTAAAAAGGAATCCTAGCGTTTTGGCGGGAAGATGCTTTGGAACAACCAAAAGGCCCCGATGCCAATTATGGCATCACCGATGCTGAAAACGGCGGCAAAAGGGTGCGGCAGGGGCAGCGGAAAGTTATCGGCCAGGAAGGTGAGGCGGGATGACTCGTCCATCAAAATGGTGTGGCAGTCCGGTATGCCCTGCTGCAGTTTGGCGATAATTTCCGGTGAAGCTGTATCTGTATATATCATCATATCTAATCTTGTCGGCATAAAGCCGCCGTTGGCGAGCACAGTCACGAGGTTTAACAGGGTACCGAAGCCGAGCAGGATAAGCGCGGGTCTGATAAGTTTAAGGTGCAGGTTGACAATTACGAAAAGAACCATCAAAAAGTAGGGTACAGGGTTTAAGTAAGGCGTGATCCTCAGTTGCAACGCATATTCGGTAATCGGGGGAATGTAAAGCAGGACTCTCAGTACCAGGGCCAGGATCACGAGCCATGGGGCTTTAAATCGATCCTGTAGGGCAAACCTGCTGAGGTCTTTCCCCCGCAGCAGGGCTACCACAATAGATAAGAAAATGGGAATCAAGAGGTACATTATTAATTAACCCTCACTTTCGTAATTAAGACTGTCCAAATCGACTTTTAAAAAAGCCTCTACCACCTTGGGATCAAACTGTGTTCCGCTGCACCGGCGAATTTCCTCGATGGCCTGCTTTTTAGTGCGGGCTTTGCGATAAGGGCGGTTGGTGGTTATGGCGTCAAAGGTGTCCGCCACGGCTAAGATCCGCGCACCTAACGGAATAGCATCGCCCTTCAGGCCTTCCGGGTAACCCTGGCCGTCGAAGCGCTCGTGGTGGTACAGGACATAATGCGCGCATTTCCGGTAAATCTTTAATTGGTGCAGCATGCTATAGGCGGTAGACGGATGAGTTTTTATGGCATCAAACTCTTCTTTAGAGAGAGGTTTTGTTTTCTGAAGGATGCGGTCGCTAATTGAAATCTTACCTATGTCGTGTACCCGCCCGGCCATTTTGATTTGCTCTACTTCCCGGTCCTTGAGCTTCATATTTTGAGCAATGGCCTCGGCGTACTCTGCCACCCGCCATGAGTGGCGGGCGGTATAAGGGTCGCGGTGGTCGATGGCGTCGGCCAGTACTTCCAGGGTTTCCTGCGCTTGGTTGTTCAATTCAACATAATTTTTAAACTGAATATGGGCCATAGCAAGTGGGACGATTAAGAAAATAATGGTTAACGGTTCTTGTTGGTAAAGATAAGCAATCAGGAAAGCGAGGGGAACCATAGTGGGGAAATGCATTGCTTCAAGCTGAAATCCTTTTCTAAAAACAATAGAAAATCTTGTTCCGGTGGATAGGGCTACGATTATACAAACCATAAGTTCATTACTGATGAAATAGATGATACAACTAAGAATAAAGGCGACGAAATCCTGTTGGAAATTAAGAACGGTATCAGACTGTTTAAAGAAATAGAACGTCCATCCCGCAAGATAGATCGTAATGGCATATTGGCAGATATTAAATACCAGTTTATTAAAACCGCGCCGCCCCAAAATGTCAACAAAACCCGTTCCAATCGTACCAACCAAAATGGCGGTGGGGGTATCAAAAAGGATAAAGGCAGCAAGGTGGATTGCAGATGAGACAGTGATTAATGATTTAAAAAAAGGAATCGGTTTCAATTCGCTTAATATGGCTAGTAGGCCCCAGATCAGGTAGATATGCAGTAAGGCCAGGTCTAAATCTTTAAATTGATTAAATATGATAAATGAACCAGTGCCGACGACAGCCAGGAAAAAGAGCAGCGCGGGTCCCCGCAGGCCAAGGGCTTCGACTACGATTTGCTTAATGCCTTTCAGTATGGTCATGTTCTTGGTTTCCATCTTCGACTCCTTATGATGCCCTAAATACCTATCGTTTCGACGATTTGTTCCAATATCCTTGTGTTAAACGGGAAATCCTTACAGTATTCCATTTTCCAAAATTTTCCTCGCGAAAGCAAGGGAACTGCCAGGTCATGCTCAGTCATGCTGGAATGGCAACACAGGTTATCCAAAATAAACTTTGAACGATCATAAGCACTTCTGGAAAGAGCCGTTGCTTGAAGATAGTTAAACATAATCAAGAAAATGGTCTAAGTAGGTACGGATAATGAATATGATTATCACAGGTGATTATATCTAAATGAATATTGACTATATGAATATTGACTATCATCCGGCCTCATGGTAAATTTAAATTAAAAAATGTAATAATGGTAATGATGGTAAATAACCATTCGCAATGAACATCTTAACTGATGTTCCATGTTTTTTGTTTTTGATTGGAACTTTTGTCTTTCCAAATGACGTTTCACACGTTACGATTTTTACTCCTCCAGTCAATCCCCCATGCGTTTCTGCACATTCCTCGGAAGTGTTTCTTCTATAACAGATGGCTCATTCAATGCGTAATTTCATTTCTACTTCCCAGCGTGTTTTAGAGGTGCAGTAGAGCGATGGTGGTATGATTTGTTAAGGCTGTATACGGTATACAATTATCAACCGTATGGTCGTAGCTTTTACTACGCCCATACGACTCATAACAAAGAAAGGAGGGATTGGATGTCTGAGCCGAAACCACAAGAGGAGTATCGCGGCGGGCTTACGGCGGACTTTGATGCCGAAGGGGGCATCGAAGCGGCTGAGCCATGGGAGCCGTGGGAAACGAAACTGGTCTGGTACAGTATCGGTATAGGTATTGCCGGATTGGTCATTTTGGGAGTCATCATAAATGCCACTATCCTGTAGATATGGTTTTAAATGTTGCAAGAGTTAGGGTTAAGACGAGGTGTAAAAGAATGAAAGCAGATATGGAATTAGTTATCGTACATGATGGGGAACAATGGATTGCCTCTAACGACAGCCTTAAGGCTAGCGGCTGTACGCTGCCGGAACTGGATGAAAACCTCAAGCAAGTCATTATCAAGAGTGGTGTCTTCAAACCGGGAACAAAAATCACAGTCTTTATGGGATTTGATTATAGTACGATTCCTACCTGGATTCGGCAGTATGCCGCGCACTATTTCAATAGGTACGTATCTATCGAATTATAACCCGGGAAAATAAGGGGGGAGAAAATGGAAGCCGTAAATAGGAAATGGTACTCCGGCATGTTGTCCACCGAAGACTGGTGGGCTGTATGGCTGGGGCTTACAATGTTTGTGGCCGGTTTGTTTTCTATTGTCGGCGTGGACCTGGTAGGGTGGATGGCGAAGCCCGGTACCTGGGTTACGGCGGATAAGATGTTGAAGGTCACCGGATACGATATGAACCCGTGGGCGGCACTTTTGGTTACCTACATCATCTTTACTTGCCTGACGTGTATCGGTGCCTACTTTATGAAATTGGATGTCAAGAAGTTCTTCTACGGTTTTACCATTATCTTTGCCATAACCTGGGCATGTTGGTTGATCGGGCATAATGCGTACTTAGCAGCGGTACCGAATGAGTGGGATAAATACGGAATTACCTGGGGTCTGGCTCTGGGCGGCGGCGCATCTTATATGCTGGCCCTGGCAGTGGGTCTTATCATCGGGAATTTCTTCAAAGGCTTTGCCAAGTTTTTACACGAGGCGGCCAAGCCGGAGTGGTTCATCAAAACCGCGATTGTATTCCTGGGCATCAAGGTAGGCTTGATGTCCATGGAAGCGGCCAGCTATACTTTTGAACTGGCGGTAGCAGGGGCGGCGGCCACCTTTGTCGCTTACATGCTCTTCTGGCCCATCGTGTACTCGCTGGGCAGGAAAACTTTCAAGCTGCCGCGCCAGTGGGCCGCGGTGCTTGCGTCTGGTATCTCCATCTGCGGTGTTTCCGCGGCTGTAGCCACTGGTGGCGCTATTCGTTCCAAGCCGATTATTCCGGTCCTGGTATCCATGCTGATCGTCGTTTTTGCCATGATCGAGCTTATCATTCTGCCGGGACTGTACACGGCGACGCTGGACCATGAGCCGATTGTAGCCGGTGCGGCAATGGGTATGACCGTAAAGACGGACGGTGCCGACGCGGCAGCCGGTGCGATCCTGGACGAATTAATGCGCTCCAAGGCCGCACTTAGAGGTGTCCATTGGCAAGAAGGATGGATCCTAACCTCCGCGGTGATGACCAAAATCTGGATTGATATGTTCATCGGTGTATGGGCCTTCGTTTTGGCCCTGATCTGGGTCTACAAAGTAGAACGACAACCGGGGCAGTCTCACGTAGGGGCGTCCGAGATCTGGTTCCGTTTTCCCAAGTTCGTCCTTGGTTACCTTTTAACCTGGTTTGTCTACCTGGGTATTGCGGTGTTTGGGCCTGATTTGGTCGAAGCCGCTTCACATGGTGCCAAAATCGTACAGAGCCCGATGCGGAAGATGTTCTTTATGCTTACCTTCGTAAGCATCGGCGTCATTACCGATTTCAGCAAGCTGCGGGGAATGGGCCGTATGGCACTCATATACGCTATCGCGCTTTTCCTGATCATCGCGCCTATTGCCTTGATCGTAGCTTACATCTTCCACCACGGTATGATGCCGCTGCCGGCCTAAGTACCTAAGGCCAACCGCGAAAATAGCAGCGGTCGCCCTTTTGAAGGGTGACCGCTGCTTTCTTGTAAGGACCCGTTTTTTACAGGCATTATGTGCCTTCTTGCCTGACCACCAGCTGGTGAAAACGGTTTATGGCCGCGGCAATCTCGTACTTGCGGGGAAGGGCCAGGTCTCCCGGGTGCTGCCCCCTGAACGGAGAAATTACATCCAGGCCCTCTTTGTCAATATCCTCGAGGACCATTTCAATAATATCGGCCATCCTGTTCTTGTTATTACAGTAGTGTTTACCAATGTACTTGAGAATCTCGGCTATGGCGTTGGTTTGGCTGGCATCCACCAGCTGCTCCACGTACTGCAGGTCTATCGTGGTACGGCCAAAAACAATATGATTAAGTCCCCGGGCTTTTACCTTGCCCCTTGCCGGCAGGCGAAAACTGTCTTTGAGTGGAATTCTGGCGGTTACCTTCTTAAACTTGTTTTTGATCTCCACCTGCCGGTTTTCACCCAGTGTCGCGGTAATCTCCTTGGCGCGTGCCGTAACGTCCCGGGGAATATAGTTCTGCATCATAATGACACGGTCGGCCACATCAAAATAATCCCCCGAACTGCCGACCACTAAAATAGTTGACACCCTGAATTTCTCATACAATTCTCTTACGCGGTCAATAAACGGGGTAATGGGCTCGTTTTCTTTGGCGACCAGCTGCTGCATCCGCCCGTCCCTGATCATGAGATTGGTGGCGCTGGTATCTTCGTCAAGCAGTAGTAAGTGGGTACCGGTCTCCAGAGCCTCCACAATATTGGCGGCCTGGGAAGTACTGCCGCTGGCATTTTCAGAAGAAAAGGCTATCGTATCCTGACCAAAGGGAAGATCGGTAATAAAACCGCTGATGTCCACCTTCTCGATTCTGCGCCCGTCTTCCGCACGTATCTTAACGGCATCAGCGACGGTAATTACCAGCTCGCGCCCGTCCCCGGGAATGTGATTATAGACTCCACGCTCGATGGCCCGGAGCAGCGTCGATTTACCGTGATAACCCCCGCCGACAATAACCGTTATGCCCTCCGGCACACCCATTCCGCTAACCCTTCCCCGGTTGGGTAAGTCGAAGGAAACTTCCAATTCGGGAGGCGAGCGAAACGCCACTACGTTTTTACTTTTCAAAGGCCTGTCGCTGACACCGCTTTCCCGGGGAAGAATAGACCCGTTTGCTACAAAGGCTGCCAGTTTCCTGCCGGGCAGCAAGTTGCGCAGGTAATCCTGGTCCTCGGCCAGTTTAACGTGTTCTTTGACTTTTCCTTGTTCTAGTCTTTTGTAGAACAGGGTTTGGGATACAAGCTGCGGGAGCAGTTCATTGAACATGGTAATGGCCTGCCGGCCCAAAACGGTACGGCCCCGGGCCGGAAGACCGACTTTAAGACGGGCTTCAACATAGTCTTTATTTACGACCATGGAAGTTCGTTCTAAAATCTCCTGACCACCGGCATCGATGGATACGAGCCCGCTCGTTCCGGTTCCCCGGGGGCTTACCCCGGCTTGTCTTATAGCCCCGGCAAGTTGCCGGGTAAGATAATCTTCAAGGGCCACCCGCCGCGACCTGTTGCGGAATAACTCCCGGGGGAATCCGGCCAGGCGCTGTGCAACCCTGACTCTGATTTTGCTGGGAGGGGCAAAGGGGTCACTTTGTACATTGTCAATGAACAGTGTAAAATGGGGAAACTCATAGGTACCTGCTATGGACTTATAAGCACCGTAACCTTTACCGTCTATTCTTGCTAGTCTTTCTCTGAGTTCGTTATGATTTGACATAACGGCATCCTCCCAGGACTAACAAAGCTTTGCCATCTCACTTTTGCCAAAAATACTTCGGCCTTCTATAATATTTCTTAACAATTACTAATTGGCCAAAAATCACAAATCTAATTCCAGTATAGCGGGAAAAAGTTGGATTGGCAAAGGATACGAGATGGCCTAAATAAAGATTAAGAAGAAGAACGGAAAGGATGTGCTTTGAATGAAAGATTGGCGTGACAGGCTTGAGGAGTTTCCCAAAGTGCCGTTGGGATTTTTCCCTACACCCCTGCACAGGCTGGAAGGTATTTCAAATGATTACAGCGTCAATCTTTACTGCAAAAGAGACGATTTAACGGGTTTCGCGTTCGGCGGTAACAAAATAAGAAAACTGGAGTTCCTTTTAGCCGACGCCAAGAAGAAGAACGCCGACACCATTATAAGCGTTGGGGCGCTGCAGTCCAATTTCTGCAGAATGCTTGCCGCTGCGGCGGTTGTCAGCGGTTTTGAGGTTCACCTGGTTCTGGGTGGGGAAGAGCCGGACAAGAAAACCGGTAACTTGTTGGTGGATGAGATTGTAGGAGCCAAAATACATTACCTCGACACCGACAAATGGGATGAGTGGGAAGCCAAAAGTTTGGAAATTGCAGACGCATTAACTGCCAAGGGAAAGCGGGTGTACCCACTGCCCGCCGGTGGATCCACTGTAATTGGGGCGCTGGGGTATGTAGAAGGATTCATGGAAATTATGGAAGATTGCCGGAAACACGGGGTTGATTTCCACTATATTATGCATGCCTCTTCATCGGCCGGCACCCAAGCCGGGCTGGTCGTGGGCAAAACTCTTACCGGCTGGCCGGGTAAAATCATCGGTATAGGGGTGGCCAAAACAGAAGGTATTTTAAGTGACGAGGTTTACCGGCTGGCCACAGAAACGGGGAAGTTATTTGGGGTAGAAATTAAAAAATCAGATGTGATTGTGGATAATTCTTATATGGGTGCCAGTTACGGCAGTAAAACCCCGGAATGTCAAGAATGTATCAAGTATTTTGCCCGCCGGGAAGGTATTTTTTTGGATAACGTCTACTCTGGTAAGGCCGCGGTAGGTGTCCTGGACTACGCCCGCCGGGGGAAGTTTAAGGCAAGTGAGAACGTCCTATTCCTCCATACCGGCGGCAATATTGAGCTGTTTGAATAAACTAACGGGTTATGCATCCTGGGGTCACGGCCCAGCACTCAGTGGGGCTCATATCTTCGCCTACCTGAGTGCTGGGTGTAAGGCTCCCGAAGACCCCATAGGAATGCCCAGCCAAATTTCCAAAATCATACTATGCAGTGGGAAGTAGTTCTTCCACCGGTACATAAGTCTTATTGAAAACCTCCGCTACTGGAGGATAGGTAATATGACCTTCAAGCACGTTTATGCCGCGCATTAGAGCAGGGTTATCCCTGACGGCCTTTTCAAAGCCTTTATTGGCCAACTGCAGGGTGTAGGGCAGGGTAACTCCGGTTAGGGCGAGGGTGGAGGTTTTGCCTACCGCTGCCGGGATATTGGGTACGGCGTAGTGAATGACATCGTATTTAACGAAAGTCGGTTCGCTGTGAGATGTAGTACGATCAATTGTTTCCACGCATCCTCCCTGGTCAATGGCAACATCGACAATTACCGAACCCGGTTTCATCCGCCTTACCATTTCAGTTGTTACAAGGTGGGGAGCTTTGGCCCCCGGGATCAGAACGGCGCCGATAAGCAGGTCGGCATCTTCAACATAGCGGCCCACATTGTGTTCGTTCGACATAACCGTCTCGACACTGCCACCGAACAAGTCGTCCAAGTAGCGCAGGCGGCTGGGGTTGATATCCAAAATGGTAACCCGTGCTCCCAGCCCGTGAGCTATCTTGGCCGCGTTCGTGCCTACGACACCACCACCGACAATCACTACGTGTGCCGGGGGAACACCGGGTACGCCGCCCAAGAGGATACCTTTACCGCCCTGTGCATTTTCCAGACACCGGGCGCCTACCTGTACCGCCATGCGACCGGCAATTTCGCTCATAGGCAGCAGCAAGGGCAGTGAGCCGTTGTCCAACTGCACAGTTTCATAGGCGATACTGACTACACCTTTCGCCATCAATGCTTCCGTAAGTTCTGGGGCTGCGGCCAGGTGAAGGTACGTGAAGAGAATCTGTCCCTCATGAAAAAGGTCATACTCGGGGGGCAGAGGTTCTTTAACTTTTACGATCATTTCAGCCGTGCGGAAGACCTCTTCCGCGGTATCTACTACGGCGGCACCAACCTTGCGGTACTCCTCGTCGGTGAAACCACTTTTCATACCGGCTTCTTTTTCAATCAGTACCTTATGCCCGGCTTTTACCAGGGCTCCTGCGTCTGGTGGCGTAAGGGCCACACGTGTCTCGCCTTCTTTGATTTCTTTGGGGACTCCTACAATCATCAACTTACGCCTTCTTTCTGTAAATTTTTTTAATGGTAAACTGTAATGCCACCCGTATTTAACTTCAAAAAAAAATCTGACACCGAACAGGATGTTTTAGGGTGGCATTTTTGCCTTGCGGATAAAATATTTGGTATTATTTCTTGTTCCGCAGGATAAAGTTGTGTCTTTATAGCATAATAATACAAATTTTTGGGCCCGTTCACAACCCAAGATGGTAAAAAAGGAAACACCATAAGAGAGAAAAGGGCCAGCATCAAGCACAGCCCTTTTGAAAACTTCTTTCTGTTCCGACCCTTTCCCCGGAACTTCCGGCGCCGCTTTTTATATATTTCCTAAAGAACTCTTTTCCGTAAATTCCGTTCCTAACAACTCAATCACTTCGGGATGCGACCTATTTAATTTTATCGTTTTTACCTCACTGCCGTTGAACTTGGAAAGCTCTTGCTTTACAAGTCCTTCTCTAATTAGATTTGACAGCATGTTTCGTGCTTCGTTTTCGGTAATACTGAAACCGTTGTTACCGCTGTAATGATAAAACGCTTGGGCAGTGCGCAAAAACGTTAGAAATTGATACTCTTGCTCTGCCCGGGAGAGATATTTTATATAATTTTGCTTTAAATGTTTTTGACGATTCATATCGGTAACCGGAGAGGTATCGACATTGAGATGGTTAGATGCATTTGCATCAGGTTGCAGTTGTAACAACTTGATAACAAACGGGTGTTCGTAGTTCAATCTAATGATGCGTGAGATAGTGCCGTTATACGGAACCTCTTCCTGGATAACGATTTGCCTGTTAATAAGTTTTACCAGTGCATGGTGGGCAGAAGATTCCGGAACGGGGACCCCGTTTTTTCTTGCCGTAATATGGGTTGCAAAATGCTTCACGGTATTTTTGAAGGTAAGTGCGGGGAATTTATCGTGCACCATATGGATGTATTTTACCATTTCTTCGGCAATAAGGCTTTCATCTATCTTGGAGCCGTTGGCACCACATGTTGTCGGACCTAACTCGATGACGTTATCAGGGCCCACGGCGTCATATAAAGAGCTGTTTATAGTACCCTTGATGCCGACAATGATTACATCTTTATGCAGTCGATGCCTGAGCTTGGCGATGACTTTGCGGAAATGACCATCTCCGGTAGCGAGAATATACTTACTGATATTGATGTTATCAACTACCGTTTGAAAGATATCAACCAGTATCTCAAAATCGGTGTATGATTTTCCTCTTTCGCGAGGAACATGAACGGTATCAAAACCTGCTGCATCCAAGCGCCCCTTCATATTACTGGGCATTTCGTCCAGGTTGGCAAAAGCCTTGGCGTAAATGACCTCTCCATGCTGCAGGGCAATTTCCATAATCTGCAGGGGGTTAAAATCGACACCATAGTTATTGTGTAAACCCCAATACAGGTTTTCAAGGTCTAAAAGTACTGCCACGCCGGTTTGAGTTTGTACCATATGGTACTGTACCTCCTACTGTCCGCGGCGGAAGTCGGGGATTATCGGGTTGTCAAAGAACAGAAAGAACTTGTTAATATTCATTCTATATTGTAAATACAGAAAATAGCAAGCCTATTCAATGAAAACAGATAAGAGGGTGATTTGCACGTCTTATGTACTTGATTATTAACGCCGATGATTTCGGTTACACCAAAGGGGTCAATAAGGGCATCCTGCAGGCGATGCGGGACGGTGTGGTTACCAGTACCAGCCTTATGGTTAATCAGGAAGGCACGTGTGATGCCCTGGCAATGCTGCGCTTCGGGAATATATCTAAGGTAGGCGTCCACCTGTGCCTTACTGCGGGTGCCCCTTTGAACCCGCCTGAGCTTGTTCCTTCACTCGTCAACGAACAAGGGCGATTTAAAGATTACCGTGCCTTATACCGGCAGGTTTTACCGGAGGGGGAAGTGCTGCGGGAATTACAGGCCCAGGTTGGCCTGGTACTCTCCGCCGGTTTCAAAGTTACCCACCTCGATACCCACCACCACATCCACACTCACCCGGTCATACTCGACGCCCTGATCAATATTGCCAAAACATACCGTCTTCCCGTGCGCAGCATTACCGGTGAAATGCGCTTCATGCTGTGGCAAAACGGTATCCCGACCCCGGATCATTTTTGCGGGGACTGGTTTGCCGGCGGGGTATCCGTGAGGGCATTTAAAGAATATGTGACAACCGCCTTGCGTGCCGGGGTGCGGGTAATGGAACTGATGACCCATCCCGGCATCGCCGATGATGTACTCCGGCAAAGGAGCAGCTATACAAGCGAACGCGAAAGGGAACTGGCTATCCTCTGCGATCCAAACCTTTTACGGTGGCTGAATGACCGCAACGTCAGATTGAGTTCCTATTCCGTCCTCCACGGCATACATTAGCAAATAATGCTATAGGGAGCTGGTAAACCATGTCTATTCAAGTAGCGAACAAGACCTACTACAAATTGGAGTCAGAAACCAAGGGTGATAAGACAGAGTATAAGCTGCTGTTTCCGGTACCGCAGGTAACAAGGGTTTGGATCGGTGATAAGTGCTGTTTTGAGGACACCATCAAGAAAATTGTTATGACAGACTGGGATATGCTGCGATTAACTGTCTTTCGTGATCCTGAGGCCGAGCCGTATTCGCTTATCTTAAGCGGCGTGAACTACGTTGATTTTCAAAGTATCTATTACAATACACTCGATGTTTCTGTCTTATTAGCTTCTGATATTGGTGACAGCTATCTTGTTGCCAATTCCAGAATTGTATTTGCCGGTGGTGAATCATTGAAGAATCATTGAAGACGGACATTTGGACGATGCGGCCGGACGGTACGGATATGAAGCAGTTGACAACAGGGGCGAATGACAGGTGCCACCGGTTTAGTCCGGTATGGTCCCCTGATGCCCGCCGGATCGCTTACACTGAAGAGTTAGTTATAGTTTAAGCGTCCACTGGTCTCCCTGGTTGACGAAACCAAGCTGGGAATAACCTATTTACAAAGCTACTCGCTGCTTGCTGATAATCTTCTTAATCTTTTCTACGCTGCTGATGTTTTCCAGGCCCGTGGTATCGCCCTTGATTTCGTTATTGACGCATATTTCTTTTAAAATGCGCCGCATGATTTTGCCGCTGGGTGTTTTGGGCATGGCATCCGTGAAATAGATCGCGGCCGGGGCGGCAATTTTACCAATATTGTTAATGATGCTGTTTCTTATGTTCTCTTTCATTTCCTCGCTTCGTTCATAGCCCTCACGCAGTGTTACGAATACCACCGGTATCTGGCCCTTAATTTCATCCGGTATTCCGATCACAGCGGCCTCGGCTACACCTTCGCACTGGGTGACGGCACCTTCCATCTCCATGGTGCTGAGGCGGTGCCCGGCGACGTTAAACACGTCATCAATGCGTCCGGTGACCCAGAAGTGCCCGTCGCTATCCTTAATGGCGGCGTCATTGGTAAAATAGCAGCCTTCAATCTGGCTGAAATACTCCTGGAGGTATCTTTCCGGCTCCTTCCAGAGGGTTCTGATCATCATCGGGATGGGGCGCTTTATGATCAGGTTTCCCTGCGTGTTGGGCGGAAGTGGATTCCCTTCATCATCGACCACGTCCAAATCGGCCCCCAGAAATTGGATGCCACAGGAACCCGGTTTCATTGGGGTGAGCCAGGCGGCTCCCGCCAGGGGTGTTCCTGCCGTTTCTGTCTGGCCCCACACGTTGTTGAGATAAATTTTTTTGCGGCCCAGCTTCTCA
Source organism: Peptococcaceae bacterium (assembly GCA_017656185.1). Lineage (GTDB taxonomy): Bacteria > Bacillota > Desulfotomaculia > Desulfotomaculales > JACDOK01 > JACDOK01. The sequence goes on along the minus strand of JACDOK010000004.1, from coordinate 99,878 downwards.
TAGGCCCAGTGCCAGGCTTCGGGGTTGAGGGGCTCACCGACCGTGGCGATCACATCCAGGCACGACAGGTCGTAGGGCTGCATGTGCTTTTCCCCGAAGCGCATTAACATTCTTATCGCCGTCGGTGCGGTAAAAAGCTTGTTTACTCTGTACTTGTCGATGATTTGGTAGAAGCGGTCGGGTTGGGGGTAATTCAGGGCTCCCTCATAGAATATGGTGGTTACGCCGTTAGCCAGAGCGCCTACGATGCCCCATATATGCATGGTGAGCCAGCCTATATCCGCCGTACACCAGAGTATGTCGTCGGGATGGTGGTCCATATGGTATTTAGCGTAAATATAGTTATTAACTAAAAATGCCACGCCGGAATGGACAATGCCTTTCGGTTTGCCGGTCGTACCGCTGGTATAGAAAACCAAACCGGGTTCGTTGGCTTCCACAGGCTCGGGATCGCATACGATACCGGCCTTGGTAGTTAAATCATGCCACCAATAATCGCGGCCGTCCTGCATTTTAACGCCGGTACCCGTTCTTTTGACCACTATAACCGACTTGATACTTTCTATGCCCTCGACAGATTTATCAACGGTATCTTTCAAAGGAACGATTTTCCCGCGCCTGTAGGCGCCGTCGGCCGTAATCACTACCTTGGGTTCGTAATCAATTAACCTGTTTCTTAAGGCCTGCACGCCAAAACCGGAAAACACGGTGTTAAAGAGCAAGCCAAGACGGTAGCAGGCCAGGACGGAGATTACGGCCTCTGCCAGGTTGGGCATGAAAACGGCTACCGCGTCGCCTTTTTTCAGCCCGAAACTTTTTAAAACATTGGCAAACCTGTTTACTTCGGCCAATAGCATGTTGTAAGTGTAAAACTTGGTTTCGTAATTTTCACTCTCCCAGATGAGTGCCAATCTATTTCCATCGCCGCGCTCGACGTGCCTGTCCAACAAGTTGTAGCAAGGATTGGTGATACCTCCCACAAAGAATTTAAAGTGGGGTAATTTTCCTTCTACGGTCTTTTCCCACGGCTTAAACCAGCAAAGTTCACCGGCTACGTCAGACCAGAAACCGGCCGGGTCCTCCTGTGATCTTTTGAGCAGCTCATTAAACTTGTCCACGCTTCCCGCGGCAGTACCTTTTACCTTTTCAGGGTCGGGGTAATAAATTTTACTGTTGTTAACTAACCCAATTTTTCCCGGTTCCGTTGACATTTTTAATCTCCTTTACATGGAAATAGCTATTTGACATATTGTCCTACATATATTGTAATATTCTAGCAGTGCTCCTGCGGTTATGCAAGACATATTTGGATTTTAAATTAAGGTTTTCACTGCTATAAATGCAGGTTGTAAGGCCTAAATATATTTTCCTGTATCTTCACCCGTGATAATATCATAGACAAACGCCGGTACCTGGAATTTGGTTTTAGACATACAACCAATCAAGAGAAGTGAAAGGAGTTAAATAATGACAGGGAAAACGAGCAGGACCGGAAAGAAGTTTCAAGCGTATTTGGGGGTAGCTGTGGTTGTTTTACTGCTTGTTATAACGCTCTTACAGGGTTGTGGCCCAAAAACGGTCGAGCAAAGCGGTTCAGGTTATCCCCTCACCATTGTTGATGACCTGGGCCGGCAGGTGACCATAAGCAAAGAACCCGCGCGGATTATCTCTCTTGCCCCTGCCAACACGGAAATTCTTTTTGCCCTGGGGCTGGGTGACAAAGTGGTAGGGGTAACGGAGTTTTGTGATTACCCGCCGGAAGCACGGAACAAGCCGAAAATCGGTGGATTTTCGACGCCCAATGCTGAGCTGATCGTAGCCGCGCAGCCCGATTTGGTTTTGGCAGCCGGTATCCATCAGGAGTTTATCAAGCAGTTGGAGGACGCCAATCTTACGGTGGTGGCTGTGGACCCGCAAAACTTGACCGAGGTGCTGAAAAAAATTCAGCTCATCGGGCGGATTACGGGGGCGGTGCAGGAGGCCAATAACCTGGTTGGTGATATGCAGCGGCGCATTAATAAAATTAGGGCTGAAGTGCAGGACCTGCCCGATGAGCAAAAGCCCACCGTTTTCTTCGAATTATGGCCCGACCCTCTTACCACGGGCGGCGCCAAGAGTTTTCTCCACAGCCTGATCGTTACAGCGGGAGGCAAAAATATTGCCGGCAGCGTTGAAAAGGACTGGGTGACTTATAATCCCGAAGTACTGCTGGCGCAAAATCCCGAAGTGATAATTTTTACCCACCACGGTTCCTCCAAGCAAACGGTGGAACAGGTTAAGGCACGCGAAGGGTGGGAACAGGTCGCTGCGATTAAGAATGACCGTGTTTATTCCGTCGCAGACCAGAACCTGATAGTGCGCCCCGGCCCCCGGGTGGTGGACGGCCTTGAAATCATAGCCAAATTTATTCACCCGGAAATCTTTGAATAGACGGTAGGAGGCACCTTTATTGAAACTTCAGGGTCGCGTGCGGCGTCCGAAAGTTGTTTTGGGCATACTGCTGTTTGTGCTGGGATCAACGATAGTTATATGTACAACCATAGGCCCGGCGCCGATCGGTCCTGTAGAAGTTTTAGGAATATTATTGGGCAGGGTGCCTGGGGCCGGTGGTCTGATCCCCGGTGGAGATTGGCCGGAAACTTTTGAAACCATAGTCTTTCAGTTGAGGTTGGCACGGGTGGTTTTGGCAGCGCTGGTTGGTGCAGCACTGGCGGCTTCCGGTGTGGTTCTCCAGGGGCTCCTGCGCAATCCGATGGCAGACCCCTATATTTTGGGCATCTCTTCCGGGGCCGCTCTTGGTGCCAGTTTGGGGCTTCTTTTGGGGTTGGGAGGTTATGCCCTGGGAATTTATACGATTCCCTTACTGGCTTTTCTGGGAGGGGTAGGAACTGCCTTTGCGGTGTACGCTTTGGCGCGGGTAGATAACCGGGTTCCCGTGTCAACTTTGCTCTTGGCCGGCATTGCCGTGGGTTCCTTTCTTTCGGCCTTAACCTCACTGGTTATGGTAACCAGCGGTTCGAATTTACACGAGGTAATCTTTTGGTTAATGGGCGGGTTTGCAGGCCGCGGTTGGGACCATGTAAAAGTTTTGTTACCCTATGTATTGATTGGGTTTATCCCTATGTACCTTTACGCGCGGGAGTTAAACGTAATGTTGTTGGGGGATGAAACGGCCCAGCACGTAGGGATCGAGGTGGAGCGGGTAAAACGGTTGATGTTTGTTACCGCCACGCTTGTAACGGCATCAGCGGTGGCCGTCAGCGGGATTATTGGTTTTGTGGGCCTGATTATTCCTCACGCCGTACGGCTTTTGGTGGGGCCGGACCACCGTATCCTTCTTCCCACCTCCGCCCTCGTCGGCGCCATTTTTTTGGCGGCGGCGGATACCGTGGCTCGGACTGCTGTAGCTCCCTTGGAAATACCGGTGGGTGTAATAACGGCACTGTGCGGCGGTCCCTTTTTCATTTATCTTTTGCGGAGAAAAAAGGACCCGGGATTTTAACTCCCCCCGTCCGGTACTTAGGATTGAGCGGCTTAAAGGGTGATGTTCAAGAATGGGGAAAATAGCGGGTGCGGTTTTAAAGGTCCTTGACGTTGAATGCGCCTACGGGGCCAACAAGGTATTGGATGGGATAACTTTTGCGATAGAAAAGGGGAGCTTTACGGGTATTATAGGGCCCAACGGCTCCGGCAAATCGACTCTCCTACGCTGTATCAGCCGGGTGCTGAAGCCCGTAAGAGGTGTCGTGCTGCTGGACGATCGCAACGTTTACGGGTTGGGATCCCGGGACGTAGCCAAATTGATGGCGGTGGTACCGCAGGAGACGGTGGTAAATTTTCCTTTTACCGTGGAGGAAGTAGTGGTGATGGGCCGGTCCCCCCACCTGGGCCGCTTCCAATCGGAAGGAAAGAGGGATTTTGAAATTGCCGCCCGGGTGATGGACCTGACCAATATCCGTCATTTGGCTGGCCGGCCGGTTACCGCCATCAGCGGCGGCGAGCGGCAAAGGGTGATTATAGCCAAAGCGCTGGCCCAGGAACCCGAGGTTATTCTGCTGGACGAACCTACTTCGCACCTGGATATTAACCAGCAGCTGGAAATCCTTAACCTGTTACAGCGCCTGAATAGGGAAACCAAACTCACCATTATATCGGTCTTTCACGACTTGAACCTGGCTGCCCAATATTGTGATACTTTGATTTTGATGCAAGAAGGGAGAATTTTTGCGCTCGGTACGCCGGAAGAAGTACTGACGGTTCAGAATATTAAAGCCGTTTACAGCACTAATGTTTTGGTCAATAAGCACTCTATTACCGGGCGTCCCGTCGTCATGCTTCTGGCTCCGGGGAGGCAGAAAGGTATCGCGCAGGCGAAGATTCACGTGCTCTGCGGCGGCGGGACCGGTACCGCGCTTCTCAGCCTGTTGGCCAATCATGGCTACGAGTTGACTGCCGGTGTTCTTAATATTGGTGACATTGACTGGGAGGTTGCCAGGCTGCTGGGATTGAAGATAGCAGAAGAGGCTCCCTTCTGCCCGGTATCGGAACGCAGCCACGAGGAGAACTTCGGGCTTATCAAAAGGGCTGATGCTTGTATAATGGCAAGCATCCCTTTCGGCCACGGCAATTTGAAAAACTTGCAGGCGGCCATTCGTGCCCTCGAGTGGGGAAAACCCGTACTCCTCATAGAAGAACAAAGGATTGAGCAGCGTGATTTTACCGGGGGCCGGGCATTACACCTGTATAATGAGCTAAAGCAAAAAGGCGCGGTTGTCTTGAGAGACGGCATCGAGGTTTTGGACGTACTGCCTAAGCTGTTGCCTCGGAAAGACACCAGTGATTTCCCGAAAACAAGCTTGAAGAAAATCTGACGAAAAACAGGAGGTTTAAGAATTGGCTACCACTGCAGATTTGGTAAAACGCTTACATATAAACATCACTGTATGAGAGGAAAATTTGCCATGTATACCGAATAGATGGAGAGATTCTAAGTCGGATGGAGAGATGCGGGACCTTGGGTAAAAGGATATGGCTGGTTTCTCTTTTTACCGGAATATTTCTTTTATGCCTGCTGCCGTTTGGGGGAAGTGCTGAAGCCGGCGATATTAAAATTGTCATTAACGGTGATACCGTAAGCTTCAGCAAGCCCCCCGAAGTCATCAACGGTACGACCATGCTTCCTATGAGAGAGTGTTTTAATACCCTGGGAGCGGCTGTTGCTTATGATGGTCAATGGAAGATGGTAGTTGGCAGTAAGAAAACTAAGCCTGATAAAGCCGACTATCTTACCATTGCCTTGGCCATCGACTGCGGCCAAGCTGCCGTTATGCATCTCGGGGGTTCTGATGAAAGTATCCGCTGGGTTTCTTTACGGGAACCTCCCCGCCTTATAAACGGGTCGACGTACGTCCCGCTGCGGGTGATCAGTGAGGCTCTTGGCGGAAGGGTTACTTACGAACCGGCAACTAAAACGGTCTTTATCGACGTTGCCAAAGGGTATCCACAAGAATACCCGTATGTACATCACTCCCTTACCGAAGCGTTGAAAGAGAAGCTTGTTACTGCCAATTACATTATAAGGGAATACAAGTGGAATTACGGCCGGAGTGAATGGGCCTGGACCGCTTACATAAATAAAGATCACTATGACTACTTCAGAAATTTAAAAAGGCCGCTGACTGATGATTATTCGGTTTACGTTACTAACCAACTGGATGACTCGTATATAGCGAGTTTGGTGAAGAGATTTAAAGAAGCTGCAGATAAACATAATTTTTCAGAGCGGGAACTCGTAGATTTCGTGGTGTCGTTCGTGCAAAGTCTCGCGTACGTCCCCGATGATGTGTCCGTAGGCTATGACGAGTATCCCAAGTACCCGTTGGAGACCCTGGTAGACCGGGGAGGGGATTGCGAAGACACCAGTATTCTTCTGGCTTCTATCCTTCACGAGATGGGATACGGCGTAGTGCTTTTAGCTTTACCCGACCACATGGCTGTTGGAGTGAAAGGAGCAGAAGACATACCCGGTACATACTGGAACTATCAGGGAGCGAGATACTACTATGTTGAAACGACAGGTACGGGATGGCAGATCGGTGAGATCCCCGAGGAATACCGCAACCAAAAAGCACGCATCCTGCCGCTGGTGCCCCACCCGGTGATCACGCATTCCTGGACTGCCGAAGCGGCAGGTAATAAGCTTCAGTTGAAGGTCAAAGTGAGCAATGAAGGTACGGCAGCGGCATACAACACTAAGGTTTACGCGGCCTTTGACGCCGGCAGCGGCAAGGTTTACGACCAAACTTTCAGTGCCCCTTTTGACCTGGCAGCACAGAGTCACTGGGAAGGCGCGTTATTTTTAAATTACCCTTACAACGCCCGTACCCGCATCATTGTTAAGATCATCAGTAACGGTGTATTGATGGATGAAAGCTATTCGGAGTGGGTGGATACGTGATTACAATATAGAGTACACGGTGGAATATCTAAAAAGCGCCTAACCCCCAATTTCATCTATCGTGGTGCCGGTGAAATCGGTATAAGAGACTAATAAAAAGGAGTAGAATGTTGAAGTAATAAGGCCAAATTCTACAACAGTACCGGGAGGAAATTATGGTAACGAGATGTGACTGGGTGAAGGTGGACCCGCTGTATATCGCCTATCACGACCACGAATGGGGCGTTCCTGTACACGATGACCACAAGCTGTTTGAATTTCTCATTTTAGAAGGTGCCCAGGCCGGTTTGAGCTGGCTGACCATCCTTAAGAAACGCGAGAACTACAGGCAGGCTTTTGATAATTTTGATCCCAGGAAGGTAGCTGCGTACGATCAAAGCAAAGTAGAGGAACTGCTTGCGAATAAGGGTATTGTCCGCAACAGGCGCAAAATTGAAGCGGCTATCCAAAACGCCAGAGCATTTCTGGAAGTTCAGGAAGAGTTCGGCAGCTTCGACGCCTACATCTGGCGGTTCGTAGGGGGCAGGCCCAGGAAAAACGCCTGGAAGACAGTGCGAGAAATTCCGGCCAAGACGGCCGAATCAGAGGCCATGAGTAAAGACTTGACGCGGAGAGGCTTTAGGTTTGTCGGCCCGACCATCTGCTATGCCTTTATGCAGGCCGTCGGAATGGTGAATGACCATACGGTGGATTGTTTCCGGTACAATGAGATTTCTTAGTGGAGCTTTTTGCTAGTTTTTGGTGTCAAATAACTACTAAGCTATTAAACTGAATTCCCATCGACGATCGGCTCAAAAGTTCCAACCTCCACCTTCCGGTTTCCAAACTCCAGTTATGCAGCTAATGCAGTCTGACCCCATCTTCCAAGAGTTGATAATGTGGGCTTAAGTACTTAAAATAAATGTAACTACTGTAACTACAAAAGGAGCGTAGAATAAATGGAAAACATTAGTGTAGGTATCCGGGAAGCTAAGAAGAACTTAAGCAAGTTACTTAAGAATGTTCAGCAGGGGGCAGAAATCATTCTTACTGACCGCGGTAAACCGGTAGGTAAAATTGTTCCGGTATCACAAGAAATGCTGTCATTGGAAGCACGCCTCAAAAACCTTGAAAAGAACGGTTGGATTGCCCCTCCCAAGAAAAAAGTGCGCAATATCCCCCCACCAATTCCTATAGAGGATCAATTGGCCCAAAAAATCCTGCAGGAGGACCGCAACGCATGAACCAAAACCAATCTATTGTAGTGTACTGGGATACCTCAGCCATTGTATCCGCCCTCTTTAAAGATGCACACAGCGAAGTGGCTTTTAGCTGGGCCCGGAGAGAAGGGGTCCATTTAATTTCTACCCTGGCACTAGCCGAGACTTATGCCGTTATTTCCCGTATACATCGCGAGCGTTTTTTAGCGGGTGTGCTTGTCGAAGCCGCCGTGGAGGCCCTGGAAAATGGACCCTGGAGGCAGTTACATATCGGGCCCAAGGAAGAGCATGTTAAAAAGCTTGCTTCCAAATGGCCTCTGCGGGGTGCGGACTTATGGCATCTTGCCACCGCTAAAACGCTGCAAGCGGAGATTCCCGAACTGGTTCTGTTAACATTTGATAACCGTTTAAAGATCGCGGCACAGGGGGAAGAATTAAGCCCGGATTACCTGCATATCTAGCCGTTGGGAATATTCGCTTCCAGCCGCGCACCACCGATCACATTGACCAAAGAGCGAAATGCAGCTAACGCAGTCCTGACCCCGTCTTCCTTCGCGTCTTCCTTCTAGGAACCTGCAGGTTATAGGAGTGAAATAAGTTGCTGCCGTTTGACCGGTATGAAGGTGGGGGGCGCAAGCTTTTGGGGCGTCCTCCGGGGGGTGACGGAACGTGCCGCCGCGGGTACGGGGTGCCGGTTTTTAAACAATGCGGCCTGACCTGCGTGTACTGCGGCCGGTTTCTTGGCGCTCCGTATGAGGCATGGCTTGATATTTCAATCGACCACGTCATTCCCAGGAGTGCTATAGAACAATTAGGTGTCCCGCGCGAGTGGGTGGAGGACGTTGCCAATCTTGTGACCTGCTGCCGCGCCTGCAACGAGTTCTTGAACCAATACAGAGTAAATCCGCCGGCGCCTCAAAATCTTGCTCAGTTTTTTGATTTGCGGGATCAGGTTTTCCGTGACAAACGGGAACTGGCCCGCCGCCGGCATGCCGAGGAGAGGATGTGGTATGAAAAGAATGTGAAAAACGGTTGAAAAGATGGACGAGTTAAGTATTTAATCATTTCTGTGCCGGGGAGGGGGAGTATGAAGAAAAAGGATTTCAAGCACGTTTACCAGTTTAAGATTACGCTCCGGTATACCAAACCGCCGGTTTGGCGCCGCATTCAGGTGCCCGAGACTTACACTTTCTGGGACCTGCATGTTGCCATCCAGGATGCAATGGGCTGGTGGGACTGCCACCTCCACGAGTTTAGACTAAAGAATCCCACGAATGGCAAGAAGGTAACGATAGGGATACCTTATGAAGAAGAACCCTTTTTGCCTAGTAAGACGCTGCCGGGATGGGATCACAAGATAGCCCCGTATTTTACGATGGAGAACCCCAAAGCCACCTATCTTTATGATTTCGGCGACGGTTGGGAACATATCGTGAAGCTGGAAAAGATCTGTCCGAGGGAAAAGGACAAGCAGTATCCCGTTTGTATCGGCGGGAAACGGGCTTGCCCGCCGGAAGACTGCGGCGGTATTCCGGGGTATGAGATGATTTGCTCCGGGGAACACGAATTCCAAGAGGAGTTCGAAGATTATGACCCTGAGTATTTCAAACCGACCGAGGTCCGGTTTGACGATCCGGAAGAACGCTGGAAAATCGCTTTTGGTCCTGAATAAAATTCTGCTGGAATGGCCGGGGTGTACCGGAACGCAAGACATAAACAAGGGCGGCGCGTTACTGCCACCCTTATGGCGAAATTAACTTTTGGAAGCTGTTACCATTGGAAGCTGCGGCAATGTAATTGTTTTGATCGCTGGCATATTTATGGAGACGGCATCAGCTTTGATTATTCTTACACCGGTTTTTCTGCCGTTGATAGAAAGCTTGGGCGGGCCTCGTGGTATAGTTTTCCTGTATGAATTTTAATTGGCCCAAAATACGCAATATAGGTACCCGGACCCGGTAGATATAAACCGGGTTCTAATTTTGTTTATATTTCGATAACTATAAATAAGTATTTATTTTAGAAACTTCGGGGTGAATAAGTATGGGGCCATACTTAATACTGTTCTCGTAGTTTTCTTTTGGCTGCTCATCATAAGAGGAGTTTTGCCCTGGCTTTCTTATAAGCAGCAGCGCCATCCTTTAGCCAGGCTGGTATATGCGGTAACGGAGCTTGTCTTGAAGCCATTAAGAAGGTATCTTCCACCGGTAACTAGCGGTCACGTCCGTTTCGACGGCATCTCCATTTTGGTTCTGCTTGTGGCTATCCATTACTTGAGAATTTATCTTGTTCCTCTGTTCAGCTAAACCTTTATTCTCTCATCCAGCCAGCGCAGTGTCGCCGCCATTATGAGGCCGTACACGGAAGCACCGGCAAAATCCGATGCCGCCGTGTCCAGGCGCAATGGCATCGTGCGTGGATCTTAAACAATAATGAGATCCCGTATAATAAAAACCATATAAAGCTTCCAAAAAGCCATCCCCTTAAAAGATAGTTCTTGCTTGATATCGCGGGGATCAGGTAGGCAAAAATTATGCCCAGGATGCCGACAAAGATGAGCTGTATGGCTTGGGCGAACACCACTTCCGCAAAATTCCGGGCCTTGGTACCGTAAATAACAATGGCGGCCCAATCAAGATATCGAAGCTCGGCGATATTGAGGATATGGTACGATATCAGGCTGACGATGTTCATGGCAATCCCGCCAACCAGGCCTGCGATAAACCCTCTCGTCAGCCTGTCCTGCACCTGCCAATTCAAAGGCAATCCCTCCTTATTTTCTATTAAATTGTCCTTAAAGGCGGATAATCATACTTCATAAAGTGTACTATCTAACCGGATGGCTAAAGCAAAAAGGAATATTCTATCCAACCGCGAAGTTTTTGGTTAACAAATATTTACTAAAATTCAGGTGATGTATGCCCCAGTAAGAATAAGGGCAATTGAAGCTCGGGGGTGGATGGAATGGAAGAAATATGGGTGGATAGAGAGAAGTGTTTGCACTGTTTGTCGTGTGTATTAAGTTGTGCGGTGGCGCATGCGGAAGGCTGCGGTTTACCTGAAGCGATAGGCAGAAGTCCCGGACCGAAGCCCCGTCTTTTTACGGTACATGATGCCGACCGCTTTTTTATTTTGATGTGCCGCCATTGCGAGAATGCTCCCTGCGTGGAAGCCTGTATGGCAGCCGCTATCACCCGGGATGTTTCTTCAGGGTTGGTAAACGTCGATACAGAGCGTTGCGTGGGCTGCTGGATGTGTGTGATGGTATGTCCGTTTGAGGTGATCGGCCAGGACAAGGAGCGGCAGGTGTCTGTCAAGTGTGACCGCTGCCCCGGCAGGGATCGCCCGGCGTGTGTGGAGGCGTGCCCCATGGGAGCCCTGTTCTTACGTGATGCCGGTAAACAAAGTGAAATAATCAGGGAACGTTACGCTGCCCAATATGCGGGTGCTGAAAGGGGGGCCGGGCGATGAGGTATGTTGTTATCGGCAACAGCGCGGCCGGTATTTTCGGGATCGAAGCTATCCGCGAGTGCGACCCCGAGGGTGATATTATCCTGATAACCAACGAGCCCGAGTCGGCCTATTCACGCTGCTTGACTACTCATTACATTGCCGGCAAGGTTACCGAAAACCAAATGTATATCCGGCCGGGTGACTTTTATCAGCGGTATGCCGTTGACGTGCGCTTCGGTGTGACGGTGGAGTCAGTTGATCCTGCGGAACGAAAGGTGTTGTGTGAAGGGGGAATAGAGGTTCCGTTTGACCGGTTGCTGATTGCAACCGGTGCTTCGCCGGTAATCCCCGAAACACCCGGCATCAATGCAGCAGGAGTATTTACGCTGCGGACGATCAATGACGCCCGGGCTATCAGGAAACGCGTAGAACGGGGCGGCAGGGCTGTGGTTTTGGGTGCCGGCCCGGTCGGGTTAAAGACGGCCTATGCCCTTTTAAAGCGCGGGGTGCGGGTGTCGGTCGTGGTGGGGTCCCCCCAAATATTGTCCCGAGCCATGGATGCTTACGGGGCCGGGTTAATCCAAAAACAGCTGGAAGAACACGGGATGACATTTTATCTGGGGCGAGAGGTAAAGGAAATACTGGAGAACGACGCCGGTGAAGTATCCGGGGTTCGGCTGGAAGACGGTACTGAGCTGCTTTGTTCTATGGTCATCGTCGGTAAAGGTGTCCGGCCCAATGTTCAGCTGGTGACCAGGGATATGTTCGAAATCAACCGGGGGCTAGTAGTTAATGAGTACCTGGAAACCAGCTGCACCGGCGTTTTTGCGGCCGGCGACGTGGCCGAGACTTACGATATTGCGTATGGATATCCGCGCGTCAATGCAACGTGGCCCAATGCCACGGCGCAGGGACGTTTGGCCGGGCGGAACATGGCCGGCTGCCGGGAGCGGTATCCGGGGTCAATCGGGTTAAATTCTTTAGAATTCTTCGGCTTGGACGCCATTACCGTCGGTATGTCCCGAGCGGAAGGGCCGGAGTTTGAGGTATTGGAACACAAGGAGGAAACGGCGCGGCGTTACCGGCGCCTGGTATTCCGGGAAGATAAGCTGGTGGGCTACGTGGCGGTAAACGACATAGACGGTATAGGTGCCCTAACGGCGCGCGTTAAGGCCAGTATCCCGGTGAGGAACAAGAGGGCATTGCTCGTAGGGCGGCCGCCGGTGGTGTGGTAGAAACGGTCGGGTATTGGATCTAACAGGATTATATGAATAAGTATAGCAAAATAGCATCCCTTAGCAGTCGCCTCCATTCTAAAAAAGGGGGGCTTTCCGGTGAATGGAAAGCCCCTTTCGTATTCGGCATGGTTTCATATTTTGCATTATCCTGTAGATCTGTCTATCCTGTCTCATTACCTGGTTTATGACAGGCCGAGGGCCGCCCGTTTCTTGGCGATGTGCTTGAGCGCAAGATCGGCGGCCTTCTCCGGGTCTTCTTCGATGGCAAAGGCAGCACCGACCATGTCTTCCGCACCCTTGGTCAGCAGTTCAGTTACCTTCTTGCTGCCCAGCACGGGCGGGACGGTGCCGAGAATTGTGAAGATCCCCGAAGCAACGGCGTAGACGCCGATGGAAACGGCCTTCTCGGACATCCATTCGGGAGCGGCGGCCACGACGGGTAGATCGCTGATATCAACGTTAAGGGTATTGGCGATGGCCGAGGCTACAAACAGGATGCGGCTGATGTCAACGCAGGAGCCCATATGCAGTACCGGCGGGATGCCTAAGGATTCGCAGACGGCGCGCAGGCCGTGCCCCGCTTCGGCGGCGGCTTCAGGCCGCAGAAGCCCGTCTTTGCCGCAGGCGATGGCGGCACACCCGGTAGCGACGACGAGGACGTCCTCCTTGAGCAAGCGGCGCGTGTAATTCAGGTGACTCCGGTCCTGCGTGTATTTGGGATTGTTGCAACCGACGATGGCCGCGATGCCTTTGATGCTTCCGGCCTTAATGGCATCGACGAGCGGGTCTAGGGAGCCACCCAGGGCCGCCAGGATGGCTTCGGCGGAGAAGCCGGCCATGTATTCCATCTTTTCAGAAGGAATGTTGACCTTTTCGGGACGCCGGTTCGGGAAATTCTCGACCGCGGCGCGGACGATGTCTTTTGCGACCTCCATGGCGTTATGTTCGTTGAACTCCATATGCTCGGCACCCGGGAACTTGGCTTTCGGGGAGGTCGAGATAATTTTGGTGTGGTAACATTTCGCTACTTGCGGGAGGGCAGGCATAATGCACTGGATATCGACGATCATTGCCTCCACGGCACCGGTGACGATGGCCAGTTCCTGCTGCAGGAAGTTACCGGCTACGGGAACGCCGTGCCGCATCAGGATTTCGTTACCAGTGCAGCACATACCGCACACGTTAATGCCGGCAGCACCTTTGGACTTGGCTAGCTCTACCAATTCAGGATCCCTTGCGGCGGCGACAATGACATCGGACAGCGTCGGTTCATGCCCGTGAAGGACAATGTTGACCTGATCCTCACGGAGCACACCGAGGTTGCTCTGACCTTTGACGGGCTGCGGTGTTCCAAAGAGGACGTCGGACAACTCGGTGGCAATGGTGGATCCACCCCAGCCGTCGCTCAGAGCGGTACGCATACCCTGCAGGAGAAGACTGGCGTAATCGTTGTCGACGCCGATGTGAGTACGGTGCATGCTTTCGATAACCTCTTGGTCAATGCCGCGCGGGGTGATACCCAGCTTGGCCCAAAGTTCGCGGCGTTTTGCCGGGACGCGATTGGTAAAGTCAAGGCGTCCTTTAAGACAGCCAAACTCTTCGAGGAGCTGCTTGGCGACTTCCAGAGCGATGTCTTCGGTTTTCCTGTCGTCAACGGCGATGCCCAATTCAGCGGCAATGGCCTTCAGTTTAGAAGTGTCCTTGATCGGGTAGTCCTTGGCCTCACCTTTAGCGGCATGATAAAGCGTCATAGCAATGCCGCGCCCGTGGTCGGAATGGGATGCGGCGCCGGAGGCAATGGCACGCAGGACGTTGCGGGCGACAATGGTATCGGCGGTAGCACCGCAGACGCCTTCCTGGGGGCCGTTACCGAACGGGTCAATGCGGCAGGGACCCATGTTGCAGTTGCGGCAACAAATGCCCAGTTTGCCGAACCCGCATTGGGGTTTCTGGGCGGCAAGGCGATCCCATACCGTTGTGACATCATCAGCGGCGGCCTTTTTAATCATTGACAGAGAAGCTTTGTCCACACTTTTGGGAGCCAAACCGTTCATCCTCCTTCCCTTGAAAAAACATAAATTTAAACCAGTTTTTCTGCTAATTGCCGGCGGCGCGTATTTTCCAAGACTGCCGGATCACCAAACCGCAGTGCTCCGGTAGGACAGGCATCTACACACGCCGGGATGACGCGGTCCGGACAGCGGTCGCACTTGGCGATGATTTTGCTGTTGGGAAGGCGCGTAATGACGCCGAAGGGACAGGCCATCTGACATGCACCGCATCCGAGACAGCGTTCTCTGGCGTGCAGTACAAGCTCATCTTCCCAGTAGAGAGCTCCGGTGGGACAGGCACGCACGCAGGGAGCATCCTCGCAGTGACGGCAGTTTAGAGGTATGTTTTGGCCGGCGGCAGCACAGACAAAAATACGTTTGCGTGCAGGCGTTGGTTCGAATAGGGCAGTAATTAGATTCTTGCTGAGGGAATGTTCCACGGCACAGGCGATTTCACACGACTTGCAGCCGATACAATATATCGCGTCAACAACTACCTCTGGCAACAAGGGTCACCCCCTTCCGATTTGTTGTATTTTTTCTTCGTTGCGAGGCGGCGTTCTCCTCCCCGGCAAAAGATCATATGATCATAATTGGTTTAGTAAGATCTGAATTTTCAGATCTTTCTTTTGTAAAGAGATTTCAACCGGAGGAACATTTGTAGTAAAATGAAGGGCGATGAAAGGAGCGAAATGCGATGAAAATAGCAGTAGCCGGTAAAGGCGGCGTTGGTAAGACAAGCATATCAGCGGGGCTTATCAAAATTTTTGCCGGGGAAGGCCCGGTGTGGGCCATCGATGCCGACCCCGATGCCTGCCTGGCGGGTGCGCTGGGAGTGCCGGAGGAGGAAGCGGCCGCCCTGAAACCATTTTCGGAAATGAAAACCGTGATCAGGGAGCGCGTGGGTGGTGATGGAGGCTACGCGGTCCTCAATCCCCAGGTTGACGACCTGCTGGACAAGTATGCCTTGGTACGTGGAAACATCCGCCTGCTCCGGATGGGAACGCTCAAGAAGGGAGGGGCAGGCTGCTACTGCCGGGAGAATGCCTTTCTCAACGCCATTATTACCTCGGTGTTGGTGGGCAGGGAGGAAGTAACGGTGGTTGACCTGGCCGCCGGGATCGAGCAGCTGTCCCGGGGGGCGGCACGGGGTGTAGACGTGATGGTTGTTGTTTGCAACCCGACCAGGGCTTCGGTGTCTACGGCACGGAATATTGTTTCCCTGGCTGGAGACCTGGGTATTGAAAAAACCGGCTATGTGGGAAACCGGGTACGAACGGCGGCTGAACGTGAGTTTATCGCAAAGGCATGCTCGGACCGGCCGGTGTTGGGGTACATAGGCTGGTACGAGGAACTGTTAAGCGAGGAGCTGCGGGAAGACTGCCTGGCAGAAATGCCGGCGCCCTTCCTGGACGACGTTAGGAAAATAAAACAGGCTCTTGAAAAGATGGGTGCTAGCGGATAAGGTTCCATCCCAGCCAGTGCAGGCTGAGGCCGAGTGCTAGCTCGGCGAATGCGATCAATATTAAAGTAGGCATAGGAAGTTTAAGGATTTTCTCAAACATAATACGGTATTCTTCGGGCAGCAGGCTTGTGCCCCAGCGGAGGTAACGCCGGCCGAAAAGGAGGGCCATCAGGGCGTCCGCCACCAAAAGAGAGGCCATAATCATTAGTATCCAGCCAACCACGTGCAATGTTACCACCCGGCTATAGCATAGCATGGAACGGTCGTAAAGGGGAGGGGTACCTAACGTGTTGGACCGGGAGCATACGGTACTGGTAGTTATTGACGTGCAGGAGAAACTGGCCCGTACAATGCACGCCAGAGAAATACTCTTCGACAACCTTCAGCGGCTTATCAAGGGGAGCAAGGTGTTAGATGTTCCCGTTCTTTTAGTGGAACAATACCCCAAGGGACTAGGGCCGACCATAGATGAGGTTAAGGAACTGTTACCCGGTATCCGGCCTATTGTTAAGGATACTTTTAACTGTTGTGATAACGACGAGTTTGTAAAAATGCTGGCTGCTTTCAGCCGGAAGCAGGTACTGGTGGCCGGGATTGAGGCGCATATCTGTGTTTACCAGACGGCTGTAGGGCTGCAGGATTTGGGTTATGAAGTCCAGGTTGTCGCGGACGCCGTTTCCTCACGGGCGCTGGGAAATAAAGAAATCGGGCTGAGAAAGATGGAAAGATACGGTGTTGATATTACCAGCGTAGAGACGGCGTTGTTCGAATTGCTGCGGGCGGCGCGGGGCGAAGAGTTTAAGGAAATTTTGAGCATTATAAAGTAGGAAATCCTTGGGACCAAATGAAATAAATTCTTATTAGCCGTTTTAATCAACAGGGTTTTTACCATATATGCCCCTGTTTGTTTAGCAATATAAGACTGGCATGCGAGCCAGTCTTTTTTGTGCCGGGAAGTATGTCATAATATGGCATGCATGCATATACATGGCAGGAAGAGTGCAGCCCAAACGCATAGGGTGGGCAGCACAGAAGGGTGAGAGCCATGTTATCCGGTAAACAGCCTGGGTACCATAATTTTTGTGACCAGGTATCTTTTAATTTTCTAAGACAAAAATATGAACCCAGGATGAAAGCCTTAGAAAAAAATATGAGGACATTTTGCTTGATTTGCTGCATAGGGGTGTTGAGGAGTACCGCAGTTTGGGGCCGCTTCAAAAACTGCGGTTTCCGGTTTTGGCGGCCAAATATATGAAAAAAGTGCGTGACCTTGAAAGTGATTGCGATCGTGAGGTGGAGTTGCTTCTCAGGAAGCTCAGGAGCGATCTTAAACAGCAAGGCCTGTCCTTGGAACTTGAGCAGCTTGTCAGAAAGGAATATGCTCGCGTGAAAGCCGTACGCCGAAAAGAATTTCTTTTTTATGCCCGCCGCGCCGTGGGTTTGTCGTTTTAGTAAGGGTTAAACACTAGCCGGGGCAGGAGAATAAGGAACCCACCAGAAAAATACGTTATGATGAGCAGATAGGCCAGGAGGTACTTGATGGAGCATATCGTCTTAGTTATGGCGGCGGTTTTCGCCTTGTTCATGCTCGGTCATGTTGTGCCGGCGAGTTGTGGATTGAGAAGGATCAATCGCAGCCCTGAAACTAAGCCTGCGGTGGGTGTTTCGGTGGTCAAGCCGGTAAAAGGACTTGATGCGGATGTCTGGAACAACTTCCGTTCTTTTTGTGAACAGGATTATAAGGGGCCCTATGAGATTATATTTAGTCTTCAAGATAAGAGTGACCCGGCCCTACCCTTACTGTATAAGTTAAAGGAAAAATACTCCGGTGTAGATATCAAGATCATTGTCAACCCGGTTAAGGAAGGTCTGACGGGGAAAAGCAGTAACTTATTATACGGTGCCAGGATGGCGCGGCATCCTTATTTGGTTTTTAGTGACGCCGACATGTATGTCGAAAAGGATTTCATTACCAAGATTGTTGCTCCACTGCTGGATCATAAAGTCGGGTTGGTTTCCGCCTTACCCGTTCACGTCGACCCTAAGGGGCTCTGGGCGCTGGTTTACCAGTTACAGTTGAACGGCACCGTTCTGGCGCAATGGCTCCCTTATGCCGGGATTTTTAAGCTGGGCGTGGCTGGAGGAACGATTGCCGTGCGAAGAGACGTGCTCGACGAAATCGGGGGGATAGAAGCATTTGGGGGGTACGTCGCCGAGGATGTGAAAATAGGCCAGATGGTGGTAGAGGCCGGGTATGAAGTCAGGGTGGGGCCCCCCGTGATTTCACCCGTGGGCGCCAAGTCATATGAAGATGCCGTTAGTCTTCTGGCCAGGGGGGCGCTGATCTACCGCAGGATGCTGCATACGGCGCTGGAGATTCCGTTTATGGTGGTGGCCTATTTTTACGGGGTGGCAGGGATCGGGTATCTTCTCACCGGTATGCCGGAATACTTGTACGCCTTTCTGGTCCATCTGGGCGGCAAAATGCTCACGATGTTCCTGGTGACACGGCGTGCCGGAACAGGCGGCAAAGAAGCACTGGTGCTGCCGGTTATGGACGCCGTCTTTCTCTGGACCTACATCAGAATTGTGGTGCAGGGAACACTTAGCTGGCGAGGTATCACTTATCACGTGGACCGGGAAGGAAGGATGATACGATAGACCTATCCGGCTTTTGAAAAATAAGAATATACTGGTGCACGATGTTGGGCACATAGCTGTAAGGGTAACCGTACGGCCTCAGGCGGGTTCCTGCTTGATACCAGATGATTTCACCCTTCGGAATGAAACCTGCTTTGCGGGCCCGTTGGGCCAAATCGGCGTGCGTAAAGATATATTCCCCGTTTTGGTACGCATTTCTGATAATCACGGCCATATATTTACAGGGTTCGAGAACTCTTAAACAGGCCTCTAATACCTTTTCCATGGCATCTAAATAGTCCTGGTAGGAACTAAGATTGGCAAGGTCGTTTTTGTGGTCGGAACGCATATTGTAATCGGTCCGCCTGTTGGCGTATTCTTGGTAACGGCCGGTACACATGGTGCGTTCAAAATGGGTGTTATAGGGCGGGTCCGTAGCGATAAACTGAAAGTGGTTGTCCGGAAACTCCTTTAATATTTCCAGGCAGTGTCCCTGAATCATCTCGTACCGGTTGATCTTATTGCCTTCTTCGCGACAGTGGTCGACCACACGGTGATAAATTTCAATCCATTTCCGGTTAATTTCTATCCCCACACACTGGCGTGGTGGATTGGCGATCGCTGCGCCGATAAGAGTGCCGCCGACCCCGGCAAAGGGGTCCAAAACCTTCCCGTCCCGTTTGGTGAAAAATTCAATAAGAAGCTTCATAAGCTGGGGAGGTTTATTGGCGCCGTGAGCCTTTCTCAGGTGGTGGGCATAAGCGCTGGGAAATGAGGTCGTCAGCAGTGTTTTGGTAAAATATAACCACTGCGCCCCTGTGAGTTCGTTCAAGCCGTTCTTGGGATGACAAGCTCCGGCCCCGGCAGGCGGTAAGTTTTTGGTTTCGCTGTTTTGATTCCTGGTGAAGAGTTCTTTCAATATCGGACAACCGGGAGCGGCATCGCAGTCAAAACAGTCCGCAATACGGCAGTCAAATTTCCTTTTGCCAGTTACGGGATACCCGTCCACCAAAAAGCCTCCTTGGATGATACGTGTTTCCGTTAAGACTTCCACTTAAGTTTATCCTGTGCCATTGAAGATTGTAAAGCTGCCGGTATGCTTAAGTGAGCCTGTCAAGGTGCTGCCCGGCATTACATAAAACCGGCAGTGCTTGTTTACAGTAGGAAATCCGGTATTGCTGTCGAAGGGGTAAGAGTTAACATATTTGGAAAATCGCTTTAGTAAAAGTAGGGGTGAGTTATGTGGCCGGTGGTTTCACCTTTGTGCACGCGGCTGATTTGCATTTGGATAGTCAATTCAGAGGACTGCAGCAATTTTCCGAAGAGGATACGTGGCCGGAGTTTGTCCGGAGGGAAATCCGGGAAAGTACTTTTACCACCCTGCGCCGTATTGTAGACCTGGTGCTGGACCGCCAGGCCGCTTTTTTGTTAATTGCCGGGGACGTTTATGAAGCAGCCGAGGGGAGTTTGCGCGCGCAGCTGAGGTTGAGGGACGAACTGGTGCGGTTGGCGGAAAGGGGCATCCCGACCTTTATTGTGCACGGTAACCACGACCACTGCGGCGTTAAGCGCCCTGCCATCACCTTTCCTGACACGGTACATTTCTTTTCACACCGGGATGTTGAATGGTACCCGGTGCTGCGGCAGGGTAAGGAGATCGCGCGGGTGTACGGGATCAGCTATCCTCAACGTGATGTAAACGAAAACTATGCCCTGCGCTTTAAACGCCACCGGGAGGCGCCGTTTGCCATCGGCCTGCTGCACTGTAACGTCGGCGGCGTGCCGGAACACGAGAACTACGCGCCCTGTAAACTGCAGGATTTGCTGGCCAGTGGTTTCGATTACTGGGCGCTGGGGCATATTCACCGGCCCTACCAGGTGCTTCACCGGGAAGCGCCGGCGGTAATATACCCCGGCAACCCGCAGGGGCGGCATCCCGGAGAAACCGGTGACCGGGGTTGCTGCGTGGTTACGGTGGGGGATAACGGGCGCAGCACCGTGGAATTCGTCCCCCTGAATGCGGTGACCTGGGAGGTCAAACCTGTTACGATCGACGGGGTAGAAAATCTCGACCGTTTGCGGGAACGTTTGGTATCAGTGGTGGGGAAAGTGCAGGAGACCAACCGGCAGCGTTCGGTCGTAATACGCCTGCAGCTCATAGGCCGGGGTATTCTGCACTCCGAATTGCGGAAACACCATAATGCTTATGACTTACTTTACGAACTGCGCGAGAGTTGTGTAACCGAAATGACTCCCTTTGTATGGCCGGAAACGCTACAGGTGTTGACGCGCCCGCCGGTAGATAAAGATGAACTGGCACAGACCGATACCTTATTGGGAGACTTGTTGAACCTCGCGCGGCAGGTGCGGGAAGATCCCGGTTTGCAGCAGCAACTGCGGGCTTCTCTGGACGTTTTGCTCAACCATCACCGGGCGGGACGTTACTTATCCCATAATAATGAAGAGGAACTATGGATGCTTTTGGAACGGGCCGAAGACATGGCCATAGATTATCTCCAGGACGGCGATGAATAATGCGGATCAAAGAACTATACGTGGATGGTTTCAACATCCTGCACGACCTGGTGCTCTCAGAATCGGACTTTAGGACTAACCTTACGGTATTTTACGGTCCCAATGAGGCCGGAAAGTCAACGTTAATGGCTTTTATCCGGGCTCTTTTTTTCGGGTTTAACCTCAAGGACGAACCCGCAGCGGAGCCTTTGCGCGGGGGTCGCTCAGGAGGCCATATGGTGCTGGAAGACGAAGAGGGCTTAACCTACCGGATTGAACGGCGGCAAACCGGTACTAAAAAGGGCCGTGTAAGATTGGTCCTGCCTGACGGGACGAAGCGCGATGAAAGCTACCTCAGAAACAATATACTGCGGGGCGTCACACCCTTAGTGTTTCGCAACGTTTTTGCCTTTGACGTTGACGAATTGCGGCGCTTGGAAGAATTGAGGAACGAAGAAGTCAGCGCCCACGTATGGGGCGCTACTACCGGGCTTGAAGCTGGTAAATTTTCAAACGCCTTGAGAAAGCTTAACAGGGAAATGGATGATCTTTTTAAACCGAGAGGCTCCAAATCCAGGATAAACAAGCTTCTAAAAGAAATTAACGCTTTGGAAGAAGATATCAGGCGCTTGCGCAGGCAGCCCGGGGAGTATGATTTCCTGCAAGAGCAGGTCCGCCGGCTGCAGAAGCAGCGTGAGGATTTGATAGCGCAAAAGCGGAAGATCGAGAAACGCCGCGGCTGGCTGCAGGGACTTTTGGAAGCCCGCAGGATATGGATCGACCTGCAGGATGTCAGGTCACAATTGGAAGAAATACCCGAGGTCGCAGAATTTCCGGAGTTTGGTATTGAACGTCTCGACAGCCTGAATGAGCGGCAGCGGGAACTGAATGATGAGTACCGGAAAAAAGCCGATGAACTGAAGGTCTTAACGGAAAAACTCAATAAGCTGGTGATCGACGAAAAAATACTGAACCACCGGCTTGAAATCGAACAATTGGAGGAAGAACGGCGTCTCTTCGTGGGGAGAAGAGACAGCCTGGCAAAGCTGGCGGCGGAAACAAAGCGTGCCGCCGCAGCTTACGAAGAAGAGAAGGCCCGGCTGGGGCCGGGTTGGACGGACGAAAAGGTGGCCGCGGTAGACCTTTCAGTGGCTGTGGCCCAGCAGGTGCAGGATTTCAAAAGCAGGCTTGCCGGGCAAGATTCCGTGGTAAGCACCAGTTATAATGAATGGCAAAATGCCCAAATGACTTTGGAAGATAAGGACAGGGAATGGAAGGAAGCAAAGCGGGCGCTGGAAACCCACGTGGTTCCGGAAGCTCCTACCGGAGTTCCTTTGGCGGAACGGGTGAATATCCTTAACGATATTACCAACGCCTACCACCGCCTGGAACTGGTGAAAATCGAGAGAAACAGCGGGCAGCAACGACTGAACGACCTGCAAAGACAGCGGCGTTCTATGGAAACCCCGGTTAGTGGAATGCCCAAGCTGTTCACGGGAGCAGTCGTTATTCTGCTGGTATTGTCAACTATGGCCGCCTTTTTGGCAGATCCCCTTTTCGGGGGCATATTCCTGGTGGTTGATGCCGCAGCAGCAGGTTTGGCTTTGCGTTATCGCCGGCAGGTAAAGGACAGGCAGGTACGGCAAGAGGAAGAACGGCGAGCGCTGGATATCAAAATCAGGGAAATGGAAAACCAACTCGAGGATCTGGCCAGCGAGGAAAAGGATCTGTGCCGCAGGATTAAACAGGGTGCCGCTGCGCTGGTGGGGCGGGATGAACTGCCGCAAGACGAGCTTGACGGCATTCGCCGGGCACTGGAAGACGAAAAACAAGCGCATCAGGTTCGGGCTAACCTCGAACAGGCCGTTCATAAGGCGGAACAGGCTCTTGAGGGGGCGCGGACGAGAGTAACGGAAGCCGAAAAACGGTGGCGCCGCGCACGTGAGGAATACGAACAACTGCACCGGGAGTGGGAGCAGTGGCTGGAACGACAAGGACTCCCGGTCACACTTGATCCTACCGGAGCCCTGCATTTCCTGGATGCCGTTCAGAAGGCACGGGACCGTTATCGTGAATGGCAGCGCGCGCGCGAGGCCGAAAAGGAAGTCCGGGAACAAGTACAGGGCTATCTCAGCCGGGTAAATAAAGTCCTGGCCAACCTGGGACGACCTGTGGCGGCGGTTGAAACCGCGGCCGACAGGGTGATATCCCTGCGGGACGATTTGCGGCGGGGGGAGGAAGCGTCACAGGAGTATGCCAGGCTGGAAGAAGAAATTGTGAAGGAAAAAGCCGCCCTCAAGCGACAGGAGGACAAGATCCGGCAGGTGGAAGAGGAAAAAATGCGCCTGATGAGAGCCGGCGGGGCGGAAGATGAGGAAACCTTCCGTCACAGGGCGATCAATTACGCCAGAAGGGAAACCTTGATCAAGCAAAGGGCCGAATTGGAACGCCAGCTGCAGTTTATTGCTGGCACGCCAGGGGATAGGGAAAGGATGAAGCGGGAGCTTGCACAATCATCGTACCCTGAAAACGAGGGTGAGTTGACCCGGTTAAATGAGGAAATGGCAGAGATAGATGATAAATACAGTGCTATCGGTGAGCAAATTGGAAGTTTAAAGAACGAGCTCGAGCGTATGGAGGCCGGGGATGATTTGGCAGCCAAGATGTTGGAAAAGGAAATGAAGTTATCTTTGTTAAAACAGGTGGCTGAGGAATGGCAGGTGCGGCAGTTGTGCCGTACTCTTTTGGACCTGGCCCGGGAAAAGCACGAACGGGAGCGGCAGCCCGTCGTGATCCAAAGAGCCTCGACTTACATAAGACCTCTTACTTCCGGTACCTACAGGCAGGTTATTGCCCCGGTGGGGCAGACCGACCTTTTAGAAGTAGAGGATGGCTCGGGACGCCGCGTAAGTGTCAGCGATTTGAGCCGGGGAGCGGCTTCCCAGCTTTACCTGGCCGTGCGCCTGGCCCTGGCCCGGGAATATGCGTCAATGGTTTCTCTGCCCATCATCTTGGACGATGTTCTGGTCGACTTCGACCCCGTGCGGTTACAAGGGGCGCTGGGTTTGCTGGGCAAACTGGCGGCCGAACACCAGATTTTAATGTTTACCTGTCACAAGCATATCCTTGAGGCGCTGCGGGATACTGAGGTAGAGTTCGGGTTGGTGGAGTTGGGGTAGTCTTTGAAGTAGCGGGATTGATAGAATTGACGGGATTAGGAACGGGATAATAATGGGAGATTGAAGGCATCTTTTGGGGTCCTTGATTTAGACAAGATCCACAGGATTAACAAGGATGATTATTATAATTCTCGGGTTTTTGGACAGGAAGGATAGATGAGGATTACGTTGGTTAGGGTATTTCCTCTGGAGCCTTCGGGGTTTAAATCGGGGTGATTATGTTGGAACTCAATGAGATTATTAATAAGATTATCGCCTTCCGGGACAGGCGCGAATGGGCGCGTTACCACACTCCCAAGGATGTGGCGATGTCTCTCGCGATTGAAGCGGCAGAACTAATGGAGCTTTTTCAGTGGAAACCGTCCCGGGAAGATATTGATGAGGAGAGATTGCAGCGCATCCGGGAAGAGGTGGCCGACATCGCTATTTACCTGATGATTTTCTGCCATGACCTTAATATCGACCTTTACCGGGCCATTGAAGACAAGCTGGTTATGAATGAAGAGAAATACCCGGCGGAGACGAGCAAGGATTTGTGGTAATTCGGTGCCCAGCACTCAGGGCTGATTACCATAAGTAAGAGCGCTAAGAGTCGAGTTATGTAAACAAGAAGGGACATTTGAACGCTCTATTGTTGACTGAGTGCTGGGCGCCCGCCCGGACCCGTAAGGAATTGCCCTAAGAAATTCAAGTCAAGGACCACCCCTACTTAAATGGGTGGGAATGAGGTTGGATTGGAGAGGGGTTAAGGGTGATAACAAGGCGAAGCTGCTATGGCGGAGTAAACAAAAGGTATGCCGGCATTTTATGCCTCCTTCTCTTTATAAATATCTTCTTCTCGGGTTGTGACCTGGGTGTTGATGCCGGAGGGTATATCGAAGGTAAAGTGACCCGGGTGATTGACGGGGATACGGCTTATGTTTTGCTGAACGGAGGTCGAGAGGAGAAGGTACGCTTTATTGGGGTGGATACGCCGGAAACCAATCACCCCCAAATAGGGGAGGAACCATATGGACCGGAGGCTAAGGCTTATACGAAGGCAAAACTGGAAGGCCGTACGGTATACCTGGAGCTTGATGTGGAGGAACGGGATCGTTACGGCCGCCTTTTGGCTTACGTTTGGACCGACAAGCCTTCCGGTGAAGGCAGCGAGGCGGAAGTACGGGCCAAGATGTTTAATGCTGGTTTGCTCATAAACGGTTATGCCCAGACCCTAACGGTCCCGCCCAATGTAAAATACGTTGACTTTTTTACACAATTTCAGCGTGAAGCGCGGGAAGCTGGGCGCGGCCTCTGGGGCCTGGAGCCTCCCGATCAGGAGGTATATTACATTGGTAACAGCAATAGCGGCAAGTTCCACCGTCCCTCGTGCCGTAGTGTCAAGGATATTGCGCCTGGCCACCGGGTGCGATTGGACACCCGTGACGAGGCTCTTGACCAGGGCTATGAACCATGCCGCTTGTGTGACCCTTAATGACAAAAAGCAAATCAACACAAGTGTTTAGGTAAGCGGGGGGAGATAGCGTGATTAAGGACCTGGTAAAGAAGAACCGCAGTTACCGGCGTTTTTATGAAGACGTGGCTGTGGAACGCGCAACTTTGGAAGAACTTGTGGAGCTAGCGCGATTATCGGCCTCGGCGGCCAATCTGCAACCGCTGAAATATATCTTGTCCTGTGACCCCGGGACAAACGCCAAGATTTTCCCGTGCCTGGCCTGGGCCGCTTATCTCAAAGATTGGGAAGGCCCGGCGGAAGGGGAACGGCCGGCAGCTTACATTGTCGTCCTGGGAGATACCGGCATTACACGTAATTTTGGCTGTGATCATGGTATTACCTGCCAGAGCATACTCCTGGGTGCAGTGGAAAAGGGCTTAGGCGGGTGCATTATTGCTTCGGTCAAGCGAGATCAACTGCGTAAAGCGCTGCAAATTCCGGAGCAGTATGAAATTCTGCTGGTAGTGGCCCTGGGTAAGCCCAAGGAAACGGTGGTCATAGATACTGTGGGACCGGACGGTAGTATCAAATACTGGCGGGATGAGCATGGAGTCCACCATGTGCCGAAGAGGAGGCTTGATGAAATTATTCTTAAGTAGGAATTAGTGATTAAGGAGCTCGCAATGCCATAGCGTTTGTGCCAATCTGCTCTCATTCTCATATTTCTCCTGTCAATTCCCTGGCACGTTTGGGATAGCAGCAACAATACATTAGAAACAAAAATATGTTGCTGCGAGGGGAATTAGGGTGTTTCAGATCAGTGGGATCAAACTATTAATAAATACCTCCTTTGTGGCGCTGTCTACCTGGATAGTTCCTTACTTGTATTACAGCGTGGGGCTGGTACCGGCATCTTTTGCGGCAGTAATTTCGCTTGTCGTGCTGCACTACCTGGAGGAAGAAAGGTAGGACCGGGCAGTGAGTGTAAAGTGTGATGCTGTTTTTGAGGGCGGGGGTGCGAATTACAACTGTATATTCTATTGCTTACAAATTACTTACACGTTCCTGGTATTCCACGTCTTCTGCCAGGTCTCTACTTACTTCCTGCGGGGACCTGGTACACGCCGGCGTGTCGACCAGTTCCTCGGCGATGACCAGGGCAATACTGCGCACGTGTTCGCTGATACGCAGGTAGCTATTCAGCAGCTCTAGGTGGATGCCGCTGGTGTCTTCGGTTTCCTTGATACCCTCAGTTAAACGGTGAATATGAGTCTGCCGCAGCTCGCGTTCCAGCCGGGCAATTTTGGGCTGCTCGGTAATTACCTTTTCTGCCAGGCAATAGTCGTTACGAACCAGGGCCTTGTGCGCATTGCGCATCAACTCATACAGCCTGTGATGAAAATTGTTTAGTTCCTGCCAACCCTGCGGGGAAAATTCATAACCTTGTTGGATCTTAGTTTGGGCGAGCCCGGCGATGCTGTTATCGATAATGTCGCCGATGTGTTCCAGATCGTGCAGCACGTGTACCAGGCCCATTGACTTGCGGAACTCACCGCGGTCAAGAGGTTGACGCAGGATACGCGTCAGATAACTGTTGGTTTGTGCAAAGAGAGCATCGATGACCTGTTCTTTATGCAACACGTCTTCCAAAATATTCATATCTTTTCTGCGGAAGACACGGTCTACGTCTTTGGTCATGCGCAGTATTTCTGCCGACAGGTGAATAATTTCTTTATAGGCCAAGCCGATTGCGATCGAGGGAGTGCTGATAAGAGACTCGTCAAGATATTTGGGTTCGAACTCTGCCTGAACCTTATCGGGCAGAATTTTCTCCAATACCCACACTCCGAAGTTTGTAAACGGTAAAAAGATGATGGCAATGCCGACGTTGAAAAAGGTATGCGCGTTGGCCACCTGGAAGATGGGTGATGAAGCAACGGCCTGCAATAATTTGGCATAGGGCCCTACGAAAGGTAGAAAAAGACAGGTCCCACCCAGCTTGGCCAGGAAGTGTGCCATCGCCACCCGCTGGGCTTCACGGCGCGATCCCAGGCTTGACAGGATGGCTGTAAACGATGTCCCGACGTTGGCCCCCAGGATAAGGTAGATGGCCGACTCCAGAGTAATGAGCTCCTGCATTGCCAGCAGCATGATAATACCGATGGATGCGGCGCTGCTGTGGATCAAAAAAGTAAAAATGGCAGCGGTCACGACGGCCAGGAGAACATTATCGCTCATTGCCAGCAGCATATCTTTAAAAATGGGCGCGTCCCTCAGGGGGTGCATGGCATCAGCCATAATTTTTAGACCCAAGAAAAGTAAACCGAAACCTGTGATGGCCTGACCGATGCGGCGGTAACGATCGCGCTTGGAAAAGAAGATGATGGTGGCGCCGACACCCACGATCGGCAGGGCAATCTTTGTTACTTTGAGAGCAATAAGCTGCGCTGTTACCGTGGTACCGATATCAGCACCCAGGATAACGGGCAGGCATTGTTTTAAGGCAATGACACCTGCGCTGGTTAAACCTACCAGGATAACGGTGGTTGCCGTACTGCTCTGGAAGAGCATGGTGACCAGGGCACCAACTACCAGCCCGATAAACCGGTTTTGGGTAAGCGAACTCAGGATTCGCCGCAGCTGGTGACCGGCGATTTTTTGCAAACCTTCGCTCATGACCTGCATGCCGTAAAGCAGCAGGCCCATACCGCCTATCAGTTCCAATATAATCGCTTGCCAGGATAGGTTTTCCACGCTTACCCACCCCGAAATATAGATAATAATGCTTATTTTAATACTATAACTGTTAGTAATGCTAATTAGCAAGCTAATGAGAAAGTTATCACAAGGTATAAAATGTTTTGTTCCGTCACCAGAGGCTGAAAATCAATAAAGACAGCCAATTTCGGTCATATGTGCGGGAAAGGTAGTTTCTAAGGACAACAAAAAAGGGAAAAGAGGACTAAAAAAGAAATTTTATACCAACTTGCCGCCGTCTATATTGTCTAATGGCATTGCGGAGGGCGATCCGTCTTGAGTTTAAGATTTATCCTGGGACGAGCCGGCACGGGCAAAACTAAGAGGTGCCTCGATGAAATCAGAGACCGCTTGCGGCGGTCTCCGGAAGGGCACCCGTTAATTTTTTTGGTACCCGAGCAGGCTACTTTCCAATATGAAAAGGAACTGGCCGGCACCCCGGGGCTGGGCGGGATGATGCGGGCACAGGTATTGAGTTTCCGGCGCCTGGCCTGGCTGGTACTGCAGGAAACGGGAGGCAGTGCCCGGGCCCATATCGGTGATCTGGGCAAGCGGATGATTCTGCGGCAGCTGCTGGAAGCGCATCATGACGAGCTTAAAGCTTTTCAGCGGGCGGCGGGACAGCCCGGTTTTACCGATACCCTGGCGTCGACATTGTCGGAGATGAAGATGTACTGCCAGACCCCTGAGAGCCTGGCCGGGGGAGCACGGTACCTGCGGGAACAAGGATATGATACCCTGGCGGACAAGCTTGACGACTTGTCCCTGCTCCAGCAGTCCCTGCAGGACCGCCTGGCCGGTACCTACACTGATCCGGACGATTACCTGAACCTGCTGGCTGAACAGGCCGCAAAATCCCCGACTGTACGGCAGGCAGAATTCTGGATTGACGGCTTTGCCGGTTTTACGCCTCAGGAATACCGGGTGCTGGACATTATTATGCGCACCGCGGTGCGGGTGAACGTTGCCTTGTGTCTGGACGGGCGGGACAGACGGAACACCCCTCCGGAGGAGGGCGAACTTTTCCAGCGCACACGGGAGACAATGTTTATGTTGAGGAATATGGCTGCCAAACAGGGCATTGCCGAGAGCGAGCCCCTGGTACTGGACGGGGATGTCCCGCCCCGGTTTCGGAACCGGCCGGCCCTGGCTTACCTGGAAGAAAATTTTTATAATCCCTTGGCGCAACCGATGAGGGGCAGCACAGCGGCCATCCGTGTGGTGTCCGCCGCCAACCGGCGGGCGGAGGTAGAAGCAGCGGCGCGTGAAATTACCCGCCTCTGTATTGAGGAGAATTACCGGTGGCGTGATATATCGGTGGTGTTGAGGGAGTTTAGCGCATACGGTGATTTGATTGCCACGGTATTCAGTGACTATGAAATTCCCTATTTCATTGACCAAAAACGGGATGTGCTGCATCACCCGTTGGTGGAGTTACTGCGTTCGGCCCTCGAAGTGGTAATTAAGAATTGGAGTTATGACCCGGTTTTCAGGTATTTGAAGACGGACCTGGTACCCATAGGCCGGGAGGCGGTCGACCTTTTGGAGAACTATGTGCTGGCGCACGGGATCAACGGTAAGCTGTGGCTGGAGGAAGAACCGTGGCGTTTTACCAGGGCTGTTTCCCTTGAACAGGAAGATGATTTAACGGACCAGGACCGGTACTTGTTGGAAAAAGTGAACCGGGCACGGGACCAGGCCGCATCCGCCCTGCGGGAGTTTGCGCGGGGAGTGAGCGCCCGGAAGCTTACGGTACGCGAAATTACTTCCTACCTATATAACCTGCTGGAAAAGCTTGGCGTGCCTGAGCGGATCGCATTATGGGCTCGCCGGGCCGAGGAAGAGGGCCAGCCGGAAACGGCCCGCAAGCACAACCAGGTGTGGAACGAGGTCGCCGGACTTTTTGATGAACTGGTGGAGTCTTTGGGAGAACAACCAATGACCGTTGAAGAATATGCCCGGGTGCTGGATACCGGCCTGGAAAGCCTGAGGTTGGGCTTGATACCGCCTTCCTTGGACCAGGTGTTGGTGGCTTCTCTGGAACGTTCACGGAATCCCAATGTCAAGGCCTGTTTTGTCCTGGGTGTTGGGGACGGTGTGCTGCCGGCCAGAGCCGACGCCGGTGGGATTTTTACCGAGCCGGAACGGGAGCGACTGGAAACCATCGGGTTAAAAGTGGCGCCCGGTGGGCGCCGGCGGGTTTTCGACGAGCAGTTCCTGGTCTATGTAGCTTTAACCAGGCCGAGTCATATGCTCTGGCTGAGTTATCCCCTGGCGGATGAGGAAGGCCAGGCATTGATGCCTTCCCCCGTCATCGCCCGGGTAAAGGAGTTGTTCCCGGACCTGGAAGAGACCTTTTACCCGGTAGACCCCCCGGGGAGCGAAATTGACATAGAATTCATTACCCGGCCGGGACGGACCCTGTCCTACCTGGCCGCCAAGCTGCGTGAGGCCAAGGCGGGGCGGGAGATTAAAGATATCTGGTGGTCGGTATACAATTGGTTCGTAACAAAAGCCGGCTCGGATGAGCGCATAGCCCGGGTATTTTCCGGTTTGTGCCACCGCAATCGTGAGGATTTCATTCCTCCCGAGGTGAGCCGGCAGATCTACGGTACCCCTTTACGGGTAAGCGTATCACGTATCGAAAAGTTTCGTTCCTGTGCTTTTGCCCACTTTTTGCATTACGGATTGCGGCTCAAGGACAGGCCGGTGCAGCAATTGGCGGCACCGGATATCGGGCATTTTTTCCACGCGGCCTTAAAGGCTTTCGGGGAACGTGTCAAAACCCAGGGGTTGGACTGGGCTGAGTTGGACCGGGCGCATTGTGCCCGTCTCGCGGGTGAAATTGTTGGGGAATTAACACCCAAACTTCAGTCTCAGATCTTGCTGAGTTCGTCGCGTTACCGCTACCTTTGCAAGAAGCTGCGGCGTACGGTGGAACGTTCAACCTCAGTGCTGGCGGAACACGCCAGGAGAGGCGATTTCCGCCCCGTGGGACTGGAACTGTATTTTGGCCCGGGCGGGGTATTGCCGGCGGTAGTTTTTCACCTTGCCGACGGTACGAGGATGGAACTGCAGGGGCAGATTGACCGCATTGATGCGGTCAAAGGTGATGATGGCACGTATCTCCGCATTATTGATTACAAGTCGGGCACGGCTTCTTTAGATCTTACTGCGATTTTTCACGGGCTGAAAATCCAGCTGTTAACCTATTTGCGGGTAGCATTGCTGTATGCCAAGGATTTGGTGGGGCAGGAAGCCCTGCCCGGGGGGATGCTTTATTTTGCCATTCGCGACCCGATAGTGAGCACCAATGGCCCTGTTGACCCGGCTGTATTGGATAAAGAACTGCTGAAAAGTTTACGGATGAAAGGACTTCTGCTCGGGGACGAGAAGGTCGTCCGCCTGATGGACCGTAACATTTCAGGTCATTCCGAGATTATTCCCGTCGCCCTGGGTAAAAACGGGTTTTACCAAAACACCCCGGTGGTTTCCAGGGAACAGTTCCAGGATCTTTTCAACCATTTGGATGAAGTATTAAAGGACAGCGGCGGGCAGATTGTGAAGGGTATAGTTACTATGAACCCCTACCGGCGCGGTCGCTTCAAATACTGTATGCACTGTGAGTTTAAGCCCGTATGCCATTTTGACACGTTACTGGACGATAACAACTACCGGATCATTGCCGAAGAAGCCGATGATGATATCTGGCACCGCATGAAGGCCGGGAAGGAGGGGGAGACCGGTGAGTAAGATGAGGTGGACGCGGGAGCAGCTGGCGGCGATCACAGCCCGGGACTGCAACCTGTTGGTTTCAGCGGCTGCGGGAACCGGTAAAACAGCAGTGCTGGTGGAGCGTATTATCAATCGCGTTACCGATCCCGTAGAACCGGTGGACATTGACCGTTTACTGGTAGTAACCTTTACCAAGGCCGCCGCGGCGGAGATGCGCAGCCGTATCGGGGAAGCGATCGCGGCCAAGCTGCGCGGGGAGCCGGGAAACAAACACCTGAGGCGCCAGCTTGCATTACTAAACCGTGCCTGTATCACAACGCTGCACTCCTTCTGTCTGGACCTGGTGCGCCAGCATTTCCACCGCTTGCAGCTGGACCCGTCCTTTAAAATTGCCGATGACATCGAAGCGGCCCTGCTCCGCTTGGAGGCTTTGGATGACGTCTTTGAGAGCTGGTACGCCGCGATTGGAGAAGACAGTTCCGACAGTTCCCGGTCCGAAGCTTTTACCCGCCTGGTCGACGCCTACGGGGGTGAACGTGATGACAGCCTGCTGCAGGATATTGTCCTCAAAATGTTTGAATTCGCCCGCAGTACTCCCTTTAGCACGCGGTGGCTGGAAACGGTGCGTAAATCTTTTGATGTGGCGCCGGGTAGTACCGCTGAAAAATCATGGGTGCGGCGCTTAATGGATGTAATACGGGTTAAGCTGAAAGCCCTGCGGGCTGAGCTTCAGCAGGCACTTATTATAACAAGGTATCCTGCCGGCCCGGCGTCTTATGAAGAAAATTTAGTGCATGAAATTGCTGTGCTGGATAGTATTATCAAAGCCTGCGATGAGGGCTGGGATGTTTTGTTCCACAGGATAGCCGGAGTGGATTTTGCCCGTCTCAAGCCCTGCAAGGGTGCCGATGAAACGCTCAAAGAACGGGTCAGGAAGCTGCGGGACGGGGTGAAAGGCCAGTTCAAGAAGCTCAGAGAAACTTATTTTGCGCGTCCGTTGGAGGAACACGTCCGGGACCTCCGGGCGATTAGCCCCCTAATTGCTGCCCTGGTTGACCTGGTTAAGGATTTTGAAGAACGGTACCGCCGGTATAAGGCCGAGAGGGCATTGCTGGACTTTGATGACCTCGAGCACTATGCCCTAGAATTGCTGAGCGAGGGCCACCGGGGTGGAACGCTGCAGCTTTCACCCATCGCACGGGAACTGCAGGAGAGATTCGTCGAGGTACTTGTAGATGAATATCAAGACATTAATGATGTGCAGGAAGCAATACTTAGTCTCGTATCACGCTGCGGTGACGGGAGTAGTCCTAACCGTTTCATGGTTGGGGATGTCAAGCAAAGCATTTACCGTTTCCGCCTTGCCGAACCGGGTTTGTTTATGAGTAAGTATGAAGAATACCCCTTACTGGACGTATCCGGCATAGATGTTTCCGCGGGACTGCCGCAAGTGAAGCGGCAGGTGGGTGCTTTGGTTGCCGGGAGACCACAGTGCCGGGTTAACCTGGCACGTAATTTCCGGTGCCGCAAGGAAATAGTAGACGCCGTCAATTTTCTCTTTAAACAGCTAATGACTCCGGAAACGGGGGAGATCGCGTATACCTCCGGGGCCGAATTGGTATACGGTGCGCACTACCCTGAAGCACCCGGCGAACGCATGACGGTGGGAGGGCCGGTAGAACTTTATCTCTTGGAAAAGGGTAGTCCCGGAGCCGGAGAGGACTTAAGCGAAAATGGGGCGATAGAAGAGGGCTGCGGCCTGGATGAGCAGGAAGACCTGGATGCCGACCAGCGCGAGGCGCGCCTGGTGGCGCGCCGCATCCGGGAACTGGTGGACGGCCAGTACCAGATCTATGATAAGAGATACGGTGGTTACCGGCCGGTCCAGTACCGGGACGTGGTTGTTCTGCTCCGGGCAGTGAGGGGAAGAGCAAGTGTTTTTCTGGACGAGTTCCGTTTATGGGAGATACCAGCCTATGCCGAGGTTGGTACGGGTTACTTTGAGGCTGTAGAGGTAGATACCGTATTATCTCTCTTGAAGGTTATCGATAATCCCCGACAGGACTTACCCCTGGTAGGGGTCCTGCGTTCGCCAATGGTGGGGTTGAAAGCCGGTGACCTGGCCCGGATACGCCTTTGTAAAAAAGAGGGGGATTTCTACGAGGCGGTATGTGCAGCGGCAAAGGCCGAACTCGGCGAACTGTCTTGCAAGCTGCAGGAATTTTTAAACAGGCTGGAACGCTGGCGGACCATGGCCCGCCAGGAGCCGTTACCGGATCTAATCTGGGATATTTACCGTACCACTGGTTTCTACGATTATGCCGGTGCTATGCCCGGGGGACCCCAGCGCCAGGCCAACTTGCGGGCGCTCCAGGACCGGGCGCGGCAGTATGAAGCGACGTCTTTCCGCGGGCTCTTTCGCTTTCTGCGCTTTATCAATCGTATACAGGAAAGCGGCAGTGACCTGGGTGCGGCACGGGCCCTGGGCGAAAACGAAAACGTGGTACGGATTATGAGCATTCATAAGAGTAAGGGCTTAGAGTTCCCGGTGGTCTTTGTTGCGGGCATGGGGCGGCGTTTCAACCGCATAGACACCCGCGGGGATATTCTGCTGCACAAACAATTAGGCCTCGGCGTGAGTTTTGTTGATCCTGAAGCCAGGGTACGCTACCCGACTTTGGCCAAGCTGGCGATTCAGGAACAATTAAACCGTGAGATGCTGGCAGAGGAACTGCGGGTGCTTTACGTAGCCCTGACCAGGGCGCGTGAAAAACTGGTAATGGTAGGTTCGGTTAACAACTTGCCGCAGAATGCCGAAAAGTGGTGCCGCCACTTATCAGATACGGGGCACGCTTTACCTGAAGCTGTCATCCTGCAGGGAACAAGCTTTCTGGACTGGATTTGCCCGGCAGTAGCCAGGCACCCCGACGGCACCGGACTCCGGGAAATAGCGGAAACGCCTGAAGAAGAACACCCGGCATTCAGGGATGATCCTTCACGCTGGCAGGTGGTAATCGCCGGGGCCGGGGATGAAGGCAGGGTACCGGAGCATAGTGGTGTTAATTTGTCTTGCCTTGCACAGGTCGATAAGTTGGAACCGGTGAAGACGGCACCGGTTTTACCACCGGCTGTCGAAAGACGGTTAACGTGGAGCTATCCATACGAGAAGGTGGTAGGATATACCGCCAAGGTTTCGGTAACGGAGATCAAGCGGCGCTTTGATGAGATGCCCGGTGAGGAAGATGCCTCTCATCGTGTATATTACCGGTACCGTGTCGAGCGGCCGCGGTTTCTGCAGCAGCAAGGCGGGCTGAGGGCTGCCGAGCGGGGATTGGCTGTGCATATGGTAATGCGGCATGTCGACCTGAGCGGAGATTTGAGTACGGCTGGTATAGCACATCAGATTGAACAGATGGTCGATAAGGAATTGTTAACTTCCCAACAAGCCGCAACCATAAATGTGGAAAAAATTGCCGCTTTCTTTGTAAGTCCCCTGGGGGAGCGGATGCTCAAAGCACGCTCCGTACACAGGGAACGCCCCTTCAGCCTTGCCCTGCCTGTTGCGGCCATTTACCCGGATATTGATGACGAGTGCAGTGAAGGGGAGACGGTGCTGGTGCAGGGTATTATCGATTGTTTGTTCGATGAGGGAGACGGCCTGGTGCTGGTAGATTACAAGACTGATGATGTGAGTGAAAAACAGGTGGAGGAAATTCGTCAACGCTACCAGGGCCAGTTAAATCTTTACGCCCTGGCGGCAGAAACAATTTTGGGCCGGCAGGTAAAGGAGCGCTATCTTTATCTGTTTGAACCAAATGAAGTACTGGCAGTATAAAGATAAAAGTTTTTTTAAAGATTGGCCTACTATCGTACTTGCCACGTAAATGGAAAACTTTAATCTACCACTAATTACCAATTACCCTCAATTAGATATTTCATTGTTAGTATTGATTTATTAAACTTATTATCGTAATATATAAATATATTAATACATTAAATATAACAACTGGAGGTGGCGTATGGACGTACTAACCCAAAAGAGATCAAAACTGCAGACCCTTACCTGGCTTGGTCTACCGTTGGTAGCTGTGGTCGGGTGGTGGTACCCGTTACTCGGGTTTTTACTTTTCGGTTGCATGATTGGAGCTGTAGCCGTGGCCTTTTTCAGAGGACGGCACTGGTGTGACTGGATGTGTCCCCGGGGGGCATTTTTCGACGTCATCCTGGGAAAGATCAGCCCCAAATCCCGTATCCCCTCACTATTCAGGCATACCGGCCTGCGGGTATTTATGATTGTGATTATCTTTTCGGTGATCGGTACACAGTTTTACTTTCACTGGGGTAATGCAGAACAGATAGGATTGGCGCTGGTAAGGGTGCTGACGGTGACTACGGTTATCGGTATCCTGCTGGGCCTGATTTATCACCCGCGGGTATGGTGCCATATTTGCCCGATGGGAACGTTGGCCCACTGGCTTTCGGAAGGAAAAAGACCGTTAACATTGCAAGAAGGCTGCGCGGAGTGCGGGCGCTGCGCCGCAGTATGCCCGATGCAGTTGGAGCCGCATCAATACCGGGCTGACGGCATAGTACGGGACAACGACTGCATCAAATGCGCCTCCTGTATTGCAGCCTGTCCCAAAAAGATTCTGGTATTTGCGGACTACGACAGGAAAGCGGCGTGATACGCCCAGTACTCAGTGAACAACAAACAGTGCAGATGTTCATTCCAGTTATCCGGCGGCACTTTAGTGCCATTATCTATGTATTATTAGCGCTGAGTGCTGGGCTGTGATACAGTAGTGATACGGTAGTGATACAATGAGATGCGCGGTGGATTAAGGCATTCCTTTGGGGTCAGCGGGAGGGTCACAGACCCTCCCTTACATTCTATATAAGGTACTTAGTAAGAGAGTAGGGAGACCCTCTGTGGTCTCCCGGAAACCCAAATTATTAATTACCCAATTACCCGTGCTGATGTAACTTAGCCAGGAAACCTGTAGTGAATAAGATAACGGGGCTAAAGAAAGCAGAGAAGTCGAAGTCTTTAATTACTTCTCACTCCTTACTGCTTACTGCTTACTGACTCTTTATTGCTGGACATTACGGCTTTCAGCCTGTCAGTGGGAGTGGTGGGACTTTTGGTTTCCGGGCAGGCATTGCACTGACCCAATAATACGCCACCTTCCTCAACGGCAAGCCGGTCTGCTTTGACGTCGGCCTCTACGCGGCCAGTGGCACTAATATACAGGCGGCCGTTTACGGTGGCTTTGCCTTTAAGCAATCCAGCTACTTCCAGGTTGCCGGCCCTCACGGTAGCATCTACTTTGCCCTCTTTACCGATGGTGATATCTCCCTGGGCATTTATTTCCCCGTGAAAATCTCCATCAATGCGAAAGGAACCTTTTCCCTCCAATGTACCTTTAAAAGCTACGCCTTTGGCGATTATGGTTACGCCGTTCCCTATTTCATTTTTTTTCTTAAACACAGCATTCCCTCCTGTATTAGCGGCGCTAATCTTACTTTAAGTATGTTAACGGGTTTACCGGCGTTCCGTTTTTTAGAACCATAAAATGGAGGTGTGGGCCGGTACTTCGTCCGGAACTACCTACCCGGGCCACCGGCTCCCCTCTCTTTACTTGCCCTCCTCGGCGAACCAAAACACGCGAGGTATGGCAGTAGCGTGAGACCAGCCCGTAACCATGGTCTATAGAAACGGTAAGACCGTACCCGGCGAGATAACCTGCAAAGGTTACTACGCCGTCTCCGGCAGCATAAATCGTTTGACCGTAATTTGCAGCAATGTCAAGTCCGTCATGGAATTCATAACCCCGCCCGAAAGGAGAACGCCTGCTCCCAAAAGGCGAAGTGATATGACCGCTTACGGGCCATTGGCTGGGTAGATGAGCCAGATAACGAAGACGTTCCGATACGTCTTGATGCAGTTCAATCATCTCTGCTTGTTTATTTTGCACGGCTTGATCAAGGATGTTGAAATCCGAGTTGGTTTCCGCCAAAATACGCAGCCCGTCTTGCTCGGTGGGAGATAGATGAGGACGACTACCACGGGAAACCTGCTGGGTATGGGAGCGTTCCCGCTGAGGCAGTCCCACAAGGGAACGTACTTTTACTTCCAGTTGCTCTAATTCTGATATTTGCTGCTCTATCGAACGGGCCTTGTCCTTCAGCTGGGCAATTTCCTGCGCCTGTTTCCGGTTGATAACTTCAAGTTCTTGCAGTTCATTAACGCGAGTGGATAAATGCTGGCTGTGCCAGGCAAGGAAAATCGTTAAGGCCAGTAATCCCAGGAAAGCAGTTCCGGCGCACCACAGTAAGCGCACTGATATGGCCAGCTGTTTAATTTGCCGGCCGGCTTCGGGAATAATGACCAGAGTGAGTTTCTTGCTGCGTTTTTTCTTGGGTTTAGCCACGTGGAGCACCTCGGGATACTAATAAAGTTTTTGTTCGACACCCTTGCGCCATATCCTGCTGGATTTTCCGTGCCTTAGCTTTATTACTTTAAGCCGATACTTTGCTCCAGTTGAAGTACTTTCTCGCGTGCATGGGGATGGAGGCGGGCCAGAAGTTCTTTGCGATATTGCACGCCTAAGCTGGCTCGGGTACTGGGAGATTGTTTGGCTTCGGCCCATTCGACTTTTTTACGGCGGTAATACAGGTCGATATCGGCGCAGCGGGATCCACTGTCGGTATATTCAAGCCCCAGGAGGATGCGTTTGAGTTCAAGGGGGTGCAGCATCGTAAACAATCTGATCTGGTAGGCCACAACCGAAAAAAGGGCCAGAGCGTGGTCCCTTGTCCAGGCTTCACCAAGAATCAGCCCTGCCTCTAGATCCTCCAGCACTGTAACCAGGCGCCGGTAGTGGGTTTTATATTCTTCATCAGTATCATAAATGTTAATACGTACCTCATACCACTGGTTATCGTCCAATCCCTTGGTAATATAACGAATGGCTTCGCGGCTCAATTCGCGAAAGAGTTTGGGAATGGGGCGGTGTACCAGGAGGGTAATGTCAAAAATATCTTCGACCTTAATTGCTTTATGGAGGGGCTTATCTGTGAAAGTGATTACGGTATCATCAGCTTTTCCTGTACCGATGGCCTTGATCAGGGGCAAGGCTGTAGCCCCGTATTCTTCCTTGATGGTTTCCAGAACCGCCGAGCTGCCCCTGGGGAGACGTTGTACAAGCAACCCGGGACCCAAGGTGGCCTGTGTCACCAGGCTTATCAAACCCAAATTGACGAGTTGGATCATTACTATAGAAGACCCGGCTTGTACCAGGACGATTTGCTGCACACTGTCAATATCGGCTACAGGACCACCGGAGGGGGTAATCAATACGATGGTGTCTGCGTCGCTGGATTCTTTTAAGGCCCCGCCTAAGTCAAGCGTTTTCCCGCCGAGTTTTTGGACTAATACTTCTTCTAACTGTGGTGGGCTGGGTGATTGAAGAAACAAAAACCGTGGTCCGGTACGTACAAAAAGCATATATTCCCAGCCTCCCTGTTAACGACTATATGCTCCTAATGCCCGCGACCATCTTCCGATCGGTATTGGTGGCCCAAGGGTAAGGCAACGCAAAAACTTTACCTGATTCAATCAGCAAAACATGAATACGGTGAATACCGTTAAGATATATTGTCCCGTTATCGGAGCGCGTTGTCCTGAAATTATGACCGTATAAATTGTAAGAAGTTCCTGCGGGCAGGCGCTTAAAACGGTGGGCCAACCCCAATAGATATTGGCCAACCTGAATAGTACTGCCTTCGGAAACTATTTGGGCACGGGAAGCATGGCTGCGGATAATTCTTTCGTTATCATGATTCCCCGGCACAATATATATGGTACGGGCCCCGGATGATTCTAAAGAAGACAGGAAGGGAACAACGGCACGCCGGTAATTAACTAGTTCATCATCGTTAAGTTCAAGCTTGATATCGTCAGCCAAATCACCGGTATGGACAATGATTTCCGGCTGTAGAACCGCCCATAAGTTGGACAGGGCGGGGTATAACGTAGTAGGCGTATCACTAATATGTAACAATTTAGTTTCTTGTGACCGCACCAAATGATGGGGAATATAAAACTGTCCAATAACCTGAGAAATCAGACATTTGACGTTTTCAGCAAAGGTCATTGGGACCACCCCATACCCTAAAAGGATATTCTTATTGTATGACATTTCGGGCTAAAGGTTAAGACCCCTTAAGAACTTTTTAAATCCCTCAGAGAGTATAGCGACAAAAAGGTACGCACCAGTGTCGTTAGGTTGACGGGCAAATTGTCGCCCAAGCGACATCATTAT
This sequence comes from Peptococcaceae bacterium, assembly GCA_017656185.1. Lineage (GTDB taxonomy): Bacteria > Bacillota > Desulfotomaculia > Desulfotomaculales > JACDOK01 > JACDOK01. The sequence goes on along the minus strand of JACDOK010000004.1, from coordinate 59,431 downwards.
TAGTTGCTTAGTATTATGATGTTCAAGTAATCAGAAATGCCCGGATAGACATATGATGCCTTGATTTTTGTGTTGGCAGTGTTTCTTGTTGGCGCAGGTTTTTTATACGCTGCCCATTAGTATGCCGCTGCTTGTGTTGTTTTTCACTTTTGAATTTTAATAGAAAGGGGGGTAAATGCTATGGGAGAGGAAAAGAGAAACCCGGATATCAATCTCGATGCCAAGGCTGAAGAAACCTTTTCCGCAGAAAGAGTAGAGGATATTTGGGCTCTTATTATTGCATTTATTGTGTTCCTGGTATGCATGATTATGCCTGAGCAGGTGCACGAGTTCTTTAAACATACCTTGTACTGGTAATATTGCTAAATAGTTAATTTGTTGGAGGGGAGCAAAGTGGGCGAAAAAGTTAAAAGCCTGATTTCTCCGGACTGGCGCGACGCTATTCCGGGTCTGATAGTGTGCATCATCTTTGCTTGGTTGGTTATGAATATCGATCATACCCTTAAGGGATTGGCCAAAGACGGCGTAGCCTGGGCAGATTTTTTGTATAACAGTGCTCAGTTTAAGTATGTGGCGCTTCTGCTTCTTGGTGGTATCTTAATTAGAAATACGATTGGTGTTCCGAAGTCTTGGATTCGCGGGATAATGACAGCCCGCCCGATCATTAAGCCGGGTATTATTATCCTCGGTGTCCACTATGTCTGGTCGGACGTCGTGAAGGTTGGTGGCGTTGGTCTATTGCTGACCACGATCTTTATCTTTGGTACGGCTGCCGCTGTAATGATTCTGTCCCGCAAGTGGGGCGCTCCTGATGGTCTGGGCGGAATTATGGCGGCCGGAACCGGTATCTGCGGTGTGTCGGCCATTATTGCGACCGCTCCCGTGGTGCGAGCCAAACCGCGTGACCTGGCGTATGCTATCGGAACCATTCTGCTGTTCGGTACGTTGATGCTGTTCATCTTTCCGTATATCGGTAAGGCTCTTGGTCTCGCAGAGTCCCAGTTTGGTGCGTGGGTTGCTATTGCTATTCTTAACACGGCCCAGCTTATTGCCTGTGCTGAATGGTACGGTACCGGTGCCCGTGATACGGCGGTACTTATTAATGCCGCGCGTATTATGTTTATTCCGGTAATCGTGCTGTTTGCCCTGTGGTACTACGTTATTCGGGACCAAGCTGCCAACGTGTACGGCCGGGCTAAGGAGCAGGTTGCTGCCGCGGCTGAAAATGTGTCGGGCAATGTTGACAAATGGCAGCTTTTCAAGGACAAGTTCCCTGTTTTTATCATTGGGTTCTTCCTCCTGGTAGCCTTGAATAGCGCTAATATCAGCCTGTTTGGTGGTCCTAAGGTTGAAGGATCTGTGTTTTGGGCTATGAACAGCGTTTACAAGTGGTTCTTTGCCGTCGGTTTTGCCGGTATCGGTCTTATGATTTCTATCGAGGACCTGAAGAAGGCGGGCGGCAAGGCCTTTGTAATTGGTTTCGGAGCTGCCTTGACGAAGGCTGTACTCGGTCTGATTGCCGTGTACCTTGTTGGTGCCGAATTGCTCACCGTTGTTGGTGGATAATTAAGAGAGAACAGTATATACTGATGTGGCAGGGGAGGGTAACCTCCCCTGTTTTCGTCTTGTTTCGGTTAGGTGCATTTGAAGGAGAAGGGATGATACTGAACTTGCTGAAAAAAATTTTGGTATGTCTCGACGGAGAGCAGCATTCTCAAAGAGCACAAGAATATGCTCTGGCGCTGGCCAAGGCCACCGGGGCACATTTAACGGCCTTGCATGTTGAAAATCCTTATTTAAAACAGTTTCATCATGAGATTTATGCAGCAGGACGACGGGAATACGTAGCATATGTTGATAATCTTTTGCGTGATTTGGCAGGCAAAACGTTAGCAGAATTCAGCCAGACCGCCGCTGTTCAGGGAATAGCCCATGCGATCAAATCCCGGCACGGCAACCCTTTGGATGAAATTGTAAAGGAGACAGAGGAAAACAATTATGATCTGGTCGTGGTCGGCGGCAAGTATTTGCGTGGATTGGAAAGATTAAAGTCAGAGAATTTACCCAACAAGTTGGAAAAGGTACTGAAAACAGCTTTATTGATTGTAAAACAGCAGTGACGGGGGGCGTTCGACTTATGGATATCCAGGAATTCGAAAGGGGTGCCGATCTTAACCTGCCGCCGGAGCAGGTGTTTGATTTTCTTAAAGACGTCAAGCTGATGATGGATTTGACACCCTTTTTCGAGGTAAAGGCAGTGGAAAAATTGACGGAAGGGCCTCTTTCCGAGGGCAGCAGGTACAAGTTGGATTTGGTAGATGATGTTACGGAGCAGGATGCCAGTGATGAAATCACCATTGAAGAGTACGAGGAAAGACATAGGATTGCCTGGGCTTTTGAGAAGGAAGAAAGACGCGTAATTTTTGAGGTGCGGCCGCGAGGTCGAGGTTCACGCCTTATGGTGAAAGAAATTTACCATTTGCCCGGCGGTGTGACGTCGGGGTATATTGACCGTCTTTCCCGCGACCATCTCTTATGGATTAGAAGTATCGCCCAGTACCTGCGGTTGTACGAGAAAAATACGTTTTATCACAGGATGATGCGGTGGGTAATGAACAAGATATGGCTGCCGATGACGCCTTCCCAACGCCGCATAGCCTTGTTAATCCTGCTTATTCAGGGAGTGGTATTACTCGCGTTTGTCTTTGGGGCATTGATGCTCTATTTAAAGGGAATAATAGAAGGGTTGCTGTAACTTGTGTTTAAGGCGCACTGCTCAGTGCCCTTAAACACCTTAAATATTTGTCTATATCTCTTTACGCTTTTGAAAAGCAATGAGGTAATACTTGTCGCCTAGTTCCCGTTCCGTTTCTTTTAGCTTTTCAATCTCTTTATTGTCTAACCGGGCCAGAGGTACTTCATTGAGTTTATTATACATTTTTAGTGCCTCCTTAACTGCTATATGTTGGGGGAGTGTTTCAGGGTTAACTGCTTGGTTTTATCTTGGCCCGGCGGGTAGTGGGCAATACACCGCTGGCTGATAAAAATATTCCCCGGGTTGTATCCCCGGGGAATACCATAGATAATATATGTTGAAGAGAGGCGTATGATAGCGTTTCTTGTAATATTGTATACATGTATACAATAACTGTCCAGGTTAGCTTGTTATTTTATGATACAATCTATTGCCGTTAGCGTTTTTGTGCTGATCGTAAGGCTGCCAATATCCTTGTTGCGCAAGATTACTGATATCTTTGGTTGTCCAAAGTGGGCGTCAGCCCGCAACCCCGCTTCAATTATGGATATACAGAGTTAGACTTCCGGCTTTTCCGGTGTTTCCGGGCAGGCCTGCTCGGTTTTGACGCGTATCGTGTTTACAGCTTCTTCTCGCTCGTCAAGCACTTCAGACCCAGTTTTGATCCCATTGTTATTTTTGTTCCCGTGCATTTTTCTACTCCCATTTATGTATACGTTGCGGGGTTATAGGGAAACTGGCTCCGGTAGTTTTGGAACTGCTGCTGGGTTTGTGCCACATGCTGTGGATTTTCAACTTCCAACTTGTAGAAACCTTTACGAAACATCAGGTTAAATGTGTCACGTGCTGCCTGGTGAGTTTCCCCCAAAATTCTCATTACAGTGTTATGTAACTCACGGTGGCTGGCTTCACGAGCGAATATGTTCAGGTTGTCGGTAAGGTATTTCTCCATGGCCAACAGGTCGTTAAGGTAATCACGGTCATTCATGCTTGGCCCTTTTACTTGAGACACGGTTTGTGATTGCGGGTTTTTAATAACATTTGGGTTTTGTTGATTTTGCTGCTGCTGCTGCTGCTGTTGATAATTCACGTAGCATCCCCCTTTTTGTTAAGACTGGGTTTGAGGAGTGTAATACTGCGCGTTGGTGGTAGGATTTAGGTGGCTCAACAATAGCTGGTAATGCTGCTGGTGCATGGCCCCCAGGCGGTCGAAAGCCGCTTTGATTTCCGGGTCGGCAGCTTCTTGGCCGAAATGCCGGCATTTTTTCATGACGGTTAATTCCCAAGACAAGGCATCTTTTAAATAGAGATGATCCTTGGTACTGAGAACCGTGGGTGGCTCCGGCATTACATTCGCCTGCGCCTGGGCTTGGGCCTGCTGTTGGAACTGTCCCGGGGGCTGCCCCTGAGGATAGTTTAATGGCATTTGTTGATAGACTGGCTGTTGGTAGTACACCATAGCCGTTTCCTCCTTTGCCAGGGTTTTGGTTGGTTATATTATGGTGCCGCAATTCGATCATTATACGGATGAAAGTACAGGCTTCAAGGAGGATAACGTCGCTGTAGATTGAAGAAAGTTATTATAATCACACCCGAATGAAAGAATGGTAAAAGGAGGGGTTAATTTTGGCGGAGACCATTATTTATACCAAGACGGGCTGTCCTTACTGCAAAAGGACTATGGAAGAGTACCGGGCCAAAGGGATTAAATTTAAGGAAATTAACGTCCTGGAAGACTACGAGGCCAAAAAGAAGGTTAAGAACGAGTACGGAGCCACAAAGGTCCCCGTTGTAGTTGTCGACGGCAAGGTTGTCCAAATCGGCGACAGCCAGGGCGGAGGTTGAGGCATCTAAAAAAACCGGCAGTATGCCGGCTGTGAATAACAATAGCTGGAAAGTCCCGGCTGATAGTAAACAGATACGGCAAGGTCCCGACCGGGTGCATTGGGGTGATAAAGCGTGTTCCCCTTCGATGAAGAAGAAGTAACCAAAGGGATTAAGTTTTGTTGGATAAATGCGCGTAAGTTGGCACAGGAATCCGATTTGCTGTTGCAGCACGGTCACGTAGAACGCGCGGTGGTTTTGGCGGTGCTTTCACTGGAAGAAGTCGGGAAGCTGATATACATTAACGAACTGGCTTTTTCCTTGTTGGACGACGTGCGCCGTAGGGCCTTTCACGATGCGCGCCGGCAGCACCATCGCAAGCTTACCGCCCTTGACAGTTATCCCGTCTTGATTGTCCAGTTTGCACGTCTGGATCAGAAAATCGATATCGATAAGGGATATAACAAACAAGTTCAGGAGATTATCAAGGGGTTCCACCGCTTGCGCGCCGACCTTGCCCCTTGGCTGGGGGAGGAAAACAATATTTTGGAGCTTGACAGTTGGAAGCAAAAAGGCCTCTACGTTGATTTTGACAAGAAGCGGGGGTTTATTGCTCCCGGCAATATTCAACGGGACTTTGCGTCTGCTGTGGTGGCCTTTGCAGTTCATGTAAGCGCCGGGCTGGATCTGGTTTTAACGGATAACCTTGATCGTTACCAGGGCACGGTACACCTCATCCGGCGTACCGTGCCTGCCAGCCATTTTAACCGTATCAGGGATGTTATCAGTGAGGCGCTGCAGGGACAGTAACGGGCATTGATACTGTAAAGTACCAAAGCGTACCCCAAGCGTGCGCCTTTGGTACTCCGTAAACCTTACTGTAGACCCCCAACAATAATAATGCTGCCGCCGATGGCCAGCAAAACAGCACCAATAAAGGCATGACGGGCTTTTCTGGGACGCCCTTCCCGTAGGTGCACCCGGCGTACTAATAGCATAAACCCTGCTGCCAGTATCACAAAAACTCCCAGTAAGACTGCTTGCAAAACCTCACATCTCCTCACAACTTTTGTTACTCATTATAAAGGTAACCTTTAAAGAGGTAAATGTTTTTAATAATCGAGCAGTAAGCAGTGAGCAGGAAACAGTTAAATAGGGGAGCCTTTGTAAGGCTCCCGGATCCCTTAGGAATACCCTAAAGCCTTTTCTACTCCTTACTGCTTACCGCTTACTCCTCACTTCTCAATCACGGGGAAGCTTTAAGAAAACCCAGTATTTCCAAAGCCAATTCAACCGTTCGCCGTATCTCCTGCGGGGGAGAGGTTTTGTTATCCAAAATCAAATCGCTGATATAAATCATCCTTTTAAGAGCGTCGTACATTTCCGGTTCAATTAATCCCTGGCTCCATAAAATGCGGGCAGACTCCATTCCGGACAGTATATCTTGTTTTGCAATCAGGCCGCCGGACCCGGCCTTTTTCTGCAGGGCATCCTCAAGTTCGAGTCGTACCTTGGCCAATGCCAGGTTTGGGGTGTAGCGCAAAATGTGGTTAATACATGCTACCAGACCGGTTTCGGGTACCAGCGGTTGATCTTTTTTGCGCAGTTCCTGCAGATCGGCTTCAATTAGTTCAAGCTCTCTAATAACGGTAAAATCTCCCCATCTTATTACTTTAATTGATGGGATAAGGGGCATCAGAACGATAAGCAAAATCAATATCAGGGCCGTGTTATCAATAACAAGGCCCGTAAACAGCTTTGCTCCAAGCATAAGCAGGAGGAAGGATAAAGCCAGGGCGATATAGATCTTGGTGGTTGGTTGGTAGTTTACACCGGGCAATATTTTCACCACCTGGTTTAAAACTATGCCAGGCTGGTGAAAAGGGTGTCAGCCGGAAGAATTTATAATATCCGAATTTTTAAAAGGTCTTCCATTGTTTCCACAGTATAATGTGGTTTTTGGAGCGGGTCATCCGGTACCTCCGGGCCCCAGTATTCGGAAGGGGTCATTACGGTATACGCGCCGATGAGGTGCCCGAACATAATATCCCGCAGCGGGGAATCGCCTACAACGACACAGTGCCGCGGGGTAATGCCGCAGGCCCAGCGATAAAACTCGCTGCCGGCGTGCCGGGCTTTCCGGAAAGAATGTTCTGATTTCGGCTCCAGAACATAGTAATCAAACATATCAGTCAGGTTATAAGCGGCTAAATGCTCTGTAACCCGTTCAGGCTTGCCTTCGGAGTGGAGTATAAGGGCATTGCCCAGGCTTCGCAATGCCTTCAAGGTCGTTTTAACACCCGCAAAAAGCCGGGGCGGGTTTGTGCGCTGATAATCATAAAAGGAGGCGGCAGCCCACGCGGCTTTCTCCCTATGCGGGGAACTGGCGTATTCTTCGATAGCCTTATGAGCCGCAGCTGAAGGAGACAGGCCCTGCGATACAAATATGAGTGCCAGTGCCAACATGGTAAAGTCATACTCATAATTGCGGAGTTTGTGAGCAATGGTAAAGTCGATCCGGCGGATGTCATGCAGCGCGGCATCCATATCGAGAGGATAGCCGTAACGCTGTAATACCTCGATCATTGTTTTATAAGAACCGACGAATACACTGTGGGTATCCCAGAGCGTATTATCGGCATCAAATATGTAAACTCCGTGGAACAAACCTACCGCTCCCTTTTTTGAAATTGGAATTACAAATCAAATAATAACACGAACTGTTTTTTGGAGTCCATGGGATGGTAACCCCGGGGTATTAGTTTAAACTAAGGGAGGAATAGTGGCAAGCAAGGCGAACATACCAATTACCGTAGCAATTGCAGAGGGGGGTGTCAAATGTGACGGTGAGATGGGATGTACGCCCGGCCTACGAGATCGAGCAAAAGATATTTGCCGTTAATAATTACTATGGGGTTGAAGGGACGACATCATATGAAATACTTTCGGGCAGGATTCCTTTATTGGTTTCGGCCCCGCATGCTGTTAAACATCGCAGGGCGGCTAATACTGAACCCAAAGAGCAAGATGAGTATACCGGTACCATAGCGCGTCTCCTGAACGAGATCACCGGTTGTTACGCCATGCATGCTACCTGCCCCGACCTCGATCCTAATTTTTATGATGACTGTGCGTATAAAGGCGGGGTGCGTCGCATCGTAGAGGAAAACGATATCAAACTGGTACTGGACATCCACGGAGCCACCCGTTGGCGTGCTTTTAACGTTGATATCGGAAGCTGTCACGGTAAATCGGTGCAGCACAACCCTGAGTTGTTAGACCTGCTGTTAGAAGAGTTTCGCAATCATGGGATTGCCAACGTAGTGGTGGACGATACATTCCCCGGCTGCGGGCAGCCCACGGTGACCCGTTATGTGAGCGCAATACTGAATCGTGCTGCACTGCAGCTGGAGATAAATAAGAAATTGCGTGATCCGGAAAAGGATCCGGAATCCTTTGTGGTATTGGTAGAATGTTTGGCTTCTTACATTCGTAAAGTGGCGGGGTTAATCAAGTAGCTTCAAGGTGCATGCAAAAGTAAAAATGACCAGGATATGGGGTGATAAAGTGGGACTTTGGGACAAAGTTAAAGAAGGCACCAAAACCATTTCCGAGCGTTCCGGCGAGTTGGTGGAAGCAGCGAAGATAAGGGCTGCCATTGCCAGGGCCGAGAGTGAGGTACTGAAAAAAGAAACCGAACTTGGCCGCTTAATTTATAAGTGGTATGAAGAACAGGGTGTCGGTGGTCCAGAAGAAGCTAAGATTTGTGAGGAGATTAAGGCTTTGAAAGAAGAAATTGCCGAATTAAAAGAACGCCTTACGGGCGATGTGCCGGAAGGGATGTATTGTAAGAAGTGCAGCGCTAAATTAGAGGAAGATGCCAATTACTGCTCTAAATGCGGTTACCGGGTGGTAAAATAAAAGAATAAGGAAGGGCCGTCTGAAAGACGGCCCTTCCTTAATGGAGCAGTTTTTCCAACTGTACGCGGTCAAAACCGATAAGGTGTTTGTCTCCGATGACTATGGTGGGCACCGATAAGGCTCCGGTTCTATTTTTCATTTCTTTAAGAGCTTCTGAGTCTTTGGATACGTCACGTTCTTTGTAGGGAATACCCTTTGTGGAAAGATACTCTTTCACGGTACGACAAGACGGTCAGGTGGGTGTGGTATAGACAATAACTTCCTTTTCCATCCTGTTAACCCCTCCTAAATTATAGCTTTGGTTGGAGCTTTCCATGTTGCTGAGACTGGTTCCACAAGCTCTCTCTTTGTTCCTATTCTAATTTTGCCCGGTTCGTTTTTTACTAATCCGGTTTGCAAAAGGATTTTAACATTTACTGTAGCCGCACTCACGGCAGATGAAGCACCCTTCGGCGCGTTGCATCCGGCTTCTGCACACCGGACACGTTCCGGGCCGGGTATCTTTACCCGCAGCCGCTTCTACGATAGCGTTTTTTTGGGGATTATCCCCTGAATGCAACGCCTCTTTGACCTCGATCAGTTTACGGGCAATAGCCGAAGCACAGGATTTTCCCGGCGATACCGGCTTACCGCGTCCCCGGGCAAATTGGTAAGAGGGGCAGGGGTGGGTGCTGTTGAGCTGCTCGACAATTTCTTCAATACTGATTCCGCCTCGGATGGCCAGGCTGATGAGACGGGATGTAGCCTCCGTGTAGATTAAACAACCCCCGTCACTGCCGGTGGTAATAAAGGTCTCCACAATCTCGCCCGTATCCGGCAGGTAGTTTACCGTAAGGTAAATCTTGCCGCATCCCGAATCCAAGCGGTGGGTAACTCCTAAGGTATTTTGGGGCCGGGGCAGAATCTCTCCTCGTGCCAAACCTTGACCCGCACCTGCGGATTTGGTTCCTTTACCCACCGTTACGACGCCTTCTTTACACCCGTCACGAAAGACGGTAATGCCCTTCAGCCCGCCCTCGTACGCCATATCGTAGGCCTGCTCTACGTCATAAATGGTTGCGGAGTTGGGTAAATTAATGGTTTTGCTAATGGCATTATCGACATACTTCTGAAGTTCAATCTGCATTAAAATATGATCTTCCGGCGCTATGTCCTGGGCTCCTTTGAAGATACGTTTGATTTCGTCGGGGATACCTTCTACTCCCTGACAGGAACCTTTGGTCGCAACTTCGGACATAACCTCCGGGGGAACATCGTATTTGCGGCAGGCTTCCTGGAACAAGGGTGAAAAGACCTCAAAGGTACCCGCTACGTCGGTAGCCTTGGCGTAGGCGACTGCAAAAATGGGTTCGATACCATAGCCTTCACACCCGGCCATCGTGGTTACCGAACCGGTAGGTGCGATGGTAATGCACGTCGCGTTGCGCCGTTTGGTGTCGGGATAGAAAATGCTGTCCTCCCATTCAGGGAAACACCCGCGTTCTTCGGCCAGTAATTCAGAGTAGCGATGGGCTTCTTGTTGAATAAAACGTAATACTTCACCGGCAAATTGCCGGCCCTCTTTGCTGTCATAGGCCAATCCTTTCATAATCATCATATCGTGCAGGCCGGTAATCCCCAGACCGATTTTGCGGGTGGCCTTGGTGGCCTTCTCGATAAACTCCAGCGGGTACTCGGCCACATCGATGACGTTGTCCAAAAAACGTACACTAAGATGGACGATGCTGCGCAACTTATCCCAGTCTACCACATAATCATCGCCTGACTTTCGCAGCATTTTTTCCAAGCTGATACTGCCAAGCAGGCACGACTCGCCGGGGCTGAGAGGTTGTTCCCCGCAGTTGTGGGCCACAATGCCGTTGGCGATCAAAGAACGGGTTTCCGGCTGTATAATATCGTAGACATCCACTTCTTCTGCAGGTGATACGCTTGCTACCCGGCTCCAAAACTTGGTTTTCTTCCTGGATGGCCGTGCTATGGTTTTTAGTTTTTCATCTTTGGTTTTATGCAGTTTAAAGCCGATTGTTTCGGCAAATACCCAAAGGTCATCGCCGTTAATAATCAGTTCGTAATAAATGCTTCCGGTGTAAGTACGCTTTTCACCCGTAACAACCCGGTAGGTAAATGGTTTTTGATGGCTTTTCGTTCTGGGGTAAATCTTACTGAAGATGCCTAGATTCAACAATAAGAGCTGTACGTCCTGCAGCAGAGCCTTGGATGTGGACGAAAGGCGTACATCCCGGTGATTTGGGCCGCGGTCGTTCACAGTTCCGTCAGCACTGAAAAGCCCTTGGAGAAACGCTACTACAGTAGCTTCTGCAGCGGTAAAGACGGCGTGGGGAACGCGTTTCTCCGGGGCCTTCACGGCGCGAAGCCCCAGTGCCTTCAACCGCTTCACGAAAGATTTTCGTTTCCAGAAAAGGTGCCAGGTACCATTGTCGCGCCGGTAAGCCTTACGCCAACCTCCGCCATGCTTGGCTGCTATGGACTGGAAGAAAGGAATCAGGTGTTCATCATCAGGACCGAAAGTCATACCAATAACATCGTCCTTAGTTAGCCAGCCGTCGCCGGTTAGCCAACCCAGCATATAACCCAAATCAGTACCAATCTCGTCACGGGAGGCAAACCGGCCTGCTCCCGATTGAACCAGAACCTGATCCCCGAATTTTAGTTTATGGGCTTCAACCCATCCCCGTGTGGTGAGTAAACGGTGGTTAGGGGTAACCTTGAGTTCTTGGCCGTTGGTCAGGGTGACCTTAATAGTCTTTTTGCGACCCGTTTTGATAACCCGGGCGGGACGCATAGTGACTCCCGGTATGAAATAGGTCCTGCCGTTGACTACACGTACACCACCGAGGGTACGATCATCGGTAGCCACGTAGAAACTTTCATTGCGGCAGCGAAGGTACAAGTCTTCAATGCGTTCTAACCCTTCATCAGTTGCAATAAGTGTATCGGGATGGAAACAGGGATTAGTCGCATTCAGGAGGTTTTTGGGTACGGGGTTATCCGCCCGCAGGCGATCGAGGAAAATTAAACCGGGATCGCCGCAATCGTGTGCCGCTTCAACAATCATATGCCACAGGTCGCGAGCCTTGAGGGTTTCGTATACCTTGCCGTTAAAGACAAGCTGCCAATCATCATCATTGGCTTTAGCCTTCATAAAAGCATCCGTAATGCCGACGGAAAGGTTAAAATGGGTGATTTCACCGTTTCGTTTACAATTTATAAAATTGATAATTTCGGGATGATCGACATTTAAGATGCCCATAGATGCGCCGCGCCGAACGCCACCCTGCATTACCATACTGGATGAAGCATCGTAGAGCTTAATGAGTTCAACGACCCCGCTGGCCTGCCCCTTGGTGGAATGAACGAGGGCCCCTTTGGGGCGAATATTGGAAAAATTGTAACCCACACCACCGCCTGACTTAAAGACTATAGCGGTATCTTTAAGGGTAGAGTACATTGATTCGAGTGAATCGTCCACAGAGAGGACAAAACAGGCAGCCGGCTGCCAGGGCCGGTCGGGTTTACCCAGGTTGGCCCATATGGGAGTGGAAGGGACAAACAAGAGGTTGCCTATGGCTTCCATAAATTTTTGGCGCCATGTTTCGCGGTTGTCACCTTGTTCCGCGCTGGCCGCCGCGTTGGAAATACGTTCTACAGCCTGTGGGAAATCTTCGATAACCTGCCCCCGCTCATCTTTTTGGGCGTACCGGGCTTCAAAAACTTTTTTTCCTGCTTCCGAAAGGGTAGCGAATTTCATTGGCGCATCAACCTTTCTTTAAAACTCATTACCATATTGGATAAAATATCTAATTTAAAATTCTATAGAATTTTTGGCGAATTTGCAAAAGGTTCATACTATTTCCCAGTTTTGCACGGAGTATAAAATTATACCTTATTAACCGGTAAACAGGTTAGAGGGTAATTTTTGCGGGCGGGAGGTCAGAATACAATGGCGCCGGGCGAGCGGCGCCAGATTTTTGCAACTAAATTCACAAGACGTTGCTAAAAAATTATTCTTCCGGCCAGGATGACTGCTGGCTTTGCTGATCCGTGTCAGCAAGACGATACATTGTGTTTGTTAGGAGCATAATCGCCGCATTTTTCGGCACTAATACCAAATCTGTTGGTCCACATGAGAATGGAACCGTCACAGGTGTTAAAACGTGCATCGGGTCCGGGGACTTCGCCTTGTTGCAGGTAACTGATTTCGACGGCATTATCAAAACGCCTTTTTTTGGCGCACGTATCCATTTTGCTGCAGTTCGGGCACAGCATACTGCTTCACCCCTTTCCTGGATGCTGGTTTGTACTTATTATAACAAACTAAAGGTGATTTTGTGAACTGGTTCACTTGCTATAGGGGGCCGTATAGGCAGGAAAGGTTTTATTTATGGTAAATGTATAGAAGCAGTGCATTTTTTCGCACGAATGTAAGGATTTTTGGCTAGTACAAAACCGGAGATGAACAGTAGACTGGTTTGACGGGAACTACCGGGTTGCAGGGTTGCGAATTATGCCCAGCTGCGCCGGGTCGCGATTGGAGCATCGCGATTATTTGGGAGCGCTCCTGGGGTTAGGGCTGCGCCGGGAAAAACTGGGAGATTGCCTGGTGTTGGATAATGGTTATGCGGTCATTTTTGTAGCAGCGGAAGTGGCCTCGTTTATAGAACAACACCTGGACCGGGTAGGACGGCACACCGTTGTTATTAAACGTTTAGAAGGAGAATTTCAACACCAGCCGCCTCCGCCGAGGGAGTATAAGGCGAGCGTGGCCTCCTTACGGCTGGATGCCATTATCGCTGCCGCTTACCATTTACCCCGGACAAAAGCAGCGCGGTTGATAGAGCAGGGGAAGGTCCGTGTGAACTGGCGGGTGCGGACTGATCCCGCTATGCGTTTAACTGAGGGCGATATGATTTCTTGCCGGGGTTACGGGCGTGTTTGGTTCTTGCGCCACGATGGATACAGCAAGAAGGGAAAGGAACGGGTTGTTTTGGGTTTCCCGCCTTAAACGGCACTTTGATTAATTGGCAGGGGTTTAGGAGCAGGAATGGGTGTCCGCCGGGTCAAATAAAAAGTTAAGGCTGGGAGGGATACTATGTGGCAGCGGCGTACGTTACCTGTTATCCTGTTCGCGGTTGGCTTGATAGTGATGATTACCGGAATTTTGGGCGGGGAAGCTGCCGAAGTTATGATCAAATCCATCCGGATATGTTTTGAGTGTATCGGCATTGGGTAATGATAAAATTTTCTTTTAAGCGGTTAATTGTCCAGTTTGGTGCGGTGCTGCTGGCCAATTCCCACTTCAGCGGTTTTTTCGATGCCTCTATCTATCAGGGCTCCTTTAAGCGTATTTGCGTACCCTTTATGAATTGTTATTCCTGCCCGGGCGCTATCGGAGCCTGTCCGGTCGGCGCGCTTCAAATGTTTCTGGCCGGACCGGTCCACCGCTTGTCATTTTATGTCATCGGTTTTTTGGTTGCGGTAGGAGCTTTGGCCGGGCGCTTGGTATGCGGTTGGTTATGCCCTTTCGGATTACTGCAGGATTTTCTGGCACGACCTTGGGCCCGCCGGGTTTGCCTGCCGGTGGTTTTGCAAAACCTGAAGTATATTGTATTGCTGCTTACGATTACCCTCCCGTTCTTTTGGTTGGACCAGTCAGGCATTGGTTCGCCGGTTTTTTGCAAATATTTATGTCCTGTGGGTACTTTGGAAGCAGGGCTGCTATTGGGGTTACAAGTTCCATCTTTACGGGCTCTAATGGGCACGCTGTTTGTCTGGAAGCTGCTTGTGCTGGTTATACTGTTGGTTTTGATGCTTTTTATTTACCGGCCTTTTTGCAGAACCTTATGCCCGCTTGGCGCTTTTTACAGCCTTTTTAATAACGTGAGTCTCTGGCGTCTCGAGCATAACCCTTGGGCATGTACCAAATGCTATACGTGCCGGGATGTATGCCCGCTGCAGATTAAGGTTGATGTGGATCCCAATAACCCGGAATGCATTCGTTGTCTGGAATGTGTAAAAGCCTGTCCTGCCAAAGCTTTGTCGTTCTCACCCTCGAAACAAGCATCACGTTCCATGGCTTTACATAAGTAACCGGAGACCAAATTATGATGGGGGGATATGTTGTGGTCAAGAGGGGACTCTTAGCGCTCGCACTGGTAATGATTATTATAGGTCTTCTCAGTGCCTGCGGTGCCCGCGGGCCTTCCAACCGGCAGGTAGAGAGCGGTGGTCTCGAGTTGCCAAACGGTGCAGTGACTTTGCCGCCAATGGAATGGCCCCCGGTGAATGAGCCGGCGCCAGAAGTTGCTTTAGAGGCGTTCGAAGATGACCGCATGGTTGCTGTTCCCTCCGACTTCGAAGGGCGTGCGCTGGCTTTGATGTTCTTTTCGCTTGGGTGAGGTCCTTGCCGTAGTGAGGTGCTGCAGTTGCAGCCGTTTGTCGCCGGATGGCGCGAGAAAGGTTTCGAACTTGTTCTTGTTACGCGGGATAACGAACAACAGGTGAATAACTTTATGGAGCAAAATGATCTTAATGTCATGGTTTTATTTGACGAGCAGGGGAAAGCCGGTAAAGCTTACCGCGTTAGCGGTGTTCCAATGACCGTTTTTATCGACTCCGGTGGTATTGTAAGGCATAGTACAGTGGGGTGGGGAGGTGAACATTCCTTAGAGATATTTAAAGGTTTGGTAACGCTGTTAACGTCTGATAAGGAATAGATACATTCCAACATTATTTATTAGGTTTATACGTAGAATTATGCTCTGTTTTTCATTATAATAAGGAGAAGTGAAATTGCGGTAGGGGGGTGATGGGAGGTACTTGGTAACCAGTTTGCTAATTATGTATTGAATTGAAAAATTATGAGTGTTGAAAAGGGGGATGTATGTGCGGAAGTTTAAAGTTTTAGCGCTAGTATTTACGTTGATGTTGGTTATCGGTGTTCTTGCCGGTTGCGGTGGCGGAAGTGAGGAACAATCTTCCGACAATTCTTCCGGCGGTGAAAAACAATTCATTTCTATCGCCACCGGTGGGGTAGGCGGCACTTACTTCCCGCTGGGCGGTGCGATGGCGGAAATCTTTAACGCCAATATTGAAAACGTTAGTGCCACCGCTGAAACGACCGGTGCTTCTAAAGCCAACATCAGCCTTCTTGCCGACAAGAAAGTGGAACTAGCGTTCGTTCAGAACGATATCAGCTACTATGCCTCTCAAGGCTTGAATATGTTTGACTCCAAGGTGGACAACATTGCCGGTATTGCCACCCTGTATCCTGAGGTTATTCAGATTGTAACTTTAGCCGACTCGGGTATTAATTCTGTCGAGGATCTTAGGGGCCGTAAAGTGGCCGTTGGTGCTGCCGGTAGCGGCGTAGAAGCCAATGCGCGCCAGGTTTTGGAAGCCTACGGCATGACTTTTGAAGATATTGAACCCGATTTCCTCTCCTTCTCTGAAGCGGCCAACAATATGAAGGACGGTCACATTGATGCCGCGTTCTTGACGGCCGGTCTACCTACGGCAGCTATTAACGACCTCGCTGCTACCCACGATATTAAGATTATTCCTGTTTCAGACGAAGCCAAAGCAAAATTGATGGAAAAATACCCGTACTATGCCGAGTGTGTCATTCCTGCGGGTACTTATCCCAACCAGGATAACGATGTCCAAACCGTAGCTGTGAAGGCTATGCTCGTAGTCCGTTCCGATTTGTCAGAAGACCTGGTCTACAACCTGACCAAGGCCATCTTTGAAAATCTCGATGACCTTGCTGCCGCTCACCAGCGCGGAAATGACATTTCTTTGGATACCGCCATGGAAGGTATGTCTCTGGAATTGCACCCGGGCGCTCGCAAATATTATGAAGAACAAGGTGTACTATAACCATTGAGCTGTTATAAGGATGGTCGGGCATTCCTGAAGAATGCCCGGCCCCTTTTAATGTTCTTTGTTCTGATTGTGGCTGTGGTGGTAGGAGCCGTGTTTTATTTTATGACTCCGGTATACTACCTGGATGTCACTGTTGGTGACGAAGGGGAGGTAGTATATCACGAGCGAGTCAACCCCGGGGACCGCTTTACCCATTCCTATTTACATTCCGTAGCTTTACAACCGGTCTATGAGACCTTTGAGGTTGGGAATGATTACAACCTTTACCTGGTGGAAACAGGTTTCGGCTCTCTGGGTGCCGGGCTGCCTTATGAAGATAAAGGGCAATTCAGTATTGAAAACGGGATGTACGTTCTTAGGGATTTAAAACAACCCGTCGATGCGGTATACCTGCGTGGTAGTTCCTTTACTAACCATAAATTAAAAATAGATAACAAGGTTTTTAACTTGAGTTCTAAATCTTTTTGCGGGTTGCGGGTAGAAGTTAAAGTTAGAGCTAGAGCTAGAGCTAGAGCATCCCGGCTATTTTAGAGGAGGTGCGTAATATGGATGATCAACGGCAATCTGATAAGCAGAAACCGCAAAAAGATATTGAGAAAATGTTAGAAGAACTGGAAGGTTCTCCTCGCAAAGTTGCCGGGGTGATGGCGGTCATTATTGCAGCCATTGCCATATCGATGTCCTGTTTCCACCTTTATACCGCCGGATTTGGTATTTTAGAGGCGATGAATCAGCGGGTGGTACACCTTACTTTTGCCCTTATGCTGACCTTTCTGATCTTTCCGCTATCCAAGAATATGCGCCAAAAAGGTGTTCCCTGGTATGATGTATTATTGGCGCTTGCGGGTCTGGCCGTAGGGGCGTACATAATAATCAATTACCGCGAGCTGATGATGCGGGGTGGCGATCCACTTACCATTGACCTTGTTTTCGGTGGAATTTGCATTTTACTGGTATTGGAAGCGACACGCCGGGTGGTCGGCAAACCTCTTGTAATTCTGGCCATTTTATTCTTGTTTTTCGCATATTTTGGACCATATGTTCCGGAACCCTTTGCACACAGAGGAGCCGACGTTGCACGCATCATTGATCACCTTTACCTCACCACGGAAGGTATTTTTGCCATTCCGCTCGGTGTTTCGGCAACTTATATCATTATCTTTATTTTGTTCGGCAGTATTTTGGAAGCGACCGGTGCCGGCAAAATGTTTATTGACCTGGCTATGGCCTTGTTTGGGTGGATGCGTGGCGGGCCTGCTAAGGCGGCAGTGGTTTCCAGCGGGTTAATGGGATCAATTTCAGGTAGTTCTGTCGCGAATGCCGTTACGACGGGTACCTTTACCATTTCCTTGATGAAAAAGGTGGGCTTTAAGCCCCACGTTGCCGGTGCGGTGGAGGTAGCGGCTTCATCGAGTGGACAACTGATGCCTCCTGTGATGGGAGCAGCCGCTTTTATCATGGCGGAATATACAAATATTCCTTACCTGGAAATTGTCAAGGCGGCGGCTATTCCGTGCATCCTCAGTTATACGGCTATTCTCTTTATGGTGCACCTGGAAGCGGTAAAAAGCGGCATTAAGGGCATCCCCCGTGATGAATTGCCCCCCTTAAAGCAGGTACTGCTTGCCAAGGGGCATATGGTTCTACCGTTCTTTGTGTTAATCGGCTTGCTTATTTATGGCTATACGCCTTTGATGGCAGGATTTGCCGGTATCGTGTCCACTATTGTTCTTAGTTTTCTCAAAAAGGAGACCCGTCTTACCTGGTGCAGGTTTTTAAGAGCCCTGGAACTGGGGGCGCGTAACTCCCTGGGGGTGGCCCTGGCTTGTGCTACCGCCGGTATCATTGTTGGGGTCGTTACACTTACCGGTTTGGGTTTAAAGCTCTCAAGTATTATTATCCAGCTGGCGGGAGGTCACCTGTGGCTGACCCTTGTCTTTACGATGATAGCCTCGATGATTCTCGGGTTGGGGCTACCGACGACGGCGACTTACGTCGTCCTGGCAGCCATTACGGCGCCGGCCTTGTTGGAAATTGGTGTCCCTCTTCTGGCGGCACACCTGTTCGTGTTTTATTTCGGTATTCTTGCTGACGATACACCACCTGTTAATCTGCCGGCTTTTGCCACGGCCGGGATTGCCAACGCCAATCCCGTCTTGACCGGTGTAACAGGTTTTAAATTCGACTGCGGCGCCTTGTTATTGCCCTACATTTTTGCTACGAATACGGCGTTGTTGCTGATAGATACTACTTGGTGGCAAGCCCTGCAAGTTATTATTACATCATTTATAGGTATCCTGGCTTTTACCGCGGGGATTCAGAACTACCTTTTGGCCCGGGCGAAAATATGGGAGCGGTTGTTGTTATTTACCGCCGCTATCGTACTGGTCCATGCTGATTTGATTACCGACCTGATAGGTATCTGCATATTCGCGTTGGTCATCTTGCTGCAGAAATTGAGAATACGTAAAAAACCCGGGATTCCGGCCGAAATAACAAGTGAGATGTAGGAAGTAAAAAATTACGGGCCATGGAAGAACGTTTTAAATGTTTCATTTTTGGGAGTAAATATGCTTAATTATGGTCTTATTCTGAGTACATGGCCTTATAAGGGCGAAAACAGATTGTGCTTGATCTTGCATTCACAAGCTTTTGTTAGGATAATACTAGCAAAAGTAAAGCTATCCACTTAACCCCCCTTCAGCCCGCAGAGACCTGCGGGTTTTGTTCTAGGGCGCGAACACAACAATAAAGTAGCTAGGAAGGACTAATAAGCACACTAACCAAGTAAGGTATACAGAATATCTATGAAGGATTTAGGAGCTTTTTGTTAAAGGTAAATTAGGACTGTTTTATGATTCCATCCGGCAAAAATATTTACGTAAAGACGGGGTAGTTCTTATGTTTAAGAAAATACAGGTATTGCGGGTAGTCTCAGCTGTTCTTTTTTTTGGAGCCGGGATATTGTTCTGGTATTACGGTCCTGATAGCCCTGTACGTCATATTTTATCTGGACTTTTCCTTTTCTTGGGTTTTTTTAATTTGGTGGCCGGTTTTGTGTTGGCAAGGTTGTTTCGTGATATGTGATCTTGTAACAACGCTGTTATCTAAGGTAGATCTTTTCTAGTTTGTTATCTTTACTGGGGACTGTTAAGTGTGCTAAAATTATTAGTAGATTGATTAACTTAGTTGCTTACACCTTTATTGGGGTGAAAATATGAAGTTGACTACGCGTATACGTTATGGTACGAGAGCTTTGGTAGAGATCGCCGCGAACAGCGGTGAGGAACCTGTCCCCTTGAAAGTTATTGCGGAGCGCCAAAACTTGTCTCAGGCTTATCTTGAACAGTTAATTTTGTCGTTAAAGGCAGCCGGGTTGGTACGCAGCGTTCGCGGGGCCAAGGGTGGTTTCCTGATGGTTCGGGATCCTAAAACAATCACGATGATGGAAGTGGTGGAGATTCTCGGTGGTAAATTGGAAGTAACGGAATGTGTCAAGGAACCGGGGGTTTGTTCCCGGTCTGCCAAGTGTGCTGTGCGTGATTTCTGGAACCGTATTGATGAAGCTATTGAGGGTGTTCTTACTTCCACAACACTGGCTGACCTGGTTGATTGGCAGAGAAAAACTGAAAAGGCTTAAACATTCTAACCACATGAGCTTTGGAGAAAGAAGTGATGGAGATGGACGGATACCGTGCTTTAGCGGTGGCTATTATTAGGGAGGTAGTTCGTGATATCAGTGTCGGCCCCCGGGGGGACAACCGTTCAGCTTATTTGTCGGCACTTGCTTTCCTGCGTACACCTTTATTTAACTCTATTTGTGATAATTTAGGGATGGATAGTACGGTTGTTAAGCGTAAAATCCTGCAATTGTCAGCCAGCAAACCGGGAAAGGCCGTAAAGGTAAAAACGAAAAAACCGGCATGGTTAGCCGGAAATTTGCGATTTTGGCTTGATGCTTCCCCTCAGAACCAAAAAAGAAAGAGTGGATAGGCTTTGGTCATAACCAAATTCATAACTTTTAAGTACCCGGCGGGTGTGCCGGGGTTTTTATTTCTATTTGTGGGTGGTGGGTGGACTAGCGGCTGCTGCACGCGGGACAATAAGGGTCGCGGGTGAAGCTAAACTCACTCCATCGTCCCTGTAGGGCCTGCCAGACCAGCATGCGACCGACCAGTTTACTACCGAGTCCGGTGAGCAGCTTCAACACTTCGCCGGCCTGAATAGATCCGATAACACCCGGTACCGGACCGAGTATGGGGAATTCCTCCTTGCGTTTTTCATTGCCGGTAATGTTCCGGTACAAGCAGCGCCAGCAAGGCCCTTGATGGGGTACAAATGTAGTAACTACTCCGTAGAATTCACTTACCGCACCATGCACCCATGGCTTGTTTAATCGCAGGCAAGTGGCATTAAGGACGTTACGGGCTGCCAGGTTGTCCAACCCATCAACGATTACGTCGTAGTTCTTGAACAGTTCGTCGGCAGTATCATTTTTGAGTGATATCGGATATGCCTCAAAAACAACCTCGGGGTTTAAACGTTTGAGTTTCTGTGCGGCGCATTCCGCCTTGGGACGCCCGAGGTCATCGGTGGTATAGAGGATTTGGCGGTGTAAATTGGACAGTGTCACCGTGTCATCATCCACAATGCCGATGGTTCCGACTCCGGCACCAGTCAGGTAGTATAGGTTTATGGAACCCAGACCACCGGCACCAACGACTAGTACCCGGTCGCGCCGTAATTTTTCTTGTCCTTCCGTACCCCAACCCGGGAGAATGATCTGACGCCGGTAACGCTCCATAGCTTAACCTCCTGCAATAGCGGGAAATCCGGCCACCTGATCGCCTTCCTGTATTTCATAATCGAGGTCCGTATGCCTGCCGTTGACCATAATAATTTTAACTTGGTCCAGCGGGACGTTATAGGCTTTAAAAAGATCCTCTATTGTTGTTCCGGCCGGGATCTCAACCTCGGCAGCCGTGCCTTGGGTACCGGGTGGGAGATAATTTTGAAGGGTAGCATAAAGTTTTAGTACAACCTTCACAACCTATCTCCTTCTTTATCCTTAATTTTTTAAAGCTAAAGGGTGGGCGCGCTGAAGCCCACCCTTTAGTTATATCTATTTCCACAGCCTAAAAGTTAAAAACGGTGTCCAAATCTTCATCTTTAACGTCAAAGACGGTGTTATGGGGCGCCAAAGGTTCGGTCTTCATAAATTCAGGCAGCCGGTCATCGGCGGCTGTAAAGCCCGCCGCGGCATTAAACGCTCTTTCGGTGCGCAGCACGTTTTTACCCAGTTCAATAGCGTCATCGACCGTCCAGTTGGTGCCGAATTGAGCGTTAATCATTTCGACTACGCTGGGTAGAGCTTTTTCGTTATCCAACAAGGGGAAAGATACGAAGAGGCACAGGCCGACGGTGTCCACGAGGGCCGTGGCGATTTGGAGATTGCGGGATAAGTCGACCTGGCCCTCGGGTTTGAGCGGGTCAACATAACCGCCTACCCGGAGAACATTTGATGCGACAGAATAACCTGCGGTGTGGTCGGCACCCATGGGAGTGGTGGCATAGGTCACGCCGATACCTTTAACGGCACGCGGGTCATAAGCGGGCATGCTCTGACCCTTGACTGTCGGAACTCTGGTAACACCGAACACTTTACCGGCTATGGCGGCACCACTGCCTATAATACGTCCCAGGGGAGTAGCCTGCCGTACCTCTTTATCAAGTAACTCAATGGCTTTTGGCCCGTCGCCGAAGTCTAGGACGCCGGCTTCCATCAATACCCCTAGCGTTACACCGGTTTCAATAGTGTCAAGACCGATATCGTTACAGAGGCGGTTGAGAGTGGCAATGTGATCGAGGTTATCAATGCCGCAGTTGGCACCGAGGGCCCACGTGCTTTCATATTCTACGGGAGCACACAACACGTCGCCGTTTTCATCAGGAATGATGTTGGAACAACGAATGACGCAGCCCGGACTGCAGGCATGGCCCATTTTTCCTTTCCCGCCGCGCTGCTGGCAGATTTCCGCCATGGCCTCGCCACCGGTTTTAGCGGCACCCTCGAAGCGGCCTGAACTAAAGTTGCGCGTCGGTAAAGCTCCGGCTTCATTAATAACATTGACTAATGCAGCCGTACCGTAGGTGGGCAGAGTCTGGCTGGTAACCGGGTGGGTCGTCAAGGCCTCCGTAAAATCGCGGGCGGCTTTTTTGAATTTTTCCGGGTCTTGAACGGGAACGTCGAAAACTTTATCGGTTTTTACAACAATAGCCTTCAAACCTTTGGATCCCATTACGGCACCCAGGCCACCCCGGCCGGCATACCTTCCCGGATCACCTTCGCGGTCGTTAGTGGAAACGCCGGCGAGGTTCATGCGCGCCTCACCCGCCGGACCAATGCTGATAACGCCGCACTGTTCGCCATACTTAGCCCATAATTTCCGGCCCAGCTCGTAGCATCCCAATCCGGCCAGGTCACCGGCAGGTACGAATTCTACGCCGTCCTCTGATATAACAAGAATTTGAAATTCGTCATTCGAAGGTTGTCCTTCAATCACCAGGGCCTTAATGCCCAGGCTGGCCAATTTCTGAGCCGTAATACCACCGGCGTTGGATTCCTTAATAGTACCTGTCAGGGGAGATTTGGCACCCACCGACAAGCGCCCTGAACTAGGCGCGTGGGTACCCGTCAACAAACCGGGAGCAAAGACAAGCTTATTGTTCTTGCCCAGGGGATCACAGGTGGGTGGTACTTCATCCTTAATTAGTTGGGAAGTAAGGGCCCGTCCTCCCAACAGCCGGTATTTTCCCGGCACTTCTTCAAACGTTGCCCTCGAAGACGACATGTCAACACGTAAAATGCGCGACAAGAGTATCCCTCCCTTAACATATTGCTTATTCAGTTGTTTGATTTAACCATATATTGCTATATTAATGGTGTCAAGTGTTATTCTTTCCATTTCCTTTCTTTTATGTACTATTATGAACGGAAAGAATGCGGGCCCATTTTGAAGGTCAGAACGAGTAGCAAAATGCCTACGACAATAGCAGCCAGTGAGAATGCCGCAACCATAACCATAACATCGGATTGCAGTATTGCGACGGTATTTTGACGGGCGTTCAGTATAAAACTCGTTCGAGCTTCCCAGACGGCACCTGCTGCTACGGATAAGATGATGCTTAAGAAAGCTATCCAGTAATAAATACGCAAGACCCAGTCACCCCTTTCCAGTAATAAGGTAAACAGCGTTTCAAACATAGTTTACCAAATTATGGTAACCAGGTCCATAATAGCAGTTCATCTTTTCTTAAAAAACATATTTCAGTACATACAGGTGGAAGAACCATTCACCAACTGCGATTGATGCGCTTGCAAGCAGTACCGCACTCAAGGGTACTCCAAAACCGGTGAGGATTAACTGAACGGCCCAAATGCTTAACCCTGCTACTACAAAATCAATCAAGGTTGCCACTTTATTACCAAAATCGGGCAATATCCACAGGTCTCCAATTAGATAAGTCAATCCGGTGGTAATAATGGCTGTGACAAACGTATTCAACAAGGATGCGCCGCCGAAAAAGTTGAATGCCAAAAACAATAGCAGGGCTACCATTATCAATTTAATGGCTAATACCCGTGTATGCTCCATACTAAGGCCCCTTTGAGTGTTCTATACCCCGTTATTATTGCTTCCCAGGTCTTACATTATACGGTTGAAAGATGTGGTTAAAAGGATCCTTTAAATATTTTGTCTTGACACCCGGGCAATAAAGTTAATATACTTTAATAAAGTTATGCGCATCTAACTTTCTTAGCTGCAGTAAATATAGGAGGGAATATGATTACATTAGATAGAGCTAAAAAAGGTCATATTCTTAGAATTGTGGCGATTGAAAATCCGGAAGTTAGGGCTCAGGTAATCCGTTTTGGAATTAGCGAAGGCGAAATGGTAAAATGTTCCGAAGTTATACCTGCCGGTCCAATTATTATATGTAAAAACCGCCAGGAAATAGCTTTCGGCCGTAACTTGGCGCAGTCTATTACCGTAGATTTGGTGTAGTACGGCTTTTAAGTATGTTTGATGCCTGCCAAGGAGAGGAGTAAGTTTTTCGTGACCCACCATCACGACATTACCCAGGAAATAAGGGTGCCGCGAGAAGTAAAGAAAATTGTTCTGGCCGGTAATCCCAATGCCGGGAAATCGGTTTTCTTTAATGCATTTACGGGGATGTATGTCGATGTTTCCAACTATCCCGGTACCACCCTGGAAATTTCCCACGGCAGGTGGGGAGATGATGTCATTATCGATACACCGGGTGTTTACGGCATTTCATCGTTCAATGATGAGGAGCGTATTGCCCGTGATATTATTCTGGGGGCCGATGTGGTCATCAATGTTGTAAATGCCCTCTACCTGGAGCGGGATCTATTCTTGACCCAGCAGATCATTGATACGGGTGTACCGGTAGTAGTGGCTTTGAATATGGTGGATGAAGCTGCCAGGCAGGGACTAAGTATTGATACCGCAAAGTTGAGTGAAATGCTGGGTGTGCCGGTGGTGCCTACTGTAGCAGTAAAAAAACGGGGGTTTGAACAGCTCGAGTCTGAGATTAAGCGGGCACGGCCGGGACATTTGACTCCTGGTCTGGAACCTCTGTTAAAGACTATGACGGGCCAACTAAATAATCAGGGGGATGTACTGCTTACATTAGAAGGTGATGCCTCAGTGGCAGAACGCCATGGGGTTGAACCCGGCAAGTACCGTGATGAAATATACAGCATGCGGCGCCGTTGGGTAAATGAAATTGTAAGTTCCTGCGTCAAGGAAGTTGATCAGGGGTTTAACTTTAAAAGATTTTTGAGCGGTATGATGGTACACCCATTTACCGGTATCCCGTTTTTGGGTTTGGTTTTGTACGTTATTTATCAGGTAGTGGGAGTGTTCATAGCGGGCACGGTAGTTGATTTTCTGGAGAATGATATAATGGGCGCGTATTATCAGCCGTTCATTACTGACCTGGTCGGTCATTTTGTGGCCGGTGATTCGGCGATCGGTACCATTCTTGTCGGTGAATTTGGTATCTTAACGATGACCGTAATATATGTTTTGGGCCTTTTAATGCCTTTAGTAGTTGGTTTTTATTTCTTTCTGTCACTATTTGAGGATTGTGGTTACCTGCCCCGCATGGCTGCTCTGATGGATCGTGTACTCAGCAGTATCGGGCTTAACGGGAGGGCCATCATACCGCTTATTCTGGGCTTCGGCTGCGTGACAATGGCGACTTTTGTTACGCGCATCCTTGGTTCTGACCGGGAGCGGTTTATTGCTATCTTTCTGCTGGGTTTAGTCGTACCTTGTTCGGCACAGATGGCTGTTGTTGCCGGAATGTTGGCCGGACTGGGGGCATCATACCTAGTGCTGTATTTTCTTGTAATCTGCACTGTCTTTATTGTTGCAGGAACGGTACTCAATCATGTTTTACCGGGGTCATCAAGTCATCTGCTGCTGGATCTACCACCCTTACGTTTGCCGGAATGGGGCAATGTATTCAAAAAGACCTGGAAAAAGTCCTTTGGTTTCTTGAAGGAAGCTACGCCTCTTTTTGCTCTTGGCGCTTTAATAATCAGTATATTCCAGATTTCGGGCATTCTTACTTTGTTGCAAAAGTTATTAGCCCCGTTGACGGTGGGTTGGCTACACCTTCCCCGTGAGGCTGCTACCGCCTTTATTATGGGTATTGTACGCCGGGACTTCGGTGCGGCTGGCTTTATGACTATGGATCTCACGCCGCTGCAGACAGTAGTGGCCCTAATTACCATTACCTTATTTGTACCCTGCATTGCTTCCTTATTAATGATTTTTAAGGAACGCGGCATGAAGCAGGCGCTTTTGATCTGTACTGCTATCTGGACCATTGCCTTCATCGTCGGTGGTCTGGTAAGCCGTTTAGTAGCAGCTGTCGGAATGGGGAATATTACCGGTGCTTTGTTAATGGTTGTTGCGTTAGGTGCTTTAGGATATATCATATTATTAGTGTGCCGCTGTATATTGCGCCCTGCAGAAGGGAGTAAAACCCTATGATTAATGGTATTATTAAACGCCTGCACCCGAGAGACAGTAAAAGGAGCGATATCGCGTCATTTGTTGTGTGCGGGACTTGTGGTTATCAGGTTAAAGAATGGCAGGCTCTACGTTGCCCCCGCTGCTATACAATGTTAGCAGGGACCTGTGGTGGCAGCTGTCGCCACTGCCGTTCCTGCGACAAAGGAGTGACCTAGCGTGACCGGATACAGCCAGTCAATAGAGGATTACCTGGAGGCCATTCATGTTATCGGTTTAACCCAAAAAGTTATCAGGGTCAAAGATGTAGCAGGTTTTCTTGACGTTAAAATGCCGTCGGTGGTGGCCGCTTTAAAGTCACTAGCCGAGAAAGGCCTGGTGGAGCAGGAAAAATACGGCCATATTGAGTTAACACCTAAAGGGGAGGCCGTTGCGAAAGAAATATATGCGCGCCATCAAATGTTATCGGCCTTTTTTCGCGAGGTGCTCGGTTTAAGTGGGGAAGTTGCCGAAGAGGATGCCTGTCGCATTGAGCACCACCTGTCTCCGGCCACCCGCGACCGGTTGGTAAAATTTGTCCAATTTGTGCGAGAGTGTCCTCAGGATGAGGCCTGGTTTTTAAAGAACTTTAAACGGTTTGTGGTCACCGGGGAGAGACCGGAGTGCTACGGGTGCTGCAATGCTAATCGTCCAGAGCGGGAAGGCAAATAGTAAAGGTGGTTCCTGAAGAGCTGCTGTCTACGTTAATTGAACCCTGGTGTTCGCTAATAATTCTGTTGCAGATGGGCAGCCCCAACCCAGTTCCGTCGTCTTTAGTAGTGTAAAAGGGTAGGAAGATTTTTTCCAGATCATCTGGTGGAATACCCGGACCGTTATCCGTGATATCAAGGTGGATGGTGTTTTGCCGGTAATATGTTTTCAAATGCACCTGTCCTCCCCCGGCACAGGCTTGTAGAGCATTATTGAGTATGTTTAATACCACCTGGGTGAGTTTTTCGGCATCGCCATACACGGGAGACAGGTTCGGGTCAAATGCGTATGTAATTGTAACATCTAAACGTTGGGCCTCACTGGTAGCGAATTTTAAGACACGTTCACATAAGGCGTTCCAGTTTAGCTTTTCGAATACAGGTTCCTTGGGTTTGGCCAATTGGAGCATATCGGTTACCAGCTTGCTGACCCGGTCAAGCTCCCCAAGGGCCATGTCGAGATATGGCTTTATCTCCGCAATAGTCTTCTGATCGTCTTTTTCTAAAATGAGTTGGGCAAATCCCCTGATGCTGGTCAGGGGATTTCTAATCTCGTGGGCAATACCGGCTGCCATTTCTCCTACCGCTGATAATGTAGAAGCCTTATTTAGTTCTTTTTCCAGCATTTTATTCCTGGTAACATCATTAAAGAGAAACAGTTCGCCATTTATAGTACCGGTGCTGGAATGGAGGATAACCTTATTGACGAGAAGATACTTGTTTTTCACTTCTAACTCGAGGTTCTTAACCCCGGGCCCCCGGAGTACATTAGCCTGTTCCGGTTTAAATCCGAGGTGAGACCAGATTTCCCTTGGGCTGAGGTCTTTGATGTCCGAGGCCTGTGTATTAAATAGTTTTTCCGCCGCTCTGTTGAAAATTTGAACACGCCCGGACTCCAGGTATATTACCGCTAGGTCTAACACTTCCAGTATTTGCTGGCTGTGTGTTTGGACTTCTTCCAGTTGAATTTCCGGTGTAACGTCCTTTATCAGCACCAGGGTGCTTTGATTGCCTGGGTCGCATTCAATGGGGCAGAACTTGCCACAAATGTGGATTGTTTTGCCGTTGACTAAGACCCAGCCCTTTGTGTCTACCGGGAGTCCCTGTGAAATTCTTTCACAAATAGTTTCGGATGGGATATTCATTTGCAGGGTTCTAGTTAGGACCGTAAGTAACAGGTTATCATCGGCTGCTGGATACCCGGTGAGCTTTGCCATCTGCTTGTTGTAATAGCATGTACGGTTATCCCGGTCTAACAGGGCGATAGCCATCGGTAGATGATCCAGGACGGTAAGCAGGTTTTGTTTTTCTCGAGCCAGCGATTGTGTGGTTTCTTTAGCGAGATGGGTTGTCCGCGCCAGGATCCATCCGGTTATGGCGGTAGCAAAGATGAGTGCCAGGTCCTGCTGTATTATGGCGGCATCCATATGGGCCAAGCTGTCTTGGGCCAGGATAATGCCGCCGCTGATGCCTGCGACGAAAAGTGTGGGGTGAAAACCGCAATTCAAGGCACATAGTACTACGGGAACCAGCATTATGATTTTAAAATTGCTCGCTGGCCCGCCGGTAATATTAACAGTGAGGTAGACGAGAGTAAGGGAAACAGCGGCGTAAGTAAAGTTGATCAGTGAGAGTTCCGGAAATGCCGTTGTTAATGTCTTCTTGGACAAAACGTACTGAAAATACATTAACATTCCCACAAGCCCGAACATGAGTAATAAAGGAGCCGGAATGTTTCTTATAGTAGGGAACCAGTTGATAGGCAAATAGAGCAGAAAAATAAACAGTACCGTAAGGAACGATAAGTAATGGGCCGTCCATATATGCTCACGCCAGGATAAAATTATCCGGTGTTGGTCCTGTGACATAATTTATACCCTACCAAACTAAATTAATTATTACCGTTTTGAAACCCGAGTTTCGACAAAAAAGCCGGCCGCCCCCTCAGGTGAATCAGTAAGGCAACGCCTATCATGCAGAACGCATGCGGTAAGCCTGTAAGGGCCCAGAGCACGGGGCGTTCCGCCAACTCAGTAATGCTGGTCCCCGCCATATGAATAATAATTAAAGTAGTGTTCTCCAGAACCAGAAATGTGATAACGGAAAGGGTTGCCGCGATTAAAACTGGACGCGGCTGCTGCCGGGACAACCACGTGATCATCGCGGACAGTAAGATCAGACCTATTACGGTGTGGACGCCGAAAGGAAGGGGCAGTAAACGTATAAGGTATATGGCCGTCAGAGGAACTAGCGTTAATAATGACACCTGCCGGGCTTGCCATGGCAACCCCAGGATGGCAAGAGTAAACAATACCACTCCGAGAAGCTCGGGGATACCTTGTATTAGCAGTACTTCTGGGGGAATGGGCAACAAATCTCACCCCAAAAAGTGGTATTAAACATAACCATTATTATTCTACGGAAATTTATCGATATCCTTCCTCGGTTAAACCATTACTGGAAAAAACATCCGACAAAAGAAAAAATTTTTTAATTCTAAGTAGGGAAATATAAGGGAATGTCGAAATACCCACAGAAAAATTTACCACTGGTAAATCCCCGGCAATCGCAGCAATTGGGCTAAATCTGTCGAAAAAACAAGGAAATCATAGGAAAATGTCGAACACCTACCTGAAAATTTGAAAGGTAGGTGCCGTAACTAGACATGGAAATAACGTTGATTAAACTGTTCATCCAGGGGATCCCGGAGTGTATTGCTATGGTAGCAGTTTGTTTTGCATTTGCGTGCTTTCCTTTGCAATGGCCCAAAATTATTGTGATTGGTATGTTGCTAGGACTATTTGTTTTTGGGCTACGTATGCTGCCTATTCCTTTTGGTTTGCATTCTATTATCGGGTGTATTTTTGTAGCTATAGTCTTAAATTATTGGATTCATATCAGGTTCTTAAGAGCCTTATATGGTGTATTTGTTGCTATGGCCTGTGTCATTATTTTTGAAGTGGTATGTACACAAGTCTTGGAGATTA
Source organism: Peptococcaceae bacterium (assembly GCA_017656185.1). Classification (GTDB taxonomy): domain Bacteria; phylum Bacillota; class Desulfotomaculia; order Desulfotomaculales; family JACDOK01; genus JACDOK01. The sequence continues at coordinate 29,226 of JACDOK010000004.1, read as the reverse complement.
TCTGGGGGGTAACTTACACGGAAATAAGAAGCAATAGTGTGAGGTGGATTATTTCTGGCATACCCCAGGTAATATTGCTCTTTATTACGGCCATAGTTAAGAACCGGATCAACTTAATTAAAGGAAATCTAATAATTAATAATTAGCTAGTGGTGTTGTTAATGAAGCAATTGGCAAGAAAAGTATCTGAATATTTAGGTCAGGAAATGGAACTGGACCAGGATACACGGGATATTATTACTTTTGGATTAGAAACGCTATTAGTTAACTTGGTCGGGTTAGCAGGCGCTTTGACGCTTAGTTGGTTATTAGACTGTCTACCTGTTACTCTGCTCTTAATTATACTAGCAGTAGTGCTGCGGTTTGTAGCCGGGGGAGCACACCTCAGTTCCGCGTGGCGGTGTGCGATTTTGACAACCGCCATCTTTCCGATGTTAGCCAAACTCAGTATCTATATGGCATCTGTTTTGCATAGTAATGTTGTTTTGCCCGTGATTTTGGGTAACGGGCTGCTGGCCTTGGTTGTATTTTGGCGCTTGGCCCCGGTTGATACGCCGGCCAAGCCCATCAGGACAATGCACCACCAGCGGCGGTTAAAGAAATTATCGATGTTATTTGCTTTGGGGTTGATAGTGATACAGCTTGTTCTTTACTTTACCGGTAATATTGTGCTAGTGTTGGCCCTGTCTATCGGCCTTCTGTGGCAGACTTTTGTCATTTCACGTCCGGGGCAGTGGTTGATGGAAGGTATAGATGTTGTTTTCGGAAAGGTCATCAGGGTGTGACTTAGATGTTAAAAAGGAGGTGAAGGTATGGGGCGCATTAAATACTTAATCCTGTTGAAAGTTACGAGTATTCTAGTTTTGCTAGCCAATGTCACCGCGGCTTCGGCATGTCTGTGGGTTCACTACCAGCCCGACATGCCAGAAAAACTGGCTAAGTATTAGTTACGGGGGTGGCTGGAAGGCCACCTCTTCAATGTTGGTAAACAGTGAGGGATCCACTTGAAAAATCCCGGGTTAGAACGAAAAAAAAAGCTGAAAAACTATATACTTTGCATTAATATTATCGCCGTTTTAATTCTGGTATTATCTTTTGTTACATCACTAGCACAGAGGGGATGGGATTCTGTTAAATACTTTATGAACCCGTTATATTCACTTGTGTGTACAGGTGTCTTTGCTGCCATGGCATTACTCATAAACGGTATTGAGAACAGGGATTTAACTATTCGTAGTGCGGGATCTATATCAAAATTAGGCTTTTGGGATCTATATACTATTGGATTGCCTCTCCTGCTGGCATCCGGTACGATTTTTATCACAGGCGGTACGATTAGTGCCATGAAGTTCATTCTGGTGGTACCCGTTTTTATGGGAGCCACTTTTTACGGGCAGAAGGTGGGTGCGCTGACCGGGGTGGTCGGTGCCGGTTTCCTGTTAGGAATTGACGTTTTATACTCCGGCGTGAATGTACTCTACCCCGATGCGCTGCTGGGGGCCTTAATTGTTGCGGTGGGATGGGTTTTCGGCGGTATTACCGACACGGAAACGGCCTACATTAATAACCTGGCTGAAAGGGTGAACCGCGACAGCCTTACCAATCTTTACAACCACCGCCATTTTCATGAGCGGTTACAGCAGTCGCTTCAAGCTGCGAAGCACAGCGGGGAACCATTGGCGGTAATTTTGGCGGATATTGACGACTTCAAGTTTTATAATGACGCCCACGGGCATCTAAAGGGGGACCGGGTGATTGTCAGGGTCAGCCGGTGCATTGAGGATGCCGTTACGGGCATAGCACCGGAAGCCGTTGTCGCGCGTTACGGCGGCGAAAAGTTTGGCATAATCCTGCCGGGCCGGAGCAGCCGGGAGGCTTGCAAAACGGCCGAGGCTGTCAGGCACAAGATTTCCGCAACTCCATTTGATGGTGCGGAACACCAACCGAACGGCTGTCTGACGGTATTCCTGGGGATAGCGGCGTATCCCGAACACGCTGATAGTGCCGACGAGTTGCTTGCCCTGGCCGATCACGCTCTCTATAAGGCTAAGTTTGGCAGCAAGAATAGGGTTGAAGTTTATTCTTCGGTTTTCGACCAGCTTTACCGTAGCCTGGAATCGCCGGAAAGAAGAATCCTGCATTCCGTCAAGACTTTGATCCTGGTGATTAACGCTAAAGATGCGTATACCTACGGTCACTCCGAAAGGGTGGTCAAGTATGCCAGTGACCTGGGGGCAGCTATTGGGCTGGACGAAAAGGACCGGAGTAATCTCGCATTTGCGGCCTACTTACATGACATAGGAAAGGTGGAAATTGACCGGAAAGTATTGAATAAGTGCGGTAAGCTCAGCAAGGAAGAATGGCAGTTGATGCAACAGCACCCCGTTTGGGGCGGCGAGATCGTACGCTCGATTCCTTTTCTGGCTTCACTGGCGCCGGTCATCAGGGCTCACCACGAGAATTATGACGGCACCGGTTACCCTGATGGCCTCAAGGGTAGTGACATACCGCTGCAGGCACGTATCTTGCGGATCGTTGATAGTTTCGATGCCATGGTAAGCGACCGCCCTTACAGCAAGGGTAAATCCAGAGAAGAGGCTTGCCGGGAGATTTTAGGCGGTGCCGGCAAATATTATGATCCCAAACTGGCACGTGTATTTGTCGAAGAGGTGGTGGGATATAAGTCCTTAAACGCGCGGCAGCATTTTGAGTTAAGGCAAATAGGTAGTTGCGGGTAAACAGAGGACAAGATCACGCAGAACCTTGTCCTCTCTTCACCAGGTTCCAATTGGGCTCGATGGGTTCGCCTGTATACATATGTCCGAAGATACTTTCTTCTTTATTCCCTTCGATAAGAAACTGCACCTTTTCAATGCCTTCCAATCTCGCCAGGGAGTTAACGATGGAATATATCGTCATCATTTCTCCGGCTGAGCCTCCCCAGTGTTTGGTTTTAAGTTCCTGGGAGAAATTGGCATATGCCACGCCGTCCGCGACTGATATTGAGAGCAGTTTGGTTTCTTTGGGGACAGTGCGCGTAAGTTCTTTGGTCGCAGGCCCGTCAATTAAGGCTTGGATGATTAACTCTTCGAGGGTTTCGTCTGTTTTGGTGACCTGGCGAGTTTCAGGTACAAGGTACATCGCCTGGTCGTCGCCGAAGTAAAGGGTGAGTTCTACTGTAGTTTCTCGTTGTTTTTTTTCCGGGGCAGGTTTAGCCCCTGGGTTTTGACAGCCCGCAGCTGAGACTGCGAGCGTAAGAACGATAAGAATTAGAATGATAGGGAAACCCTTTGGGGGTTTTCTTTTTTTCAAGGGTACGACCTCCTCAAATTTAATTCTATAGTCATTATAACAGTAAAAATCAGGGCGGTATATTCTACTAACCTCAAAAAAACTATTGTTAAGTCTTGGTGGATCATTTATAATGATACTAAGTAAACTAAAATAGTTTAGGTGGTTTACCTAAGGGGGAAGGAGTAGAGTGCGAGGACGTCTTTTTTTTACCGGTTTACTGCTACTGTTGTTGAGCGTTTTTGTATCTGGGTGTGTTTCGGGTAAAGAAACTTTAAAGACCAGTGGCACTGTTGAAGCCAACGAGGTACGAGTGGTAGCCGAAGTAGGAGGCACCCTGGCACAGGTTTTGGTAAGCGAAGGGGATGTTGTTGAGAAAGGACAGGAGATAGCGCGTCTCGCGGTGACAGAAATGGAAACACAGGTGGCGCAAGCGGTAGCGGGCTTAGACAAGGCCCGGGCCAAGTTGGCCGAAGTCAAGGCGGGCAGCCGCACGCAAGAGATTGCCGCCGCGCAGCAGGAGGTAAAGGGCCTTGAGGCTGAAGTTGAAGCAGCTAGGACGGATTTCAACCTGCAGCAGGATACCCTGGAAAAGTACCGGCAATTGGCTGGGCAAGGGGCGGTAACGGAATACGAACTACAAATTCAGGAAAATAAGGCGGCAAAAGCACAACATCGCCTTGAGACTGCTAAAGCCAGGCTAAAAGCGGCCCAAAGCCGGCTGGACCTTTTACGGGCAGGGGCACGGTCAGAAACGATAAAGCAATTGGAAGCTCAGGTTGACGCTGCCGAAGCGGTGGTTCGCCTGGCGGAATTAAACCTGTCTAAGACTGTATTGCGTGCTCCCGCATCCGGTACCGTAATGACCTGTAACTTTAAGGAAGGGGAAGTCATTAAGCCGGGAGCCGAAGTGGTAACCCTTGCAGATACCAGCCATCTTTACCTTTATACCTATGTCCCCGAAAATCGCTTAAGCGAGGTCAAGTTGGGCCAGCAGGTAGAAGTTATGGTTGATAGTTACCCTAACAAGCGGTTTAAGGGCCAAGTAACGTTTATCGCGCCAAAGGCCGAGTTTACCCCGAAAAACGTACAGACCGAGGAGGACCGGGTGCGCTTGGTGTTTAAGGTTAAGGTCGAGATCAAGGATGGGCAGGATAAGCTCTGGCCCGGAATGCCTGCCGACGTATATTTTAAGTAGTACCTAAGGTGATAAGATGTCATATGCGATAGAGGTTAATCAGTTAAGTAAAAACTTTGGCCCTATTAAGGCCGTGGATAGCCTTTCCTTCAGGGTACCCAGTGGAAAAATATTCGGTTTACTGGGCCCCAATGGTTCGGGCAAATCAACTACCATTCGCATGCTTTGCGGTTTGATGCGCCCGACGGCGGGCAGCGGTACGGTACTGGGTTATGACATTGTGACCGAGGCCGAGAACGTTAAACAAAATATCGGTTACATGAGCCAGAAGTTCAGCCTCTACGAAGATCTGACCGTTGTGGAGAATATGCGGTTTTTCGGCCAAATATATGGCTTATCATCCCGTGACATCCGCCAGCGCGTGGCGGAGCTAAAAGGGGAAATGCAGCTGGATGTGCGGGAGAACCAGCTGGTCGGTACTTTGTCCGGGGGATGGAAACAGCGCGTGGCGTTAGCTTGTGCCTTTCTGCATCGACCCCGCCTGCTTATTCTGGACGAGCCGACGGCAGGGGTAGACCCGGTATCACGACGTCTTTTTTGGGACATTCTGGCCCGTTTAAGCGATCAAGGTATTACCATACTGGTTACGACTCATTACATGGATGAGGCCGAGCGCTGTGATATTACCGCCCTGATGTTTCGCGGCAAGCTTGGTGCCTTCGGAAGCCCTGCTGAATTGATAACCCGGGCGGGTGCCGCCAGCCTGGAAGACGTGTTTATCGACCTGGCGCAGGAAGGGGCTGAGGAAAATGCGCCTTCATAGGTTATTAGCGATCATCCGCAAAGAGTTTTTGCAGATCAAGCGTGATCCTCCCAGCCTGGTGATATCTTTGGTTTTCCCGGTAATGATGCTGTTGTTGTTTGGTTACGCTGTAACTACGGACGTAGATAATATATCTCTGGCTGTAGTTGATTATGACGGGCACAAGCCGGGGCGGGAACTGGTGGCTGCCCTTAAAAATACGGGTTACTATCACCCTATTGATTACGTGACCGGCATCGACGAATTAGAAGACGCCCTTGATGAAGGTCGGGCCAAAGCCGGATTGGTCATCCCCTCCGGATATGCTAAGCACATTAGGAGGGGAGAGCCTGCTCAGGTGCAGTTCCTCGTGGACGGGTCGGACCCGCTGATTGCACGGACGGCACTCAGCACGGCTCAGATTACGGCTCAAAATCTCAGCAGGCAATTACAGGAAGAAAGGTTGACCGCCCAAGGTGTTATGCTGCCGGAAGGCCCGGCTATTGACATGCGTACCAGGGCTTATTATAACCCGGGCCTGGAAAGTTTGAAGTTTAATGTTCCCGGGTTGATTGGCTTGGTTCTGCAGAACATTACCATTATGCTTACGGCTTTTGCCCTGGTACGGGAAAGAGAAAGAGGGACCCTCGAACAATTGATGGTTACTCCCGTGCAGGGCTTCGAGTTGATGATTGGAAAATTGATCCCGTACATACTGATTGCCTTCGTAGATGTTGCTTTTGTGCTCGGTGTCGGGGTATGGTGGTTTGGCGTGCCGGTTCGCGGCAGCCTGATCCTGTTGTTGACGCTGTCGTTTCTGTTTTTGTTCTTTGCCCTGGGTTTGGGTATTTTATTCTCTACTGTGGCCAAAACACAGCTTCAGGCTATGCAGATGGCGATGCTCTTTATTCTCCCCAGTGTGCTGCTGTCGGGCTTTATTTTCCCCCGGGAATCGATGCCCGATGTGGTCCGCTATCTGGGCTATATCATTCCGTTGACTTATTTTCTGGAAATTTTACGGGGCATTATGCTCAAAGGCGTCGGCCTGGTACAGTTATGGCGGGATGTTATACCGTTGACCGTTTTTGGTATCACCGTGGTTACCCTGGCATCCCTGCGCTTCCGTAAGAGGGTGGAATAATGACTATTGATATTCGGGAACGGGTTTTAAACAGCATGGAAGAACTAGCCTACCGTAAGGGACTTATAGCAGCGACCATGGATGAACTGGCGGCGGCGGCCGGGATCAGTAAACGTACTCTTTATCGCTATTTCGACAGCAAGGAAAAGGTCATCGAAGGAGTGGTGCACCGTTTGACGGGGCGAATTGAAAGAGATGTCGATGCGGTGGTGGACAGTGACCTTCCGCCGCCCGAGAAGTTGCGGCGCATCGTAGCCCTGATTTATGAAAATATTAGGTTTATAGATGCGATAGCTTTTCAGGAGTTGCAGAAACATTATCCTCATATCTGGGCTTACATTGATAAATTTCGGGCCGCCCGGATCGGGCGTTTTAAAAAAATACTTGAAGAGGGCATCCAGTCGGGCTACTTTAAAGCGGTTAACCCTCAGCTGACGATAACGGCGCTGCTGGCTGCGGTACGTGCCATTATCAATCCCGATTTTATAACGAGGCATGCGCTTTCCCTCGATGATGCCTTTAAAGAACTTTTTAACCTTTTTTTCAATGGAATCAGCAGAAAATAGAAGCAAGAAGAAATAGTAGGAGAAGGTTGGATAAATACAAGCGCCCCGCTGCAGGCGGGGCGCTTGTTGATATGCAATACGATTATCCTTCCCGGCTTATTGCCACTCATTTTCTTAATCAAAGGCAATTAACTCTTCTGGCTGTTAATGACATCGGCGAGGTCACTGATACTTTTAATGCCCAGAGCTTTGGCATCTTCCGCCCGCATCATAATGGTGTAAGTATTGTTAAAGCGGGCGTAATCTAACCACACCAGGTTGTTCTTGGCCAGATCTTCCTTTTTGACTTTTTCATAACATTCCTGAGTGTCAGTAATAGCTTTTTCGTGTCCGAGGGGCCCGAGCCAGGCAGTACCGGTGTATTCCCAGTAAAGATCGATTTCTCCTTCTTCCAGAGCCTGGCGGGCTACTTGGGTTCCACCCAGCTCGGTTTTATCAATGACTTTAAAGCCGGCGTTTTCCAGGGCTAAAATGGTCATCTGCCCGAGGATTAACTGCTCGGTGAACTGTTTGGAACCAACGGTTATGGGACCCTTGGTCGCTTCAACTTCCTTATCTTCAATTAAGCCCTGTTCTAGCAGCCATTCCTTGGCGACTTCTTTCGGTTCCATACCCTCAATATCTACTTTGCCGTTAAGTTCGATCATAGTTTTGGTATCCAGTTTGGGACCGATCGGATTCAGAACATCGGCAATTTCCGGGTACTTGTCCAGGACTTCTTTACGAACGACCGGTGCCGGATTGTATACCGGGAAGAATTTCTTATCGTCAACCAGATTGACCAAATTAAAGGCTCCGATGCGCCCGTCAGTGGCGAAACCCATAGCGGCGGCAACCTTGCCGTCTTTTAGGGCTCCGTAAGTTACACCGTAATCCATGACGGCGATTTCGTCAAATTGAAAACCGTAAGTTTCCTCCAACTCGGGTAAGCCGTCCGGCCTAACCGAAAATTCGTGATCGGTAGCAAAGATCCATTTGTCAATAACCGCTTCTTTTCTTTCGCTGCTGTTTTGCGTTTCTTCACTGGAACTACCACTGCCACCGCATCCCGTAATCAGACCTAATGCAAGGGCCAAAATAAGGGCGACGGCTAACCAGCGAAAATTGCGCAGTCTCAATATAAATCTCCCTCCTTTATGATTTTTCGGGAAGGATAATCACTAGAAAACTAAGAGTTTACCAAATGACTTTCCACTTGTCCTAAAACGTGATCGAAGAAGACAGCCATAATGGCGCTCAGGATACTGCCAGCCAGCACTAATTCAATTCTTTGTACGTTTATGCCCGTAACAATCAGGCTTCCCAACCCACCGCCATTGATAAAGGTTGCCAGGGTGGCCGTTCCTACGTTAATAACCACGGCAGTGCGTATGCCGGCCATAATGATGGGGTAGGCCAGGGGAAGCTCGATGTGGGTTAAGATACGCCAGGGGGTCATACCCATACCCCTTGCTGCTTCAATAATGTCGGGAGATACACTTTTAATACCGGCATAAGTATTACGTAAGATAGGTAATAAGGAATATAACCACAAAGCAAACACCGCTGGTTTAAACCCCAAACCCAAAACGGTAAAGAATAAAGCCAATACGGCGATACTGGGTACTGTCTGCCCAATATTGACAGCGTTTTCAACGATGACCCCTATGACGCGCAAATAAGGGCGGCTGACAATAATACCGAAAGGTACGGCTGCTGCAATGGCCAGTGCGGAAGATACGAATACCAGCATCAAGTGTTGTGTAATAAAAGTACTTAATTTCTCCCAGTTCAAAAGGCGGGCAGCCATAGCCCCCCCTGGGTTTTTGATGAAATAAACCGTTGCCAGGACAAACAGGGCCACCAAGATAGCCGGCATTATGATCCAACCAACCAACCTATCACGCGGCATCGTCTTTCACCAGCTCCAGTAAGTATCCGAGGGTAATAATGCCTTGTAATTCTTTTTTTCTACCCAGCACGGCGACGTAACGCTCGCCATAGTTCAGCATAACCGACAGGGCATCGTTTAAGGTGGCTCCTAACTCAATAGTGCTTTGGCATTCCTCCATTATATCGCCGGCTGTTACTCCATCACCGTACCGCTTAAGCTTTTCTGGTCCGATGACGCCCATTAGGCGGTGGGCATCGTTTACTACCATTACCACCCGGTATTTGCTGCCTTCGAAGACCTGTTTTACGGTATCAACAGGGTCAAGAGGTTTTACGGTCGGGATTTCATTTAACACCACGTCACGTACTTTAATCAGGTGAAGTCGTTTAATAGAGCGGTTACGTCCCACCAGCGCGGCTACAAAATCGTCTGCCGGCTGGCTGAGCAGGTTGTCCGGTGTATCGTATTGTATAAGCTTGCCGTCACGCATAACGGCGATTTTGTCACCCATCTTGATGGCCTCATCAATATCGTGGGTAACAAAGATGATGGTTTTCTTCATTTGTTCCTGGATGCGAATAAATTCGTTCTGCAGGTGGGCTCTGGTAATAGGATCAACGGCACCGAACGGTTCGTCCATCAAAAGGATCGGTGGGTCGGCGGCCATGGCACGTGCCACTCCGACGCGCTGGCGTTGGCCGCCGCTTAAATCGGATGGCTTACGGTTACGGTAGATTTCCGGATCGAGGCCTACCAGATCGAGCAGTTCATCGACCCGCGCCCGTATGCGGTCGGCCGGCCATCTTTTTTCCCTGGGTACAGTAGCTATGTTTTCCGCAATGGTAAGATGAGGGAAGAGACCGATTTCCTGAATGACATAGCCGATATCCAACCGTAACTTAATGGGATTAACGGTGGCGGTATCAGTACCGTTAATATAGATCTTGCCTTCGCTGGGCTCAATAAGGCGGTTGATCATTTTCATAGTTGTTGTTTTGCCACACCCGGAAGGACCGACCAGCACGCATACTTCACCTTCCGGAACCTCTAAATTGAGCCGGTCGACGGCTGGTTGCTTACTACCGGGAAAAATTTTAGTCACGTTTTCGAGCTTAATCATACTTTATTTTTATGTACCTCCTTCTCTTACGGTGGTACTATTTGGTTACCATACGGTGTTCGACCTTTTTCATCAGAAAGTCGACTATAATGGCCAGTATCGACACCGCTATGGCGCCCAGAAGTACCATATTCATATTCCAACGGTTTATACCTTGGAATATAAAGTGTCCCAGTCCGCCTGCACCGATATAAGAGGCAATAGCGGCGATACCAATAATCATTACGGTGGCTGTACGTACTCCGGCCATGATTACCGGTGCGGCCAGGGGCAGCTTTATACGGAACAAAATGGACGATTCTTTCATTCCCATGCCCTGGGCCGCTTCAAGGATGGAAGGATCGATTTCCTTGATACCGGTATAGGTGTTGCGCACAATCGGTAGTAAGGAATATAAGATCAGAGTTGTAACACCGGTTTTGAAACCGATACCGAAAAAGGGGAGCAGTAAACCGAACATTGCCAAACTGGGGATGGTCATAAGAATTTGGCATATCCATAATGCAGCGTGTGAAGCAGGTTTGGAATAAGTAATAAGGATACCGATGATAATACCCAAAATAATGGCAATGGCGATGGCAATAAATACGAGGACGGCGTGTTCTCCCAAAAGGGCCCAGGCCTTTTCGGAGCGATTGACGGCGAATGTCCAAAACCCCTGAAAGTCCACGTTACACCACCTTTCTGCACGTCTTCAAAAATAACGCTTGAATCCTCATCCTGTTGGTTTCCGCAGGGATGTTTGGTTTTTGTCGGAGAAGCAGGGCTGTCAAAAGAGGGGTAAGCCGATGAGCAGCGAGGCTGGGAAAAGGTCGAAGTATAAAAGCGGGTACATATAAAAGCATGGCCCACCGGCCACGTATCGACTATTGGCTAATTTTATGTTTAATATTATTTCCCTTACCACGCTTACGGGGTTAGCTGTCGGGTTCGGGTTGTAAGGTAACCCTACCGCCACCGGCGGACTCACCCCAAATACTGGGTCCCCCGCTTCTCATAGAGAATTAAGCGCGATTAAACAATATATGAATACCTTAATTTTATCAGTTTTGGGTATCCTCTGTCCAATTTCCTTATTACCGATATATATCCTAAAGCCGCTTAGAGGGCGCGTAAACGGACTTAATGACAAAATATGAACCTATAAGACGTCGTAAAACTATTTCTTACTTCTTACGACCCATTTTCGGCGGGGGGAGAAGACAAAGGAAGCAAAAAAGATCATGGCGGCACAGAGCACAATTGTGGCTCCGGAAGGCAGGTTTAGAGCGTAGGAGAGCCATAGGCCTACCAAGGATGAAACAACGCCGGTTGCTATGGCGACAGCCAGTACACCGCGGAAGTTGCGTGTCAGTTCAAGCCCGGTAATGGCCGGAATAGTTAAGAGTGCCGAGGCCAGTACAATGCCGAGGATTTTAACCGATATCACAACGGTGAGGGCGATGGCCGTCAAAAGCGCAAAATAAAGCGGGGTTACGGGAATGCCTGAAACCCGGGCTACATCACTGTCGAAGCAGAGAAAGAGGAGTTCTTTAAAGAATAACCCCAAAAAAAGGAGAATTATGGTGCCGCCAATACCCAGTAACGACAAATCTTGTGACGTTACGGCCAGGATATTACCGAAAAGGTAGCTGAAAAGCTCGGGGTAATAACCTTTTGCCAGGCTGATTAAGGTAACACCCAATGCCATTGTGGTGCTGAAAAACACGCCAATGACGGTATCTTCATGCAAGTTTCCTTTTTTGCTGACCAGACCGATACCCCATGCTACCAGGGTGCAGAAAAATGCAGCACACAAGACCGGGTTAAGCCCACCTAATACCCCGATAGCGATACCACCAAGGGCCGAGTGGGAAATTCCTACGGTTGCAAAAGCCATGCGTTGGACGATCACAAATAGTGAGACTACAGCACAAATAATACCGGCAAGAAGGCCGGCTACCAGGGCTCGCTGCATAAACTCATAAACCAGAAAGTCCATGAAGATCCCCCGTTAGTTAAATATTTGGGCGATTTGGCGGCCGTAGGCCCGCGCTACCTGTCGGCTGGCGAGTACTTCCCGCGGTGTGCCTACAATATATGAGTAACCGTCAAGGCATAATAGCCGATCGGCATAACCGGCGACCACGGGCAGGTCATGTGATACGATAATTACTGTAAGTCCGAGATCATTTTGCAGTTCCTTAACAATGCGGTAAAAGCGATTTTGTGCCGTCAGGTCAAGGGCCGCCGTCGGTTCGTCAAGGACCAGCAAACGAGTATGGCTGCAAAGCGCCCGGGCTAAGAACACAAGCTGCTGCTGGCCGCCGGATAATTCCCCGATAGGACGGTTAGCGTCTTCCTTGTTAAACCCGACGCGGCATAGAGTGGAGAGGGCTGCTTTCCTATCCTCCCGCGAAGGCCACCGCAGTAATCCGATACAGCCAATCCGGCCCATCATTACCACGTCGAGTGCTGATACGGGAAAACGATCGTCAAAACGCTGTTTTTGCGGCAAATAACCCACCATATGGCGGTGATCTCCGGGTGCGGATGGAGAAGCACCAAAAAGGCGTACCATGCCTTGTGAAGGCTTAATTAACCCTAGAATTAAGCGCATTAAAGTGGTTTTACCGGCACCGTTGGGTCCGATAACACCCAGAAAGTCGCCTTGTCTTACTACTAAGTTAAGGTTATTAATAACGGTTCTTCGGCCTAATTGAATCGAGACATTTTGTAACTCCAAAACCCTGGCTGAAGAATGAATCCCAACCATCTCCCCAAGCGCTGCGTAATTTCGCAAAGAGTTATTGTGACCTTTACCGTGAGTTGTTTTTTTGGCACTCCTTACAATATCCGTATACTTCAAAGGCGTGATCAATGACGGAAAAATCCATCTCTTCGGCTAAGTGGTCTGCCATGTTCTTAAAGGGGCAGAAGGGTAGTGGATAGGCCGTGCCGCATCCTAAGCAGACCAAGTGGTGGTGGTGATCACCGGTGATTTCGAAACGGGCACTGAACCTGGTCTTTAAGTTAATTAGATTAACAATACCTAGTTCATTCAGCAGATTTAGATTGCGGTAGACGGTATCAAAACTGATGTTGGGATGTTTGGCGCTGACCGCACTAAAAACTTCTTGAGCCGTACAAGGCCTGTCTTTTTGAAGTAACGTTTGAATAATAAGTTCTCTCTGGGGTGTAAGCTTAAAGCCCTTATTTTTCAGCTTTTCTTTGATAACTTGTAAGTTCATAGATATTACCCTTTAAATAAGATTATTCCTATTTAATATTTTTACAAATTATTTTCGTGCTTGACAATGGTAAATGAGAAGAAAGGTTAACTATTGACAGTACTATTTGGGGCTGGTAAAATGGCTAAAATTAAGTTAGAGACATTTCAGGTGGAGGGAATACCCCTGTTGACTAACGATCGACTGGTAACTTTCGCTCATTCATCTGCGGACCGATATTAAAGTTCATAGAAATATTTGTGTTTTCTCCCCCGCACTGTGCCGGGGGAGATTTTCGTTTCTGCTGGAGGGAGGTGATAGGAGATGCTGGGAATCCCCGATCCCCTGGTGTCGTGGGCTTATATCCTGACTATTCTGTCCGGTCTTCTTTGCGTAGGCTACGGTATCCGTAACTGGAATCGGGATCATTGATAACGTTGTTAAATGAAAGGGGCAGAAGCGGGATATGAGCTCTTTCAGTATGTTCGTACTGGTGGTTCTTTATCTTGGTGTGGTTGCATTTTTAGGATACCTGGGGTATCGCAAAACCAAATCCAACAGTGACTATTTGGTGGCAGGTGGCAATGCCCACCCGTTCCTAATGGCTACCGCTTATGGCTCAACATTCATCAGCACGTCGGCCATTGTAGGGTTTGGCGGGGCTGCTGCTTTATTTGGGATGGGACTTTTATGGTTAGTTTTTGCCAATATATTCATTGGCGTCTTTCTGGCTTTTGTGCTGTATGGAAAGCGTACCGCCATACTGGGTAAAAAGTTGGGGGCGCGTACTTTCCCGGAGCTTATCGGGCGGCATTTCCAATCGGATTTTATTAGAAAACTCGGTGCGGCCATTATTGTTGTGGCAATGCCGCTGTACGCGGCGGCAGTGATGATCGGGGCGGCTCGCTTTGTGGAACAGACCGTAGGCTTGGATTACAAAGTGGTTATCATTGGTTTGACCGTTATCGTTGGGGCGTACGTGATGATCGGCGGGCTGAAGGGTGTGTTTTATACCGATGCTCTTCAAGGAACCATTATGGTCATTGGGATGATCATTCTTTTGGTATACACTTATGTAAACCTTGGTGGGGTTACCACCGCGCATCAGGCTTTAACAAACTTGGGATCACTGGTGCCGGAAGGACTGGCAGCCAAAGGGCACATGGGATGGACTAGTTTTCCCGAATTGGGATCGGAGTATTGGTGGGTTATGGTGTCTTCACTTATTGCAGGCGTTGGTATCGGTGTTCTGGCACAACCACAGCTTGTAGTACGCTTTTTGACGGTAAAAGGTCCCCGGGAACTGAACCGTGGAGTGATTATTGGTGGGATTTTTCTCCTGCTTACGGTAGGAGTGGTCTATGTCGTAGGTCCGCTTACCAACGTCTATTTCCATAATACATTGGGGAAGATTTCCTTAATGGCGGCAGTTGATCCGGCCACTGGAAAACCCAATATTGATACCATTATTCCCTTGTATATCAACTCAGCTATGCCGGAATGGTTTGCCTATATCTTTATGCTGACGCTCTTGGCGGCGGCTATGTCTACCCTAAGCGGCCAGTTTCACGCTATCGGCTCGGCGGCCAGTTATGACTTCTACCAGAAGGCAAGTTTACTGGTTAATCGTTTGGGTATTTTAGTGGCATTGGGGGTTACGGTATTTCTGTGCTATAAGCTCCCCGTAAGTATCGTAGCGGTGGCTACCGCCACCTTTTTCGGGATTTGTGCCGCTACCTTTCTTCCGGTTTATACGGCGGCTCTTTTCTGGCCGAAAGCCACAAAGGCGGGGGCCATTGCTTCAATGGTTACCGGTTTACTGGTAAGTTTAAGCACAATGACCTTTTTGCACGCCAAAGAGGCCACTGCCTTTGGCATCAGCCAATATATTTTCGGCCGGGAAACGCTGGCAGGGTTCCCCTGGACAGTTGTAGACCCCATTGTATTCAGCCTACCCCTGTCGTCATTGATGCTGGTGGTAGTAAGTCTGCTTACCCAACCCCAGGAACAAACGGTGACTCTGCCGGGAATGAGCCGGTCTATAAAATAAGAAACAGTAAAGCAATAAGTAAAAGAGCCCGCGGTTGACCGCGGGTTTTTCTTTTGGCTAAAAGCATAGACATTTATCCTATACTACCTCAATCTTTCCCCCTCTTCCTTCGGTAACTTCCCCGATTAACCGTGCTTGATGGACTCCCGCTGCCAAAAGTTTATCCATTAGAATATCGGCCTTTTCAGGAGCTATGCTAATCAAAAGACCTCCTGATGTTTGGGGGTCGAACATTAAGTCCTGTACGGCTAGGGGAACGTCCGGGCCGAAGGATACATTGTCCGCCAGGTAACAGCGATTGGCGTGGGCTCCACCGGGGAGTAATCCCATAGATGCCAATTCAACAACCCCTTTTATAAGCGGTACTTCTTTTGAGTATATGGTCAGTGCAACGTTACTTGCTTTGGCCATTTCGAAGGTGTGTCCCAACAGGCCGAAACCGGTGATATCGGTACAGGCGTCGGGCCCGACCTCCATCATGGCCTCGGCAGCCTTGGCATTGAGGGTGGCCATTTGGGCGATAACGTCCTTTAAAAGCTCTTCGGAAACAAGGTTCGCTTTGAGGGCAGTTGTAATCACGCCGGTACCTAAAGCTTTAGTAAGAATCAATTTATTGCCGGGCCGTGCCGTATTATTGGCGACAATCCGGTCGGGATGGGCAATGCCAGTTACGGCTAACCCGTATTTGGGTTCCCGGTCTTCAACGCTGTGGCCTCCAATGATAACGGCGCCTGCTTCCTGAACTTTTTCGGCCCCGCCGATCAGAATCCGTGCCAGTGTTTCCAGGTCGCCGTCTTTGGCGGGATAACAGATGATGTTCATGGCCGTGAGGGGTTTACCACCCATAGCGTATACATCGCTGAGGGCATTGGCGGCGGCTATTTGTCCGAAATAATAGGGATCGTCCACCACCGGGGTAAAAAAGTCCACCGTATGGATGAGAGCGGTAGATTCATTTAATCTGTATACCCCGGCATCATCGGATGTATCGATGCCAATAATCAAATTTTTATTTTTGGTCTCGGGTAAATGACACAAAACTTGTGCCAGGGTTTGGGGCCCTATTTTTGCCGCTCAGCCGGAGCTGGTGGTCATTGACGTTAATTTATATGATCCCATTCCAATTTACCTCCGTACCTTCATTTGTTTAGTTTGAATCACATTTCTGGTGAATATCTTAGCACTTTCTTCGTAATAAAAAATATTTTTCCTATTAACTATTACTGATTGTTATAATAGCACCTCGTCTTACCAAAGGGTTCAGGTTCAATTAGGTATAATTTACATTAATTACAATATATTATAAAATATTAATTATAGTAAATTTTAGTAATAGTAAGGAGGTTTACCGGTGCGTGTTGCTATGCTTCACTGGGCCTTTCCACCAATTATTGGTGGGGTAGAGACTCATTTGGTTATGTTGGGTCCGGGTTTGATCCAACGCGGTTGTGAGGTATATCTTTTAACCGGTTCTCTAAAGAAACCGGAATCATATGTCTGGAGGGGAATGCAAATTACCCGTTCTCCTTTTATGGATTTGAATTCTTTATCCCCGGAATTAATTGCATACCATTCTTCTAACATCCAGAGGGAATTAAAAACTTTTATCCAAAAGGTCAGTCCTGATCTCATCCACGCTCATAATATGCACTATTTCAGCCCGGTACACGCCGAGGCACTGGCGGACATAAGCAGAAAAATGGCCGTTCCGCTCATTCTTACGGCGCATAATGTATGGGAAGATGCGCTTTGGGAACAGATGCTGGAATATCGTAATGTCTGGGACGGTATCATAAGTGTCAGTCATTTTATTGCCCGGGAAATGATACGCAGTGGTTATCCTGCTGAACGGGTTACGGTTATTCACCATGGAATTGACTTGGACAAATTTTCCTCCGCCGATGAACATAAATGTCCAGGTCTATATGCACAACTGCAAGGACGAAGGGTAATTTTTCATCCGGCACGCATGTCCCTGGCTAAGGGGTCCGATGTGGTGGTAAAAGCTTTAGCCCGGATCAAGCCGAAACACCCCGATGTAATGCTGGTGCTGGCAGGAACTGAAAAAACGGTTGATTGGGGCAGTTATCAAGAACGGGAAATCGCTCAGATCAGGCAGATGATCGAAGACTTTGATCTTAAGGATCATGTCTTTATTAAGTTTTTTGCCTGGGATGAAATACCCGCGATGTATCGCATGGCCGACATCGTAGTTTACCCCTCGTCTTTTGAGGAACCATTCGGGCTCGTAATGCTCGAGGCCATGGCCACCGGCAAACCCATCATCGTAACCGATGCCGGCGGTATGCCGGAGGTGGTCAAAGACGGTTTTAACGGGTTCGTGATTCCCAAACGAGACCCCGAGACCCTTGCGGAGAAATGTGATGTGCTGCTTTCATCGCCCAGCCTTGCCGCAAATATGGGTCGCAATGGAAGGCAGCTGGCTGAAGACCGGTTCGCGGAGGAAATTATGATTACGCATACGCTGGATTTTTACCGGCGCATAATTGAAGAAGGTGGAGCAAAAATTAATGCTGCAAGTAACGGGTGATAGTTCGTATGGATGAGCTGCATATTGAACCAAAAGATATTCAAGATGAATTTGAGGTTCTCAAGGAAGGAGAGCTATTTCTTACCACCTTTCCTAACGGTGACGTGCCGGACGGTAATATGGGGGGGTTGGGCCTTTATTACCGGGATACAAGATTCTTAAGCTGCTTGGAGCATTACCTGGAAAACACGCGACCGGTATTGTTATCGGCCAGTACGCGGGGAAGCCATTTCGGTCAAGTGGAGCTGACCAATATAGAAATGCGTTCAGCAGATGGTAAGGTTGTGCCGATGCAGTCGCTGCACCTGCGCCTGTTGCGTGTAATGCGGGGAAGTTTTTATCAGCGCTTACGCCTGATTAACTATAATGTTTTTCCCGTGACCCTTCACCTGCGCATCCTGATGGCGGCGGATTTCCGCGACATTTTTGAGATTCGCGGAACGGAGAGGGCACGGCGAGGAGATTTGTTTTTCCCGGTAAGTACCGAAAGTTGTTTCATACTGCGGTATCGTGGTTTGGACGGGATTGTAAGGGGGACGAGGGTAGCGTTTGAACCCGTGCCCGACGATTTAAAATTGGAAGTTGACCGGGCTTTAGCCACTTTTAAAATAACCCTGCTGCCGCATCAAAAACAATACCTGACGTGGAAAATTACCCCTCTATTAAACCTGGATGCCGGGGAAAGTTTGGAGTGCCGTAACAGCCGGGCGGTAGCGTTATCCTTTTTCAATACGGCGGTGGAACAGGCCCGCGATTACCGTAAGTGGCAAACAGACTGCACTACCTTTTCCAGTAATAACGACCTTTTCAATCAAATGATGGAACGTACTATTACCGATTTGCGGTCCCTTTTTACTTCCTATACGGAAGGTACGATTGTGGAAGCGGGTATACCCTGGTATGCTGCTCCTTTCGGCCGTGATTCTTTAATAACTTCTTGGCAGACTTTAATTCTTAACCCGGATATTGCTCGTGAAACGCTGCGTTATCTCAAGCACTACCAGGGCACGGAAGTCGATGAGAGCCGTGATGAAGAGCCCGGAAAAATCCTGCACGAGCTGCGCCGGGGTGAAATGGCCAAATGCGGGGAAGTTCTCCATACCCCATACTACGGTTCAGTGGACGCCACCCTGTTGTTCATTATTGTCCTTGGGGAGTTATATGCCTGGACCGGGGACAAAGATTTTTTGTGCGAGATGCAAGAGGCCCTTCATAAGGCTTTGATGTGGGCCTATCATTACGGTGACATGGACGGCGACGGTTATATCGAATATCTTCGGAAGGCCGAAGGGGGCCTGACTAACCAAGGCTGGAAAGATTCGTGGAACGCGATTGTGGATAAGAACAATGCCTTGGTATCGCCTCCGATTGCTTTGGTTGAGGTGCAGGCGTACTATTATTATGCCCTGGTGGTAGCGAGCAGGTTACTGCGGGAACTGGGCGACGTAACAGAAGCCGAGCGTGCCGAGCGGAAGGCGCGGGCCTTGCGTGACCAGTTTCACCGGGATTACTGGGTATCCGACGGTGAATATTACGGGCTGGCTTTGGACGGCAATAAGAATTTGATTACTACCGTAACTTCCAATATGGGTCACTGTCTCTTTGCGAAGATAGTAGATCCCGATATAGCCAGGAAAATAACGGATCGGCTTTTCCAGCCCGATATGTTTTCCGGATGGGGTATTCGCACTATGAGCAAGCTGGAAAAGGCTTATAACCCCATGAGTTATCACAACGGCTCGGTCTGGCCGCACGATAATGCCA
This sequence comes from Peptococcaceae bacterium, assembly GCA_017656185.1. Taxonomy (GTDB): domain Bacteria; phylum Bacillota; class Desulfotomaculia; order Desulfotomaculales; family JACDOK01; genus JACDOK01. The sequence goes on along the minus strand of JACDOK010000004.1, from coordinate 9,721 downwards.
TTATTGCTGCCGGGCTCCGAAATTACGGCTTGTTATCCCAGTTGGAACAGCTTGCGGATAGCTTGTACAACGCGGCATTACATTTCAATTATTACCGTTTGCCCGAGTTATTCTGTGGGTTCACCCGCCGGCCCATCGGAGGCCCAGTACGTTATCCCGTGGCGTGTGACCCGCAAGCCTGGGCCGTAGGGTGTATTTTTACCCTGCTGCAGTCTCTTTTGGGCATAACTTGTTCGCCGGAGGGTTTGCAGATTAAGACGCCCGTGTTACCTTCCTGGTTGCGTGAGCTGAATATTAAAAACCTCCGGGTCGGCAATGGTATCGTAGACTTGGGTTTTGCGCGCAACCGGGGCCGGACGTACTGTTACCTGCTTCGCAAAGAGGGGGATGCCCGCGTGACGATAGAGATATAAAGTATTGAGGTGAGCCTATGCGATCTGAAAAGATTCCTGGTGAGAGGCTTTCGGTGCTGTGGGTGGCCTTGGGTTTGAGGACGGTAAGCTTAGAAAAATGTGGAGATCTTGATCAGGTATCCTTTAACTGCCGTAAGATTGTTTTGCCGCCGGATGAAAGTAATGTTGAGCTCAAGTGTTTTATCTACCGTTCTCTATGGCCACTTTGTCACTATTCTATTGACTGGTGTGTTTTCAAAGAAAAGTATTGGAAGGCCTATCTTGAAATTAATAAAAAGGCTGCCGTTGTGGTTGCAAATGAGTGTCGAAAAGATCAGCTGGTGTGGGTACACGACTACCACCTGGCCCTTCTACCCGCCTTCATACGTTCGAGGGTTGTATGTGGCGGCATAGGTTTATTCTGGCATGTTCCTTTCCCTCCCCCTGAAATTCTTGATTTATTACCCTGGGCCGACAAGTTGTTGGAAGGTCTTTTGGGTAGTGATGTCGTCGGTTTTCACGATACCGGCGATGCCTCTAACTTTCTGGCGTGCACCGAACGTTTGCTGGGTAAAAAGGTTAACCATCAAGAAGGAACGATCAGCTTTAAGGAGCGGCGGGTGCGGGTTACAACCATTCCGGTAGGAGTGTCCTGGAACAAGTTGCAGGGTATGGCGGCATGTCCCCGGGTAGCTGCAGCAGCCCATAAGTTGAGGCAAAATATTGGCAGTCGTTGTGTAATTTTAAGTGTAGACTCTTTGGACTACACTAATGGAATACTGGAAAAACTGGCGGCTCTGGACGTGCTGTGGGATCAATACCCCGCCTATCGCGGCCCGGTAAGCCTGGTGCAGATTGTAACCCCCGATACGGCGGGGTTGCCGGAGTATCAACGTTTAAAAAGCCGGATAGACGAGGCTGTAGGGCGTTTAAACGGCAAGTATGGACGCGATGACTGGGTGCCCGTTCACTATTTCTATCGTCTATTTCACCCGGCTGATCTTGCGGCTTATTACAAGGCGGCCGATGTAATGTTGGAAACACCCCTGAGAAACGGGCACAGTCTGGTAGCCAAGGAATTCGTGGCCTTGAAAAATGAAGGTAGGGGAGTGCTGCTCCTCAGTGAATTTACCGGAGCAGTCAACGATTTTCCCGGAGCACTAATGGTAAATCCTTATGAACCGTACGCTTTTGCTGATAAAATAAAGGCGGGTGTTGAGATGCCGGGGGAGGAACAGCATCGCCTTTTAACCGTTTGGCGGCAAAGGGTGGTCCGCTGTAACTTTGAATGGTGGCTGCAATCTTTTTTAAAAGTCCTGGCCAATGATAAAGAAGGAAAACAGGCGTATCCTACGGAATGGACACATGATGGGAAAAAGTTTACTGTACCAGGACGGCAAGCATCCGGATAGGGCCGGAGGATTGTTTTAAAGGATGGTGCATTTGCGGGCACAAGTGCTTTATGTCCCGGACTGGGGTTGGATAGCAGGGGCGTTATCTGCACGCGGTTTATGGGCGTTATCCCTGCCGCAGCCTGATGCCGTGACGGCTTTAGCCCGGGTCCGAATGGTTGATGCCGGGCAGAGTGCCGGGATATTGGACTCGCCTCCCGGTACCGGGAGCACGAGGCAGTGGACAAGCCTTGTGCGGCTGCTCCACAAGTACCTCTCAGGCCATCCGGTTGGCTTTGAAGATTTACCCCTTGATATGGACGGTTATACGGAGTTTCAGAGAGCCGTCCTTCGGGTGGTAAAAGAGATACCATACGGCAGCGTTGTTTCCTACGGGGATGTTGCTGTTCGGGTCGGTCGACCGGGTGCCGCTCGTGCCGTAGGTCAGGTAATGCGCTGCAACCGGACACCCATTGTCATACCTTGACACCGTGTAGTAGGTGCCAACGGTCGGTTGGGCGGTTTTACCGGTGGACTCGCGTGGAAAAAGCGTTTACTCGCATTGGAACATGTTTCCCATTTGTGACTTTACATTACCAAGAACAGGGCAATATAATAGTAGGCGTATCACAAGCAAAAGGAGAGATTTTGGTAATGAGTCAGATACGGGTGCGTTTTGCGCCGAGCCCTACCGGCAGTTTACATATCGGCGGGGCCAGAACGGCCCTTTTTAACTGGCTGTTTGCGCGCAGCCACGGCGGCGTAATGGTGCTGCGTCTGGAGGACACCGATACCGAACGTTTTATCGCCGAGGCTGCAGAACAGATCGGTAGAACGCTGGCATGGTTGGGTTTGGAATGGGATGAAGGGCCTGACAAAGGAGGGCCGTACGGTCCTTACCGGCAGTCGGAACGCGTTGAAATATACCGGGCGGCGGCGCAGCAGTTGGTGGATAAAGGGTTGGCGTATCCCTGTTACTGCACCAAAGAGGAATTGGCCGCTATGCGTGAAGAGGCGCGCCGAAAGGGACAGGCTCCCCGGTATGACGGGCGCTGTTGCCGTCTTTCGGAGGAGGAACGGCAGGCTAAAGAAGCGGCGGGGATCAAACCGACCTTGCGGCTAAAAGTTCCCCAAGAGGGTCAGGTCGTGGTACGCGACTTGATTCGCGGTGAGGTTTCTTTCGATAATGCCACCCTTGACGATTTTATCATTATGAAGTCCAATGGTATGCCTACCTACAATTTCGCCTGCGTGGTTGATGATGCTGCGATGCGTATCACGCACGTAATAAGAGCCGAAGAACACCTGTCCAATACGCCCAAACAAATCCTTATCTACGAGGCCTTGGGATACGAGCTGCCTTATTTTGCTCACGTGCCGATGATCCTGGCACCTGACCGGTCCAAACTGTCAAAACGGCACGGTGCTACGGCGGTAGAGGAATTCAGCGAGCAGGGTTATCTACCTGAAGCTATTGTCAACTACTTGGCTCTCTTGGGATGGTCGCCTGGCGATGACCGTGAAAAAATGACTCTCGATGAAATTGTACGTGATTTCTCCCTGGAGGCCGTTAACAAGAGCGCGGCCATTTACGATGTACGTAAACTGACCTGGTTGAACGCGCAGTATCTTAACGAGCTGCCTTTGGACACAATTGTTGCTAGAGCCGTACCTTTCTTTAAAGCAAAAGGGCTCATAAGTAAAGATCCGTCTGGTAAAGATTTGGAGTACTTAACAACAGTGATCGACGCCGTTCGTTCCAGGGTGCATACTTTGGCCGAGCTTGCGGAGGCAGCGACCTATTTCTTTAAAGATGACTTTACATATGACGAAAAAGGTGTGCGTAAGCACTTTGCCAAGAAACCGGGCGAAGTTGTAGAAATCCTTTCCCGGGGAAGGGATGCGTTAGCTCGAGTGGAGTCGTTTACGGTGGAAGAGACGGAAAAAGCCTACCGCAAAGTAATTGACGAAATGGGCATCAAAGGTGCCGCCTTAATTCACCCGACGCGCCTGGCACTTTCAGGTAGAACGATGGGCCCGGGTCTTTTCGATATTATCGCCGTTCTGGGTAAAGACGAGTGTATAAAGCGCCTTGACCGGGCTATAAATTACATTAGAACCTTGCAAGGGCAGGACTAATATGCTAAAATAATAGTTGCGTAAGTTCGCTGCGGGATGGTGTAATGGTAGCACACGTGACTCTGGATCACGTTGTCTAGGTTCGAATCCTAGTCCCGCAGCCAAATTTATTAAGGCCCCATCGTCTAGTGGTCCAGGACACCACCCTCTCAAGGTGGAGACACGGGTTCGAGTCCCGTTGGGGCTACCAGTAGCATGTAAACCAGGAGCATATGCTCTTGGTTTTTTGCTTTTTAACCTCCAATTAGGCGGCAAAACTCCTCCTATTAGGGAAACAGTAATTCCTTTTTTTGTCAGATTGATGCCATATAGTCGGCATATAGTCAGCATTTCACACCGGGAACCAGTAAACTTGCTCTCTTTCTTGTTTTACTCTATACCGGGTTCACATAAGGAAGAAAAAACCGCCTTTGAAGGCGGTTTCGAGAGTGGGATTTTAAACATTTGTAATGGCGCTACCAAATTCCTTATGTTATTTGGAATGGTGCGAGGCCAATATGTTAGAGAGGGGAAAGATAGTGCTGAAGCACTAACGAAATGTATTATAACGTGAGTATTTATCGAAATCTGTCATGCTAACGACATTTGGGTTGTATTTATTGTGACAAAAATATGGGGTATTTATCTTACTTTTTTACTTTTCATCCTTTACTTTGGTACGGAAGGCTGTAACGTCATCCATCACTTCTTTGTTGCCGATATCGGCGCCGGTGAAATTACCGTTGGCATCAATATCGTACACTTTTTTCTTCCCTTTGTTTCCGTTCTTGTTTTTAGCCACCGTTTCTACCTCCTATTCAGATTATATTCGTTATTAGGAACGCCGGTTACGCATATTTACATCATCAAGAGTGACCCGGCCGGACCCTTGTTCAATGAAGGTTTTGCAGCAAGTTTCCCTTGCTTTACCCACAGGAGTTTGGAAGGCATCGCCGGCAATTTTGGCGTCATATGGATCGGCTGCCTGTTCACTCATATCGTCTGAGGTCACCATTATCTCCTCTGCGCCGCAGAGGTTGGGCGATGTCCAGTAGTGTCAGTTGTTAATCGTGCATTTGATGTTGGGCATAATAATCGCCTCTTAATATTTTCGTCTAGTTTACCCGTTAAACACCGGCGGCATACTTTGGTAATGGTTACCATTTGTAACAAGAATGAGATTATTTCTTACCGGGAAATTTATTTGGTACGGGAGGATGAAATAGTATGCAGTTAATACCTGTTGACATTGTGGCAACTGAGAGAGACTTTCCTGTGAAGGGTCAAAACTATTGTATTGGGCGTGATCAGTACGGTCGATGGTTTTTTTTCCTGGGGTTACAAATGGCCGGAAAATAACTGCGTGCCGGCGGAAAACCTGGAACAGCAGCAGAACGGCATCCATTGGTATCGGACCGAAGCCGAGGCGCGGGCCGATATGCGTGATGCTTTGCGGTGGTTTGACCACGATGATGGTGGTTATAACCCCCGGGAGCGGGATACTTTTGAATGGCCGGAAGGATAACAAATTAAACGCCGGCCCATAAAGCCGGCGTTTAATAATAATTAATTATTCTTCCTCGCGATTTTCGCCGCCTGCAAAAAGGTTGTTGCGCCGCAGTAAATAATACCCGCCTACCAAGATGGCAGCAATAACGACGATAGACCCGAGACCTGCGGCTCCTAAGTTCAGTTCAGGCATTTTTAATTCCTCCTTTACTATTAGTGTAACCAAATTCAAGAGTTTCAATGAAAAATCTCTTCTTTTAAGATGTTTTCACAATATTTTTTCTATAATACGTAAGGTGCGGGTAAATAATATAACTGTTGGATTCTACATTACAGGAGGGAAGAACCATGCGTTTGGGAATGCACGAAATGGTGGACATGCAGGAGATGTTGAGCGCGAAAATCAACGCCATTGATCATCACGCCCTCTATATTGCTCAGTGCCGCGATCCTCAGTTGCGTTCAATACTGGAACGCCATCAGAGTAAAATGACGCAGGATTATGAAGCGGCTTTGAATTTTTTACAGGGACGTGGTGCCAATGTTGCCCCGTACAGGCAGCGCCAGGTGGGAGGAGAAGGCGTTCGGTACGGCATGCAAAATGCTCCGGCGATGCAGCCTCACCCGGAACACGGGCGCCTTTCCGATCAAGCTATCGCACAAGGCGCATTGAACCTGCATAAATGCGGGGCCGTTTCATCCACGAGGGCGGCTCTGGAAGCAGCCGACCCGGAGTTGCGTTCCATGTTGAGTAACGGTATTTTATCGTGTATCAATATGGCTTACGAATTGTTCCAGTTTATGAATCAAAAAGGGTGGTATGCCGTACCATTAATGGATCAGAATATGATGAACCGTGTGGCGCACAGTTTCCACCCTCCGGCCGGGCATGTACAAGGTCGCGGTGTCGGACCTATGGAAGAACGGCAGGCGGGTATGACATTTGCCCCCCAGACACAGACCGGATATGCTTATCATCCCGGCAACTATACATATCCTCAGGTGTAACGAGAGGAAATAAAAACATGTTAAAAAGCCCCGTCCAAGACGGGGCTTTCTTGCTATCTAGGGCGTGTTCGCCGAAAGTGCCGGTTTATTGCACACACCAGCCCGGTTACTGCCAAGGACGCCCCCAGAATTAAAAAGAAACCGATCCAACCATTAGTGATTACCCCATTTAAATCACCCCATCCCTTGTTATTAGGGTATGGGGAGGGGACCTTGGTGGTGTATTATGCCTTATAACTTAACAATGAGAAATTGAAGTAATGTTTTCTTATGATCCAATACTTCACGATACTGTGTTTGCTTGTCACTGGTAGCTTCATTATTAGATCCTTCGGTTTTGCAGAACTCAAGTGCTTCTGGTGATGAAGGACCAAATGACTCCTGGATAATCTTTTTAGCCTGGACATTCCAAGTAAAAAATTCTTTACCAAAAGGCGTTTTATCATACAGGTCATCGATTCTGGAAAGTTGGATGCTCAGTCTTTCTTTGTTGGATGGTTGGGTGCTTTTAATCATCACCATTGATTCACCTCTGAAGATCCCCATTGATCTTATCACATATTACGACAATTCACACTATTTTTCCTTTTAGGAAAAAACAAAAAAAAGCGATTCCACAAAAAGGAATTTATTACGTTAAAAGGAAATATTAGTAAAGTAACCTTGAGAAGGGAGGTTAAGTGTTGCCGCAAGAATTAATTAATATTAATTACCTTAAAACATTGGCCGGTATGGTCGTGGCGGTAAACCTTTTAACCCAGTTTTTTAAGGGATTTATAAAGAAAATTTTTTCAGATGCCGCGGTTAGAATGGCAGCGTGGGTTTTTGCAATATTCATACAGTTTACGGTGCTTTATGTAGATGGCCAATTGGGCGGCAGTATGAAAGAAACGGCAGCCGTTTTGGTGACAGGTTTCCTAAACAGCATCGTTATTGCGCTAATGGCCACCGGTGCTTACGAACACATAACTGACCCCCGGGCCAGAAAAGAAAAACCCCCGGCTGTTATAGGACGGGGTAAGTACTTTAGGTAAAGTCTTACACCCTGGTAAACAATACCAGGGTGTAAGACTACTCATTAGGTGACGGTCTTCTTGATGCTCCCTTATCGTTGTTGTCTCCGTGAGGAGTTTTAAATTTGAGGGGAGTATTTTGGAAGGAAGGCCGCCGCCAACGAGCAGGGTTACCAGTAAAGTTCCACCGTTCAAAGAAAACGGAAAGCACGGCCTATGACAACCGCGCTTTGAGGTTGTCCAGAATAGATTTTTTACGTTTTTTGTCTTTGATTTTCCAGGTAAGAAACGCGGCAGCACCCATAGCGGCAACAGCTCCTATAATACGGCGTATATTAAACACGTGACAACCTCCTCTCTTTATCAGTATTAAAAACAATAGAAACCTTCATACCCGGTTATAGCTGCACATATTTATATTTTTTTTCTCATTTCCCACCAGGTACCGACGCCATCACCGAAAAGGTTGCGCATATTGAACGTTTTTTTAATGAAATATTTAACCCGGTTGAATACTAATCCCAAGATCCATTTAGCCAGAAAAGTTTTAATATAAAAAGGAATAAAACGCATAACAACAACCTCCTGAAACACTTTAACTTTATTTTTTCCGTAAGTCCCGGTGTAGTATCACAGTTTGTTGATAGTAAAAAGTTAAGAAGGTGATGTTAATGGCAAAAATTGTGGTTATTGGGGCGGGAGCGGTAGGTGCAACTGTGGGTTACACCTTAATGGTATCCAAGATGGTAACTGAATTGGTTTTTATTGATATTGACAAGGCGCGCGCCGAGGGGGAAGCGATGGATATTTCCGACGGTACCCCCTTCACGGGGCCGATAAAAATTTACGCCGGTGAATATACCGACTGTAAAGGGGCCGAAATGGTCATTTTTGCCGCCGGCGCCAATCAACGCCCGGGGGAAAGTCGCCTCGATTTGGTAGAGCGAAATTTAAGGGTAGTAAAGGATGTGATGGGTAAATTACTGCGGCATTGGGGCGGTGGGGTTCTATTGATGGTCACGAACCCGGTTGACGTGTTGACCTACGCTGTTCATAAATTGACGGGGCTACCGGCGGGCATGATCTTTGGTTCCGGTACGGTGTTGGACAGTGCCCGTTTTAGACATCTGCTAAGCCTGCATGCCCGGGTCGATACGCGCAATGTGCATGCTTATGTCGTTGGTGAACACGGTGATAGCGAAGTCTTTTTGTGGAGTCGTGCCGATATCGCGGGTATTCATATTGATGAATTTTGCGAGCGGCGAGGTGTGCCTGTGCCGGACCGCAAATTTATTGCTTCCCGGGTACGTAATGCCGCCGCAGAAATTATCAATCGCAAAGGAGCCACGTATTATGGTGTCAGTCTGGCTGTGCGCCGTATATGTGAGGCCGTTTTGCGGGATCAACACAGTGTTTTAACGGTGACGGGATTAATTGATGGCCAGTACGGCATCAAGGGTACCTGTTTAAGTTTGCCGTGCATCATCGGTAAACGAGGGCGTCTCCGGGTTCTTGAACTGCCTTTGGCTGATAACGAAGAAAGTACTCTGCGGCATTCGGCTTCGATATTGCAGGAAATTCAGAAGGGAGTGGGCTTGTAATCTCCTCACTCTTGTCTTTGGGCGGTATTTGGGGTATAATAATAGTGTTCTTTGTGCGCCCGTAGCTCAGTGGATAGAGCACTGGCCTCCGGAGCCAGGTGCGCAGGTTCGATTCCTGCCGGGCGTACCATATAAGAACGCTAGAACCCGCGAAATATCAAGGCTTCGCGGGTTTTTTGTTTTGAGGGATGGCCGGGTAAATAGTCCTTTAGTATCTCTTAAAAACCCTTAATTTTCGGTACTATGCAGACGAGATGCAGACAAGATGCAGACAAAAATGCAGACAATTTAAACGCTGAGGCCTGCGGTGAGCGGGCCTTTTTTATTTTGCAATCACCTCCAGCTGCCCGGTGGCCTTCACGGCCGCCGGGCTCTTTTTTTGAGGAGTTATTTCACGTGAAATAAACGGAGGTGTTTGCACATGACACTTAACGAATTTCTACGCCAGCAGCTGGAGAACGGAGCAACTCTTCTCGTGGAGGACCCGGCGGATCTGCACGGGTATACCGGAATCCCTAACGCGGTACTATGCAACCCGGCTTTTTCGGCTACGGACGTGCGGATCTATGGAATCATCCGCAGCCATCTGAGGCCGGGGCAGGTAATAGTCTGGCCGGGGCAGGACCGTATCGCGGCCATGGCAGGTGTCGTACGAGAAACGGTGAACAGGTCTTTAGCCCGCCTGCGGA
>JACDOK010000003.1 GCA_017656185.1 Peptococcaceae bacterium | reverse complement strand
CATAAAACAGGGGTTTGCCATAATATGTAAGGCAATTAAACTTGCAATCTACGGAGAAAATTTTTTGGGCATCTTCTTCTTGACAATAATTGGACAATTGTTGTAGCATGTTCGCGGATGTATAACAAAATAATAGCCTTCACCCATCGGATCGTCCCATTTTCGGTGCTGGTGGAAGCCCAGGAGCCGCCGTCACAGCGATGAGCAGACGGAGAGGCTGGTGAGGGGTACCGGGAAAAGTCCCACAGCGATGAGCAGGGTGTACTCCCGGTGCAAGAGGCGTCACAGCGATGAGCAGACGTCTTCGGTGCGACCGTCACAGCGATGAGCAGGCGGCGCCGCTGACCCGGGCGTTCCGGGCAAATGGGTTGTAATCCCGGCGATGAGCAGGAGCAACCTTGCGTGGTCGGTGCTGGAACCCGACCGCCGGACCGAGCGGTAAGAAAACCGCAGCCGCTGAGAGCATAATGCGGAGGCACTCCGGGACGAGCGGTAGTAGGTTCGGTTGAATGACCTCCGAAGACCGCTGTAAATGGCGGAGAGTGACTTAAAAGAGAAGGGTACGTGTGTCCCTTTAGAGGGAGAGCGTGTACCCTTTTTTATTTTCCGTCCCTCCGGACGAAAGCAAAGCAGCGTGCAGCGTCCGGGGGGTCCCCGGACGCGAATTTCTAAGGAAAGGAGCGTGCGGGGATGTACCACGAGCGAGAGCGATGGCGGAGAGAAGAGGCGTACATCCGCCGAACCCGAATCGTGTTCTCCGGCCATTTTCGAGAGAGGATGAGGACGAGGGGGATCACGCTGCAGGAGATTGCGAGGGTTATCGAGACGGGGGAGATTATTCAGGGCCACGCGCCCTGGACGTACGGGAACAATCCGAACCCCGTGAGAGTGGTTATGGGCCATGGGGAAGGTGACCGGGTCCTGCACGTAGTCGTAGCGCTTCGTAAGGATGCCGTGGTACTGGTCACGGTGTACGAGCCCGACCCGGAGATATGGGAAGATGACCTGAAAACCCTCAAGCTTCGTGGTAAAAAGGAGTGAGATGTGATAGAATTGTTAAAAACACGAGGAGGGTCTGCCGTGGAACGGTACTGTACATGTGTTGAGTGCGGGTACCCTAAGGCAGAACTGAAATTCGAGGAACGTATTGTGGAAAGAGATGGGAAAGACGGGATCCGCCTGGCCGGGGCGCCGTACTACCTGTGCCCTGCTTGCGGCGAGAAGACGTACGACTTCCATGCCGAGCTGAAGATCGAGAAGTTGGTGGAGTCCCTGGGGGATACACGTCAAACGATAAACCTGACGAGACTGTTCGGCGAAATTGCCACCAACGGGCAGGTATAATGGCCGTAAGGTGATGTACCGTAAATGAACTAAAACGCCGGCAGTCTGGCAAAGGAACACGGTCGCGAGGCCTGAGAAGAGGACAGAAAATAGGGTATTCATACCCTGGCTGTCCTCTTTTGCGTTTTAAGATAGGCTCACCCGGCGGGGCCTGCACACCAAATCACTTCCAAGGAGGTGAAGGTGCAGGCCCGCCGGGGGCCTGCACCGGTATGGATGAACAAGGTGATGCTGGTTGGAAGACTGACGGAAGAACCGGCGCTGGAAGAGCGTAGAGAAATTCAAGTATGTGAGTTTACCGTAGCTTGCAGCCGCCCGGGCTCGGATGATGCGGACTTCATCGACGTGGTCGCCTTCCGGAAGCTCGCCGAACTATGCGGTAAGTACCTGGTTAAGGGCCAGGCGGTGGCGGTGACTGGCCGGATCAACGTCCAGTCCTATGAGGACCGGAACGGTGTCCGCCGGAAAGCCTGGAAGGTTGTAGCTGACGAAGTGGAGTTCCTGTCAAAGCCCGCGAACGCCTGTAAGGACGAAACGGAAGAGACACCTGCGGCGCCTGCGGATCGGGCGGAGACCACCCGAAATGAATCAGAGAAGCCAAAGGAAGAGAAGCCAAAGCCTAAAGAAAAGCAAGAAAAGCCAAAGAGAGAGGAAAATCCCCTGGAGACCGCGGAACTCAAGGTTCTTGAGGCACGCACTACCCAGAGCGGCACGGTGCGGGCCTGGTGCGAGAGCGGGGACGGGAAGAAGACGGCCGTGTTTGCCAAGAACGGTGCGGGGCAGATGCTTCTTAGCGCCGTTGGCAAACGGGTCTCAATTCAGCACCGCACCTTGCGCGACACCGGGAACCTGTTTGCGGTCACGGTGGAAGTAAGAGAGTGAAGGACGGGTCTTAAAACCCGTCCTTCGTATTTTCAAGGAGGTCGGGATGAAAGATGTTTGATGAGGTTATTAGTGAAATCAAGCAGGAAATGGAAAAAGTAAAAGCTACAATCGAAGAGTTTGAGAAGGAGTTTTTAGTTTTGTGGGAAGAGGGATGTTCGTATGAAAAAATCTGAGATACATGAAATGAAACAATTCGAAAGAGACTTGGGGCGGTACGGACCGCCCACGCTCTGGGCGTACTGGCACGGGGCGTGGGTAAAGGTGCCGTGTGACCGGTATGTGAAGACGCCTGAAAGCATCTGGTTTTTCTCAAGGGATATGAGAGTAGCTAGAGTTTCCCGGTTAGGCGACGCTAAGATGCGTCGGAAGCCGCGGCCAGATAACCTACCGGCGGTGCCTTGCAGAGTCTGCTACAGCGTCGGCGGGTTAGATCTCTTTTGGCCGGGAGAGAACTAGCTTAAAAAACGGGAGTGGCCTGGTGGCCTGGCGGCCTGCAGACCCAGAAATCTTTCAAGAGGAGGTGGATGGGAAAGCGGGCCGCCGGGGCCCGCGAGTACCGGGGAAAATGGCAGTTGCAAGGCTGGAGTTGGAACCGCTGCAGCGGGTCAGCCGCCGGCACCCGTGCCCGGTATGCGGGCGGGGTGACTGGTGCGGATACAACAGTATGGTAACCGTGTGCATGCGGGTGCCCAGTCCTTATCCGGCAAGAAACGGGGGCTGGGTACATCGCAACGAAAGCGGAATCAGGGTCGGGGTTTCAGAAGAACCCGTACCTGCTGCAGAACCTGCGCCAGTGGCTGTGCGGGACAGAGTGTACCGGGATCTGCTCGGTCTTCTGTCATTAGACAAGCAGCACAGGGATGACCTGGTGCGGCGCGGGCTAAAAGAGAAAGAAATCAGGGAGATGTACAGGAGCGTTCCACCAGAGCCGTGGGTAGTAGCGCGGGAGTTGCGCCGGATGGGCCACGACTTGTCCGGTATCCCCGGCTTCTACCGGAAGCAGGGGCGCTGGGGATGGTACTGGACGTTCTCGGGAAAACCGGGGTATTTTATCCCGGTGCGGGACGTTCGGGGCCGGATCCAGGCCCTGCAAGTCCGGGTGGACGAGTCTAGGAGCGGAGGCAAGTACCGTATGTTTAGTTCCAGCGGTCGGCCCGGGGGAAGTTGCTCTGGCACTCCGGCACACGTGGCCCGGCCGTCGGTTATGAAGGACCGGCGGATCTGGGTGACGGAGGGCACATTGAAGGCGAACCTGGCAGCACATTTCCTTGGCGCTGTGGTTGTAGGTGCCGTGGGAGCGACCTGCTGGAAGCCGGTTCTACCGGTGCTGGAAGACCTGGGGACGGAAAAGGTCGTGCTGGCCTTTGACCGGGACCAGGAGACCAACCCGGCGGTGGCCCGGGCAGTGAGTGAGCTGGAGAAAGAGATCCGAAAGGAAGGTTTGCGGGTGCTGAAAGCCTTCTGGCCGCGGGAATACAAGGGCATTGACGATGCCTTGGCGGCCGGGGTGAATATACGAGTTTACGAGTAAGGTAGTTCGGGCAGAGGCCCGTGAACACATTTCCGGAAGGGAGGTGTGGCACGGGCTTCATGCCCGTGCCTTAGAATGGCGAAAGTCAAGAAGAGTGAGCGTATCAAGGAAATTCTGCATCGTCTACTGGGAATGTTCGAAAGCGGTGACCTGCCGCAGGCCGTCGCGCGGACGATGATCCGGGCTAAGGCGGGGGCGGAGAGACCGTGCGACAGGTGGAGCCTGGGTAACCGGCTGCTGATGCTGATCCACGGGACGGAAGATGCTAGGGGCCTGAAGCAATGGAACGCTGTTGGTCGCCGGGTGAAGAAGGGCGTAAAGGCGTTCTATATCTTGGCGCCCCGTACGGTTAAGAAGGTTGAAAAGGTCGTTGATCCTAGAACTGGCGAAGATCGCGAGGAAGAGAAGCAGATCGTGGTCGGTTTTCGGCTTATACCGGTTTTCCGATACGAGGACACCGAGGGAAAGCCACTGCCGGAGCCGAGCTATGATCCGCCGGAGCCACCACCGCTTTTCGACGTGGCGCGGAAGTTTGGTGTCAAAGTGGAGTACGGTCCCGGAGACGGGAGTTGTTACGGCTACTTCCACCTCCGGGATAACCGGATCAAGCTTCATACGCATGATGCCAAGACGTTCTTCCACGAGCTCGGTCATGCGGTGCACCATACCGTGCGGCCTTTGAAGGGCGGGCAACATGCCGACCAGGAGATTGTGGCAGAAATCGTAGCCTGTGCCTTGTGCGAGATGTATGGCCAGCGGGGATTTGTAAGTCACTGTTGGGAGTATGTCAAAAGCTACTCCAGCCAAGAACCACAGCAGGCGCTTAAGGCCGTGATGCGCGTCCTGGGCGATGTGGAAGAGGTGTTGAAGCGCATTTTGGAAATGGAAGCCGCAGAGCCCCAGGGTGAGAGGGGGTGTGCGGCGTGAACGCAACCTACCGTGTGTATGAAGCGCAGAACACCGAGGAACGAAGTATAGTGAACGTTGTGGCGGTCCGGCCCGCCTAAACCCTGAAAGGAGGGAAAAGGGGCGGCGCCGGAGGCCGCCCCGGAACATGAAAGTTTACGCGAGGTATGTTGATTTGAGCGAAGCAACGGGAACACCTGTTGAACCCGTGGAGATCGAGGTTTACGAGCCTCACCCGGAGAAACCGGGCATGCTTCGGTATGTCCGGAACCGGATGGTGCGGGAGGTCTTCAAGGATCTCCGAGAACGACTCAAAAGTGAAGATCTTCTGCCAGACGAGTATTTCGAGTTGAGCTTCGGAATAACAGACGGAGACCGGGAGTTTCCGCGTTACCGTGGGCTTGCCTGCTATCCCGTCACTGGGAGCAGCGAAGGTCATTATATCCACGTGGACGCGTTAGTTCTCCGGGAAGACCTGCACCCGGCTGTCCTGGAGTGCGTGCCGGTGTTTTTAGGTAAGACATTCCAGGGCTTCGACTTCGCGGCGAGAGTAGCCGCCGCCTGTGCGAAGTATCTGGGGGCTTGATGTGAAGCAAGTATCATCTTAGGTGGTTGTAGAGAGTAGAAAAAGTAGAGAGGCGGGGGGCCTTAGCTCCCCGGATTTCCTCTTTCTACGGGTGGTAAGTCGCCCGGCGGGGCAAGGCCCCGCAAGGTCGCGCAGTCTTCGGAAAGGAGGCTGCATCGCTCTGAGCGTGCAGGTATAGCACGCACCGTCCGATGGGACGGATGGAGCGGCCGCAGTGCGCGTGAGCGCACGTCGCGCGGTGGCGCGATTAAAGCGGCAGTGAATACTTAACAAAGTGACGGCAGCGCGGGAGATGCGCCGCCTGGCAGGGCGGCGGTCGTCAGGACCACGCAGACATCCCCGCAGCGGATACGGCCGGGTAGGCCGGGAACGCGCGGGGCCATAAAACGGGCGAAGCCCGTCTCAGCACGCCGGAAGGGCGGGACTGAGACGGGCGTAGCCCGCAGGCTGCGGAGCCCGCAGGGCTCCGCCCCGGAGGGAAATCAGGAAGGGTTTTCCTCCAGGGAAAGGCCCCAAACGCTTCCACGGTAGGGGTGGAGGTGTAGGGGGCTTTTGTTTTTTTTGGGATAAGGTACGTACAAGGCCGGTCTGCGGAGTGTGCAGCGTAGCAGTCCGGCTATAGATTCGCTTCGGACGGTCTATAAGCGCGAAGCGCGCAATAGTCCGTTCGAACAGGGGTATCGCAACAAAACAGGAGGTGGTCTGTGGTGGCGTTGCAGATTGAATGGAAGCCGACGGGGGACACGACCCTGGACAGGCTCGGGGGGCAATTTGTCGATCGCGTGGCGAAGTTCGCGCGCGGGGGGTCGGTACAGGGGCGGCTGGAGAAATTTCGCCGGTACCGGCGGTTCCTGGTGTTCGTGGCGGAGCGTTTCGGACCGGAGGACCTGCGGAATATTCAGCCGCGACATATCGCGGCATATATCCGCCAACGCCGACAGGATGGAATCGGGAAGAAAGCAATTCTAAACGAGCTGGCGGTCATTAGGTGGTGGCACCGGCAGATCCCGTGGCGGAGATATGAAATGCCGGACAATACAGTTTTGTTTGAACTGGAGGAAAAGTTGGATGAAAAGGCATTCTGCGAAGAAGTCAAAAGGCGGTACCGGGTCAGGCGGGGGCGCCGGGGTGTATAAGAACCTGGAGGCGCAGATGGAGAAGGTTTTCCGGGAGGCGGTGCGGGACACGCGGGGGACGGTGAGCGTTAAGACACATTACCGGTACCGGGACAGCGTGAAAAAGTTTTTGGGCTTTTGTGCGGAACGGTTCCGGCTGCAGAAGGTAAAGAAGATTGGCGACAAGCATGTGCGGGCATACATAGAATGGCGGCGGGAAAACGGAATCAGGGAGAAGACAATCAAAGAGGACCTGTCGGCCATTCGTTTTTTTCACAGGTACACCGGGGCGCGGCGGGAGCTGGCCCCGAACGAAGTATTTGGAATTGGGCGCACGCCCCAGGGGGGCGTGGACCGGGCCTGGACGCAGGGGGAGTATGAGAAAATGTTGCGCCTGGCAGAAAAACTGGGCCGGCGGGACGTGGTGTTGACAATGCGGCTGGCGCGGCACGCGGGGCTGCGGATACACGAGTGTACCAGGTTGAGCCGCAGCGGCGCAGAGGAGGCGCTGCGGACTGGGTTGCTAAGGGTGAAGGGCAAAGGGGGAAAGGTGCGGGAAGTTCCCCTGCGGCCGGAGGCCGCGGGTGTGCTCCGGGAAGCGTGCAAAGGACTCGGGCAGCACGAGAAATTGTTCGTACCGCCGGGTGAGAAAACGCATAAGGTGATTAAGCGGATCGAGGGGTTTATTTATCGGCACAGGGACAAGGTAACAGAAAAATCAGATAGGGGTGTGGAAATTACCTTCCACGGTCTGAGGCATCTATACGCACGGGAAGAGTATCACAACCGGGCAAAGAAAGCACGGGGGCGCTGGGAAGAGAGGATGGCCCGACTGGAAGTGTCGGAGCTGCTGGGGCACGGCCGGGCAGAGGTAACGCAAATTTATCTTGGAAAGGGGGAAAAGGATGGTTAGATCGGATGTTGCTAGGTATGTTTTGATAGCAGTGGGGATACTGGTGGGCTTGGTAGGACTGTATATTCTGGATGTATGGTTGGTGGGCACTGCGGCAGCGTACCTCTCGGAGTTTTGGACCTGGGTTAGGGGGCTGTTTGCGGGCCAGCCTGACTACTGCCAGGCAGCATGGTACTTCCACCACCCGGTATCCACGGCCCGGGCCTGGCTTACGCGGTCGGACAGCTTATCTCATCCGGAAGTGCGGGCCTGGTGGCTGGGACTGAACGCGATGCTGGCAGTGGCGGTAGCGGTGGCCATCGCCGGGCTGAGGATCAGAAAGTGGAATGGTATGAGCGGCATCAGAGTACGGCCGGAGGACACTACGCACGGCAGCGCCCGGTGGGCAGAAAAGAAGGACTTAGCCCGTGTGTGTGACTTTGGTTTTGGCAAGGGAATTGTGCTGGGAGGTATAAAGGGCCTCTTTGGCCTTACACCGGTCAGGATCCCCCCCAGGCCTAAGACATGGATGAATAAACACGTGCTGGTAGTTGGTGCGCCGGGATCCGGCAAAAGCCGGGGATATGTCAGGCCGAATATCTTTGCGGCTGTAAGTTCGGGGGAGAGCTTTATTGCTACCGACCCCAAAGGAGAGCTGTACCGGGATATGGCAGCCTGGCTGGTTTCCAAAAAATATGTAGTCAAAGCCCTGAATCTGGTGGACATGAACCTGTCCGACCCGTGGAACCCGGTGAAGGAGATCCGCACGACACTGGACGCGGACGTGTTTGCTCAAGTGGTCATCAGCACAACAGAAACGGGACCAAAAAAGGGAGGTGACTCCTTCTGGGACCGGGCAGAGCAAAACCTTTTGAAGGCCCTGGCGCTGTATGTGACGCACGATACAGAGGGCGGTTTACGCTCCGGTACGATGGCACAGATCTATGACCTGTTGGCAGCAGGCGACTTTACCGCCATAGATGCGCTGTTTGCAAAACTGCCACCCGGCCACCCGGCCAAAGGGCCTTATAACGTATACGCCATGGCCGGAGAAAATGTGAAGGGCGGCGTTGTCATCGGGTTGGGCACGCGGCTCTCGGTATTTCAGCAACAGGCCGTACGGCGTATCACAGATTCATCAGAAATCGACCTTGCTTTGCCCGGAAAGAAAAAATGTGCTTACTTCGTCATCACGCCGGACACTCACGGAGCATTTGACTTTCTTGCATCCTTGTTCTTTACGTTTCTCTTCGTACGCCTGGTTGAAACCGCTGATGCAAGGAGTAAAGGGCGGCTTGAAGTACCGGTGCGACTTTTGCTTGACGAGTTTGCAAATATCGTTAGCATCCCCGAATTCGAGAAAAAGATTGCCACGGTTAGATCGCGGGGCATTGACTGTCATGTCATAATTCAAGGCTTACCACAGTTGGAAAGAAAGTACGGTCGGGCTTGGCAGGAAATCAAGACATGTTGTGACACAACAGTTGTGCTTGGGGTGAAAGATGATTATACTGCCCGGTATGTCAGCAACATGCTCGGGCGGTGCACGGTAGAGACAAGCAGCCGGAGCAGGGACATCATGCCACTGTTCGGCCCCTCTTTGTTTGACGAACGCGAGAACCGGGGAACGGCAGGACGCGAGTTAATGACCCCGGACGAGATCCAGAAGATGCGGTCAAAGTTCTGTCTCGTCTTTCTGCCGGACGGGACACCACCGGCGAAGCTGCGCGTGGTGGATTATACTGAGTTTCCGGAAGCCAGGGAATTGAAGCGCGTAAACAAAACTCAACCCGAAGAGGCGGAATATCGGCAGCAAATTACGGTAGCGGATCCGGCGCAAGTCGAGCCGGCAAAAGAAACTGCGGTGGTGGAGAAACGGGCAGCAGCAAACCGGGAGAAGGGGTCTCTTATGAAACCAACTACAATACCAGATGTTTCTGCAGCGGGACACCGGCAGCAAGTTATGCCGGATAAGGAAACCCAAATATCAAGCGATATCGGTGAAACGACAACAGAAACAAAAGAAACTGCGGTTGACGAAACCGCCGGCACAAAACGCGCAGCAGTGCCATGGGCCAATGTTTAACACCGAGACTCCCGGAATGGGAGAAATATCCGCTGCCGGCGGATGTGCTGTGGCGATATATATATTTATTAAGGAAGAAATTCGGGAGCCTTTCTTTATGCTGTGTAAGACCTTGCTATTTCAGCAGGGCTTCGGCTTGTGACCCGGGAAGCCTCCGGCCTTGTGCCGGAGGAGGTTCACCGGAGCAGAACCGCTTTTGCTGTAAGAGCTTAAGCGGTTTTTATATTTTAGGATTTATAAAATGCTATAAAGGATGGTGGTTCTGGTGCAAATGTACACAGTTCCAGAAGTGGCGCGGATTTTGCGTGTTAAAAAAGGTTATATTTACGAGCTTATTTACCAGGGGCGTCTACGGGCGATTAAACTATCGGAGCGCAGGATCAGGGTGCCGCAGAAAGCACTTGAGGAGTTTATTGAGAAGGAAAGCGGCCGGGCGGTGCAGAATTAAGCACTGCTCGGCCGTCCCTCTTTTAATGAGGAGGGATAACAGCAAATATGGCACAGGTAAGAAGGAGAGGAAAGAATAAGTACACCATTTCAGTTTATTTGGGCCGTGATGCCCAGGGTAAACGGCGCTATCACTACGAAACATTTTACGGAACATTAACCCAAGCCAGACATCGTGCGGCAGAACTTGAAGTCCAGCTTAAGCGTAAAACTGGTCCACGCAATGCTGCAATGAAACTCAGCGAATACCTCCAGATGTGGCTGGCCCGTATTAAAGACACTGTAGCAGAACGTACTTGGGACACATACTCCTGGCATGTTCGCAAATTAACAGAATGTGCAGGACATTTGCAGTTGTACAACATCAGCGCGATGGAATTACAAGATGCTCTAGGTAATTTGCAACATTTATCACCAAAGTCAGTGCGCGGGATATGCGCTACGTTAAGAACAGCTCTGCGCCAGGCCGTATCCTGGGGGCTGTTAGCAACAGACCCTACTATGGGGATAAAAACACCGCGGGTGGAGCCTAAGAAGCGAAAGATACTCACAAAAGAAGAACACCAGAGATTATTGGAAGCAACGCGGCATTTCAAGCATGGATTAGTTATCTATTTGTTAGCTGAAACGGGAATGCGACTGGGTGAGGTATTAGGACTCACGTGGCAGGACGTTAGTTTTGAGCGGAAAACTATTACCATAAGCAGAGCTGCCGATGTACGGCACAGAAAACTGAACACGGAACCTAAAAACGTGCACAGTATCAGGACAATACAAATAAATGACAAAATGGTGGCGTTACTGAAGGAGCACAAGAGGAAGCAGGAGAATGCTAAGGTTACGCCGTTTAATCGAGCGGATGACCTGGTCTTTAAAAGCGATGACGGACGTGTACTGAAAGAACAGTCCGTCCGTCGCACTTTGAAAAAAGCACTAAAAAAGGCAGGAATTCAGGATCATATGCGCATCCACGATCTTCGCCACAGTGCTGGCAGCCTTCTGCTGGAAGCTGGATATTCGCTTGCGAGCGTGGCTGAGTTTTTAGGACACAGTAACACGTCGACTACCAGCTCCATTTATGCACATGCCGTTAGGCGTGCAGGGTGTGTTTCGGATGCGTGCGCACCAATTACAGACAAACCGGCAGATAGAGCACAGGAAAGCCAGTAATAGCCGGGCTTTGCGAGGGAAGCATATAGCTTCAAGTCCTGTCGCTCCGACCATTTATTTTTAATTAGGAAGAATAAGTAAACCCGCAAAACCACCTTAACCGGGTTTTTGCGGGTTTTTATTTTTTAAAAACACCACATGATTATTGCTATTCTCTATTTTTAGCACGTTTTAGCACGGGAAGAGGCCTAGATTTTATAGTATAGTTTTATGTTTATAAAGGTAAACTAGCGTTTGAATTAAGATGCTTTGACCAAAAATTTTGGAGGTGGGTATTCAGATGAGGGTAGAGGTGGATCCTGACCTTTGTATTAGTTGTGGAGCTTGTATTGATATTTGCCCTGAAGTTTTTGAATGGAGTGATGAAGAAAAAGCAACGAGTAAGTTGGAGGAAGTTTCAGATGATCTGGAAGATTGCGCTCACGAGGCAGCGGAAAGTTGTCCTACAGAAGCCATAAAGGAAATGTAGCTTAAATGGTTTTTGGAAAACCCTCCTGATAAAAGGAGGGTTTTATATTTGTTCCGTGCCCCTGATTTATCGGTGCCAAAAAAAAACAGCAGCAGGGGTATATAGTTTGGTAGTAAAAGCATAAACGGCTTTGGACCGGGGTTTCGGGGGACGGTTAAAACTGAATTTTCGAGGTAAAGATTGTGAGAAGAAAAATGTGGTAAAGCTTATGACTAGGATCTTTATAAAGGTAATGTATGGAAAGATTGTTGCTCCCACTTGCATAGGTGCATTAGAATAGTGGCAGCATCCTTTGGGAGGGTAATCTTTGGGGAGAAAGGTTATGCGTTCTGCGGCTTTAATCTTGCTAGTTCTAGTAGTTATGTTATCAACGGCGTTAGTATCGGCTGAAGCTTTTGAGAAAGGCCGGGTTGTCCTGGTTATTTTGGACTACATATCCCTAGATGACTTGAGAAGGCCTTGTTTTGAGGATATTTTGTCCGGTGCAGCTATCGGGTTGATGAACAACAACACCGGAGGCCCGCGCAATGAAGAATCTACGTATGCTACTATTGGGGCCGGAAACCGTGTGGTTGCTACCAGAGTGGGTTTCGAAGCCTACCAGGCAAATGAAAGAATAGGCTACTTTTATGCCGGAGATGAGTTTTATCGGCGTATGGGAATTAAGGCACCACCGGGTAGCGTAGTGCATTTGGAAATTGTACGTTTACACCAGCGAAATAACGATACATTGGGGGCTCTTGGGCAAGCACTGCACCAGGCCGGGCTAAAAACTGCCGTGCTGGGCAACGCTGATTGGAACGGTGAGGTACGTCGCCATGCAGCGACCATTACAATGGACGAGCGGGGGGTCACCGATCAGGGTATTGTATCTACCTCAATACTTGTCAAGGATGCGCAGTTTCCCTATTTATACCGTACCGATTATGCAGAGTTGTTCCGCCAGTGGCAAGAAATATCTGATGCGGATTTTTGTGTCATCGAACTAGGAGATACAAGCCGCTTGGAGGCATCTAAAGATGTCGTTGCTCCTGAGGTATGGGAAGAACAAAAAACTTTAGCGTTGCAAAGGGCAAGTGAGTTCTTAGTTAGACTGCGCAGGTCGTTACAGCCTAAAGATTTATTAATAGTAGTTACACCCACACCAACCGCCCATGCTGTACGCGAGGGCAACCTCCTTACCCCCGTGATAATGATAGGTAATGAAGTCAGACAAGGCTTATTAACCTCACCTTCCACCAAGCGTCCCGGCATTGTGGTAAATACGGATCTTGCCCCTACTATCTTAGCGCATCTAGGAGTAAAACAGCCGGTTTTTATGGCCGGGCGCCCGCTAGATGTTAAAGCCGAACCGTACACGCTTAGAACGTTAGATAGTATTAATAACAGTATTATTACGGTTCATAATGTACGGGTTCCGTTGATTAAGGGCTATACGATAGTTCAAATTATACTGGTAGTGGTGGGTCTGCTATCGATTATTTACAAGGACAAACCTTTTTTAAGAAAACTCAAATTGCCATATTTGGTGCTAGCCGTAATGAGCTTTCCGGTAGCAGCATTACTAGTGGCTTCTGTTCCAAATCTCAGTGCGCCGGTGATTGGTCTGGGTTTACTAGGTATAATCGGTGTTATAACTGCAGTCTCCATACTAATACGGAGGTGTTCCACGTTTGGGCCGCTGGTCTTTTTAACTCTGATAACAGCCGGAGTTATCATCGGCGACTTATTCTGGGGGATGCCGCTGCAAAAACATTCCATTTTCAGCTATGACGTCATTGGCGGCGCACGTTTTTACGGTTTAGGCAACGAATATATGGGTGTCTTGACCGGGGCCGTCATCTTAGGTTCAGCTTCTCTTATGACAGTCTATGCACGGTATCGTAGGTTGGTCCTGCTCGGAGTAGCCGGCCTGTTCCTACTTACCCTGTATGCCATCGCCAGTCCGAACTTGGGTGCTAATTTCGGGGGGACCATTACAGGAGCAGTGGCTTTTCTTGTTACGTTAACCACTTTTGCTGGTATTAAGTTTAACCGCAAGGTGGCACTAGCGATTACGGGTGGTGTCCTAGTATTTCTTGCCGGCTTGGGTACCTATGATTTTTTGCGTGGGGCTGCTGAGCAGTCCCACATTGGACGTGCAATATCATTATTGGTCCAAGGTAATTTTCAAGAAATAAGGGAGATTATCACGCGAAAGCTGTCAATGAACCTAAAGCTGATAAAATATACTATTTGGAGCCGCGTTTTTCTTGTAAGTTTGGCCGGCTTGGGACTTTTGTTTTACCGCCCTATTGGCGGCATGTGTGCATTTCGCAACAAATATCCTACTATGTTTAAGGGTTTTGTAGGTATTGTTGTAGCCAGTTTTGTCACTTTAATTGTCAATGATTCCGGCATAGTTGCGGCTGCAACTACAATGATATTCGGCTTACCACCGTTAATTTATTTTTTCATGGAGGATCAGTGGTAATGATACTATTTTGTACTAATCATATAACGGCACGTGATCTCCAATAATCGGGTAATAGACCCGGGTTGGGCCTTTGACACTTTTTGTCTTCCCGGTCTGTATATTGTATTGGGAATTAACCCCTCAGCATTTGCATTTGCCTTATACCTCAATGGGTAGAGAAGCGGTGATACGATCCTTACTGGACCCTAAGAGGGGTTGATCTCTTATAGCTGAGCTGGGGTCAAGGTCTAGATTTTTGGTATTACAAATTAGAAAATGGAGTTAGCGGGCGTAAGCAAGACAACCGGCAAAAAATTTTATTGACATCGTTAATTGTTGTGTTAAAATTGAATTTGGTTGGAATTAGCCAAAGGTTAGCAAAGGTTTGAGGCTAATTCCAAAAATATTTCATAGCAAAGAATAAAGGGGGATGATAATGGCAATGAAACCTTTGGGGCGTCATATCTTGGCGGAGATTTACGGTTGTGATTTCGATGTTCTCAACGATGTCAAAATGGTAGAGGAAGTTATGATTAATGCGGCTTTGGAAGCTGGTGCGGAAATCAGGGAATATGTTTTCCATAGATTTAGCCCTCAAGGTGTAAGCGGAGTAGTAGTAATTTCGGAATCCCATCTCACCATTCATACTTGGCCTGAATTAGGTTATGCTGCAGTAGACGTGTTTACCTGTGGCGATAAAGTTAATCCTTGGGACGCGTGCAACTATTTAAGCAACCATTTTAATGCTAAGTATGTCAAAGCTGAAGAACAAGTAAGAGGTATCTTCCCTGAGGTGCCAGAAGAGCAAAAGGCCGCTGTGAACCAATAGGGAGGATGATATTTATTAGTACGTACCTGAGACAGGATAAATTGTAATGAGAGCCTTGCAATCCGGAAAAGGTAGGTTGCAGGGCCTTTTTATTTTTGCACCATAAACCAACTGAAGGTTTGCAGGGAACATTGATTAGGGAGGAAAAGAAAAGCCAATACCGAATATACTAAAGGTAGAAAATACCGAGTGGAGGGCATTTTGTGTCGTACGATCTCTTCCATACGGTTCGTTCTGATCTTGCGGATGTCCGTAAAATAATGAAAATCGATGACGATGTCGTTGGGATCGGTTATCCCGAATTATTATGCCCGATGGAGCTCTCCAAGCTTGATCAAGATATTCGTCCCGCTTTGGTGTTGCTGGTTTCAAAATTGTTCGGGTTTATGCGCCATAAAATAATCTGCTTGGCGGCTATGGTACAGTTGGTTTTTTTGGCACTCCGGGTACACGAGGAAGTTACGGATAAAGAAAACAGCGATACTGCTGCTGAGAAAATTGCGGTACTGTTTGGGGATTATCTGTATAGCCGTTTTTTTTCAGTAGGGGCCGAAGCGGGTTTGACCAAGGCTTTACGCTGTTTGGCCAATATTGTTTGTGCCCATAGTGAAGCTAAAATAGGTGCCCGCGGTGGTGATCGTAATATAGAAGATCAATTGCCGGAGGAAAACAAAATGTTATTTTCCCAAGCATGCCGGTTGGCGGGAGAAATATCGGGAGCCGAAACGGCTGAGCAACAGTGTTTGGATAACTTCGGAAGGTATCTCGGCATTGGTTACGGCTTTCTGCAAAAAGAAGCAGGCGATAAAGCCCTGGTCTATTTTGAGAAGGCCGGTAACGAGCTGAATAAACTTCCCCGCGGGGAAGCACATAATTCTCTATACCGTTTGGTTTCCTTTTTACGCGAGTGCTGCAGTACTAAACAATTGATAGCTTTAAAGGGGTAGTTTTGTGGAATTTAAAGACCGTAAGGAAAAAGAAGCATTTGTGCATTCAGTGTTTTCGTCAATTGCATACCGGTACGATTTGTTGAATACCGTTCTTAGTTTTAACCAGGACCGTTACTGGCGTCGTTTTGCGGTAAGGAAGTGCAACCTTAAACCCGGGGATAAAGCTCTCGACGTTGCTTGCGGTACCGGAAAGCTTTCTTTAGAGCTGGCTAAGGTAGTCGGTTCGAATGGACAGGTTGTTGGGATTGATTTTTGTGAAGAAATGTTGAATATCGCTAACAGTAACATATCTAAAACGCCTTTTAAGGAAGTTATCAAGTTTATACATGGCAACGCTATGGATTTACCCTTTCCTGAAAATACTTTTGATTGCGCCACGATAGCTTTTGCCCTGCGGAATGTATCCGATGTACAGCAAACGATATCAGAAATGACCCGGGTTGTTAAACGGGGAGGACGGGTTGTCAATCTTGAACTTAGTAAACCTACTATGCCTGTTTTTAAACAGTTATATGCTCTCTATTTTAACGGATTAGTGCCGGTTATGGGGCGTCTGGGTGTTGGGAAGAAAGGTCCCTACAGTTGGCTGCCGGAATCGCTGAAAAGTTTTTATAGTCCGGACCAAATTACCGGTATTTACCGTGAGTGCGGGTTGACTGAGGTTTGCTGTTACCCGTTGACGGGTGGAATTGTAACGGTTCACGTTGGAACTAAAAAGTAGGGCGCCACTCCTATTTGGGAACCACTGTCTTTTAAGATTAAGTGGTTTTTTGCTTAGTTTGGTTTCCCTCATTTAAAATTAATTTTAGGGGGCGTTTTGACGGTATGGCTCCGCACAATCTATGGTTGGAATGCCCGGAACAGGTCCGGTTAGGGGAACAACTTTTTTGCCGCATTTGTTACGGCCATCATTTTACTTTAGATGGGAAAGTCGATCCGGCGAAAGTATCATTGGATGTATATGCTCGAGGGTTGGATCATCTGACTTTGGAACCGGTTCCGCGGGACGAGGTTTTAGTTGCATCGTTTATACCTGAGACTACCGGAATGCATACCATAGTTGCCAAATTTGATGCCGGTGTGTATAGTATTGATCCTAAAGGAAAGCATTACCCGGGAGGACGAGAGCAAAACACCGGTCATAAGGTGGTGCGTACGGTACATTACGTTCATTACGCTAAAAAAATTATAACTGTAGAAAGGGAAACTCCTTTACCGGGCTCTTTCGGATTAGAATACGAGATTATTCCCTTTTCCATAGGAGATGGGGATATAGAAGGCCTTGTGCAATATAACGGTAAGCCTCTCCCAGAAGTCACCGTCTTTGCCCACGGCCGCAACAAACCTATGTCCCGTATGGTCAAAACCAGGCACGATGGCAGGTTTGAACTGCATCTTTCACAGGGGGAATGGATGCTCATTGCGGCACACAAGGTTCCTGGCGAAGAAGGTATTGCAGACATTCGACATATTGCCAGCACTTTTGTTTTAACGTTATAGTTCTCTTGTGGTAGCGGGGTAAACCCGGGAGGGTAAGCGATGGATGAAAATGGTAAAAAAATACTAAGAATACTGCCTTCGGTGGACGAAATTCTGAGGAATACACGTGTTGCGCTGGAAAGTGACTATACCCGTGCCCTGGTAGCAGATAAAGCCCGGGAAGTGGTGGACGGAATTCGCAAGCAATTGCTGGCGGGGAAATTTACCGGCATACCCCAAAGCCGGGACGAAATATTATCATTTGTTATTAATAAAATAGAAAAGGTTCTTAGAAAACTTAACCGGCCTTCGCTGCGGCGTGTTATTAATGCTACGGGGGTTGTTCTCCATACCAATTTGGGACGAGCCTTACTGGGGTGCCGGGCGCTTGAGGCGATCAACCAGGCTGGCTCGTACTATAATAATCTGGAATTTAACTTGGATACAGGGCGGCGGGGCTCCCGCTATGATCTTGTTGAAGATAAATTAACCAGGCTTACTGGGGCTGAGGCTGCATTAGTTGTCAACAATAATGCTGCTGCGGTACTCCTTGTGCTTAAATCCCTGGCAGAAGGGCGTGAAGTGGTAGTTTCTCGCGGGCAGCTCGTGGAAATTGGGGGATCTTTTAGAATCCCTGACGTTATGCAGCAAAGTGGTGCCAGATTGGTAGAGGTTGGAACTACGAATAAGACCTATCCCAGAGATTATCGTGCCGCTATTACCGCGGACACGGCTCTCTTACTTCACGTTCATACGTCTAATTATCGTATCGTAGGATTTACCCGTGAAACTACTGTCGCGGAATTAGCGACCTTGGGCCGTGAGTTTAACCTACCGGTGGTATCCGATCTTGGGAGCGGTTTTTTCATAGACCTAAGCCAGTACGGTTATCCGTACGAACCCACTGTACAGGAAACGGTATCCGCCGGCGCCGATGTAGTTACCTTTAGCGGCGATAAACTGCTGGGCGGTCCGCAGGCAGGTATTATCGTTGGCAAAAAAGAATATTTGGATGTTATGAAAAGAAATCCTCTTACCAGAGCCTTAAGGCCGGACAAGCTCACTTTGGCAGCATTAGAAGCGACTCTTCACGAGTATTTTGATCCTGAGCGGGCACGGCGCCATATTCCCACCCTAAGAATGCTTACGGATGATAAGTTTTATCTGTACGAAAAGGCTCGCACTCTGGCTGAATTATTAAAGGACCGGGTCGGTCCTTGGGCTTCTCTGAATGTATTGGAAGTAACATCTCAGGTGGGAGGAGGGGCTATGCCCTTGGCTCAACCACCAAGTTTTGCGGTCGCGCTTGGTTTAAAGCATCATTCGTTAGATGAAATAACGCGAAAACTAAGGGAAGCCGATCCCGCCGTAGTTGGGCGGGTACAGGAAGGCTTGTTGCTGTTGGATGTGCGAACCATACAAGAGGACGAATTGGAGTTGCTTTCCGACATTATTGGCAATATCCTTGCCGAGGAGGCCGGACATTGCGCTCTTTAATCATCGGAACGGCAGGCCATGTCGACCACGGCAAAACAGAGCTCATACGTGCCCTTACCGGCATTGACACTGATCGCCTGCAGGCTGAGAAGGAACGCGGTATATCCATAGAACTCGGCTTTGCTTATCTTGACTTGCCGGGCGGGCAGAGGGCAGGCATTATCGATGTGCCTGGCCACGAGAGATTTATTAAAAATATGTTGGCGGGAGTTGGGGGCATTGATCTTGTACTTCTTGTAATTGCCGCCGACGAAGGGGTTATGCCCCAGACGCGTGAGCACTTGCACATTATTCAGTTGCTTGGTATTACAAGGGGTATTGTAGTAATAACCAAAGCCGATTTGGTGGATGATGAATGGCTCGAACTGGTGAAGGATGATGTGCGTGACTTCTTGAAAGGAACAAATCTGGCGAATGCACCTGTGGTAGTGGTTTCATCCGTAACGCGGCAAGGTATTGACAAGCTTATGGATACTATTGTTGAAGTAGCTCAAGATGTTGAGGAACGAAAGATTTCCGGGCCGGCACGTTTGCCCATTGATCGTAAGTTTTCGGTAACCGGTTTTGGTTCGGTAGTAACGGGAACGTTGATCTCGGGTGTTTTTAAGAAAGGTGATGCGGTTGAGATTTTACCTGCAGGCCTTCATTCCCGCATTCGATCGATGCAGGTGCACGGTAGCGAAGTGCAGCAGGCAAGAGCCGGTCAACGCGTGGCCATTAATTTGGCCGGAATAGATTTGGATGACTTGCATCGTGGCGATGTGGTAGCTCCACCGCATATCTTTAAACCTTCTAACCGTATGGATTTAAGGCTTTCCTTGTTATCCGATGCCAGGCCTCTAAAACACCGGGCCAGAGTAAGATTTTATATTGGTGCAGCTGAATTGTTGGGGCGCATCGTTTTACTGGACAGAAATGAATTAAAACCGGGAGATGATGCTTTAACGCAAATAATCCTGGAAGGGCAGACCGTTGCGGCTAAAGGAGACCGTTTTGTGATCAGAAGCTATTCACCTATGCAAACTATTGGCGGAGGACAGGTGATCGAACCCAACGCACAACGGCACAAGCGTTTTCGCGAGGAAGTGTTGCAGGCACTAGAAACCCTTGAAAAGGGCAGGCCTGAAGACCTGGTTGTGCAATTTTTGAACCAGAGTCAGTCCCCAGCCACCATTGAGGAGATTGTCTCCAATGTGGGGTTGTCACGGGAAGAAACTGCTGCAACTGTTGAGACCCTCGCTCAGAAAAAACGCCTGAAAGCACTTCGTTCTGATGAAGTTTGGTTCTGGATGACCACAGATACGTTTTTACGCTGGAGAAATATGGTACTTGATGCGGTGAAAAAGTATCATCAAAAATTTCCATTGAGAGAAGGATATCCGAAAGAGGAACTGCGCTCCCGTTATTTCAATAAAATTAATGGCAAGGTATGGCACGTTTTCTTGGAAACTTTACAATCGGATGGAGACATTGACATTACTGGCCAGGCGGTGACGCTGTCAAATATGCCGCGTAATCTGCCTCCCGCTTATGGCAATATGATTGAGACTGTTATCGAAGAGTTTAAGATTGGCGGTACTCAGCCGCCTTCTTGGAAAGAAGTGTACTTAAAACACGGGCTAGGAGAATCGGAAGCGGCTGAAATAATGAACTATCTAGTAAGGCAGGGTGAATTAATTAAGTTAACCGATAACGTATTGATCCATCGTGAAGAGGTTGAAAAGGCCAAAGAAAAACTGGGACAGTATCTGGAAGAACACGGTTCGATAACGGTAGGAGAAGCACGCAATCTACTTGCAACCACGCGCAAGTATGCTTTGCCATTGTTGGAGTATTTTGATCAGGTGCGTTTTACCAAGCGGGTTGGTGATGAAAGGGTGTTATGGGGTAGTAGTAAAGTTACTTAAGAGACGCTCAAGGCGCCTCTTAAGCTTAAAAAATATTTTACTGTTTTTGTTGTTGCTGCTGTTGCTGGAGTACTTTGTATTGTGGTTCCTGCTGTTCAATGTAGTTAACTCGACCACGAAAGCCGTTGGCGATATTTTCAAGTTGGTTGGCGTAGTCGCTAAACTGTTGTTTGGCTGTTTGATCCTGGGTTTCCAGAGCATAGGATTTTAGATCTCCTGCGAGACTTTGCAGTTGGGCCAGGGTTTGGTGCATTTTCTGACCGATGGTCATAAATATATAACCTCCTTAATTTTAATGGGTTAGCACGTTATTATAATAACCCTGGCTTATTTTTTTATGCAGCCGGTCCAGCTGCCGGATCCTGTTGTACATGCTCTGTTAGGGTCACCGTAGTTGTGTTTGTATTAGGTTGGACAAGCGTAAATTCCGCTTAATCAAATGCTTGTTAAAATGGTAACAAAGCTTGACTTGAGCAGGGCGAAAAGATAGAATTATTGATAATCTTCACCCAGTCAATTAACGAATTTTTTAATAGGGTAATTTGCAAGACTATTCTGTCAATCTTAAGTAGGATATTGCAGCGGGGATATCTTTAGGGGAGGTACGATAATGACGGCAGAAACGCTGGTGGGGGTTCTTGTTCTTTTACCCTTTATTGTTGGGGGATTGAGTTTTTTAATACGGAGCGAGGGTTTGCGCAAGCCATTCGTGATAGCTTTTTCCCTCGTAATGATAATAGCCTCTTTATGGTTATTTTTAGAAGTTTACAACTATGGCACGCTGGTATCGAATCCTTCCCCGGTATGGGAATATTTAATCTTTGCCGTTGATTGTCTCTTAATCGGGTATTTTCTGTATGTCGGTATTACCAATAAACATTATCTGATCATACTGCTGGCCGCCTTTCAATCGGTTAGCTTTCCACTGATCTCATTGCCGTTTCATAAGCAAGTAAAACCGGTTTTGTACATTGATTTGTTATCAGTCATAATGTGCCTGGTAATTTCCCTGATTGGTTCTCTTATTGTTGTTTTTGCTTTGGATTATATGCGCAACCACGAAGTACATCATAGAGTTAATCCTTCCAGACAGCATATCTTCTTCTTTTTCCTTATTTCCTTCCTCGGCGCCATGAATGGGTTGGTATTTGCGAACAGTTTGTTTTGGCTCTTTTTATTCTGGGAAATCACCACGTTATGCTGTTACCACCTCATTAGACATGATTTGACGGAAGAGGCTTTGGGCGCGTCTTTACGTGCGCTTTGGATGAACCTTGCTGGAGCCGTGGCTTTAATCATCGGTATCGGGTTATCCCTGCACAATTTTGATACGGTCGTCATTCAGGAACTTATTTCTTCCGGCGTTGTTGGCCCGGCACTGCTATTGACGTTGGCGTTGTTTTGCTTTACTGGGTTCACCAAGGCCGCTCAGGTGCCGTGGCAGGGGTGGTTATTAGGTGCTATGGTCGCTCCTACACCTGTTTCGGCCCTGCTGCACTCCAGTACAATGGTAAAGGCCGGAGTGTATTTAGTGCTAAGGTTAGCCCCGGGATTTGTTGAAACACAATTATCTGCAGCCATTGCTATTTTTGGGGCTTTTGTGTTTATGGTTACATCTGTTCTGGCCATAGGACAGAGTAATGCCAAACGTGTCCTGGCATATTCCACCATTGCTAACCTTGGTCTGATTATTTGTTGCGCCGGTATTAATACCGGTCTAGCTATTGCTGCGGCAATGGTGTTAATTGTCTTCCACGCTATTTCAAAGGGCTTGCTGTTCCTGGTTGTAGGAACAATAGAACAGCAGGTAGGCAG
Source organism: Peptococcaceae bacterium (assembly GCA_017656185.1). Taxonomy (GTDB): domain Bacteria; phylum Bacillota; class Desulfotomaculia; order Desulfotomaculales; family JACDOK01; genus JACDOK01. The sequence goes on along the minus strand of JACDOK010000003.1, from coordinate 95,424 downwards.
TCGTGATATTGAGGATATGGAAGGTCTAATTACCAAACTTCCTGTTCTGTCTGGTATCGCGCTGGTTGGTATGATTAGCATGTTATTCCTTCCTTTTGGTGTTGTTTTCGGCAAATGGGCCGGTATTCAGGCGGCGTCGGAGCCTGTTACCACATGGTTCTTCTTAATTGTTGCTATGCTGGTGATGGGAAGTGCGTCCACCTTGGTTTATTACGCGAAGTGGATGGGCCGGTTGATTAGTTGTGCACCTGACAGTTCAGGTTCGTCCGAAGTCAAAGCGCCTTTGGCATATGGCACTTTAATGGCCCTTGCGGTTCTTGCAGTTGGACTAAGCTTTCTAGTTGTCCCTTTGGTTGTTAATGTTATTGATCCTGCTGCGGTTGCTGTAGGATATGAGGAAGGTTTTAAGGTTGTCGGAACGGCCTTGGCTACACCCTGGGGGGCATTTCCTGTATGGCCCCTTTTTGTAGCTGTTGTTTTGGCGCTAGTGATTCCGGCGTTGGTGGTAAGGTTAAAGCCCGCAGAGGTTTCTGCGGTTTATATGTGTGGTGTGAACGTCGATGAACGTCACCTTGTTTTCCGCTCCGCCGTTGACGGGCATGTTCAGGTTGAAACCGGCGGTACCTACTGGACTCAGTGGTTTGATGAGTTAAGCCTGAATAAGTGGATTAATGCGGCCGGTATTGTTTTGCTGGCAGTGCTTTTCGTGGGGGTGGTCTTATGAACGGCTCTGATATTTTAATGGCTTTGGCAGCTTTGGCTTTAGCTCCCCTAATTGGTGGGATCCTTAGAGGTTTGGACCGTATCCTTACGGCCAGAATGCAGGGAAGGATTGGACCACCTCTTTGGCAGCCGTTTTATGATTTCATAAAACTGTGTGCCAAATCGAAAAAAGCTTCGCATCGTGGTCCTGTGGTATGGGCTTGGGCTTATCTGGTTCTCACTGTTACTGCGTGGTTACTTTTTGTTTTACGACAGGATCTTTTGATATTGCTGTTTATTCTTGCTTTTGCAGGGGCATCTCTGGCATTGGGCGCTTTTAGTGTACGCAGCCCTTATGCGCATTTCGGGGCCTATAGAGAGCTGTTACAAATGTTGGCCTACGAGCCTATTCTTCTCCTAGCGGCAGTAGCTATTTTTTTAAAGACCGGTAGCTTTATGGTTGGCGATGTCTTGGGATTTGAACAGCCGCTTCTCATATCTTTACCGTTGACCTTAGTGGCCGTACTGATAGCCTTGGGTATCAAGATGCGAAAGTCCCCATTCGATATTGCCGCTTCAGAACATGCTCATCAAGAGTTGGTACGGGGTGTTTATACCGAGTATTCGGGTCCAACTCTAGCCCTTATCGAGTTGACTCATTGGTACGAATTAGTACTTGTATTGGGGATTATCAGCCTTTTCTGGGTTATTCCGCTATGGGTCGGTATTATCATTGCTCTGAGTTGTTATTTTCTTGAGATTTTGATTGATAATATTACGGCCCGTTTACGATGGTCGTGGATGCTAACCGTCGGTTGGAGCCTGGGTGTGGGGTTAATTTTGCTGAATATTGTCATTGTTGAGTTTTTCGGCTTGGGATTGAGGTTGTAGAAAGGAGTGTCGCTATGGGACTTATCACGAAGTCCCGCATTAAGTCGCCGTGGATTGTTCACTACTCTTGTGGTGGGTGTAACGGGTGCGATATTGAGATCTTGGCGTGTTTGACACCTTTGTACGATGTTGAAAGGTTTGGTATCTTAAATATGGGGAATCCCAAACACGCCGACATTTTGACAGTGACCGGACCGGTGAACCACCGTAACTATCGGGTACTTAAGAATCTCTATGAACAAATGCCCGACCCTAAGGTGGTTTTGGCGATCGGAGCTTGTGCCTGTACGGGAGGGGTTTTCCATAACTGTTATAACGTGTTGGGGGGCATTGATAAGGTCATTCCGGTAGATGTTTATATTCCAGGGTGTGCCCCGAGACCTGAAACCATTATTGACGGTGTTATCATGGCACTTAAAAAGTTAAATGAAAAAGGTTCTAAAGCGGAGTGATACGATGCGGGACATAAATATTGACAAAACGGAACTGGGATTTAGGGTTAAAGAGTTAATTGATGACAAAGCCAGATTTATTACTGCAACTTGTATCGATGAAGGGGAATTTTTTGAAGTGATTTACCATTTCGAAAAAGATAGCGAACTGGTCAACTTAAGGACCAGAATAAATAAAGAGGAGGAACTCACCAGTATTTCCAGTATTATTCTGGGTGCGGCACTCAGTGAAAACGAGATGAAAGACTTTTTTGGGATTAAAATTAAGGATATTGCAATAGATTTCAAGGGTCGCATGCTTTTATCTGAGGAAAGCCCGGTGACCCCCCTCTTGAAATTGAAGTAGTTCGTTTAAGGAGGATGTAAGATGCCCCGTATCACTTTCCCATTTGGGCCCCAACATCCCGTTTTACCGGAGGCCATCCAGTTACAGCTAACCTGCGAAGATGAAAAAGTAGTAGAAGTTACTCCGGTAATTGGCTATATGCATCGGGGTATTGAAAAGGCAGCCGAGGGCAATCCTTTTGTCAATAATGTCTTTCTGTGTGAACGGGTTTGCGGTATTTGTAGTTTTATGCACGCCCTGACTTATTGTCAGTTAATTGAAGGCTTGATGAACATTAATGTCCCCCCCAGGGCCAAATACCTGCGTGTATTTTGGAGCGAGTTATCCCGGATTCACAGCCATATGCTCTGGATAGGGCTTTTGGCTGACGCCTTAGGATTTGAAAGTTTGTTTATGCAGTGTTGGCGTGCACGGGAAGTTATTCTCGATGTTTTGGAAATGACTACCGGTCAAAGGGTTATTCAATCCTCTTGTGTTATTGGTGGCGTAAGACGGAATATTGATGGAGAGTTAGCTAAGACTGTCTTTAACCTGCTTGATGAATTTAAGAAGCAGTGGGATGCCATATCCCCCGTGGTCCAGAAAGACTATACCATCAGAGCTCGTACGGAGGGTAAAGGTATTTTACCGAAGGAGCAGGCCTGGGAACTCGGCATTGTAGGTCCTACGTTGAGGGCCAGCGGCTGGGCGCACGACTGCCGTCTCTTGGGTTACGCAGCATATGGGGAGTTGGGTTTTCAACCTGTGGTGGAAGAGGGCTGCGATAGTTATGCTCGAACATTAGTCCGGGTTCGTGAAGTGGATCAGTCATTGGAACTGGCTTATAAAGCTTTAAATAACCTACCCGAAGGTGAGATAGCGGTTAAGGTTAAAGGTTTCCCCGAAGGCGAGGCCGCAGTCTGCGTAGAACAACCTCGTGGGGAACTATTTGAATATGCCCGGGGAAACGGAACGCCCCATTTGGAACGACTCAAGATCCGTACGCCCACTTTTGCCAATATTCCTGCTCTGTTAGTGATGTTGCCGGGTAGTGAGTTGGCCGATGTCCCGGTAATTACACTGTCCATCGATCCCTGCATTGCCTGTACCGAAAGATAGCGCGGGAGGTCACTATATGCCCCAGATGTTGTCCAACATCATTCGAAACCTGGTAAGAGGTCCCGTCACGCGCCGGTATCCAAAAACAAAGAGGACCGCGTTTCCCGGAGTTCGTGGTGAGATTGTTGTTTTCGAGGACCGTTGTTGTTATTGTGGTATGTGTTCTCGTGGTTGTCCTGCCAATGCCATTTCTATGACCGGATCTCGGAAGAACGGTGATATTACATTGGGATATAATCCTTTTGCCTGTATTTACTGTGGCAAGTGTGTGGAAATGTGTCCCTGTTGCGCATTGGTTATGTATGAAGACCAGGCACCCCCGCGTTATAAGATGGAACGAAAGTACAGGGAAAATACTCCTGTTTAGCAAAATCCCCCCTTCTAAAGGGGATTTTGCTTTGTAATAGATCGGTGGTTAAGTAACTGAAGGATTTATCCAGTTGGAATCGAATTTGTTATTTAATCCTTGCAGGTAGGTGATAGATATGTGTATGCAGACCTCCTGGGAAAAAAGTCTTGAGTTTCACGGACACGTGTGCCCCGGGCTGGTCATAGGCTATAGAGCGGCTGAAATTGGCCTGCGTGAATTGGGGATAGAATTTGCCGGCAATGACAATCTAATTGCTATAGCGGAAAATGACGGTTGTGGTATTGATGCCGTACAGGTAGTAACGGGATGTACCCTTGGTAAGGGTAATTTACGCCTTTTGGACTACGGTAAACAAGCTTATGCCTTTGGGAGACGTGATACAGGTAAGGCAGTACGGGTAATTGCAAAGTACGGCGTATTGGAAGGCTTTACAGAGTTTATTTCTTTGAGGGAGAAATTTCTTTCCGGTGACCTTACGGAGCAGGAGCAAAAAACTTTTCTCAGGCAAAGGGAAGAAGTTTCCGAGCATCTGATGGAGATGGCGGAAAATGAGCTTTTTGTTATTCAAAGTCTTAATCTTGACCTTCCTGGTAACGTTCGTACTATGCGCACCGTAATTTGCTCCGCTTGTGGTGAAGGTGTGGTGGAAACCAAAGCACGTGTCAAAGACGGCACAATAGTATGTTGTACCTGTGCCGGTGAGGCATCCTAAAAATAAAAGGGGAGCGATCTTTTTGACAGACCTAAGCAAACAGCCGCGCGATCATAAACGTTTTTCAGTATGGCATAACCTTTGGGGGGTCCTTTTTAAACCTCGTACAGCGTTTGACCGGATTATTGCCAGCGGGGATTTTATTAAGGCGGCCATAATTTTGGCAGGAATTAATGTCTTTTTTGCTGCGCTAGCAGCTCCTAAAGTGGCTGCATTCAGCAAATGGTCCCTTGAAAATAGACCCCTTCCACCCGGTGTATCTCCTGAACAATTAGCGGCTATGAAAACTATGATACCAAAAATCTCGGCGGCCACTTCAATAGGTGCCGCATTATTGGGGCCTTTGGCGATATGGTTGTTAATGGCTACTATTCTGCGAGTTTACAATAACTTCCACGGTGGTAGGGTGTCGTTCCAGATTTTATTTGCAGTAGCGGTATTTGCTTTTGCGCCGCATATTATCGGTTTCAGCTTAAAGTCATTATTGGTTGCTTTTGCGCAGCCGGAAAACGTGCAGCGTGTAACAGTCAGTTTGGCGGCACTGCTGCCTGTATCCGAAATTGGCCCCAAATTTGTGTTTTTCAGTAAACTGAATCCCTTTACTATCTGGTCTTTGGCTCTTACGGCCTATGGAGGTTCCCGAGCCATTGGTTCCACTTTTGGTAAAACGGCAGTGTTTATCTTTGCTTTATGGGCGGTGTTTGTCCTTTTAGAAACTTTAAGTGCCACCCGGGTTTCCGTATAGTGTTAAGTATCTTTGAAAAGAAAGTGCAAGCGGCCCAACGAGATGTTGTCGCCGCTTTTTTATGTGGAGTAGTATGATATAAAAGTCTTTTCCTTACTAAGCAGGAATATTTAGCCTGATATGTCGAAAATATTGATAGAATATAGAAGGGAGTGCAGGCGGTTTGCGTATCGCTATCTTTACAGATAGCTACCGTCCATACACCAGCGGCGTAGTTCGTTCTATCGAGACCTTTAGCGACGAACTCAACGCTTTAGGTCATAAGGTATATATTTTTGCCCCGCGTTATTCGCAGTCTAAACCTCAGGAAGAGCGTGTATTTCGATTCTATTCTTTACCGTCACCTACCAACCCCGGGTATAATATAGCGATTCCCATTTCCTTACGGTTAAGAAGTACTCTTAGACAGTTGAAGATTGATCTTATTCACACGCATTCTCCTTTCTTGCTGGGCCGCTTGGGTGCGCGGGCGGCGCGGGATCTCGGCTTACCGTTGATATTTACCTATCATACCCTTTACGACCATTATGTCCACTATTTTCCTGTAGCAAGAAATTTTACCCGCAAGGTTACACAAAGATTATGTGTGGACTACTGTAACCGGTGTCATAGGGTGCTTGTTCCTACTTGGGTGATTGGAAACTACATAAAGAACTTGGGAGTAAAGACTCCTTTGGTTAAGCTCCCGACTGGTATTAAAGTGGATGAGTTTCGCCGGGGAATTAAGGGTTGGTTGCGTCAACGACTGTGCATAGGAGATAACGAAAAGGTTTTGATATTTGTGGGTCGTATGGGGCTTGAGAAAAATATTGGCTTTTTAATTAGGGCGTTTGGTATCGCAGTAAACAAAGTGCCCAAAGTCCCTATGAAATTGGTATTGGTAGGCGGGGGACCTGAAACAGAAAACTTTAAGCGGTTAGCAGGTTCGCTAGGTCTTGGCGGGCGGGTGGTTTTTGCCGGTCCTGTTTCTAAAGAAGAAGTGGCACATTGTTATGCAGACGCCGATCTTTTCGTTTTTGCATCTACCACTGAAACTCAAGGGTTGGTAATTGGAGAAGCTAAGTCTGCCGGGCTGCCTGTGGTGGCAGTTGATGCGTTTGGAGTATCTGAAATGGTATCTCACGGTGAGGATGGGTATCTTACTCCTTTAGATGAACATATGTTTGCAGACAGTGTCATTAAACTTCTTATTAATGATCACCTTTATCGCCGAATGTCTGCCAATGCTTATACCAAAGCAGAAGAACTGTCGGCACGCGCGCAGGCCTTACGGTTGGAAAAAGTGTATCAGGAATTGTTGCAGAATAAGGCGTAAGATGGTGCTAACAGTATGCGGGAGATGGTATCATGAAAACGGTTGATATTAAGGCCTTAGATGAAATTATCAAAAAAACAATTGAGGCGATTGAACATAGTAAGAAAGAGATCTACGAAATAGTTCAAAGCACTGACGCGGAGTATCAAAGAGTTATGCAGGAACTGGAAGAAGTCCGCCAGGAAACGCGTGATGTTATTGCATTAGTTGACAAATTGACCTACCGGGAAAAGCAGGCTCGTATTCGTTTAATGGAAGTAAGTAAGGATTTTCGAAAATATTCCGAAGAAGACATTAAAGAGGCTTATGAACAGGCGCAGAATCTCCAACTTGAGCTGGTGAAACTGCGTGAACAGGAGAAATTACTGCGTTATAGGCGCGACCACCTGGAACTAAGTCTGAAACGGCTCAAACGAACTAGAGAGCGTGCTGATGCCCTTATGTCTCAGGTTGGTGTGGTGTTGAACTATTTGGCTGGTGACCTGCAGGGTATTAGTGACCGTCTTGATGAAGTATACCAATTTCAAAAATTGCGCTTTCGCATTATTGAAGCCCAAGAGGAAGAACGGAGAAGGGTGGCACGTGAAATTCACGACGGCCCGGCCCAGTCCATGGCCAACATTGTTATGCGGGCCGATTTTTGCACAAAACTTATAGGGGTGGATCCCGATAAATTAAGGGAAGAGCTGGAAGCGTTACAGGAGTTGGTGCGTACAAGCCTTGCAGATGTGCGCAACATTATTTTTGATTTGCGTCCCATGGCCTTAGATGATTTAGGGCTTGGTCCGGCCTTAAAAAGGTTTGTGGAGCGTTTCCAAGAACAGCATAACATCTTGGTCGATTTTATGTATTTCGGAAAAGACGATCGTATTGATGCTACTATTGAGGTTGCCTTGTTTCGTATCGTACAAGAGGCACTAAATAACGTGCAGAAACATGCCAAAGCCAAGCAAGTGGCTGTTAAGGTGGAGGTCTTGCCTGAACGGGTTAATGTTTTTATTAAGGATAACGGACGGGGGTTTGATGTTGACCGGGTTATGGGAGACAAGGACGGAAAAGGCTACGGTTTAGTCGGTATGAAGGAGCGTGTTGAACTTTTAAGGGGTAATTTAAAAATACGGTCTAAACCGGGCCAGGGAACGACAATTGTTATTATGGTACCCTTAACCAAAGATTAGGGGGTGAACCGGGTGCAGATACAGCAGGTTAAGGTTCTTGTGGCAGATGATCATGCCTTGATAAGGGAAGGGTTGCGCAAAATTTTATCGGTTGAACCGCGTATAGCAGTTGTCGGAGAAGCCGCCAATGGCGATGAAGTATTGCAGGTATTGCAGCAAAAAGAAGCGGATATTTTGCTTTTAGATATCAATATGCCGGGGAAAAACGGCATTGAAACCTGTCGACTTGTTAAACAGAAGTATCCCCGGATGGGTGTTATTGCTTTAACGATTCATGACCAGGATGAATACCTTTTTGAGATGATTCGGGCGGGAGTTGCGGGTTATGTTTTGAAAGATGTAAAGCCCCAGGTATTAATTGATACCATCCTACGGGTAGCAGCCGGAGAATCATTTATTCCGCCTTCATTAATGGGTAAGGTTTTTGAGGAATTTAGCCGCCTGTCCCGCCCGGCCAAAACGACCTACCCTGACGGGCTGACCGAGCGTGAAGTGGAAGTACTGAAACTTGTAGCGCAAGGACTTAGTAATAAAGAGATTGCCGCCAAATTGTTTATCAGTGAAAAAACGGTTAAAAACCATCTTACAAACATATTCAGCAAAATTGACGTAGGAGACCGTACTCAGGCGGCCTTATACGCCATAAAAAGAAAACTCGTTAATTTTTAAAAGACGGCTTCGTAACGAAAAGTCTCTTTTGTATTCTAGGACTTTTGTCCCTAGCAAATCGGACGGTAGGAGATATCGAAATGAGACTCGCGCCCGATGACGGGGTTTGTTGATGCTGGTAAATTCAAGGCAAATCCTATCGGAGGTGAGTGGCAGATGAAAAAACTGCTTGGAAGACTATGGAAAGAAGAAAAAGGTCAGGGTATGGCGGAGTACGGTTTAATTTTGGCGCTGGTTGCGGTTGTGGTTATTGGAGCACTTACATTATTAGGCGGCAATATTAAGAATGTATTAAATGAAGTTGGTAATAAAGTTACGACGTCTAGCAGCTAATTAATGGGTAGATGATTGTTATGCAGCTTTCATTAGCGGAACTTTGGGTTGAGGAAACAGGGCAGGGAATGGCCGAATACGTCCTTATACTTTCTTTAGTGGCCCTAATTGTGGCTGTAGCACTACCTGCTTTAGGTAACAATATTAGTGCTAAATTGCAGGTCATAGCCGATGAATTAAGCGGGACGGGTTAAAATGCAGTATTTGATATCTACTTCCGTTAAACAATCCCCATTTTAAAACAGCCCTACTCGGTATTGCGGGTAGGGTTGTTTTAAAACTAAGGGGGGGTGCGTTTTGGTTCTACCACTAATTGATTTACTTATGTTGGCATTGCTGGTGATATGCCTTATCACAGATTTACGTTCACGCAAAATCTATAATCCGGTGGTGTTGGTTTTTATCGTGGTAGGACTGGTCTACCACCTGGTGGACGAAGGGTGGGCGGGTGTATTATTCAGCCTGCAGGGTTTGGCCGTGGGTATGTTGCTGCTGATCATCCCGTTTGTGATGGGGAAGATGGGGGCAGGGGACGTGAAATTGCTGGGAGCCGTAGGCGCGCTTCAGGGCCCGGCTTTTGTCTTCCATGCTTTTTTAGCCAGCGCCATCGCCGGAGGGGTATTAGCGGTCATTACCCTGGCCCGCAAGAGGATGGCCGCGCGCGTTTTACAAACACTCGGGTTTTCCTTTATCTATCGTGTTCCCCTTTCCGGCTGGGAAAGCGGCGTTTATATTCCTTATGGTGTTGCCGTTTTTGTAGGTACACTTGCTTATTACTTTTTAGGGTGGCATCTACAATGGTAAAACATCTTAAGGAAAACAGGGGGCAGGCGATTGTTGAATTCGCGCTTGTCCTGCCGTTCTTATTGACTTTGCTGCTTGGTATTATCGAATTCGGGTGGCTTTTTAACAGTTGGCTTACCATTACGTCCTCGGCAAGGGAGGGGGCACGGGTTGCTGCTGTGAATATTGATGTCAGTAATGACAGTGTGCAAATGGCCGTGAAAAGGCACGTTGAGGGGTTAAGCGGCTTTGTCTTTGATGATGTGAATTATACTTCCAAAAATTCATTGGATGCGGCAACTTTAAGTGTGGGACATGCTGCTGTAGCCATCGAGCCTTGGGATATTAATAACCGGTCACCGGGAAGCGAGGTAGCGGTATATGTAAAGGGGTCTGTTAAACCACTGGTAGGAGTATTTGTCCAGCATCCCGTGGAAATTTGGGGTCAAGCTGTGATGCGTAGGGAATGATTTGAGGTGGTACTATAAGAAAGTACCTGCGAGAAAGGCTTTTGACCTTCCAGACCGATGAAAGGGGCGGTGTGGCTGTTTTTACCGCATTAATGCTGGTAATATTGTTAGGCTTTGCCGCCTTAACTGTTGATATTGGAATGCTTGTGGTCAGCAAATGGCAGATGGTGGCAGCGGCTGATGCTGCCGCTTTGGCAGGGGCCAGCTGCTTACCGGATACATCAACTGCGCGACAAGAAGCCAAATACTATGCCTCTCTGAACGGTTACAGCTTGCCGGATAATCTGATAAGTTTTTCCGAAAATAAGAAAATTACCGTTAACCTTACCAAAAATATAAGATTTCTCTTCGGAGGTCTTATAGGTATACCGGGGGCAGATGTTAGTGTTTCAGCTACGGCAGAAAAAGGGGGATTACCCAGGATTGCTGATTATGCTGTATTTTCCGGGAGTGAAGTTTCTCCGTTGACCATCACTACCGACTGGTGTGTCGTAAATGGTGCTGTGCATACCAACGATGCGATAAACGTGAGCGGCAACAATAATGTTTTCAACGGAGTAGTGGAATATGTAGACTATCCGGTTCTCCATTGGGATAACGGCAATCAATATAATGAAGGGGTTGTTCAAACCTCTGTTATGGAGATACCTGACTATTCAGATCAATGGGAAGCGCTGTGTTCTCCGGCACAGATTTACGGGGAAGACCTTACGATTGGCGATGGGTTTAGGCTGGACGGCGGTATCTGGGTGCAGGGTAACGTTACAGTTACCGCTGATGACCTAGATGGCACGGGAGGCTACATTTTGGCAGACGGCGATATCACGATTAACGGTAATGAGGGCTCATACCTATTTGCTGACGATAAGGTTTGCTTTTACTCCAAGCACGGTAACATTTACCTGAACGGTGATGATCTGTATTTCCGTGGTATCCTGTATGCCCCGGAAGGTCAGGTCTGTCTTACCGGAGACAGACCCACGATTGAGGGTTCCGTTATTGGTGACACCATCAGTTATACCGAAGCCGCCCATATCACCCGTGATCAGGAAGTTATCGATGCCATATTCAGTGGCTACGGGGCGGCAAGGTTGGTTAATTAAAAATTTGTGCCGATAAACAATCCGGATAATAAATTAACGCAACTACACCAGGCCCGGTGTGTGTACCGATGACGGCACCGACGGATCCTATTAGATATGAGCCGTGTCCGAAGCACTCCGCGACCATGGTATCCAGATCGGCTGCCACTTCGGGGATGTTGCCGTGGACGATAATGAAACCGGGCGGGATCTCAGTTGCGGGTAACGATTTTCGGGTCAGTTCTACCAGTCTTTCCAAACCCCTTTTCCTTCCACGGGCTTTTTCAACGGGGGAGACAATACCGTCCCGTAGTTCCAGGATCGGTTTGATGTTTAGCAAGCTGCCCAGGAAAGCTTGGGCTTTACCTATCCGCCCGCCTCTTTGCAAGTAATCCAAAGTATCGACCAAAAAATATACTCCGATATGTTCAAGCATGAAACGTACTAAGGCCAAGACCTGTTCTTTGTTCTGACCGTTTTGGGCTGTCTGAGCAGCCGCCAGTACGACAATACCCAGGGCCATGCTGGTAAGCCGGGAATCAATGATTTCAATGTCAGCGTTGCCCAGAGTGGCTTTAGCAAGCTGTGCCGACTGCACTGTGCCGCTGAGGAGTGAAGAAATGTGGATGGAAACAATACTTTGGCCCTGTTCAATGATAGGTTTATAAGTTTCGATGAACTCTCCCGGTGATGGCTGGGAGGTAGAAGCAGGTTCGGATTTCAGACGACTATAAAACTCTTCTAAAGAAATATCTAACCCGTCACGGTAAGCTTCATTTCCAAAAATTACCTTAAGCGGCATGACGGTAATATTAAGTTTACGGGCCAGCCAGCTGGGAATATCAGCAGTGCTATCGGTTACGATATGAACACTGGACAAGATGATCACCTACTCGACGGAAATAATGAAATCGTAAAGCGGTTGACCGCCATAGTAAAGTTCGAATTCTATGTTAGGGTATTTGACATTTAGCTGATCCACTATTTCCTGTGCTTCCTCGGATGTTAATTGGTTGCCGTAATACAAGGTTACAAGTTCTCCTGAGGATTCAAGTAATGTCGACACCACCTGCGTAACTGTATCAAAAATACTCGTGCCTTTTACCAGGGTATCTTCGGCCAGTCCGATATATTCTCCGGTACGAATGACGGTATCATTATATACGGCATCCCGCACGGCTTGAGTGACTTCACCGGTAAGGATATTTTGGGCGGCTTCCTGCATTTTTTTAGTATTGGTATCAATATCGTTCTCCGGGTCGAAGGACAATAGGGCGGCCAGTCCTTGAGGAATGGATGTCGTCGGAATAACAATAATATTTTTATTAGTTATTAATTTGTTTGCTTGTTGAGCGGCCAGGACAATATTTTTATTGTTGGGTAATACGAATACTGTTTCGGCGGGAACACGGCCGACAGCACGGGCAATTTCGTCGGTGCTGGGATTCATTGTTTGTCCACCATTAACTATTTCATCTGCCCCCAGGCTTCGAAAGATTTCTACCATACCTTCGCCTATGGCGACCGCTACCACTCCTACGGCTTTTTCCTGAGACCGATGCTGAAGATCATGGTGTTGGTCCTGCATATTACTAATATTAATATTATGTAGCGTTCCGAATTGGAGACAAGTTTCCAATACTTTTCCGGGATGATTAGAATGAATATGAACTTTGGCAGTGTCTCCACTACCGACGACCATCAGGCAATCTCCCAAATCAGTCAACTGCCGGCGAATTTCATCGTGCCTGCCGGTAACGTTTTTAACGACACATTCGGTGCAGTAAATATAAGAAAAATCACTGTGGTGGTCGGCAGCAGGTGTGCTGGGCGGTGCTTCTTCCGCGGATGAGGAAAAGTCCATTGGTTCCAATAGTATTTGTTCCCTTTTATAACGGCTAAATGTATGTAAAATGCCTTCCATAATAACTACGTAACCTTTACCACCGGCGTCAACTACACCGGCGGACTTTAACACCGGAAGCATTTCAGGTGTTTGAAGCAATATTTCCAAAGCACGCCGATACACATAAACACTTAAACGCCGGATATCGCAGGTACGCTTGGCAACATAACAGGCTGCTTCACCTGCCGCTCTTGCTACAGTTAGAATGGTTCCTTCAACGGGTTCACTTACGGCTTTTTGCGCTAAACGGGCTCCTTCGGCATAAGCCTGGGCGAGATCTACCGTGGTAGCCTCTTTCTTGCCGGCAAGAGCCAGAGCAAAACCTTGAAGCAGTTGAGACAGGATAACACCGGAATTGCCGCGCGCGCCTGATAATGAACCCCGTGCTGCCGCTTCAGCAACACTACCCACGCTTTCATCGCTGATTTTACCCATCTCCTGAAGGGCAGCAATCAGAGTAAGATACATATTTGTACCAGTGTCTCCGTCGGGCACGGGAAACACGTTTAGAGCGTCAATTTCCTTGCGCATGCGGGCCAAGCGCGCGGCACCCGCAACAAGTGCTTCCTGTAGCTGAAGGCCATCTATGGAGTATATTGTCAAGGGATAACGCTCCTTTCATTATCTTTAAATTTGTTCGACGATAAAGAAGGTATTTCCTTTTACTATTGCGAATTTTTGGCTGCCTTGCTACTACTGTGCGCGAGATAGAAACCCAGCATAATCCACCATAAAGGGTATACTTGAACCACGTCAATGTTAAAGGTTCCCTGCACCATATAACCAACGACCATACTTAGAAACGCTACGCTTAAAGCATCTTTTCGCTCGGGGCGCAGTAAACAGAATAAAAAAGTAAGGTAACAAATGAGCGCTAGTAGCCCGTGAGTTACGGCCTGCTCCAAATAAATGTTGTGGGCCTTGTCGATGATAATTTCTCTGCCGAAAACCTCGCGTGTGCGGTCGCGGTAATCCTCTAAGGCGTATTTAAGAGTGTCGGGACCTGTTCCGATCAGTAGGGTGTTTTTAAGCTGGGCTGCTGTTATCTTCCATATATACAACCGGTTGGTACCGGCATTATCATCACCCTCAATGCAGGATTGGGCTTCGGCTGGAAGGGAGAACACGCGTTTATACAGCAATCCATCATGAAGGGGGAAAAGAACTGCTGTAACTGTTATTAAAATAGCGATAAAAGAGAAAAGTGAACGGCGGTTACGGAGGTAAAAAAACAGAACAAGAAAAGCAGCAAACAGGCCAATCCATACGCCGCGTGTCAAATTCGTCAATCCTACGGCATAGATCAAAGCAACAAGTAGAGCCCACTTGTTGCAGGGTTTCTGCAGGTATTTTACGGCAGCGAAAGGAAAGGCTAACACGATGTATGTCCCTAAAAAGTTAGGGTTGCCAATAGTGGCATCACTGCGCAAACCAAAGTCGAAGCCGGGAGGGTGCGGTACAGGCTGAATACCGAAAAACTGTAAAAGCCCTAGAAATGCTACGATAGCCGCCGTACCTAAGAAAATATTGATAAAACGATTGATGTCGGCGTGATTACGCACGGAAAGGTAGGCCAGAATGAACAGTACGGCGCATACAAGGTGCGTCAAAAATCCGGTAAAACGAAAAGGCGTTCCCAGTAGTGCTTCTGCAGGGTGGCTCGAAAGGATGGCAGCGATTAGCGATAATATTAAAAATACAATGAGCGGTATCAGGGATCGGTGCCGGGGAAAACAGTACCGGTCTCGTACCAGGCAAAAGCCTGCTAATAATCCTAAGGTAAGGAGGATAATGTAACGCGGAAGGCAAGAATAGTTATACTCATTAGGTACAATAATTAACGGGTAAAGCGCGAGCATAAACCAAATAATAGGATGGGTAAGTTTGCAGTTTATGACGGGCTTTTCTCGGTTAATCATACTTGCTAGTTATTCGACGTGTTGCGACACTATCCTGCGAGAGAGAGCGGTTTTGGCCGCAAGTACCCTGCCAAAAAAGTATTCCTTATTAATACTTCCATTACTGTGGTACTATTGACTTGCAGTAATTTGTGCGATAAAATAACGTTTAGTGATCCGGGATGTAGCTCAGTTTGGCTAGAGCGCACGGTTCGGGACCGTGAGGTCGCAGGTTCAAATCCTGTCATCCCGACCATTTTTAAGGCATACTAAGTTCGGACTTTCACAAAATAAACAATATTTTTCTATGGGAGGGAGCAGCTTGAATCTATTAATTATGGGGCCGCCGGGCGGCGGGAAAGGGACGCAGGCTGAGGTTATTGTTAAAGAGTTGGGTATTACCCATATTTCTACCGGCGATATGTTCAGGGAAGCAGTTAAGGCCGGTACGGAGATGGGTAAAAAAGCAAAGGAATATATGGATAAAGGTGCTTTGGTACCGGATGAAGTCGTTGTTGGAATGGTTAAGGACAGGCTTTCGCAGCCTGACTGTGCAAAAGGATTTCTCCTCGATGGATTCCCCCGTACGGTGGCCCAGGCGGAGGCTTTGGATGCCACTCTTAAGGAAATGGGTATTAAGCTGGATGCTGTCATTAATATTGCCGTCCCCCGTGAAAAGATTGTGCAGCGTTTAACCGGTCGGCGAGTATGCCGTCAGTGTGGGGCAACTTATCACATATTATATAAGAAGCCCCAGGTTGAGGGTAAATGTGACAAATGTGGCGGCGAACTCTATCAACGCAGTGACGATACCGAGGCCACGGTAAATGAGCGTCTTGATGTCTACGAAGCACAAACACAGCCTTTGATCGAGTATTATTCGAAACAGGGGCTCATAAAAAATATTAATGGTGACCAGGATATTTCCAAGGTCTCAGAAGATATCCTAGCTGCTTTGAAGTAACCTTTGAGCTCCTGGTTTTTGACCAGGAGCTTTTTCTTTATGTCGAGAATGCTACATATAGTTTCATTTGACTCGTTAACTTCGTCTTATTATACTTGATACAAGAAGTTTTACACGGGGATTACGGTGCTTAAGGTAAATATACCTGGTTACGGCCAATACGCGTTCCGACAAGTGGTATTTGATTATAATGGCACATTAGCGACAGATGGATTAATACCTCCTAAGGTAGCTGCCAAGTTGAATGAGCTAGCTAGTCGATTACAATTGTACATAATGACCGCCGATACTTTTGGAACAGTACGAGAGGCCTGTAAGAATATTAAAGCAGAGATAAAAGTATTAACGGGAGAGCCGGGGGGACCGGAAAAGGAAGCCTTTGTGAACGCGTTAGGTAGCGAATCTACGATAGCTTTCGGGAACGGTGCTAATGATGCCCTAATGCTTCGCAAGGCAGGATTAGGGGTGCTGGTTCTAGGTCGGGAAGGCGTGTCCCGTGAGGCTTTGGTTAACGCGGATATTATTGTGGCCGATATTGTCGACGGACTTGACTTGCTCCTGAAGCCCCAAAGACTGGTGGCTACCTTGAGGCGTTAAGGGGGATGGTGGTGTGCTGAAAAATTATACTGAAGTCATCGTGGCGGAAATGCTGGAGGAGGTATTAGATGAGCTAAAAAAAAGAATGCCCGATCTATGTACTTGTGAAAGGTGCCGGGAGGATATTATGGCTCTTGCGCTTAACCGGTTGTCCCCACGGTATGTGGTCAGGGATGAAGGGGAAATTTATACCAAGGTTAATATGGATCAATTAGGCGGAAAAGCCGAAGTGGTAACGGCTATTTTACACGGGTGCGAGGTTGTAAAAAATCAACCGAGACATAACTAACAGTAACCAAAAGTTATGTGCAGGGTAATATGCTGTAATAGTTGAAGGAATATAGTCTTCGGATAGGGTGCCGGAAAGGGAGGTGCTCGTATGGAAAAGCGGTGTATCCTTTGTGGGCGTAAATTTATCAGCGATGATATGTGCTGTGAAGACGATGATGATCTTTTTGTAGTTCCCGACAAAAAGAAAAAATCTACTGACGTTTGTGTTATGTGCCAGGCGAAGCTAAAACGGGAAGCTGATGAGAACCAAAAAAATCCTAAACCCATGTAGGCTAGCGTTATTTTTTAGGTATATTCGAGGGGGTACGTTGGGTGTTTAGAAAGTATAGTTTAGCTGCGGGTGTCATAGCAGCTATTTTATTTTTGGTGCTGGTGGGGGACGGCGCCAGGTTGATAACCGATTATCTATGGTTTCAATCGCTAGGTTATACCAGTATTTTTACCACCATTTTATTTACCGACCTGGGTCTAAGGATTTTAGTCGGCCTTTTCTTTTTCATATTCCTTTTTATCAATCTTTTGTTTACCAGGCGGGTAATTCTTGAATACAGTAGTGTAGCTTATGAGCGCCGGGCTGAACATAATGTCATTTCCATAGAATTTCCGCAGTGGAAAGAGTTTTTGAACAAGCGTGTCCTCACTTGGCTGTTCTTTGTGGTAAGCGTTGTACTTGCTTATATGTTCAGCCTTGCCGTGGCGGGAGATTGGCAGGTACTGCAAAAGTTCCTGCATGCGACGCCCTTTGGCAGCACTGACCCTCTATTTGGAAAAGACATCGGTTTCTATGTTTTTAGTTTACCGTTTTACTTGTTTCTCTATAATATCCTGTTTTGGGCCGGCATTCTGGTTGTCCTTCTTGTGGCCGCAGCTTACTTCTTAGCGAACCCGTTCCGAGGCCTAACGTCGATATTTAGTTGCGGCTCGGCAAGGGTTCATTTATCTGTATTGGCAGCCTTGGTTTTGGCGTTGAAGGCATGGGGTTACCAGTTGCAGCAGTATTTGCTTTTATATTCTCCCGGTGGAGCGGTGTTCGGGGCCGGGTACACGGATGTTAACGCCAACCTCCTGGCCTTGAAAGTCCTGTTTGTTCTGGCCGTGATAGCGGCCATTGCCGTGCTGGTGAATGTTGTTTTGCGCCGGACCAGTGTTCTTATTTATGCCGTCGGCGGGTTGATAGCTGTTTCGTTAATTTTAGGTGCGATTTATCCCGCTATGGTTCAAAAATTTGTCGTGGAGCCCAATGAGTTTAATAAAGAGAAACCTTATATTGAGCATAACATTGCTTTCACCCGGGCTGCCTATAACTTAGACGAGATTGAAACGAAGCCCTTTCCCTCCGGAAGGGTGATCGGCTGGGATGAGGTGGAGAATAACGAGGATACCGTTAAGAACATTCGATTATGGGACTGGGAACCACTTAAGTCTACTTACAGCCAGATGCAGGAGATGCGGCTTTATTATGAATTTAAAGATATTGATATTGACCGGTATACCATTGACGGTGTTCAGCGCCAGGTGATGTTAGCGGCACGTGAGTTTGACCAGAGCAAGTTATCCGAACAGGCTAAGACGTGGATTAATACCCGGCTGGTATATACCCACGGTTACGGTGTAGCGATGAGCCCGGTCAACGAGGTTGCGCCCGATGGTTTGCCTGAATTCTTCTTTAAGGATATTCCTCCGAGAACCGATACGGATCTCAAGCTGGAGCGGAATGAAATCTATTACGGTGAGAGTACCGACCAATATGTCATTGTGAATACCAAAGCCAAGGAGTTTGACTATCCTAAAGGGGATCAAAACGTCTATACTACTTATGAAGGAACGAGCGGGGTTAAATTGGGTTCAGTACTGAAACGCCTTTTATTTGCCATATCCCTGGGCGATTACCGTTTGGTGCTGGCCAGTGATGTTAATGCCGGGAGCCAAATTCTGTACTACCGCAATATCCATGACCGTGTGCCTAAGATCGCCCCGTTTTTGGAATACGATGGCGACCCTTACATCGTTGTCAGTAACGGTAAGCTGTATTGGTTGTGGGATGCTTATACCACCACCGATATGTATCCCTATTCGGAGCCTTTTGCAGGTCGCACAAATTATATCCGTAACTCCGTGAAGGTAGTAGTCGATGCCTATACCGGTAATGTGTCTTTTTATGTAGCTGACACTAATGATCCCATTGTAAAGACCTGGTCCAAAATCTTCCCAGGGGTCTTTCAAGATCTGGAGGCAATGCCCAGGGACCTTGTAGAACATATTCGGTATCCCCAGGACTTGTTTGAGATTCAGGCAAGAATGTACACCCTCTATCATATGCAAGATCCGCAGGTTTTCTTTACTAAGGAGGATAAATGGAACCTGCCCACTGAAATCTACGCCGGCAATGAACAGCGGATGGAACCCTACTATGTGATCATCCGCCTGCCGGGAGAGGGCAGGCCGGAATTTGTTCTCATCACATCGTTTACACCTCAAAATAAGAAGAATATGATCGCCTGGATGGCGGCACGTTGTGATGGAGAGAATTACGGCAAAATATTGGTTTTCCAAATGCCCAAGCAGAGTCTTGTTTATGGTCCGATGCAGATAGAAGCACGTATAAACCAGGACACTACGATATCGCAGCAGTTGACTCTTTGGGACCAACGGGGCTCCCGGGTAATTCGCGGCAATCTTCTGGTCATACCTGTTGAAGACAGCCTGCTTTATGTTGAACCCATTTATCTGCAGGCGGAACAGAGCAAAATGCCCGAGCTGCGCCGGGTTATTCTGGTACACGGTGACAAGATTGTAATGGAGCCCACTCTTGAGCGTGCATTATCGGCACTATTCGGTGAGAGGGACCAGGACTCTCCTGAACAGACAGAACCACCGGAAGTACCCGGGACTCCTGTGCAAGGACGTACCATAAAAGAACTAATCAAGAATGCCAATCGTTACTACGAGGAGGCCCAGGAAAGGTTGAGAGAAGGTAATTGGAGTGCCTATGGACAGGCACTTGACGATTTACAAAAAACGCTAGAGGAACTATCAAAAATGGTAGAAGAGTAAAAAGGACTGCTGAATTAGCAGTCCTTTTTTATGGCTTTATGGCAGGAAAGGTATGGATAGGGGCGAAAACTCCTTTGTAATTACAAACGGAAATGGGGGATAGTGCATAATGCCCAGTCGGATGACCATAAAGCGTATCGGGATTCTTACCGGAGGGGGAGATGCTCCCGGTATAAATGCTGTTATTAGGGCTGCGGTCAAAGTAGCCATCCGCGATTATGGATTATCGGTAATAGGCTTTGAAGACGGTTTTGGTGGGCTGGTGGAAGGCCGCTGTAGGGAATTGACTTTACAGAATGTTGTGGGTATTTTGCCTCGTGGGGGTACGATTTTGGGTACTACCAACCGGGATAATCCTTTTCATTATCCGGTGACCCAGAATGGCCAGACAGTGTTTATGGACGTTTCGGAAAAAGCTTTACAAAACCTTTCCCAGCAGAAAGTGGATGCCTTGATAGTGATAGGCGGTGATGGCAGTTTAAAGATCGCTTATGAGTTTTACAACAGGTACCAATTTCCGGTGGTGGGGGTACCCAAAACAATTGATAATGACCTGTCGGCTACCGACCAGACTTTCGGGTTTGATACCGCAGTGGCCACAGCTACCGATGCCATTGATAAACTCCATACTACGGCGGAGTCACACCACCGTATTATGGTATTGGAAGTAATGGGACGATATGCGGGATGGATAGCTCTATATGCCGGCGTAGCCGGGGGCGCTGATGTCATTTTAATTCCCGAAATTGAGTTTAGTATCAGCAAAGTTTGTGATAAGCTGAGGGAACGTTATGAGCAGGGTAAGAAATTCAGTATTGTTGTTGTGGCCGAAGGAGCCAAGCCTAAAGGGGGGGAACTGGTAGTACGAAGGGTTGTGAAAGAAAGTTTTGAGCAGATACGGCTTGGTGGGATTGGTGATTTTGTTGCCCAAAAGATTGAGCAGGCTTTAAATATAGAAACTCGTGTAACAATATTGGGGCATTTGCAGAGAGGAGGTTCTCCGACGGCGTTTGATCGCATTTTAAGTACTCGTTTGGGTGGAGCAGCGGTAAATATAGTAATGGATGGTCGTTTTGGCGAGATGGTATGCTTACGTACACCACACATAGCTTCTGTACCGCTCATAGAAGCCGTCGGGCAAATGAGGCGGGTACCTTTAGGGTGTGACTTGGTGCGTGTGGCGCGGCAGATGGGAATATCCTTTGGTGACTAGGCTGATTATTTGACTTCAATGTGGGTGAGATGCATAATGATAGTGGATGGACATCGTATTTATTCGTTGACCCGCTTCCGGAAGGATTGGATGCCTGTGTTAGAACCTGAGAGAAATAGCGATAGAGGCCGTTTTATGGTGGTTTTGGGAGTTGGAAACGAGCTCCAGAAGGATGATGGGGTAGGGGTTCACGTTGTTAGGAGATTATCCCGGCTTTCGTTTCCCCCGAGTGTGCGTCTTATCGAGGGGGGTACCGGTGGTGAGAATCTCCTATTTTATTTTGAAGGAGCCGAGAGGTTAATTATTATTGACAGCCTTGACGCAGGCGCCGATCCGGGAACACTTTTTTCTTTTACCCCGGAGGAGCTGGAACTGATTGAAAGCTCCGAACCTGTGTCTCTTCATCAAATTCGTGTACCGGAGGTACTTTCATTAGCGCGTAAACTTGGCAAATTACCTCCGACACGTATTTATGCGGTACAACCCGCAGAGAT
The DNA here is from genome assembly GCA_017656185.1 of Peptococcaceae bacterium. GTDB lineage: Bacteria > Bacillota > Desulfotomaculia > Desulfotomaculales > JACDOK01 > JACDOK01. The sequence goes on along the minus strand of JACDOK010000003.1, from coordinate 73,861 downwards.
AGATTGGGGTTTGGAGTTATCAAGTGTTGTAGAGTCCAGGGTTTTGGGTCTGGTTTCGCTCGTTCGCCAGGATATTGATAATTGGCTGAAAGAAGCAGAGTCAGGTGGCTTGAGTAAAAGGGAAGAAGGGCTTTCATAATTCCGCAGTTAGGAGTTGGGAAATTATTCTGATTTCGGTAGTAGTCCTGCTGATAATAAGACCAGGTAGGTTACCGCAACCTGGTAAACCAATCGGGATACTTTAAATTTATTTTTAGATTTTTTATTTTAGCAGGAAATTCAGTTAAATAAATAGAATACAACTTTATTCGAAGAGATTAGAGATTATCCGTGTGAATGCACAAACATTCACAGTATGGGTTGTGCTTTATTTTGCGTGTTAACTCAATGGCTGGTCAAAACGCCCTGGTGGCGCATTTATAAGGGAGAACCATAAAAAGGGAGGGAGAGACGTGCGGTCTATTTCGCGGCGTGAATTCATTAAGTTATGTGCTGGGTCTGCGGCGGGATTAAGCCTTATGTCGGCTTTAGGGCCACAGATAACAGAAAGTTTGGCCTGGGCGGCAGAAGGCAAGCCTACCGTAGTCTGGCTGCAGGGGGCTGCCTGCACCGGGTGTTCGGTATCCCTGCTAAACAGCGTAGAGCCAGCCATCGAAAAGGTACTGTTGGACGTGATCAGTTTGCGGTATCATCCTAATATTATGGCGTCTGCTGGTCACGTAGCGTTCGAACAACTGGAGGAAATCGTCAACAAAGAGAAAGACAATTTCTTCCTGGTTGTTGAGGGTGGCGTGCCTACCGGTGCCGAGGGTCACTACTGCACGATCGGTGAACTGAAAGGCAAGGAGATTACCTTTGCCGAAGCGGTGGCTACGTTAGGCAATGCTGCCAAAGCGGTTATCGCTGCCGGTTCTTGTGCGTCCTTTGGTGGTATTCCGGGTGCTACCCCCAATCCGACGAGTGTGGTGGGAGTCGACCAAATTGTGACTAAGAAGCCGGTTATTAACATCGGTAACTGTCCGATGCACCCCGATCACTTCTTGGGTACAGTGGTCTATGTGCTGCAATACGGTGATATTCCTGAATTGGACAGGTTCAAGCGTCCCAAGATGTTCTACCCCGAGCCCATCCACGAAACTTGTCCGCGACGGCCTTACTTTGATGCCGGCCAGTTTGCTGAAACCGTTGGTGACGAGGGTTGTTTAGCGCATCTAGGTTGCAAAGGATTTATAGCTTATTCCGACTGCCAGAAGCGTAAATGGAACAATGGCCGCAACTGGTGTATCGGTGCTGGAGCACCGTGTCTAGGGTGTTCGGAACCATACTTCCCGGACGACTGCAGCCCGTTTTATGGCCTTTGGCCGTTGAAGGGCATGGAAGGATAATAGGGGGTGAAGTGGCATGGCAAAGAAGGTTATCAGTGTTGACCCTGTAACTCGAATCGAAGGTCACTTGAAGGTAGAAGTGGAAGTTGAAAACGGCGTCGTCGTCGATGCCAAGACCTACGGTACACTTTTCCGCGGGATCGAGTTAATTTGTCGTGGTCGTGACCCGCGTGACGCCCAGCATATTACGCAGCGTATTTGCGGTGTCTGACCGATTTCCCACGGCATCAGTTCGGTGCTATGTTTAGATGATGCTTTCGGTGTTAAACCGCCTAAAAACGGGCGTATTTTGCGTAACCTGGTACAAGGTGCGAACTTCTTACAATCGCACATATTGCACTTTTATCACCTAGCTGCCCTGGACTATGTCAAGGGGCCTGAAACAGCTCCGTTTATTCCGCGTTACGGCCATGATTTTCGCTTGCCGAAGGCTATTAATGATGCGGCGGTCCAGCACTATATCCAGGCGCTTCATATGCGGAAAAAGGCGCACGAGCTTTGTGCTATCTTTGGTGCTAAGGCTCCGCACACCACGGCCTTTGTACCGGGCGGTATAACCGAACAGGTGACGCAGGAGAAGATTGAGCAGTTTGCGGCACTGCTGGACGAAATTATGGATTTTGTAGATAATGTATACATTCCTGATGTTTTGGCGGTAGCTGATGCCTACAGCGACTGGTTTGAGATCGGTAAGGGCTGCCGCAACATGTTGGCCTGGGGTGTTTTCCCGCTGGATGATTCCGGCGATCCGTCCGGCATGAATCAGTTAATCAAGCGTGGCCGGTACACGGATGAGGAATGGGCTGTGGCTGATCCTAGTGATGTTACCGAACATGTAATGTTCTCCAAGTACGAAATTGAGTCTACCCAGAAACACCCGTCCGAGGGTGAAACCAAGCCGGAGCCGCACAAACCCAACGCTTATTCCTGGCTTAAGGCACCGCGTCTGAAAAATAAACCGCACGAAGTCGGACCGTTGGCGAGAATGTGGGTCAACAAGGTGCCTGAAGTTGTTAAACTGGGCGATAAGGCTTTCTCGGTACTTGGCAGACACTTTGCCCGCGCGATTGAGACTTCGATGGTTGGGCACGCGATGCGCGATTGGCTTGAGGAATTAGAGGTCGGTGCACCGACCTTTAACCGGTTTGATATTCCTGAAAAGGCTACCGGTATGGGTCTTACCGAAGCTCCTCGTGGTGCGTTAGGACACTGGATTGAAGTCAAGGATTACCGTATTGCTAATTACCAGTGTGTAGTTCCCACTACTTGGAATGCGTGCCCGCGTGACGATAACGGTGTCAGAGGTCCTATGGAAGAGGCTTTTATTGGTGCACCGGTTGAGGACCCGGAACAACCGGTAGAACTGGTACGTATTGTCCGTTCTATGGACCCTTGCATCGGGTGTGCTGTACACCTTCTTGAAATCAAGGGGGCTAAAAAGAAAGCTTTGTCTTTCAAACTCTAGGTAATCATGCTATAATTATAAGAGTTGAAAGAGCCTCCGCGAGGAGGCTCTTTTAATATAACGAGAGCAGGAGTTTGCCCCTTAATGAAGAAATAAGTATTAAGTAGTTTTTTTTGGGGCTGAAAGGGGGTCAAACAAGATGTTTCCACACATTGGGGTACCTGAACTAATATTGATTTTGGTGGTAGCGCTTATTATTTTTGGACCGGGTAAGTTGCCGGATGTCGGTAAATCACTCGGCAAAACCATCAGGGAGTTCCGGAAATCTTCGAGGGATACCGTTGAAGATGTAACTGAAACCATAAGCGAAGTTAAGGAAGAGGTCGAGGATGTTAAGAATACTATAAGCTCGGTTACGTCTGGCAAAGGCACTAAATCAGCTAAGAGCAGTTAGGTGGTTTGCGAGCTTAAGTTACAAATCCCCCGGAGAAGGAATTTTCTTCCTTGCTGGGGGTTTTATTTGATGGGAGGCGTTCAAGGTGGCCAAGGATACAGATAAAGAACAATCAGTTATTCAACACCTTGAAGAGCTTCGGCGTGCATTAATCATCAGTATTGCTGCCATTGTGATTATGTCTGCCGCTTGTTACGGCTTTAGCGATCAGGTTTTAGAGGTAATATTAAAGCCGGTAACCAGCCAGGGGCACGAACTTGTGTTTATCCACGTTGCCGAGGCCTTTATGACCAAAATTAAGCTGGCACTGTTTCTCGGTTTTCTTGCTGCCTTACCTATCGTTCTGTGGCAGGTATGGGCCTTTATAAAACCTGCTTTACACAAACATGAGCGGAAGTACTTTATAGCGTTTTTATTTTCGTCCGTGTTTTTATTTTATGCCGGGATAACCTTCTGCTTCTTTGGTGTTTATCAGTGGGGTGTACGGTTTCTCCTGCAATTTGCAGGTTCGCAGCTGCTGCCTATGCTTACCATAGGAAACTATGTTTCCTTTACAATTGGAATTTTGCTGCCAGTCGGTTTTGTGTTTGAGCTTCCGCTGGCGGCGTATTTTCTATCCAAAATGGGTATTGTGTCTTATGCCCTGTTGGCACGCATGCGAAAGTATGCCTTTTTTGTAAGTATTATTTTGGGCGCGGCGCTGACACCGACAGATATTCTTACGTGCCTGCTGATGGCTGGACCGCTTTATTTGTTATACGAGTTTAGTGTGTTTATTGCCCGGATGGTAGAACGTGGTAAAACGAAGAAAGCCAGGGAAGAAGAGGCTGCAGAGAAGATGGCGGAAAACGTGGTTTAACACCACGTTGGATCATAAGCAAATTGTGTAAATAAGATCATTTAAGGAGGGCCATATGCGTAAAAAAATCAGTATTATCGGTGCGGGGAATGTAGGTGCCACTTGTGCCCATTGGGCAGCAGCTAAGGAATTGGGCGACATAGTACTGGTAGACATTATTGAAGGTGTTCCACAAGGTAAAGCCCTTGATCTAATGGAGGCAGCGCCTATTGAAGGTTTTGACTGCCATATTGTGGGCAGTAACGATTACGCAGCTACGGCAGGATCGGATGTAGCCGTTATTACGGCCGGGGTTGCCCGCAAGCCAGGTATGAGTCGGGATGACCTGTTAAGTATCAACACCAAGATCGTAGCCCAGGCCGCGGAACAGATTGCCAAGTACTCGCCTGAAGCACGGATTATTGTGGTTACCAATCCTCTAGACGTAATGTGTTATGTGGCCTACAAAGCCAGCGGTTTTGACCCCAAGCGAGTATTTGGTCAATCCGGGGTACTTGATGCAGCGCGGTTTCGTACTTTTGTAGCCCTGGAACTGGGATGCTCTTTTGAGGATGTATCTACTCTGGTGCTGGGTGGACACGGTGACCATATGGTGCCTATGGTGAGGTACACCTATGCAGGCAGCATTCCGATTGAAAAACTGATTCCATCAGACAAAATTGAGGCTATGGTGGACCGGACCCGGAAGGGTGGGGGAGAAATTGTCAATCTTCTTAAAACCGGAAGCGCCTATTACGCCCCGGCTGCAGCTACTGTGGAAATGGTCGAGGCGGTATTGAAAGATAAAAAGAAAATCCTGCCGCTTGCTGCTTACCTGCAGGGCGAGTACGGTGAAAGTGGTATTTATGCCGGGGTACCTGCCGTCTTAGGTGCTGATGGTGTGGAACGCATCATTGAACTTGATTTAACTCCTGAAGAAGAACAGCTTCTTAAGAAGTCCATTGCCAGTGTTCGCGATGTAATGAGCCGCTTGGAAATTTAAATTATGGGAATAACTCGTCGTCTTTTATAATATCGGCAAAAGGGGGACTGTCAAGATGTTCCCCTTTGCTGTTTTAGGCTGGTCGATAAATGGTTCTTATAATAAATATTATGTTGCATAATCGAGTAGAGGCATAAACCATAGGCGCTAGAACTTTACACTAATTTTTTTGTGGATGCTCATTTGGGAAGTTCCGGCGTGACAGTTATAAGCCTCAATCTCAACACCTTGGCTTTGAGCTTCTTGGAGTGCTTCGTAAAACTCCGGGTCTAAACGCTTGTGCGGTTTTAATTCTACGGCATCAGGCCGTTGGATGATAAATATTAACTTGGTACGACAGCCTTGCTGTTTTAACTTCATTAGTTCCTGTATATGGCGTGTTCCCCGCCGGGTTGGGGCATCGGGAAACAACGTCGTACCATTTTTTGCTAATGTTACTCCTCTTCCAAGTAACATGGTGCTGTCCCGTTGCCGTGCAGGAGGAAGTCAAGACGCCCCGAGGGGATTTTGGGCTGGCGTTTGACGTGATTATAAAGTTTCAGGCCGGATACGGCGTTGGCGTATAGTCCGTTAGCTACCAGTTTTTCAGGTACCCTGCTGTCAATGCAAACTAAAATGCTGTTCGGTAATTGTACGAGAGTCAAATCCCCGTTTGTATGTCTGCTTTTGCGATTGTCAATACAAAAGTGAGCCACATGACAGAGTAAAACTGAGCCACCCCTGACGGAGTAAAAGTGATCCACCTCATCGATCTCATCACATGAGGGAGGTCAGATTTCGGTGCAGGTAAACTACCTCTGTTTCAAGCGGTACGAATCACCGTTCATGTTCAAAATATGAGACTTGAAAGTAACCCTGTCCACCAGGGCACCCGCCAGCATGTGGTCACTGAATATCTCATCCCATTTGGAAAAATCAAGGTTCGTGGTGATTATTACGCTGCCGCGCTCACTCCTTTCCGAGATAACCTGAAATAACAGTTCTGCGCCATGGCGTAGGAAAGAAATGTAAGACAGTTCATCGACAATTAACAAGTTAGCCTTGGCAAGTTCCCGGATTAACCGCCCCAGCCTTTTATCGTCCTGGGCCTCGGTCAGTTTGGTTACCAGGCCGGCAGCGGTAAAGAACCGAACCGAGTAACCCCGGTAGCAACCTTCAAGGCCCAGGGCAATACTGAGGTGCGTTTTTCCGGTGCCGGGATTGCCAATCATCACTATGTTTTTTCGTTGTTCAATAAAGCTTCCGGTAGCCAGCTGCCGGACTAGTGCTTCTTCCAGGTGCGGCAGGGAGTCGAAATGGAACTCATCCAGGGTCTTTTTCAATGGGAAACGAGCTCTTTTAATCAACCGGGTGATCTGGTTTTCCCTGCGCCTGGTCGCTTCCCGGGCCAGCATTTGGTGTAGAAATTCCTCGTACCCCCAGCCGTTCTCCTCGGCCTGGCGGACCACCGGTTGGTAATCGGCAAAAGTGGGCAACCTGAGTTCCTTGGCGTAGAGGGCGATACTATTAGAACCGGTCATCTGGTCTCACCCGCCCAAAGGCTGTCGTACCTGGTAAGGTCCACCGGTTGTACTCGGGGGAACGTGGGTAATGTGTTTGTTTTAGCCGGCTGAACCTGCCTTGTAGTCAAGTAATAATAAATTGCTTGGTAGCTGTACTGGTTACTGTCCAGGGCCTTTAAAACGGCCTTTTCCACTTCTTCAATGCCGTAGTCCATCACCAACTTTAATACCCGGGCCAGTTCCTTGGTTTCGCCCCTGGCTAGTAGGTTATCTTTAAATTTTGCAAAGCCGGGGGGCAAGGAAGCCCAGCGCAATGGCGCAGCGTTCTGCAGCGACCGTGGTTTTTGCACCAACACCGGCAGATAGTGTTCTAAAACCAGGCTGGTTTCACCTTGCCGATAGATCCGGTGGTGGACGGCTGCTTTCCGGGACCGGTGATAGATCTTAACTTCATAGGGGTAGCCCTTGACCGTTACCGGTTTACCTACCAGGTCTACCGGTACTGAGTAACGATTGCGGTCAAATTTGACCAGGCTCATATTGTCCACCTCTGCCATGGAGGTAAGGGCGTAATCAAACTGCCTGGCGGGTAGTGGTGTCAAGTATTGTTGTTCTACGGCCAGCGCATCTTTTATCTTGGACTGGTGGTAACGTAGTTGTTTTTTCTGGTAGCGCCGGCACCTCTCATCCAGAAGTGGTTGTAGCTCCGCAAAATCATTTACCCGGGGTACCGGCACCAGCACATTACGGCGTATATAACCGACCAGCCCTTCTACCAGTCCTTTTTCGTTGCCTGCACCAGGGTTACAAAAGTCGGCACTAAATGCATAGTGGCTTCTTAGGGCTAAAAAGGCTGGTTGCTGGGCTCGGACGTAGCGGCCCCAACCTTCTTTGACGGCGGTTTTCAGGTTGTCGTAGATAAGACGCTTGGGTACACCGCCCAAGAACTCGAATGCCTGCACGTGGCCGGCTAAAAAAGATTCGCTGCGCTGGCTGGGGAAGACAGCCACGTAGGGTGCGCTGCTGCTGCAAAGCCGGTAACAGAACAGCTGAACTTTGACTTTCTTTCCGTTTAAATAAACGGTGGCTTCGCCCCAGTCCACCTGGGCTGCTTCGCCGGGGTCAAATTCCAACGGTATATACGCTTTATGTTCCTGGGAGCGCAGTTCCCGTACCAGGTCCCGTACTGCAGAGTAGGAGCCGGTAAACCCGTATTCTTCAACTAACCGCTCGTGGACGCGGGTTGCGGTGTGGCGCTGCTTTTTGGGCGCCTGCTTGTCCTCTTCCAACCACCGCTGGACCGTTAGCCTGATAGGCCCTGTAACCGGGCATTCATATTGACGGGGCTTACTTTCCCAGGGTACGTTTTCACCATTACAGTAACGTTTAACGGTGTTACGGGAGATACCCAGCTTTCTTGCTATAGCCCTTTGGGATAGCTTTTCCACAGCGTATAGGTGTCTGATTTGCTCGTAAATATTAATGTCGATCACTTCCTCTCCCCCCTGTGCCAAGAGCTGAAACCTTATTTTTGCTCTCAGTATACAGGGGAATTTATGGAAGTGGATCACTTTTACGGTGTCATAATCCGGTCAGTGGCTCAGTTTTGTAGTGTCATAATTTTTGAACCGGCTTTTAAGTGGCTCAGTTCTGTAATGTCATAAGGCTTTAAAATGGCTCACTTTTATTATGTCAGTTACATGCTTTTGCTGTTGACAGGATGGTAATAAACAGGAGAACCTTTGGGTACGCCGGTTATAAAGCGCCCTGTGTCGGGTATAAACACCGTTTTATAGGAATGATCCGAAACCAGAGCCGTAAACCTGCTCAACCTTCTGACGAATGTCCCGGGTACAAGCGGCGGGAATTGGTAAAACCACTCGTTATACATAAATGAAAAGATAATTGGTTTGTTTTAATATAAAAAGTTTAAAGGAAGAATAGCAAGAATCCCGAAGGTATTTATAGCGGCTTAAGATATGCTTAATATAGGAGTGATATTTGGATGGCTTATGTTATCAATGGCAGGAAACTCAATAACGAAAAGGATTGGAGAATTAGCACGGCTCAAAAGAGACGTACGGAGCATCAAGAGGTTTACCCGCAGCAGGACGGGTCTATTAAACAGGTCATTGAAATGGAAGGCGGTATCAGGATAGAAACGGTGCTAAGTGCCGACGGTAAAAGTGTAGTCACGAATATCAACCGTGAAGTGGCGGTTGACGATGAGAACGGTTTGATTATTATCCTGGATGATGCTGGTCTGAATACCCATTAAAATACGGCTACAAAAGGGGCACTCATAAAAGTGCCCCTCTTTTTTATAACTATTTTGTTGATAATTTTATCGCGAAGTACCGGTAGAAATGTCAAATTCCCGTTTTACTGCTTCGGAAGGTTGCTTATCCAGAAGGCTGAAGATAATAATGGCAATGACAGAAAGGATAAAAGCGGGAACGATTTCGTAAAGCCCGGTGTAGGAAAGGAAGTTTTTCCATATAATAACTGTTAAACCACCGACCAGCATTCCTGCCAGGGCGCCGTTCCGAGTCATTCTTTTCCAGAAAAGCGATAGAATTATGGTAGGTCCAAACGTTGCTCCGAGTCCGGCCCAGGCATAGGCCACCAGAGATAATACGCTTCCGCCGCTTTGAGCAAGGATTAAGGCAATTACAGCGATCAAGATTACTGACCCGCGGCTAATCCACATAAGTTCTTTGTCAGAAGCCTGGGGCCGTATTAGTGACCTGTAAAAGTCTTCGGCGAGAGCACTGGACGAGACAAGGAGCTGTGAATCAATAGTACTCATAATGGCAGCGAGAATCGCGACGAGGAAGAGTCCTGCCACCCACGGGTTAAAGAGCATCTCTACCAGGGTAATAAAGACGGTTTCAGGATCCGCCAAAGGTTGCTCCACGGCGATGATGCCGGCAATACCAACGAAGACGGCAGATATCAACGTAATGACGACCCAAGTCACGCCGATAAACTGGGCCTTGGGAAGCTCACGGTGCGACTTGATGCCCATAAAGCGTACCAAAATGTGGGGTTGTCCGAAATAACCCAAGCCCCACGCAGCTAGCGAAATAATACCTAGAAGGGTGATAGATGAACCACTGATCCACTTGATGCCTTCTGCTAAATCATAATTGACGGTTTTCATGGCATCCAGTAAATCCGGGTTTACGCCGGCCAGTCGTTGCCAGAACTGTCCTAAGCCGCCCACGTCAGAAATAATCAATACAGGTACCAGGATAAGGGCAAAAAACATCAGCGTACCCTGTACGAAATCGGTCCAGCTTACTGCCAGGAAGCCACCAAGAAAAGTATAAGTAATAATAACTGCTGCCCCAACGTAAAGGGCCGTACTGTAATCAAAACCAAAGGTGGTTTCAAACAATTTGCCGCCTGCTACTAGACCGGAGGAGGTATAAAAAAGGAAAAAAGTTAGGGAGAGTATGGCTGAAATGATGCGTAAAGAACGTGTCTTATCGTGAAAACGGTATTCGAAGTAATCCGATAAAGTAATCGCATTAACGGTTTCCGTGTAACGGCGCAAACGCTGGGACACAAACTGCCAGTTCAGGTATGTTCCTATCGCCAATCCGACACCGATCCACATAGCGTTAATACCGCCAGCGTAGGCAGCACCGGGAAGACCTAGCAATAGCCATCCGCTCATATCACTTGCCTCGGCGCTCAAGGCGGCTACATACCCGTTTAAAGATCGCCCTCCCAGAAAATAATCGTCCATAGATTTGTTTCTCTGATATAGTAATGCTCCGATTAAAATCATACCCAAGATATAGACTAAAAAAACCGCCGCACTTGTACTTTGCAAATTTAGTTACCCTCCTTATTTATTGTTATTAACAATCAAGTTAACCAGTGATAAAACAATAATTAACCCGGTTGGCACACATAGCCAAAACCACGTTAACGGTGTTAAGCTATATTCCACCCTGATTCTCCCTCCTTTTAAACTATTTCGCTAGCTATTACAATTTTCGTTATAAGTTCAAGATACCCCTTCTTTTTGTATGACAAAATACAGAATATTGTTTCAACTTGGTGAATTTTCTGATTCACAGTAATGATTCGTATTGTTCTCTTTACTGTTTTGTTTTTTGGAAGAATTAATAAACGTGTATAAACCGAAAAGGATTAACATTCCCCCAATGATTTGAAGTAATTGTGGAACTTCGTTGAAGATAATTAGGGCTAAAATGGTTGCTCCCACGGGTTCGCCCAAAACACTTACAGATACAACAGCTGCCTTCACATAACGTAAAGCCCAGTTGAAGACGGTATGACCAAGTATGGTCGGTAGTACGGCCAATAAAACAAAAAGTACCCATTCTAACGCCGGGTAAGGGTACAAAGGGGTTCGAGCAAGCAAGTTAAAGCTGAGGAGTGTCAATGCTGCCGTCGAATATACGATAAAAACGTAAGGTGCCAATGATATTTGCTTGCGGAGTTTACGCCCAATAAGGATATACCCTGCTACAAATATGGCGCCAGCAAAGGCTAACATGTCACCGTAAACGGCTTTTCCGCCGATTTGAAAATCGTTTATGCCGATTATAATGCTTCCCAGTAGTGCTAATCCTGCACCAAACAGGCTAATATAATTAAGTTTTTCGTGGAAAAAAATGGAGGCACCGGATATTACGAACAATGGCTGCATAGTTACCAAAACGGTCGAACTTGCTATAGATGTATAATTAAGGGAGGCAATCCAGACCGCAAAATGTAAGGCAAGTAACGTCCCGGCGCCAAATGCCCACAGGTATTCTTGCAGGGACATTTCTTTAAGTTGGGTGCGGCCATTGGCGTTTAAAGCAAAAGGGGCCAGAAAAATTACGGTAAAGACAAGACGATAGAAAGCAATCACTAATGATGGTGCGCTAGAAAGTTTGATTAAGATGGCGGAAAACGATACGGCAACTACCCCGCAAATAACGGCTAAGTATGGATTGATCAGGGGGATTTTCTTTTCCTTACTTTGCATGTTTCCAATTCCTATTATATTTTCTATTTTGATCGGATTCCCAAGGCCGCGCTTCGGGAATTCCCCGTGGACCACCGACTTGCGCGAGATCAGGTTTTCCTGTAGCCTTACCTAGTTAGTTATCAGTATTAAAATAACTTAAGTCCTCCATATATTTTATAGGGGTTAAAGTTATGCAAAAAGGTAAGTTAGAGAATGTTTTCGGATTTGAGACGTAAGGCAGCTTTTTCAGTAGCTGTTACAACCAGGGAAATGGCTTCCCCAAGCAATCGGCCTGCCTCAGCCGGACGGTTAATATGGGCTTCCCATATCGCTTCTTTTAGTTTTTGCTCCACCTCGGACAGGTTAGAAAGACCTCCCACACTGGCGGCAAGACGTATTTCAGCCTTTACATGGGCAAGATAATTCTTACAGAGACGCAACGCAGTAGAGGATTCGTTGGATGATAGTTGTGCCAGTTCAGCCAACAGTCCGGCAGCAGCAATAAGAAAGGACTTTACCGTCTCACCGTAATGAAATTGCATAACGGCCTGTTTTAAAAGCATCTATCCTGCGCTCCTTATTTCCCACACTCCTCCCCACTTTCTTCATGTTTATTCTTTGTAGAAGTATTTGCCATTATACAATGTGTGGGGCGGTTTAAAATCCTCATCAGGTTTGTTTGTCGTACGGGACTGCGTGGTCTTGGCGGCTGATCACCGTCAGGTCTTCTGTTGATTCCCTTTCGGCAATTTCAGAAGATTTCAGAACCGTTATCAGCATACCACAAATAATGGCGGCACCTCCGATCCACTGGCGGATGGAAAGGACTTCCCCTCCAAGCAACCAAGCTGTTAAACCAGCGAAAACCGGCTCCATTGTAAAAATCACAGCTGTGTGGGTGGCAGAGGTAAATTTCTGGGCTGTGTTTTGGATAAGGAAGGCCAGTGAGGTGGCCGGTATAGCTGTTGCCAGTAAGGCGATTTGGACCTGGGGTGCCAGGGTTTCAGGCATTACTTCAAGGGGTATGGCCATAACGAGGCTAATAGCGCTGACAGTAGCAATTTGCGTTACTGCCAGTGGTACGGCGTTATTACTGGGAGCGTATTTCCCTACCAGAATGATATGAGTCGCAAAACATACCGCACATAAGAAAACTAGCACATCCCCGAAATTAATTGTAAAGCTGCTGTTTAAACATAGCAGGCCCAAACCAAGGGTAGCACAAGCAACACCGATCATGGTGGCAGGTGTCGGTATCTTACGTGTTAAAAGTGATACAAATACCGGTACCATTACCACTGAAAGGCCGGTAATAAACCCGGCGTTAGATGCCTTTGTGTATTGTAGAGCCACCGTTTGAAAGGCGTAACCTCCAAAGAGAGCCAGACCAATAATAAAACCGGCTTTCAATGTGGCTAGTTTCATTTTACGCATTGCCCGGGGGCAAAAAACCGCCAAAAAAACCCCTGCGATGAAAAACCTGATAGCCAAAAAATAGTACGGACCTATGGCCGAAAGGGCTTCTTTAACAACTACAAATGTTATCCCCCATACAAACGCGACAAACAATAAAGCCAAGTCGGCCGTAATCTGCTTGGCTTTGGAAACCTGCATTGTTACTTCCCTCCTAAGGATATCATTACTATTCTCACATTAACCCTCTCCGGTGTCAATATAAGAAAACAAATCGGAAAATGGGGTGTACCGGCAGGACTTTTTAACTCACAGGGCGAAATTTTATAAGATGTGGAACTTCAAGCGAGGGGGTGGGTACTCGGTTAGTTAATTCAGCCGGGAAACTGTCACTAAGGTAAGTAATATAAAAAGGTGATTTATGGGGAGGCGTAAGATTTGAAACGTGCAATTAAATTGCTACTGGTAATGTTAACTGTTGCAGCTCTTGCTTTTGTTATCGTTGGCTGTGGCGGTGGCGAAGAAACTGCGTCCCAGGATGAAGAACAGCAGGCTGGTGAAGGTCAACAGTCCAAGGGAAAACTGGTTATTGGTTCTGACACTGCTTATGCTCCGTTTGAGTGGCAGGATACCGAAACCGGTGAATACATTGGTTTTGACATGGATCTTATAGATGCCCTTTGCAAGGAAATGGGCTATGAATATGAAATCAAGAGTATGACCTTCGACGGGTTGATTCCTGCGCTGCAGGCCGGTACTATTGACGCGTGTATTACGGCTATGACCATCAAGCCGGAACGGGAAGAAAAAGTTAATTTTACTGATCCATACTATAAGTCCGGTTTAATCGTAGCAGTGCACAAAGATAATGAAGAGATTAAATCTTTTGACGACCTGAAAGGAAAAACCATTGCCGTACAGATTGGTACTACTGGTGCCGACATGGCTGCAACAGTTAAAGAAGAAGACCCGAGCACTGAGATCGTAACCTTCGACCGCATTCCGGAAGCTTTCTTGGCGTTAAAGCAGGGTAACGTTGATGCTGTTGTTAATGATGCTCCGGTTACTTTGTATGCCATTAAGCAAGATGAAAGCGGCGAAATCAAGGTTGTAGGCGACATGCTTTCGACTGAATTTTACGGCATTGCCCTACCTAAAAATAATCCCGAACTATTAGCTGAATTTAACGAGGCCCTGTCTACCTTAAAGGAAAATGGTACTTTTACTGAGATCTATCAGGAATGGTTCGGTGAAGAACCTCCGGAAGAGATAATGCAGTAATTTCAGCCAGGTAAGCAAGGGATATGCGTATCGTCCCACGCATATCCCTTTGTTTGCCTTGTCGGGGTGAGTAGATTTGGATACCATTTTATACGTAACACCGTTATTAATCCAAGGTGCAGGTTTAACTATAATAATCACGGCTACTTCGGTTGCCATTGGTTGTGTATTGGGACTTATAGCAGGGCTCGCAAGGCTATCCGGCAATGCTGTTTTTCGGGCCTTGGGTACGGGTTATATTGATTTTTTCCGTGGTACGCCTTTACTCGTACAGATTTTTCTGGTATTCTTTGGCATTCCCGGGCTTATTACCGAAGTCCAAAATTGGGCGATGGCATCCTGGGGTATCGAGCCACTTATTAAAGACCCTAACCTTCCAATATTGTGGGCAGCTATTACAGCCTGTAGCTTGAACAGCGGGGCCTATATTGGTGAAATTTTCCGGGCCGGGGTACAGTCCATTGAGCGGGGACAGATGGAAGCCGCTCGGTCTCTTGGTATGAGTCATTGGCAGGCTATGCAGTATGTTATTTTACCACAGGCTTTTAAGAGGATCATTCCCCCTCTAGGTAATGAATTTATTGCGATGTTGAAGGATACGGCTCTTTTATCAGCCATTGGGGTTGAAGAACTGGCCCGTAAAGGACAGCTGCTCAATGCCGATATGTTTGCACCATTCGAAATCTGGATTTCGGTGGCGTTTCTGTACCTGTTAATGACGCTTACCTTTTCGCGTTTGGTGGATGCTCTGGAAAGGAGGCTACGCACCGGTGATCGAGGTTAAAGGTTTGTACAAAAGCTTTAA
The DNA here is from genome assembly GCA_017656185.1 of Peptococcaceae bacterium. Classification (GTDB taxonomy): domain Bacteria; phylum Bacillota; class Desulfotomaculia; order Desulfotomaculales; family JACDOK01; genus JACDOK01. Next base: position 58,782 of record JACDOK010000003.1, on the reverse strand, counting down.
CGAGCTGGAAGTTCTACGGGGTATTGACTGCCATATCGCCGAGGGTGAAGTCGTCTGTGTTATCGGCCCCAGCGGATCAGGTAAAAGCACTTTTTTGCGTTGCCTTAACTTGTTGGAGCAGCCCACCAGCGGTGAGATAATCATTGACGGCGTATCTTTGACCGACAGTAAAACCAATATTAACGAAGTTCGCCAAAAGACGGGCATGGTTTTTCAGTTGTTTTACCTTTTTCCGCACAAGACGGCTCTAGAGAACGTGATGCTTGCTCCTATGAAGGTGAAAAAACTTAGTTATTCCGAAGCCAAGAGTTTAGGTCTTTCTTTGCTTGAAAAAGTTGGACTGACAGATAAGGCTCATGTTTATCCAGAGCAATTGTCCGGCGGGCAGCAGCAGCGTGTGGCCATTGCCAGGGCGCTGGCTATGCAGCCCAAGGTAATGCTGTTTGACGAACCTACTTCTGCCCTTGACCCTGAAATGGTCGGTGAAGTGCTGGCCGTTATGAAAGACCTGGCCCGTGAAGGAATGACGATGGTCGTAGTTACTCACGAAATGGGCTTCGCCCGCGAAGTGGCAGATCGTGTAATCTTCTTGGATGACGGGCGGATTGTTGAAGAGGGCCCCCCACAAGACATTTTTACTAACCCTGCACAACAGAGAACCCGGGCGTTTTTGAGTAAAATCCTGTAATTGTCTAATTATCGATCTTTATTATTAATAGACCAGAACCACTGCGACCGCTGATGCGGTCGCTGTTCGCTAGAGGTGCATGAGGATGGACCCTACGGGACTATTTAGGCGTGGGCCATTATCCTACCAAACATACCTTATTATATTGGCGGTAGTAATTGGTCTGATTGCCGGGCTGGGGGCCGTATTATTCCGCTGTGCTATCAAATATGTAGATGTTTGGTTAAGAGGAGACGTGGTACTTACAGGGTTCCTTCACGGGGTCTCTGGTGCCTTCTTGCCCGCTTTAGGAGGGCTCGTGGCCGGCTTAATGCTCTATGGTTGGTGTCGCAACGAAAAAAAACAGGAAATGGCCGAGGTTTTGGCAGCCGTAGTGGCAAGGGGAGCGCCTATTAAACTAAGAGTAGTTGCCATACGTTCTCTAGCGACGGCCATATTTATCGGTAGCGGCGGGTCGGCAGGACAGGTAGGACCCAATATATATATCGGAGGTGGACTGGGATCCCTCATTGCCCGGGTTTTTCGGGTACCGGCACACAGTGCGCGTACTCTTGTCGCTTGTGGTTGTGCCGGTGGCATCGCCGCCACTTTAAACGCTCCTGTAGGAGGGGTTCTTTTTACTCTCGAGGTTATTTTGGGTAGCTTCGGTGGGAGCCACTTGAGTCTTGTTGTGATCGCCACTATTTCAGCCGTTGCGGTTGCCAGGGCCATTATGGGGCCTACTCCTTTCTTCGAGGTTCCCCCGTATGTTTTGCATAGTTTTGCTGAACTAGGGTTTTATGCTGTTTTGGGACTTATTTCCGGTCTATTCGGGGTTGTTTACACAAAATTGTTTTATTTTACTAACGACTGCTTTAACAAATTGCCACATGTCCCTTATCCTCTCAAACCTGTGATTGGTGGGTTAATGGTTGGTATCATAGGTTTATGGTATCCAGAAGCGCTGGGTTTGGGCGAGGCAACCATTGAGGCGGCCTTAGTCGGTGATATGGCGGTAACGGTCCTGGTGGCACTTACTTTAGCCAAGCTATTTGCTACGTCCATCAGTCTCGGGTGCGGTATTCCGGGAGGAGTGGTGGCCCCTGCCTTATTTATGGGTGCCGGCTTAGGTGGTACCTTAGGATATATTTTCCATTTTATTTGGCCCCAAGTGGCTGTTGAGCCGTGTGCTTATGCCTTAGTAGGTATGGCGGCGGTACTTGCGGCCAGTGGACATGCTCCTCTGGCTGCGATTGTAATCCTGCTGGAGATGTCTACTGATTATAGTATTATTCTTCCTTTAATGGTGGCTTGCGTGCTAAGCGCTGCTGTTGCCAGGGGATGCTTCAGGTATAGCATATACACGTACAGTTTAGCGAGAGAAGGGCTTGATATCGAGGAAGAGCAAAGGGCAGGAGTTCTAAAGGGCGTCTTGGTGCGAGATGTCATGAGCCCGCAGCCCCAGTGTCTTCCAGCACATATTACCGTCAATCAGGCCGACGCGTACTTGCGCGGCAGCAGCCATCAGGGTTTTCCCGTGGTAGACGGTGATCATTTAGTAGGTGTTATTACGCGTAATGAAATTTTGCAGGCTAAAGCATCAGGTAGGCTCAATGAAAAACTTTTGAATGTTTGCCAACGGAAAGTAATAGCCGTTACCCCTGATGACCCAGTCAGTATAGCGGCGCGGAAGCTCGGCGAGTATGATATCGGTCGGGTAATAGTTGTTGATACCAATAATCCTTTACAGGTAGTGGGTGTACTAACCCGTACCGATATTATGAAAGCCTATGGACAGTTCTCACGCGCAACCGAAGGTTATTACAAATCCGAAAGCGCCGGCTTTTAACCCCAGGTAACGGTGTTACCCTGTAGTAACAAGTTTAATGCCTCGTAAGCATTGGTGGGCCGGCCGACCTTTAGCTTATTGTTGAGGTCAAAGTAGTTCAAGCAGGTGCCACAAGATAAGATTTCCACGCCTTGCTTTTCGAGGTCTTGCAGGGCGTCAATTGTTTCCTGGTAAAGGCAAGCTAGTTTGACGCCGGCATTCATAAGCACTATGGTTTGAGGCCGGGCTTCATTAACCGCTAAGGTACTTAGCAATTGGGCCATTAAACGGCGGCCTAACTCCTCACTGCCGCGTCCAAGCGTATCAGTCAATATGAAAAGGCTCTTGATGTTTTGGGATTCTCGATATGGGTTAGATCCGGGCAAGGCTGTCGTTGCAGCCTTGGCTTGATGTTCAGTGCTTCCGTCTTCACATATAATCTTAAAGATACCAGATTCTTTTTCAATATTTGTGTTAAACCCTGCGTTTTGCGCAAAACGTAACACATTCTGCATCGATGTTTCGTTGTCAACAACGATTGTAAACTGCTTGTAACCTTTATCGGCGGCCTCTTTAGCCATAAGTACCGGTTTGGGGCACGCCTTACCACAGGCATTGATGACCAACACCGTACCCTTTCCTCCTACTACCCTTGTTATCTTATATTAGTTTACAATAACTAAGTCGACTGTTTCAAATAACTAATCGTTATATGATTGCTTTCTCAGTTCATCGGGAGTGACTATGCCTGCAGATAGTACAAACTTCATACCCTGTTCTATGGAAATAGGTAGAACAACCAGATCTTCGCGTGGCACCATTATCAGGAAACCCGAGGTGGGGTTGGGTACGGTGGGCACGAAGACTTTCGTTAGATTTTTCCCCGCTTTAGTACAAAGGTTTGACGGGGCGTCGCCGATTAGAAAAGCGATTACCCAGCAATCACGCCGGGGGTATTCTACCATTACCACCTTTCGGAATGCGTTTCCATCTTTACGGCTTAGCGTATCTACAATTTGTTTGACGGTCCTATAAATGGAATTTGCAATAGGAATACGAAAGAAAAGATTTTCCCACCAGCCCAAAATCTTGCGGCCGAGGATATTGGTGGCTAAAACACCGATAAGGAAGATAATAATAATTGTGGCTGCAAAACCGATACCGGGAATTTCGTACCCGGTAAGAAATTTAAAAATGTTACCGGCCAAAACGTCAATAAATTTATAGGTAACATAAAGAACATAAACGGTAACGGCCAGGGGAAGAATGACGGTAATGCCTGCCAGAAAATACTTTTTCATCTGCTGCCCCCAACAACTTGTGTTATTAAAAAGCTATGGTAGAAAATTATAATACACTTCTAACCCGGTCTTTGTGATGGTTTAAATACTCCTCATATTGGCTATTAAGCTGTCCCAGTGCCCGTTGATATTCTATTTGGAATTCAGGCCGATTTTCCGCTTTAACTTTTACGCGCACACCCAGTTGCTGTTCCAACTTATGTTGGGCTTGTGCCAGGCGCTGTTCCACGGCGTTTTTGGCAGCGGCATATACCTGCTGTACGGCCTGGACGTAATATTGAAATAAATATTCCATTTCGCCAAATATTTCTTTGAGATGTTGTTTATTATCCGTGAGTAACATTAAACCTTCCATGGCACGTTTGTTGGTATCCCTAATGACTGCGTCGGAAGGCGGCTGAATATTCCTTAAAAAAGTTTCCCGGGCACCTTTAATTACTGCGGGGAGATCTTTTTGGGGGACCTCCTTTAAAGCAGCCGTTAAATCAAAGCTTTTACTTTGGAGAAACTTGGCAGCCCATTCACTCCCTTTTTGTTCTAATTCCATATCTATTATTTCCTGCTGGTCAACATTGAGGTTGGCTGTTTTTTCAAGAGCCATTTCAAGGGCACTTTTAATTTTCTGTCCCAATGCCATAAACCTCCTTGCAAAAACGATTACCCCATAAATTATAAAACATCTTTATTAAAAATCAAATTATGGTTATTTTTGTAAAAATCTTCTCAGTTCGTTATATGAAAGAGTATTCAATACATCGGTCGCGATCAGCCAGCCACGACGGGCGGCGGCTACGCCCAAAGATAGGTAGTTCATTTGGTGAACGAGATGGGCGTCGGATCCTATAGTTAAGCGTACTCCCTTCTTCCTGGCCAGGCGGCATGACGGGCCGTCAAGGTCAAGGCGTTTGGGATAAGCGTTTATCTCCAGCGCTGTTCCGTGTCGGCTGCAGGTTTCTATGATCCTATCGATGTCAACGTCATAGGCTTCCCGCTCACCGAACAGGCGTCCAGTGGGATGGGCAATGCTGTGAACTAACGGGTGCCGTGCTGCTTTAACAAGCCTTTCAGTCATAGCCGTACGATCCTGTTTGAAAGCGCTGTGTACCGCAGCTATGACAAAATCTAATTCTGCCAGTATATTGTCGGGGTAATCCAGACGGCCATCGGGAAGAATATCAACTTCTGTACCACATAGAAGCTTGATGTCAGGGCTCCTGTCATTAAATGATCTTATATCACTAATTTTTCGCCTTAAATCTTCTTCTGTCAGGCCTTTGGCAATTCTTAACGATTTGGAATGATCACAAACAGCCACCCATTCCAGCCCTAAAGCTCGTGCCTGAGCTGCAATTTCTTCAATGGTTCCCGTCCCATCACTATATTTTGAATGAACGTGAAGATCTCCTTTAATGTCCTCAGGTTTAACCAAAGTGGGTATTTGATTTTGAAGCACCGCTTCAATTTCACCCACGTCTTCCCTTATCTCAGGTGGAATATATGCCAGGCCAAGGGCGTCGTACACCTCGGTTTCAGTTGCTCCGGCAATTTTATGACCATCTTTATATACCCCATACTCATTAATTTTGAGGCCTTTTTTAAGAGCCAGCTCCCTTATCCTGATATTGTGCAGCTTGGACCCGGTGAAATAACATAGAGCGGCGCCGTAGCTGTCTTCACTTACTACCCGGAGGTCTATCTGGTACCCTTGTTCGGTAATGATGCTGGTCTTAGTTGATCCCTTGGCCAGTATCTCGGCAGGTGGAACCAGGTTAAGAAAAACATCGACTACTTTGGCAGGGTCGTCGGATGCTACCAATATGTCGATGTCTTTTACCGTTGTTTTCCGCCGGCGAATACTGCCTGCCAGGGAAATCGTAGTGCTACCCAAGGCCTCACACAGCTGTTGCCGTATTTTTTCGGCGTAAGGAAGAACGTACCCGAGAGGATACCGCTCGCGACCTTCCCGGAAAAGTTTTATGCCTCTCAGAATGTTGTCTTCTGTTTTAGATTTAATGCCCTTTACTCCTCTCAGTTGTTGATTACGGGCCTTTTTCTCAAGTTCATTTATGCTGGTAATGTTAAGTTTATAATACAAAGTTTCAGCCAAACGGGGCCCGATCCCAGGGATGTTTAAAAAATCCAATATTTCACCCGGTAATTTACTTTTTAGTTCCTCATAATATCTAATGCTCCCTGTATCCAAATATTCCCTTATTTTGTAGGCCAGGTCTTTACCGATTCCCGGGATTTGTTCAAGTTCGCCCCGTTTTGCTATTTCGCTAATGTCTTCCGTAAGTGTTTTAAGCCGGTGTGCAGCGTTGCGGTAAGCCCGGATACGAAACGGGTTGGCGTTGTTGATTTCCAGGATGCGAGCGATATTAAGAAAGATGTCGGCAACTTTGTCATTATACATCCCTCGTACCTCCTGGTAATAGTCCCATTATGTGTATGAACGATAAGGGGATCAGAAGATCATAATAACTATAAAGATATATTTTAGGAGGAGTTGAATGTCTCACAATCGGTTTTTGCGGCGCCGGGGCTATCGTGAACCGGACCTGCAGGAATACCTCCACTGCCCGGTAGGCTCTCCACGTGCCAGGGAAATTAAGTCACAGAAAGCTCAACTGCACAGTGGCCACCGCCACGGTAACCGCAATGACGTGAAGCTTGGCATGGAATATAAAACAGGGCGGCGTGGGTACAAAGAATGGCCTTGGGAACGGTAGTTTCCGAGGCCAAACAATGTGTCATAACGTAAACAACCAGATTATGATCTCGAAAGCAATTAAAATAACGATAGCTGCTTCCAACCAGAAAAGACGCCTGCTTTCCACTTCCTCGCTTAACATAGAATAGGTTCGTTCAATAATGGATACCTTTTGATCTATGCTTTCTGCCCACTCTTTCACCCTTAAAACTTTTAATGCGGCGGCATAGATGCGCGCGTAGAATACATCTTGTGTTACACGCAGCGAATTTTCAATACGTCCCTTAATGGCTGTAATGTCGGCAACTAGCTCCAATAGCTGTTTAGTTATGTGGCGGTACTTTGACAGCCGGCGGTAGTTATTACCCTGATCCGCCTCTTCTATGGCATCGTACATGCCTTCAATTTCTTTCTCAAGGACGTTATCATAGTACCGTAATTCCAATAACTGGGCATTGGCAAACTCCAACAAATCGGGAATATCGGAACTTTCCGTCGGATCACAAACTATGGCGGTATCCCAGGTGATAGTGGTCCAGTCTTTTGTGTATTTGTATGTGTGCTGCAGGGTTTCCTGCCGGACTTCTTCACTAACCTGCTCTTCTTCGGCTAACAATAGCGGTACGGGATCCCAGTTTGGATCCCATTCTTTAAAGTAATATACTAAAAAATCTTCCACAAATCCTTGATAAGCTCCTTTTATCAAGGCCGGGGAAAGCTCATTACGGACCGTCTGCAGGTAGCCTTCAAATACTTCTTGTAAGACCGTAGGGCTGCTCAAGTCAACGGCAAGCTTTATCAGCTCTTCGTAGGTCATTTCCTGAGGTAGGATAAGGCGTAGTGTCACGGTGATGACACCAAGATCATAAATACGTGCCGTGACTTTGGTATCGAAGAGATATGGTCCAACCATCAACTGATCGCTTTCAAGGTTCATGCTTATAGGTGGGTCCTTAAATGAGATTGATTTAGGACGAACTTTGAGCAGGCGCAAACGTGAAACTTTTTTCCGCTGTGACAGGATTTCCTCAGCCTTTACCAAATCTATTTCTTCAGCTACATCATACAGCCGGTAAATCCAGATTGAGCCTAGCATTATTTCCCACCCAACAGAAAAGTTTTGAAGCGGCATTAAGGATTAACTCGGGATCCTTGATATGATCCCCTTCTATTTAATTCTTTATCAATTTTATTAATTATGTCGGTTTTAGGCAGGTTCCAGACCGGTGCTAACAACATTTCTCCCGCTAATACTTCGCCACACAACCGGTGGATAACTATTTCGGGTGATAAGTGTTCCAGAAAAGTACATACCAGATGTACATACTCGTCTACCGATAAAGTGTCAATATTCTTGCCGGCCAAATAGTCTTCAGCTATTTTGGTATGACGGATAATCTGAAGATGGTGAATTTTAACACCGTCCACGCCTACATCGTTTAATGCCCTTGCGGTAGTAAGCATGTCTTGTAACGTTTCTCCCGGTAAACCCAAAATAACATGGGCGCATATATAGATACCCCTGCCTTTGGTACGAGAAACGGCATCGAGAAAATCCTCGGCTGTATGTCCTCTATTAATAAGCCGTAAGGTTTTATTATGTATTGATTGTAAGCCGTATTCCAACCAGACATGATGATCCCGGGCATATTCCTCGATAACGTTCAGGACCGGGTTGGGTACGCAGTCGGGACGTGTACCGATACATAATCCTACTACATCAGGTACGGAAAGGGCCTCCCGGTACAGCGAGCGCAAAACGTTTGGTGGAGCATAAGTATTTGTATAACTTTGAAAATAGGCCAAGTACTTGGCTTGACGTTTGCGATGGCTTAAACGCGTTTTATATTCTAGGATTTGCTCTCGAATAGATTTTGCAGGTGTATCGGCTACAGGGCTGAAACTGGGATTGTAACAAAAAGTACAACCGCCCGTCCCTACTGTTCCATCACGGTTAGGGCAGGTAAAACCTGCATTGACAGGTATCTTGTACACACGGCAACCGAATTGTCTATGCAAGAAATGGCTTAGTGTCAAATATCTCTTTTTATACATGCCTACCTCAGCTCACGTTAGTTTATCAAAACCCTGGATAAAACGTATCAACGTTTTGTTCTTCGTATCTTTCAAGGACGTTAAATCTTTTTATATGGTGGGTACTATTTCAAAGGTAGCAAATTTGCCGGTGGCTTCGGCATAATTCACCTTAACACTGTCAACGCGTGCATCAGGCGGTCCTTTATGGCACCATTTAACGACCTTAGCAACTTGCTGTTGATCTCCTTCCAAAAGGGCTTCTACGGATCCATCCGTGCGGTTGCGGACCCACCCTGTAAGGTTATGCTGGCGGGCTTGCTGAACGGTAGACCAACGAAAATACACTCCTTGTACCTTGCCTTGAATGGTAAGATGGGCTTGTACCAACATTCTCGCACCTCCGTACTGTTGAAGCTGTACCCATTATTTAATATTTGTATTGCAAGTTTAACCCCCAAAAAAAAATCAGGTACCAATTGGAACAGTAAAAGCGAAAGGGATCTCGGATGTATATGAAATGCAGAGTATGTAAGGGCAAAGCCATTGTTAAGCTTCCCGCTCATAATGCAGCGTTTTGTGCGGAGCACTTTGACCAGTTTTTCGTGCACCAGGTTACCAAAGCAATTCGCCGCTATAAATGTTATCTCCCGGGGCCAAAGTTATGGTAGCGGTATCGGGCGGTATCTCTTAAATGAAATTAATGAAATTGAAGTCAATTCTCCCGGCGCTAAACGCGCCTTGACTTCAGCCGAAGTTTGCACTTTTTGCCGCGTTTGGCGATAAGACTAGTCGATACTGCTGGTCTGTAAATTCAAGACAATTGTTTTAGGTTGTTGTGGCAGGGCTTGTGGATCGACTTCAAGCACATTGCGCGTTTCTACGTTTTGGTATAACTTAGTGAAGTTCTCTACAGGGCTGATAGGGAAATCCAGATATTCCGTTTTGTAATGCATCGGAACAGTAATCTTGGGTTTTAGGGCAGCTACAATTTTGGATGCTTCCAAGGCATCGATGGTAAAGTGTCCCCCTACCGGTATAAATAAAACGTCAATATTTGCCAAGCGGGCCGTGTCCTTTTCTTCCAAGAGATGACCCAGATCTCCTAAATGGCATAGTCTAACGCCTTCGATGTTCATCAGAAAGACGATATTTGTTCCTCGTTCTTTTCCCTCGGACTTATCGTGAAAGGTCGGTATACCCTCAAAAGACTTATTGCCGATCGTATGAACCCCGGGATTTTGTATAACGTGGGGGCTGCCTTTAACTAGATCAACAGCGTTATGGTCGAAGTGCTGGTGGCTTACGGTGACAATGTTGATCTCTTCTTGCGGGATAGGATAACCTACTTCATTGTTAAATGGATCGGTCAAAATATTGATGCCATCTTCACATTCGATTAGAAAACAGGCGTGTCCTTTCCAGTAAATACGCATTTTTCATCCCCCTTTGTATTTGTTTTTTGCCAGTAAGTTTATTTTCTATCATAGGGTCAATTTTCCTTTTATTATACCTATCGCTTTAGTGGTATTGGATAACAAACCTCCAAATTGCTTATACTACCATACCATAAAGGAAATGGAGGCCACGGCATGGTGGAGCAGAGTGTCCGGCGCACCAAGCCTTTAGGAGAACTCATTCGACGCAAAGAAGGTTCCAGGCTTACGAGAACTTTAGGTTCTCTTGATTTGGTAGCCTTGGGCATCGGGGCGATCATCGGTACCGGCATATTTGTAGTTACCGGGGTGGCTGCGGCCCAGTACGCCGGCCCTGGTTTGGTTGTTTCTTTTGTCTTGGCCGGGATTGCTGCGGGACTGGCGGCATTAGTCTATGCTGAGCTGGCTTCCGCGATACCGATTGCCGGTAGTGCCTATACTTACAGTTATGCTGCCCTGGGTGAATTCGTGGCCTGGATTGTCGGTTGGAACCTTATGCTGGAGTATATGGTGGCTTTAGGTGCAGTAGCTATTGGGTGGGGGTCCTACTTTACCGATATGATGCGTTCGGTGGGTTTTACTCTGCCCCGGGCACTGGTTGCTTCTCCTGCCGAAGGCGGTATTGTAAACCTGCCGGGCGTTCTTGTGACATTTCTTATTGCCTATCTTGTCTTCCGGGGCACCAAACAAAGCGCTTCGGTCAATAGGGTCATAGTATTTATTAAATTAGCCGTTATTCTGTTATTCATAATTTTAGGGATAAAGTATGTAAACCCCGCTAACTGGCGTCCCTTCCTACCGTTTGGTCCCAGCGGTATTGTCCAGGGAGCGGCCATCATCTTTTTTGCCTATATTGGATTTGATGCTGTGGCAACGGCTGCGGAAGAGACTAAAAAACCACAAAGGGATCTTCCCATCGGTATTATAGGATCCTTGGCAATATCCACGATACTGTATATCGGGGTTACTCTTGTTTTGACCGGACTCGTGCCTTACAGCCAGTTAAATACCGCCTCCCCTGTGGCTACAGCCCTTTTACGTGTCGGCATACCTTTTGCGGGTCTCATTGTATCCATCGGTGCTTTAGCAGGTATAAGTAGTGTCCTGGTTGTAATGTTATATGCCCAGAGTCGGATCTTTTTCGCTATGGCCCGGGACGGTCTATTGCCCCCCGTTTTTGCGCGGGTCCATCCCAAGTATAAAACACCGTACTTTAGCATTCTAATTGCGGGGGGCGTCGTAGCATTAACAGCGGGTTTCTTACCCATATCTATTGTTGCGCAGCTTGCCAACATCGGGACCCTGACCGCGTTTATTATTACTGCGGTTGGAGTACTTATTTTGCGCAAAAAGAGACCGGATTTACCACGCCCTTTTAAAACGCCCGGCACACCGGTCACTCCTTTGGTATCAATTGCTGTATCATTATTTTTAATTCTTAATTTACCACCTTTGACCTGGATACGGTTTGCGGTCTGGATGGCTATTGGCCTAATCATCTATTTTGTTTATAGTTACCGTCACAGTAAGCTTAATGTGAAGGAACAGTCCTTTAATCTCCGGGCACTGGTTATGGCTCCTGTAGCTAAACCCATTCCGGAACGGGAAACTACTTTTGTAGATCCCAATGATGAAAAACCTTTTAAGGTAACCCCTGCGAGAAAAGATAAAGACAGTTAGCGTATTTTGTTCACCAATCCACAGGACTCGTAATGGCAACCAGGATATCGTCACACAAGGGGCAAGTGGTCCCTGGTTGACTCAGAGAAAAACGCCCACATTTATAACAAATGCATTCCTTAAGATAGGGCAATTTTATACATCCCGCCTTCGAAGGCTCATAAAAAATACACGTACCGCACATCTCCGGAGTAGCATAATAGATCCAACTTTCTTTTATTTGATCAGCCGGTCGGTAATTAGGGCATTTAACTATCCCGCAGCTAGGTGTTTTTTCCGGTTTAAAAAGATATACCAGCTTGCCCACAAATACCTACCTCCTCTGCAAATAGCAATACCGGAGGTTAGTGAATGTGAAAGCATGCACTTTCGTTACTTATTAATCTACCTTGTGGTATACCAGTATGTCAATACCAGTAGTTCTATTTCTTAACGGTTAGAACTCGCGCTGCGCCCGTCTCTATAGCGGCTGCCGCTGTGGCCTTGGCAACAGCTTCGACCACTCTACCGTCCAAAGGTTTGGGTATGATATAGTCTTTTCTTAACTCTTTGGCAGCCAGGTTGGCAATGGCCTGGGCAGCAGCCAGCTTCATTGAAGCATTAATATCGGTTGCCCGGACAGTTAAAGCTCCTTTAAAGATTCCGGGAAAGGCAAGCACATTATTCACCTGGTTAGGGTAGTCCGAGCGCCCGGTGGCAACTACGGCAGCACCGGCTTCTAAGGCCAACTGAGGATGAATTTCTGGATCCGGATTCGCCAAAGCAAAAATGATAGGATTCTGCTGCATTTTTTTAATCATATCAGGTGTGAGGATATCGGCCTTGGATACCCCGATAAAGACGTCGGCATCCACAAGTGCATCGGCAAGCCCGCCTTGTATTCTGTCTGGGTTAGTTAAACGGGAGATTTCTTCTTTGTACGGGTTGGTACCGAAGTTTCGTCCGGGATACAGAATGCCTTTACTGTCACAAACAATTATGTGTTTAATTCCTAACTTTAACAATAGATGGGCAATAGCGATTCCTGCCGAGCCCGCACCGTTTATAACTACTTTAGCGGCGGCAGGTTTTCTGTTAGTCAGTTTAAAAGCATTGAGAAGACCGGCTACTACAACAACAGCCGTTCCGTGTTGGTCATCGTGGAAAACGGGAATATCTAAGCGTCTTTTTAGTTCCTGCTCAATTTTAAAACATTCTGGCGCCGCAATATCTTCTAAATTGATACCTCCAAATGTAGGCGCAATTTGTGTTACAAATTGCACTACTTCTTCTACAGAAGTTGCTTTAATACATAACGGTATAGCATCAATCCCGGCAAAGGCTTTAAAGAGCATAGATTTACCCTCCATTACCGGGAGGGCGGCTTCCGGTCCAATATTTCCTAACCCAAGCACCGCTGTACCGTTCGAGACTATCGCCACCAAATTCTGTTTGGCGGTGTACTGGTAGACAAGGTCTTTATTATGGTGTATTTCCTGGCAGGGAACAGCCACGCCGGGAGTATATGCCAGCGATAATTCTTCATATGTAGTGATGGGAATTTTAGGAGAAATGGATATTTTCCCTTTTAATTTACGGTGTAACGCGATGGCTTCATCACGAGAAAACACACATTGCCACCTCTTGTTTCTATGTATACAATATCCTATAATACATTATAACCTAAGGTGAGTTATCAAACAATACAAAAGCTTCTTATAAGCAACAAAAAACGGGTGTTACTTCCTTTACACCCGTTTATCACCTAAATTATTATATTTACTTACCTAGCATTAACAATTGATGGCATACGTCTTTTGTCCGTCACGGTAAAGATCGCCACCGTAAATATCGTTGGCAACTATAACCGGAAAATTCTTCACAGTGAATTGATATATCGCTTCGGGTCCCAACTCCGGGTAGGCGATTAACTCAACCTCTTGAATGCATTGGCTGAGAAGAGCACCCGCGCCGCCCACGGCAGCGAAATATACTGCTTTGTACTTCTGCATAGCTTCAATGACTTCGGGTGACCGATATCCTTTACCGATCATACCCTTTAATCCTAAAGCAATGAGTTCGGGAGCATAAGAGTCCATCCGACCTGCGGTGGTAGGCCCGGCGGCTCCTACAGGTCTACCGGGTGGTGCCGGTGTGGGGCCCACATAGTATATAATTTGGTTTCTAACATCGATAGGTAGTGGTTTTTTTTGCCGAATTAAATCTATCATTTTCTTATGAGCGGCATCACGTGCCGTGAAGAGCTTGCCATTCAACAGTACCCGCTGGCCCACACGGAGATTGAGAATTGTTTCTTCATTAAGTGGCGTAGTAATGCTTATTACGTCCATCATATGCCTCCTTGGATTTCAGATACTTTACCTTTATAACACAGCCGTCTTATGCCGGCAGGCATGGCAATTAAGATTTACTGCCACCGGGAGGGATGCGATATGAGTAGCAAATACCTCAATATGTACGGCTAAGACAGTAATACGTCCTCCTAAGCCCATAGGTCCAATGCCCAGTGCATTAAGTTTTTCCTCCAGTACTTGTTCCAGTTCGGCTATAAATGGCAGGGGGTGGCGCTGGCCGAGTGGTCTTGTAAGAGCTTCTTTGGCCATAAGGGCCGCTTTTTCCATAGTTCCACCGATGCCTACTCCTACTGTCAATGGCGGGCAAGCGTTGGGACCGGCAGCTTTAACGGTGTCCAGCACAAATTTTATTACGCCATCAATGCCATCGGCAGGTTTGAGCATTTTTAGGGCGCTCATATTTTCACTGCCCGCCCCTTTAGGTAATATGGTAATGCGCAGGGCATCACCGGGAACTATTTTGTAGTGAACCACAGGAGGCGTATTATCGTTAGTATTCTTGCGTTCTATGGGATTATTAACGACAGATTTGCGAAGATATCCTTTTTGATACCCCTTGCGTACTCCCTGAGCAATAGCTTCGTAAAGATTGCCTCCAGTGATTACAACCTCCTGCCCTATCTCCACCAACGCAACAACGATACCGGTATCCTGGCACATAGGGATTTTATTGCGTTTTGCTATTTCAGCATTTTGCAGCAACTGGGTAAGTATCTCCTTGCCCACCGGGGATTCCTCATGGTCTCGCGCCTTATGCAATGCTTCCTCAATATCTTCTTCCAGTACGGTAGCTGCTTCGATACAAAGTCCGGCTACCGTTTCACTTATTACGCTGGCGTCAACGGTGCGCAATTATATTCCTCCTTAATTAGTAAGCTACTATTTAACCATTAGTACGCGCGGAATGTAAGTAGAAAGGTCGGGCCAGAAAACGAGAAGTGCCAAGAAGGCCGCTATTAAGAATATAAAAGGCAGTACGCCTTTTACTACTTCCTCGAGGCGTTCTTTGGCCATTGCACTAACCACAAACAGGTTCAAGCCCACGGGTGGTGTGATCATGGCCAATTCCATATTGACGGTCATAATGACGCCAAAGTGAATGAGGTCGATACCCAGGTGTTCGATCATTGGTAATAATATCGGCAGCGTAATTAATGTAATGGACACCGCTTCTAGGAAGGTACCCAGAATAAAGAACATAAGGTTGCATGCCAAAATGAACATATACTTATTAAGCGTATTTTCAGCAATCCACTGTGAAACATGCATGGGAATCTGGTTATAGGTCAGGAACAAGCAGAAGACCATTGCCGCGGCGATGACCAGGAAGATCATAGAGCTAATATTGACCGCTTCTCGAAAAATGATACGAATGTCTTTCAGCTTCAGCTCTTTATATATGAAAGCTGATACTGCCAAAGCGTAAAAAACTGATAAGACAGCAGCTTCGGTAGGTGTACATAGCCCGGTATAAATAGATCCAAGGATAAAGAAAGGCAGAACAAAACCGGGCAAGGCCTTGAGGGTTGAATGCCATCTTTCCTGCCAGGTGGCTTTATCGGCCCGCCCGTAGTCACGTTTCACTGCCAGAAGGATAGCTGATGCAATTAAAATAAGGGCCAGTAATGCGCCTGGAATGAGCCCCCCCATAAACAGTTTGCCGATCGATTCCTCAACGGTAATCCCGTAAACCACCATTACTACACTTGGCGGAATTAGGATACCCAACGTACCCGACGCTGCGATAAGGCCCATAGAATAACGTTTGGAGTAGCCGCCTTGGAGTAAAGCGGGCAGCATAATGGCACCAATAGCTGCTGCTGTGGCGGGGCTGGACCCGGAAATAGCGGCGAAAATGGCGCAGGCCATAATGGTAACCACGGCCAGGCCGCCGGGCAGATGACCAAACCAGGCTCTCAATGAGTGAATCAGGTATTTGGCAATACCGCCCCGGGACATAACAACCCCGGCAAAGACAAAGGCCGGTATACACATTAAGGCAGGTGCCAGAAGCGCGGCGTACATCCGTTGCACAATCATGAAGAAGTTGTAATCACTGGTCGCAGCGATAACAATGGTGGCGGCTACCGCAAGAGCAATGGCAATTGGTACATTAAGTAAGAAAAGAACGATAAAAATGCTAAATAGTGCTAATGTCGCCATGGTCTATTTTCCTTTCTGCTTCTTTTTCAAACCAAATTTTACCACCATTCCACAATAAGATCACCAGCTTTTCGACAAAACGGATGGACAGCATTATTCCCGTAATAGGCATAACAAGAGCAATGATCCACTCCGGTGTTTGGGTATTGACACTGCGCATTCCGGTTAAAAGGTAAAAATCTACCAGTTTTTTGCCGTAATAAGCAAAAAAGACCGCGAAAACAAGTCCCAGACTGTTTGCAAATACGCTGACCCATCGCTTGGCGCGTAGGGGCAAAAAATTGTACAACATCATTACCTTGATATGGTGATCATTCCTCAGGGCTACCGCGGTCCCAATAAGTGTACCCCACACGACGAGCCATACGGAATACTCGTCAACCCAGGCCACCGGACGCCAGGACGGCACGTACCGAAGAATAACGTTAATCAGCACCATGCCTAAACCTAGAAACAGTAGGCTGCCTGCTAAGTAATCTTCGAAAACGGCGTACCACTTCCATAACTTCTGCAGCA
Organism: Peptococcaceae bacterium; assembly: GCA_017656185.1. Lineage (GTDB taxonomy): Bacteria > Bacillota > Desulfotomaculia > Desulfotomaculales > JACDOK01 > JACDOK01. Next base: position 42,093 of record JACDOK010000003.1, on the reverse strand, counting down.
TTTCCTATCGCCCCCTTTAGACAAGGAATAGGGGCGGGACGTACGTGCCCCGCCCCTTATGTCCCTGCTCGTTTTGTTTTTAGCTGTTACGTGCTGCTTCGATCAGGTCTTCGCCAATCTTAGGACCAAATTCATCATAAACAGGCTGCATCGCTTCGATGAAGGCCTGACGGTCTTCATCAGTTAATGTGTAAATCTCAAGTTTACCGGATTCCTTGATCTTTTCAAAAGCGTCCTGATTAAGTTTGTCGGCCAGTTCTCTGGCATAGGCAGTTGCTTCTTCCATTGCCTCTGTGATAATTTGTTTCTGTTCGTCAGTCAGGCTGTTCCAGAATGTGGTATTGGTCAGGACGGCATAGTCCAAGCGTCCGTGATGGGAAACGGTCATATATTTTTGAACTTCAGGATACTTTTGGGTCCAAATGTTGTTGAAAGTGTTTTCCTGGCCGTCTACAGTACCGTTCTGCAGTGCTTGATAGACCTCAGAGAAGGCCATTGGCTGTGCACCGGCATCCAGGGCTTCAAACTGGGCGGTTAGCAAAGCGCCACTCTGAGTGCGGAATTTGAGGTTTTTGAAGTCTTCCGGGCGTTTCAAAGGACGTACGGAGTTTGTAAAGTTTTTAGTACCGTTAGGCCACCAGGCCAAACCAAGAATGCCTTTGTCCTCCAGGCTGTGCAGGAGGGCCTGACCTTCTTCACTATCAAAGAAGTTATAGGCCTGTTGGCTGTCTTTAAACAGGAACGGCATATCCACAATCTGGAACGAGGGATTTAATTTAACCAGTTTAGTAACTGAAGGAGCGATAAACTGGCAATTGTTGGAAATCAGGGCTTCCAGTTCTTCATGGTCCGTGTATAGGGATGAAGACGGGTAAACCTGAACCTCCATCGTGCCTCCAGACTTCTCGGCAACCAACTTTGCAAACTTCAAAGCGGCTTGACCTTTCGGGGTCTTTTCAGCTACTACGTGAGAGAACTTCATAACGAGTTTTTCAGGTTGTTCACTTCCGCCTTCGGTGCTTTCACCGCCTCCGCCGCAGCCAACAATGGTAAAGGCAAAAATTCCGATCAACAATACCCCTAGTAAAGCTATCCAACTACGCCTCTTCATATTTTACTTAACCTCCCATGTTTTTCTCTAAGTAATGGTTTTATAAAACCCGGCTGGAACGAGAACTTTCACCTCCTTAGGTAACTAGTTGCACGGCATCTGATAACTCAGCACCAATGTCCCGGTAAAAAGAATGGTAAACGGGAAATAGATGCCTCTAGTGAACATTAGTCATAGCCAACATAAATAAAGAAGGCGCGAGCGCCAATAACATAACCATACAATTAAATACTTGTGGGTAAAAAATGTTATTTTAAATGAATATTCCTTCCAAAATAGTGTATATGATTGGGGATTAATAAGCTTACTTTTAGAAAATTCTAAAACAAAAGAAAAAGGAGAGACAACCTTTAGTTCTTTATGATTATTTTATTCTTTTTGATCACAAACGTAATAACGGTTCACGGGACGCCCGATAGAACCATATTGCAGTTCCAATGATACCTTGCCTGTTCTTTTAAGGTATTCCAGGTATCTTCGCGCCGTTACCCGGGCCAACCCAACCCCGGCTGCTACTTCTTCAGCTGACAGGCTGCCTTTATGGTTTAATAAAAACAAATAAACTTGCTTCAAAGTCAGTTCTTGTAGCCCTTTGGGCAGTTTCTTTTCTTCATAGGTTGGTGTACGTCCTACGGTAATACGATCAAGGGTTTCCTGATCGACGGATGCCCGTTTGTGTAAGGTCTGGTACATTATATAATACGAGTCAAGTGCTTTTTTAAAACGGTTATATTTAAACGGTTTAATGATGTAGTCAACAGCACCCAGGCGAAACGCATTTTGAATAGTTGAGATGTCTTGCGCCGCTGAGATTACTATTACATCAATCGGCAACTGTTGTTTTCTAATGCGGTGCAGAACGGTTATCCCGTCTATATCGGGAAGATAAATATCCAAAAGGATTAGATCGGGTTTCTGTTCTTTACAAAGGCGTAACGCTTCTCTTCCCCTGGCAGCGATACTTACCACCTTAAATGGTGGTGATGCTGTCACAAATTCTTTATTAACTTCTGCTACCATAGGGTCATCCTCAATAATCAGGACACTTATTTTCATTTTTATCACCGAGATATGGAATAGTAAGGCAAACTTTATTCCCCGCTTAATGGTAAAACCAGGCTCGAAAACGATTGGAACCAGGTGCGGGAACACCGCTCCGGCAAAACGATATATTCTTGGTATTGGACAAGAGGCCGTTTTCATCCTGCTCTTGGTAAGAGGAATATTATCTAATTCATGGTACAGGATGATACTGATACCACAATATACAAGTAATTTTTATCAAAAAGTAAGTCATTCTAATACTGAACTTGATATATCGGAAGTTAAGGAGGTTAAACTAATGTTTGTTGCGCAAGGTAAAACTCATCTTGACCAACGCGTAGACGTTATTCCTTCACCCAGCTTAAAAGGCCGTAGTACTACTATAAAGTATGATGGCCTTCTGAAACAGGCTGGTGCTGACCGGCTCTTTATGCATTATGGGTTCGATGGTTGGAAGAATCCTCAAACCACTGAAATGAAAAGGGAACCCGATGGTACCTTTTCTTGTTCAGTGGTTATGAACGGGACGAGTGAATGCAACTTCTGTTTCAAGGATAGTGCAAATAACTGGGATAATAACAATGGATGGAATTGGGCGACAGATATTCGACTGTAGCCAGGAAAAAGATGAGGTGGCGAACCATGATAAGACGTGCTTACGAGCGCGTCTTATCAATTTTTCGGTAATGGTGTTGGCGAAGCAGTTTAATCATTATCATTCCTGCTCCAAAGCCTCCGATATGAGCCCACCAAGCCACCGTGGTAGCCGGGATAGCTAGGGCTGCCAATCCGTTTAGTAATTGTAATCCGAACCAGAGAAATAGAAATAGGACTGCGGGAAGTTCCATAAAGGTAATGATAAACAAAAAGGGTACCAGTGCGAGAATTCTTGAGCGTGGAAAAGTGATAAAATATGCTCCTAAGACCCCGGCGACGGCACCACTGGCTCCAATGGTAGGTACGGTAGATGCGGGGTTGGCAAGTAAATGGCCGATATTGCCTGCAATACCCGCTAAAAGATAAAATGCGACAAATCTGGCTTTTCCCAATACATCCTCCACGTTATCCCCAAAAACCCATAAGTAAAGCATGTTGCCTATAATATGCATCAAACCCCCATGGATAAACATGGAAGTAACCATTGGGCTCCAAGTTGATAAACTGAAGGGGGCTTCTTGGATCATATGTAGCTGGACAGCCGGGATCATTCCATATTGGGAAGCAAAGCGGTGTAGTAAAGTGGCAGATCCAAGGCTTAGCTCATAAAGAAATACGATCACATTTAATGTTATAATGGTAACGGTGACTACGGGGAAACGCCTTGACCTTATAGTATCACGTAGCGGGATCATAATGATTCCTCCGGATAGTAATGACTTTACTTTTCAATTATGTCCCGATCCAGCGGTATCAAAACCTTAAAGGAAGATGACTAGATAACTATGCGTACGGGAAGTATTAATCTGCCTTTGCATTATGGCAAGTGTCCGGCTTGGCTGTTTCGCCGGATGGTAAAATTGGGCCGGGCCTTGGTGGAAGTTATGTTAATTGAATCCGGGCGTGATGAAGTACTGCGACGATTGACCAACCCCTTCTGGTTCCAATCGCTGGGGTGCATAATGGGTTTTGACTGGCACTCTTCCGGTTTAACGACCACAGTATGTGGTGCCTTGAAGGAAGCTCTGCGCGATGAGTGCGGTGACCTTGGCATTTATATCTGTGGAGGAAAAGGTGCTTCTTCTCGTCGTACGCCCGATGAGATCATATCTTACGTAGATCGTTACGCCCTGAGTCTTGACGCCCAGCGTCTGGTCTATGCCAGCAGGATGTCGGCCAAAGTGGACAACACGGCTTTACAGGATGGCTACCAGCTTTACCATCATACCTTTATTTTTACTGCCGATGGTAAGTGGGCCGTTATTCAACAGGGTATGAATGAGGTACGGCGTAGAGCACGTCGTTATCACTGGCTGGGAGACCGGGTTACTGACTTCGTGTGCGAACCACAGGCCGCCATTTGTACCGAGGCCAAGGAAGAGAATGTCCTAAACCTGGTGGCCCGGGAGAGTGCTGGGGCTAGGGATATGTCGGCCTCGCTAGCTAGGGAAAAACCGGACCGGTTGGTGAAAGAATTGCGGAAGATTCAAGATAGGCCCGATGACCTGTTTCTTACCTCCCGTCATACCTTGGTTTTAGGTGATTTGCATCCGGACAGCGTAAAGCGCGTGTTACTGAAAACTTATGAACGGCAGCCGGCAGGGTTCGAGGACTTACTGGCCATAAAGGGCGTGGGTCCCAAAGCCATTCGTGCTTTAAGCCTTCTTGCCGAACTGTCCTTCGGGATGAAACCTAGTTATCGTGATCCGGCCAAATTTAGCTTTGCCCACGGTGGAAAAGACGGGTACCCTTCTCCGGTTGATCGCAAGACCTACGATCACTCAATAGAGTATTTAGAAAAGGCCATTAAGCTATCCAAGCTTGGTAATCAGGCAAAACTACAGGCCTTTAAAAGGCTGGCATTGATCAGATAAAACCTAGTTAAATATTTTGCTCTAGAATATTGTACAAGTCGTCACGTGTGGCCTTGCGTGCATTAGCTGCCAGGGAACCGCTGGGCAATGTGTCCTCTACTAGTTTAGGAATATCTTTCTTTTTCAGGCCTAAAGCACCTAGTTTTTCGGGTAACCCGAGTCTGGTACGCAGCTGCTTCACAAAGTAAATCAATTTTTCTGCTGCTTGATCTGGATCTGCTTTTTGCGTTACGATCCCTGAGGCGTAGGCCAGGTCGGCATATCTGTCCCGCGTAATAGGTTTGTTAAAAGCCATCACGTACGGCAGGAGAGTACCGCAGACCAGACCGTGGCTCAGCCCGTACTTTAACCCTACAGGGTGAGCCAGGGCGTGTACGGCCCCTGCCCGGGCATTATTAAGTGCTGTACCGGCCATCATACTTCCCAGCATCATCTTCTCACGTGCTTCCTTCTTGTTGGCATTATAGCAGGTATAAAAGTTTTGCACAATGAGGCGGACAGCTTCACGCGCTAAGCCGCTGGTCCAAGCTGTCGTCCATCGCGATGTGTAAGCCTCAATGGCGTGTGTCAGTGCATCCATGCCTGTATACGCCGTTAGTTGTGGTGACATTGACATGGTCAAAATGGGGTCCACTACGGCAACCCTAGGTATCCAAAAATCGTTGCGGATGCTGTCTTTGCGAGGCATTTCTGGATTGATAAGCACGGAGTTGCGGGTAACCTCCGAACCGCTGCCCGCCGTGGTTGGTACGGCGATCCACGGAAGACCCAAGGTCGTAATTTGCCGGCCAGCCAGATAGTCTGAAGCAGGCCCGTCTTCATTGAAAAGACCGGCAATGGCTTTGGCGACATCAAGCGCACTGCCGCCGCCCACGCCGATGACCAGGTCACATTTTTCATCCCTTGCCAGGGCACGACCTTTGTCAACCATGGTAGTGGTTGGTTCCGGGCGGACCTCGTCAAAATGGATAATCTGAAGCCCAGCTTGTTTGAGAGGACGCAGCACCCGTTCATTATTCTCCGGGTTTTGCAGTGTTTTTTGACCTGAGACCAGTAAAACCTTATTGCCAAGAAGTTTGGCCTCATCCCCGAGGCGGTAAGTGGTACCCGGACCGAACAAAATGCGGGGTGTCGTTACAATGTCAAACATCATAGGTGCATCCCTCCGACACTAAAGGTACTTCGCCACCTCGGCGGGAGGCCTTCTTTGGGTTTTGTGGGGTTCACCTAAAGGATATCCAACAGGAACTAACGCTATAGGGACGTACCGGTCGGGTATATGGAGACAAGCCCTTACTTTATCGGCATCAAAGGCCCCTACCCAACAACTACCAAGCCCGAGAGCAGTAGATGCCAGAAGGATGTTTTGGGTAGCGGCAGCCGTATCTTGTAAGCAATAAAATACTCGGCCCCGTTCCCCATAAGTGCGTTCGGAACGGGCAGGTTCGGCACACACTACGATACAGGCCGGGGCTTCGGCAACAAAGTTCTGCTGCAAGGCTGCGTCTGACAGACACCGCTTCCTGTGCTGGTCGGTAACAATGTAGAAAAACCAGGGCTGAAGGTTACCGGCACTTGGTGCCCAGGTCGCCGCCTCAATAAGTTGCCGGAGTAGTTCCGGTGGGACGGGGTCGGGCTTAAAGCGGCGTACTGAGGTCCGCTCTTTTAAAATAGTTAAATTGTGATTCAAAATACCACCCTTTGCTAAAATGCTCCGGGTTAGTATTTTCCATACATTTTAAAATTCCTTCTGGACTTGGTTTTTTTAGTATTTTTAAAGCATCACCCGGGGTGGTGTTAGTGGTTGATATTCTACCGGGAGGCAATTCTATGACCTGTGTCGCATCCTTAATAATCGGGCTGAAGCGCCAGGGGGGCAACCGGCTTATGACGGAGAGTATATTAAAAGATGTATCCAAAAAAACGACATCGATGGGAAATCGCATGCCCATTGTATGAACGCCGTTGCAGGGGTACAACCAGAGAGCGTGGCCAGGAGGGAATTCGGTACGTCCCATTAATCCCAAAAAGCGCCTCCAAAATGTGTGCGCGCACTCTACATTATCGGCCAAGACGGTTTGTTTCGTGTTGTTGACCAGCATCAGCATCGGGCTTAGCCTCCAAAGACGCTCATTATACGTATCACAGCAGGTCCTAACAGCACGATGAAGGTAGCGGGGAATATCAGGAATACCAGGGGCAGTAACATTTTGACCGGTGCCTTAAAGGCCATTTCTTCCGCCCTTTGTCTCCTTTTCAGACGTATTTGGTCCGACTGTGTGCGTAAAACGTTTCCGAGACGTACTCCCATTTGTTCCGCCATAACCACCGCGCCTACAAAGGATGATAAATCTTCCACTCCTACCCTATCGGCCATGTCTCTAAGTGCTTCCAAGCGGGGTTTACCCATTTGAACTTCATTAATCATTTCTTTCAATTCATCTGCTAAGACTCCTTTTGATTTTTCAACGACTTTAAGAAGGGCGGCATCAAAGCCTAACCCGGCTTCAATGCTTACCGTCAATAAATCCAGGACGTCCGGAAGACTGCGTTCCACTTCATTTTGACGTGATTTTGCCCGCGCATTTAGGTAGATTTCAGGCAGCAGCCACCCCACGTAACACATCAGAGGCATCAGTGTTATATTTAAGATGTTTGATAAATGCAAGAGATAGCCGGTACCCAGTGATGTTCCGCCGCAAAGAAGGGCGGCAGCGTATTTGATCAGTTTCAATTCGTATGGTGTTATGCCCCACGGATTACCTGCCAGGCGGATTTTACGGCTCATTTGCCGGTGCTGGGCGGCTGGTAACTGTTTGTTTTGACGTAACTTTTTAAAAAGCGGGGTGCATATGCGATTCCATAGAGGGAGGCTTAATTCTTTCTTTCTGGGTTCATAACTTATTTCCTGTTTTCTGGCATATCTGTTAAGACGTTCCTTGATAGCAAGGCTGTCCCCAAAAAGCTTGAGATACCAGTAAAACAGGAGAAAGAATATTGCTAATGCTGCCAGGATTAAAGAAGTCCAGAACACGTCTCTCACCTACACTTTGATGTTCATAATACGATGGATGACCAGGAAGCCCAAAATTTCGGAAAAAGTTGCGCCCGTAAGGAGGTAGGTGCCGGTGGGGTTATGAAACAGTTCCTGGATATAGCCGGGGTTGATGACCAATAGTACCAAAGCCAGCGCTACCGGCAGCAGCCCTATAATAAGACCTGAAATACGTCCTTGTGCCGTTAAAATGTTGATCTCCCTTTTAATTTTGATTCTTTCTCTAATGGTGTGGGCGATATTATCCAAAACTTCAGCCAAATTGCCGCCTACCTGTCTTTGGATGAGCACTGCCGTTATAACCAGATCTAAATCATGGCTTCCGACTCTGTTTATCAGGTTAACTAAGGCATCTTCGGTTGCCGCTCCGAGCCTTATCTCCTGAAGGGTACGACCAAATTCCTTGCTGATGGGTGCGGGCATTTCCTTTTTTACCATATCAAGAGCCTGTAAAAAACTGAACCCGGCCCGCAGAGTATTGGCCATCATGTTTAAGGCATCACATAGTTGTCCTTCAAAGGTTTTTATGCGCCGGACCTTGCTGAGCCTTAACATAATAAACGGCAGTAATCCCATAGTAATAGCCAGGATTGCCGACAAGAACGGCTGGGATGTTAACAATAGAGATAGAGTACCGGTTAAAATGGCCCCCACCAGCGATCCAACGAAAAACTCGTCCCCCCTTAGAGGCCAGTCGGCCTTTGCCAGTTCACCTTCTAGTTTGGGTCCTATGCTTTTCAGGGGCAGAAAAGCAGCTAATAAGCGTGCCGTTCGACGCCAAATACTAATCTGCCCTACAGAAACGTCGGCGCTTTTGGGTTTTTGCACCCGGGCGACTTCATCTAGCCTTGAAAGCATTTCCTGCTTGCCCTTGGTAGTAAGTTGGGTAAGAGACCAGACTGTCAGTGCAACGAACAGGCATACAAAAGCGGTTATAATGAACACATTTCCACCCCTTAGATTTGAGCAGCAAATACGTCGTTTGTTAAGCTGACACCTTGCGCCTCGAATTTATCAATGAATTTGGGTCTGATGCCTGTGGCAGTAAACCGTACATGTGTTTTTCCGTCGCTGCGACGCCCATACTGAACTGAAAAGATATCCTGCAGGACGATGACGTCGCCCTCCATACCCTGTACCTCGGTAATATGTACAATCCGGCGGGAACCATCCCGCATTCTGGCTTGATGGATAATAAGATCAATAGCGGAGGCGATTTGTTCCCTAATGGCTCTAACCGGTAGGTCCATGCCGGCCATTAAAACCATAGTTTCCAATCGTGACAGCATATCACGGGGTGAGTTGGCATGACCGGTGGTGAGTGAGCCGTCGTGTCCGGTGTTCATTGCCTGCAGCATGTCCAATGCTTCTCCACCACGAACCTCGCCTACTACAATGCGGTCGGGCCGCATCCTAAGGGCGTTGCGTACCAAATCACGGATCGTAATAGCACCGGTACCTTCGATATTCGGCGGTCTCGCCTCCATTCGGACGACGTGCTCCTGGTGCAGTTGAATTTCGGCAGCATCCTCAATGGTGATGATGCGTTCGTTTCTGGGGATAAAAGATGACAGCACGTTAAGGGTCGTGGTTTTCCCGCTGCCGGTACCCCCGGAGATAATTATGTTCAACCTGGCTTTAACGCAGGCTTCAAGAAAACGTGCCATCTCAGGGCTTAGGGTACCAAGTTTAATGAGGTCCTCCATTTTTAAGGAGTGTTCTCCAAATTTTCTGATCGTCAACACAGGGCCGTTAAGGGCAATAGGCGGAATGACGGCATTAACGCGGGAACCGTCGGGCAAGCGGGCATCAACCATGGGCATGCTTTCATCAATACGCCGGCCTAGCGGTGAGACGATTTTATCAATAATGTGCAGTACGTGGGCATCGTCACGGAACGTTATATCGGTGCGCTCCATTTTGCCGGACCTCTCAATATATACCTGTTTGGGCCCGTTAACCATTATTTCCGATATGCTTGTGTCATTAAGCAGTGGAGTAATGGGTCCAAAACCCAAAATCTCGTCAATGAGCTCGGCCGTAATGCGGCGCCGGTCCACACGGGTAACGAGATCGGGATTTTGTTCCAAGATCTTTTTGACCAGCGCTTCGATTTCCTGAGGGCTGGGATTGTATTCTTGTCCCGGCAAGGTTTTTAACTCGGCGATTAATTGTTTATGTATTTTTGCCACAATTTCATGCTGCTGTTCCCTTCGATTGCGATTAAGTGTTCGCACGCCTTATTTCACCTCACTGTGTTCTGTTTAGAAAGTAAATAACCGTGAAAGTAGGGAATGTTTACTATTATTGACCGCTGTAGCTTTACGGGGTTCCAGAAAATGTTTAGCAATGGATTTAATAGCTTCTGTCAATCTACTGTTATTGTGGGTCAAAACAAAAGGTACGCCTTTATTGATAGAAGTAATAGCCGTTTTATCATCATTGGGTATGAGGGCCATAAACTTTGAGTTCAGGGCCCGTTCCAATTCGGCGGTTTTAATGGCGTTTTCAATTCCGACCCGGTTGAGAACGAGACTTACTTTGTCGGCGTGTCCTTCTTCCATAAGATAGTCCAGGTCGTCTCGGGCATGCTTGATGGAGATTAGATCGGGGGTTAAGAGCAAGATAATCTCGTCAGCTATTCTTAAAGCATGTTTGGTAACGGGACAGTGGTACCCGGGAGTGTCTATGACGGTGTACTTAAAACGTTCGGCGAATAGACGGCCAATGTCGTCCATTATCTCAGGGGTTAATAATTCTGCTTCTTCTGGCAGCGTGGGACTGCACAGGGTTTTAACCCCTGAAGGATGGGACATCAGAAAATGATCGAGAATAGTCGTATCGTCAATGCCCTCTTCGGCGAGGTCGGTAATGTTTCGTTTAGGTTTGATATTTAACATCAAGGGGATATCACCGCCAAGGACACTAAGGTCTATAAGGGCCACCTTTTTGCCTTCCTGTGATAACGCGGCAGCCAGGTTACAGGCCACCATAGTTTTGCCGATACCACCTTTAGTACCAAAGATGGTGATGATTTTACCCTGGCGGCGGTTCCTGTTTTTAATCTGCATGCCCAGCAAGTGCTGCCGTTTCTTGTGCTTATCATTTGTACGGCGAATGGTTTCAGCCAGTTCGCTGGAGGTAAACGGCTTGACCAGGTAATCGCTGGCACCGGCAGACATGGCTTTTCTAATATAGTCCTGTTCTCCTTGGATGGAAATAATAATTACGGCACTTTCCGGCACTTTGTCCATTAACACTTCGGTAGCGGTAATGCCGTCGACTTCGGGCAGGTTAATGTCCATTAAAATCACGTCGGGGCGCAATTCTTCTGCCATGGAAACGGCTTCATTACCGTCTTCAGCCTCACCGATGATTTTGATATCTTCTTCAAAATAAAGGAGACGGCGAATATCCTCTCTGGTACTCGCAACATCATCCACGACAAGAACTTTGATGCCGTTTTCCACCGTCAAAGCCCCCTTATCGACCAAGATGTTGCATATTTACGGTATGCAAATCAACAAAGTCAGAGTCGACAGGTGAGCGTAGCATCAGTCGAATAGAACCACGTTCCGAAGCCAGAATTAATTCCTGTGCTTGTTCGGGTGTGACTGCTAGGGTGGCGGTACGGAGCTGTGAAGTATCGGTCTTATCATGCTTTTGCAAGTTCTGGTTGATGGCGAGAATTAACGCGTTTTGAATGATAACACTGGTTTTATCATCATAGGTTACCGCTACATCTACTCTGTCACCGGGAAGACAAAGACCGGCTAACCCCGAGACTTCATTGATCGCAACGGTAACGGCACGCTGTCCGGGTTTAATGGCTAATGCCAGTTGAGAAACTATTTCATCTCTGGCGGCCAGGTTTGAAGAGATGACTTGCTCACCGGGATATATGTTGTCAAGGGCGATTTTCCCCTGGACTTCATCAATCTTATCAGCCGCTTCGGGGTGAATGTATTTAGAAGGAATTTCTTTTAATGTAAGGGCGTTTACGGTTACCGTTGAACCGGCGGATATCTTTTCCTTGGCCACGACCACGGTATGAAAGTTACCAGCTTTTTGATATTTCTCTTTCAGATTCTCAAGGTGCAGATAAATACCAAGAGCAGCGGCTACACCGCAAACCAGCGCCAACACCAATATTATCTTAGGTCGCATGTAATCAGCCTCCGTTAGTATGTTAATTAATGTTTATCACCTTCCGGAAATAAAGGCATCGGACGGGCGCCTTAAAAAATTAGGTCACAGGTCCCAAAAAATAACGCGCCTTTATGGCACGCCAAAAACCCTAAAACCTCCTAATTACCCACTCTAACGTAACTAAGCATTAGAAACAGTAGCAATACAGATAATCAACTAAAAGAAAACTGGCAGCATCTTAATCACTAATTACTCAAGCTAACCATACATCATAAAGGCAAATTACCGGTCCAGATATGGGGACCTAAAGAACGTAACAAGTTCCTTAATCACTGCTTCCTGCTCACACTTATCAGTCTTTTTGGTCCCAAGTGATTTGCATCTGAATACGAGCGATTTCTTCCAATTCACATGTACGTCCTCTGGTCATTAAATTGGTTACGCCTTCAAGGGGTGACAGTCCTTCGAAGAGCACGCGGTAAATTTCCTGAGTTATGGGCATAACGACTTGCTTTTCCTGAGCCAATCGGTAACAGGCCCTGGTTGTACGTACTCCTTCTACGACCATCCGAACACTTTTTAATGCTTCATCCAGGGACTTCCCGCGGCCGATTTCGATGCCGGCACGGCGATTGCGGCTGTGCTGACTGGTACAGGTTACAATCAAGTCGCCGATACCGGTTAACCCTCCAAACGTTTGGGGGTGTGCTCCTAAACTGACGCCGAGACGCGTAATTTCTGCAAGTCCACGCGTCATTAAAGCCGCCTTGGTGTTATCGCCAAAACCGAGGCCGTCGGCGATACCGGTCCCAAGGGCAATGATATTCTTAAGAGCTCCTCCCAACTCCACCCCTATAATATCGGGGTTGGTGTATACGCGCAGGGTAGGCGACATAAACACCTTTTGTACCGTCTCTGCTATGTCCATATTCGGTGATGCTGCTACCAGGGCCGTCGGTTGGTGCTGCCCCACTTCTTCCGCGTGGCTGGGACCCGATAACACTACGTAGCGTTTCAGTTTATTATCACCGGTTTCAGCGGCGTATACCTGTGATAACCGTGCCAAGGTATTTTCCTCAAGTCCCTTAGCAGCGTTAACAATAATGGTGTGATGAGGTAATAATGGCGTAACCTTTTGTAAAACGCTGCGAAAGGCATGCGATGGGACTACAAAAATCACCAGGGATTTTTGTTTTACGGCTTCCTCCAAATCTGATGTAACTTTAACAACCGAGGGAATGGTTATCCCCGGTAAATAAGCGGTGTTTTCTTTATGTAAATGCATCTTGCGGGCGTGATTGGGGTTCCGAGCCCATAGTACCGACGGAATATTTTTTTGGGCCAGTGCTACGGCCAGGGCGGTACCCCAGCTGCCGGCACCCAAAATGCAAAGATCCGCTGACATAGGTCATCCCTCACACATTGGCGGCATAACGAATGGCATTTTTGAAAATATATAAGCCGTGAGGCGTAGATATTTCTTCCCGGCGCCAATGAGGATATTGGGTCGGTTTAACAAACCGTTCCGGGTGGGGCATTAACCCCAATACCTTTCCGGACGGGTCACAAATACCTGCGATGGCGTTAAAAGACCCGTTGGGATTGTATGGATACGACAAAGTCGGCTGGCCGGAGTCGTCCGTGTACCGGAAGACTACCTGTCTGTTGCGTTCCAGTTTGTCTATAACTTCCTGGACAGCGTAGAATTTCCCCTCTGCGTGTGCCGCTTGATAGTAAACAGTTTGGCCGGCTATGTCAGAGGTAAAGACGCAACGGCTGTTTTCAACTTTAAGCCTGACCCAGCGGCATTCGAAACGGCCGCTGTCATTACCCATTAATGTGGCGGTAATATTGCCGAGATCAAGATCAGGCAGCAGGCCGGTGCGTACCAGCACCTGAAAGCCGTTACAAATACCAAGTACGGGGCGGCCACGCTGCACAAACTCTCGTATCTGGTCTTTGAAAAAGGAAGTTAGTTCCACTGCTAGGATTTTGCCGGAGTGAACATCATCACCATATGTAAAGCCACCAGGGATGATAAGTAATTGAAAATCCAGCAGGCGGTGTTTTCGCTCACGTAATTCATTAACGTGTACCAATTCAGGGATTCCGCCGGCGATTTCACAAGCGTAGGCCGTTTCCAAGTCGCAGTTGGTTCCATCGGTTTGCAGAATGCAGATTCTCGGTTTCAATCCCCGAACACCTCTTTCATAGGACGCTGCCATGCGCGCAGTAACTCATCAAGTTTTAGATCTGCGATTTGATTACCCTGGTGATAAATTCTTATTTCCGGGTCTTTAATTACCTTTCCGATGATTTTGGCGGGAACGTCTTTAAAAAGCTGTTCCGGTTGCACTGCAGGATCGACTTCAACAAGAAAGCATCCCGGAGTTTCGTTAAAAAGGTAAAAATCAGGGCGCTCATTATCTGGGATAGTTATTTCGGCACCGTAACGACCGCCAAAACACATCTCGGCAAGGCAAGCGGCCAACCCACCCTCGCTGATGTCGTGGCAGCTTTGAACCATTCCGGAATTAATGCACTGGAAAACTTCATTAAAAACTTGCTTTACTGCCTTTAAATTTACACGAGGTAAATTATGTCCCAGCGTTTGGTGCAGGTCAAAATAGACTGATCCAGCCATCTGACTGGTAATTCTTGTTCCTACCAGCACCAGCAGGTTGCCGGGCTTTTTCAAATCTGACGAAACGGTACGCCGTACATCGGGAATGCGTCCAAAGGCTGAAATGCAAAGAACGGGCGGAATTTGAATTACGGTACCTTCTTTACTGCGGTAGGTGCTTGAGAGACTATCTTTGCCGGAAATAAAAGGCATTCCCGTCGCGCGAGAAAAATCAACACAGGCATCGACAGCAAGGTCCAGCGCCCCCAGGGTATGGCAGTCGGGAACCGGCCAGATAAAATTGTCGATGAGCGCTGTTTCCCGGGGATTAGCCCCCACGGCAACCGCATTGGCGACGGCTTCCGTGGCGGCCCACAAACCGCCCCAGTATGGATCGATGCGGTTAAGTACGGGATTCATCCCATGACTGATAACCAGGCCGTAGGGTTTATCCAATAGTGGCGTAATAACGATGGCGTCATTTGGTGCATCTTCCTCGACACCACCGTACGGCAATATGGCGTTAGTGCCTTGCACCCCGTGATCATATTGTCTTACCACGGGTTCTTTGGAACATACATTCAAATGCGCCAGCACGCGCGTGTATTCATTTGACAGGTCGGCCGGTTCGGGGAATGCGGGTTCATCACCATGAACCGGTTTCCATTCGGCTTCCAGTGTCTGCTGGGGAAGTCCGTTGTGTAGGAAGTCCATATCCAAATCAAGAACGGTATCACCGTTAAAGGTGGCTACAAACCGGCGACTGCCGGTAAAGGTCCCCAGTACTGTCAGCTCAACGTTATGCTGCCGGCAAATTTCGGTAAGTTGGGGCAGGTTTTCAGGCGCTATGGCCATTACCATACGTTCCTGACTTTCTGAAAGTAAAATCTCCCACGGGGCCAAACCGGAGTATTTCAAGGGAGCGCGTTCCAGGGCGATTTCCACTCCAATGTTCCGTCCCATTTCTCCTACTGCCGAGGCGAATCCCCCTGCCCCGCAGTCAGTTATGGCTCTGATAAGGTTTTTGTCACGTGCCGTTTGCAGGGCGTCACTCATTCTCTTTTCTTCGATGGGATGACCTATCTGGACTGCCTGCGCGTTAGTCGTTATGGTTTGGTCGGTCATCTCGGCACTGGAAAAGGTGGCACCGTGAATGCCGTCCCGCCCGGTACGACCTCCAACGACCACGACAAGGTCTCCCGGCAAAGGTTCACCCTTAGCGGCTTTTTCCGCCGGTAAAAGGCCGTATGCACCTACTATTACGGTAGGCTTGGCCCGGAAGTCGAAGTGAAAATGCAGTGACCCGTTGTTAGTCGGAATACCCATGCGGTTACCATAATCGCGTACGCCGGCTACTACTCGGCGTAACAGGTAACGCGGATGCAGGCATCCCTCGGGGATTTGGGACGGGCTAAGGTCGGGTGGAGCGAAGCAGAACATATCGGTTGAGGCGATTACTTTAGCTCCTTGCCCCGTACCCATAATATCTCGAAAAACGCCGCCGCTACCGGTAGCAGCGCCGCCATAGGGCTCGATGGCCGACGGTGAGTTATGGGTTTCAACTTTGCCGCATACGGCCCAACCTTCATAGAAAGCTAATACTCCGGAATTATCTTCAAAAGCTGAAAGAACGAGAGGGTGGTCAATTTCACGCGTCGCTTCCTGGAGGCGGCGGAAAAAAGGTTTCTTCATTTGGCCATTTACCACGATTCCGGATTTGAAAGTCTTATGTACACAGTGTTCCGACCAGGTTTGAGCCAGTACTTCAATTTCGCAGTCGGTCGGATCACGTTGAATCTGCCTGAAATAGTTTTGGATCACGCGCATCTCTTCAAGGTTCAAAAATAAATTCTGCCTGCTTAAGGCCATCAGTTGTTCATCATTCATTTCACGAATGGGGATGATGCTGGTAGTTCCCGGGATACCCTTAATTTTTAAAGTGTCAGGTTTGTCGGTAATCACTTGCTGGATAGTAGCGTTAACCAAGATTTTTTCGGTGATGGCGGCGATTTCAGCGGCGGTAATGTCCTTGCCGTAAAAGGCGTATTCTATGCTGGAATCGGCGGCCTCTAACCCCCTTATCCCCAGGTCGCGAGCCGATTTGATAAGGGATGCGGCTTCCGGGTTCATGACTCCCGGTTTGTATGCGACCTCAACTAACCAGTTGGTATCCGCCAGTATGGATCCATTGACCTGGAACTCCTGGAAAACATCTTCACACAGGAGAGTTTTGGCTAGATATTCAGCATCGGATGATGTAATGCCTTCAAACCGGTAAACTTTGGCGGTACGGATTTTGTCTATAGATGTAGTACCCAAAAGAGTTTTAATCTCTTCCAGAATTTCTTCCCCTTTAGCATCGGGTAAAGATGATTTAATAGTTACGCGGACTTCCTGTATTTGCATTGCGGCGTACCCTCCCCGTTGTCTATTGTATCACTTGGGCATTATAAAGACTACTTGCGCAGGCTGAACTTATTTTCACTCCCGTTCAAAAGTCTTTTAATGTTGGATCTATGCTTGTAAATGGCCAATGCGGCCAGGACAATTCCAAAGACAGTATACCAAATGTTTAGCTTTAATAAGGCAAAGGTAACGGGTACTGACAGTATCGCCGCGATTGACCCTAAAGAAACAAACCGGCTTATACCCACCACTGCCAGCCATATGACGATGGCAATGGCAACGGTTTTAGGAGAAAGCAATGCCAGGGCACCGATACTGGTGGCGATCATTTTGCCTCCCTGGAAGCGCAAAAAAATTGACCAACCGTGCCCCAGGATCACCGCAAAGGCGGTAAGCAGCTCGGTACCGGGAGGCCCCATGTGAAGACCTATCAACACGGCGGCGGCTCCTTTGCCCAAATCTCCCACTAGGGCAATGAGGGCCGGTCCGGGACCCAAAATGCGCCAGACATTGGTAGCACCAATATTACCGCTGCCGTAGTTTCTAATGTCGATGCCTTTCGTAAGGCGGCCTATAAGCAGGCCGGTAGGAAAAGAACCCAGAAGATAACTTATGATCACAGCCAGAACAACTTCTAACACTTATTTATCACGCCTCCTGAAAAACATCCGTACCGGCGTTCCCTCAAACCCGAAGTATCGCCGTAGCTGGTTTTCAAGGTAACGACGATAACCCTTGGCAATAAGCGCCGGATTATTAACAAAGAGTAAAAACTGCGGTGGTTTAATACCTACCTGAGTCGCATATAAAAACTTGAGCCGCTTTCCTTGATGAGCCGGCGGGGGTGCTGCCAAAAAGGCATCACGTAAAATTTTGTTTAAAGTACTGGTGGCAATTTGTTTTTGATACTCTTTTATTACACTGTTGATCATATCAAAAACTTTTTCCACACGGTAACCTGTCAACGCGGAAATATGCAATATAGGAGCGTAGTTAATGAAAGCAAGTTCACTCCTGATGCCGTCCAAATAACTGTTAACATTACGGATTTTATCACTAACAAGATCCCACTTGTTTAAAACAATAATGGTAGCCTTGCCTTCTTTTTCCGCCATTCCTGCGATGCGCTTGTCTTGTTGCGTAATGCCTTCCGCAGCATCAATGATGACCAGCACAATATCTGCTCGTTCTATGGCTTTTTGCGATCTGAGAATGCTGTATTTTTCAATGCTTTCGGTAATCCTGGACCTGCGTCGGATACCGGCCGTGTCAATGAAGACGTAATCAATGTTTCCCCTGTGGAAGATGGTGTCAACCGCATCACGGGTAGTGCCGGGGATGTTGCTGACAATGACTCTCTCTTCCCCCAGAATGCGGTTTATTAAGGACGATTTGCCTACGTTGGGGCGACCTACGACGGCGATGCGAACAGCTTCCGTTTCTTCAGCACTTGTAGTGCCCGGCAGCCGGGAAACTATTTCATCCAGTAAATCGCCGATATTCAAGCCTCCGGCTGCCGATATCGGAAACGGTTCTCCTAACCCCAACGGAAAAAACTCCGCCATAGGCGGTGGTTCGGTAAAATCATCTACTTTGTTTACCACCAGGATTATTTTCTCGCGGTAAGGACGTAAAATCTGTGCAATATCGAGATCCGGTGGTAAAAGTCCCGTGTTTGCATCCACTACAAAAAGCACAAGATCTGCTGTTTCAACGGCTCTATATGCCTGTTCGCGCACTTGCTGCGCAATATTATCATCGGCTTCAACGTCAATACCCCCGGTATCAATAAGAGAAAAAGCGGTGTTATTCCACTCGGTATCCTGCTGCAGGCGATCACGTGTGACACCAGGGTGGGCTTCCACAACTGCCGTTCTGCTTCCGACGATACGGTTAAATAAGGTTGACTTGCCGACATTAGGCCTTCCCACGATGGCGACAAGGGGTTTGCCCACCGTACAACCTCCTAAAAATTTAGAATATGGCTGACAAGAGACCGGGGACTTTGAACGGCGACTGTTTTGACACCCAGGGTTTCTGAAAGTTGAGTCAGCGTCATTTTATCCAGAAAATCGTTTTGGTTTTCTCTGAGGGCTACTTCCGGTATTATGACCAGATCCCCCAATGAGCGGTTACGAAGCTGTTTAAAAATATCCTTCCCCGTAAGTAACCCGGCCACGGTAACGGAAGAACCAAAGAGCATGTTATCTACTTCAATCAGGGAGATGTCCAACCCCTTGATGGTATTTAATTCCCCGATGATTTTTGCCATAACCTTAGCCCCCAGGTGTCCCGTTACAACAGTTATCCGCTTTGCCGGAAGTTCACAAGGCAAGTTTAATCTAACTTCTTCCCATTCGTCAAGGAAGAGTCTGGTTAGGCCGACTCCGTTTTCAATTTGGGCAAAATCATCATAAAATTCTCTGCTTGGTATTTTTTCCCCGGATATGAGGTAGAATTCATCAGCCAAATACAGCAGTGATACCCCCAGGTTTTTGCGGAACATTGCTTGTTGTGTCCTAGCCCAGGTAATAATTTCTTGCGCTTGTCGAGGTGTAACGCGCTGCAGCAGAGGTAATCCTTGGCGATAACGGGTAAGCCCAACAGGCACAACCGCTATGCTTTGGACGGCAGGCCAAAGCGCGCTTAAATCATGTACAGTTCTTTCTAACTCTTGCCCGTCATTATACCCCGGGCATAATACTATCTGAGTATGTAGCTTGATGCCGGCTTCTTTAAGAAAATGAAGCTGTGTCAGGATCGCACTTGCGCGCTGGTGTCGCATCATTAAGCAGCGTAAGTCGGGGTTTGTGGTATGCACAGAAACATAGAGAGGACTCAAGCGCTGCTCGGCAATCCGCTGCAGATCTTTTTGGGTCAGGTTCGTTAAAGTAATAAAGTTGCCGTTAAGAAAGGATAAACGGTAGTCATCATCCTTAATGTAGCACGAGTTACGCATACCGGGAGGCATTTGATCAACAAAACAAAAAATACAATGATTCTGGCATTTTCTTAAGTGTCCGATGGGATTAGCAAATTCCAGGCCCAAATAGTCGTCAGGTTCCTTTTCTATTTCCAGTAACCATTCCTCCCCGTTTGTTTTGCGCACGAGTACTTCAACATATTCTTCACCGGCATAGAACCTGAAATCAATTACGTCACGAATCATGTGACCGTTGACAGAAAGGATTTGATCTCCTTTTTCCAGGTTAAGCTCCGAGGCTATGCTGCCGGGTAAGACCCTACTTGTTACCAAACCTTTATAAGACAATATTCTCTCCCCCGCTTATCTTCTGTCATTATCCACGCGGGGCGGTACTTAGTCAATCCCGGTAAGACCAGGCAGGGGGTCCGCCAAATTTCTGTTCGCGCATAATTTAAGCAGTGCCAGGGCTATTCTTGGTAAACCTAGATAAAACAAGAACGCTATCAGTTTTGTTCGAAAATTCCCGGGACGTACATCTTTAACAATATAGGTGTCATCAGATATATTGTGTAATTCGCAGTAGCTCATTATTAATCGTCTTGTCAGAAGCATATCTGTGTTCAACCACAGGGCATACACTTCATTACCCTCGGCATCGTTCCCGGCTTTTAAAAAATGTTCACGGCGGTATATGTACGGTTCAAGTAAAGAAATGGAGTTTTTAGTTTTGGATAATGCCGCTATTGCGGCTAGAGGGGTACGGTGAATGTAAATGAGCTTCATAGTAGTAACCTTCTCTGTGTGGCTAGTACTAAATTGACAATATCTTTGAAGGCGCGACGGGCGCCCCAAATAATAAATGGTCTGCCCAAGCGGATTAGTCCCAGCCGCCGGGACAAATAACCGCCAAGCTTCATCTGCCAGTTGAGGGTAGGGGTTGTATCGATGATAATATATTTTTCTTTAACTCCGAAAATCTCTGCCAGCCAGTTAAAAATCTTGGAAGGGGCGGTACAATAACCTTTTCGTCCCAGGATAAATACCGGTATGTTATTTTGCAGGCTTCCATATTGTACGATTATCCCGATGTCTGAAGAAGAACGTGTGTCAAAAAACGGCAGAGAGAAAAACTCTGCCGTAGACGGGATTTTTGTGGTATCAAGTCTACCGGTGTGTATGGCGGCGGCCAGCACAGAAGAATGGGTGCCGCCATAACAGTGATATATGATTTTCAAATAACAATACTCCCCTATTTTTCTCCGTCTTTTTGGCCCGAATCGTCCTGCTGGTTTACTTTACCAAGCTCCAATTCTTTACCGGTAAAGTTGCGTAATCGTTCCCGGGCCTGCTTCAGGCCTCCAGAACTAACCACCAGGAAGGCTAAACCACCCACAATGGCTATGCCGGCGATCCACAAAATAGTGTTCCAACCCTGGGCACCGCCACCCTTCTGAAAACCTGCAGCGCCCAACACGGATGGAACTACGTCTGCCAGCAGCGCTACTCCATTCTGAGCACGTTCGCGGCTGTTGGTATGGGTGCCAACCTCAATTAGCAAGGCGGTGGACATGAGGTCTTGGTTGTAATTACCCTTACCTAAGAAAATTTCTTTTACCAGGTTGGGATGCCTTTTATTGGCTGCGGCCATCAGACGCTTTGCGAAATCAAGGTTAGATTTCATTTTAGAATTCTGGCGTCCGATTACTAACCGGCATTGGGTTACTTCCTTGCCGTCAATATTTCTCCGGTAAAAATCTGCGTCCGGGACCCCGTCACGATGCACATCAAACAAGGCTACCGGGTTCTTTTTCAGGAGTTGGGTGGCCGTTTTGCGGGATCTCATATAAGCTTGTGCGTCGTGTGGTTCGTGCGGTGTTTTGTCATGTATGACGTTCAGACCCTGCTTCATCAATGACTGGGCCATAGCAGCACCGACTTTTAAAATACCCCCTTTTCCCGGTTGGGCCGCCGAGCCGTCTGAAGGAACGTATGATTCATCACTATGAGTGTGGTAGATGGCTACTTGGGATTTATTGGCTCCAAAATTCTTAATGGCCGGTGCTACTTCTCCGTCAAAATACTGGTACCACCCCAGCAGTTCCTGATCAATGCCGAGAAGTTTTGCTTCGGCGTATTCATTATTTACGGAGATAATTTTATAATGTTTACCATTAGCGGTAATGATTTCATCACCAGGCACCACTGTTCTAGCCGTCTTACTGATGAAGTTGCCTTCCTGGTCCAAAATAGTACTGACGTGGCCTGCCAAGTGGTCCTCAAAAGTCCGGTTAAAATTAATGGGGGTCCAAACCGGAAGGCGGTTATGGACGGTATAACTACCTAAGATTATGCCAAAGGTAACAAGGCACCCGCAAATAAGGAGCCCAAGCTTTGCTTTAGTTTTCATTTTCGCGGCCTCCTTTGTCTTCGGGGCTTTTCAGGGCGGCAAGAGTACCTTCACCTCGACCCTCTGATTGGGGACCTCCTTGCAGCCTTTCGCGCGCTTCACCGACGATTTCAACTAAAAGTACGGCCAATACACCGGAAATTACCAGAACGTCAAAAGCCCCTGCCCCACCGATGTGGACCATTCCCGGAATGTTCCTGCCCGCCAGGTTTATCAAGTGAAAAATATCGGCCAGCAACACTCCGAGGGTCGCGGATACAAAGGCACCACGCCTGGAACGTCCGGCGGCATAGGCGATAACGGCTGCTACGATGGGATAAATGTAAAGTACATCTATAACGGCGTACCGGCCGGCTGGTTCGGTTAAACCGGTCATTAGGTATGTTCCAATGACGAAGACAACAGCACCGGTTACTAAGGCTCCCATTAAAGCGTTAATACGTTCGCGGTTATGCTCGGCTTTACCCAACAGGTAGAAAGCCAATCCGATAGGAACAAGACCGCCGCCTATGTTTAAAGCCACTGTTATGTTGCCCTTAGTAAGCGGAAGGTCAATCAGGCTTCCGACAATCATTAATCCTAAAATTACCAGTGCGGTCTTATCGTTAAGACGCATGCGGTCAAGGACACGATGTGCCAGGCCTAAATAGATGAGGACGGAAACAACGATTAGTACGATGATGCCAAGAGGTAGCCTTTCCATAACACCTACTCCTTCTTACCTGTATAAATGTTATTTTTAGGTTTCCCTGGCAAGGTCAAATTATACGATGATCAGAGCCGCAAAAATTATTTACCGGTATAAAAAAAAGGAGCAACTACCTGCTCCTTTTTAAAAACGGTTTTATTATTTATATATTGTTAGTTCTTGTCAAACAAGTCTCCGAAAACGTCTCCGATGGTTACTTTACCGGAATTACGGTCTTGATAGGATGTTTCGTCGTCAGATTTAACCGTCTTCTGCGCCTCTCGCAACGACAGCCTGATTCTTTTAGCCTCGGGATCGACACTGAGCACCTTAACATCAATTTCTTGACCTTCAGCCACGACGTCTTCCGGCTTGGCAACGTGCCAATCAGCGAGATGGGAAATATGAATTAGACCTTCAACACCAGGTTCCAGTTCCACAAACGCCCCAAAGGGAACCAGGCGTACTACTTTAGCTTTTACAATGCTGTCAACCAGGTATTTTTCCTGTACGTTATCCCAAGGATTGGGAAGAATTTGTTTTCTGCTAAGGGAGACCTTTTCATTTTCCTTATCTACCTTAAGCACTTTGACATCAATTTCATCGCCCACAGTAAGTTCTTCTGACGGGTGATTAATACGGTGCCAAGAAATCTCTGATATGTGCAGCAGACCATCAAGACCGCCGATATCAACAAAGGCGCCGAATTCAGTAAGACGCCTCACTACGCCTTTGACGACGTCTCCTTCCTGAATACTAGCCAGCGTTTTCTGCCGCTTTTCGGCATATTCTTCTTCCAGAACAGCCTTACGCGATAAGATGATTTTTTTGCGACTCTTATTGAACTCAATAATCTTAGCACGGATTTCTTGATTAACGAACTGGTGTAAATCTTCAACAAAACCGCGGTCGACCTGGGAGGCAGGTAAAAAAGCCCGCACACCAACGTCAACCAAGAGGCCGCCTTTAACTACTTCACGTACAATACCTGAAACAGTCTCGTTTTGCCGGTAGCTTTCCTGTAAAGTTTCCCAAGCCTTTACCGCATCTGCTCTTTCTTTGGACAGGATAATTCTTCCTTCATTGTCCTTTGCCTTAACCACCCAGACATCTATTTCATCCCCCACTTTGACAATTTCATGAGGGGAGGTGACTTCACAGCAGGACAATTCCCGTAAGGGAACAACACCTTCGGATTTGGCTCCCACGTCAACCAGAACCTCGTCCTGGTCGACTTCGACAACAACCCCCTTTACGATTTCCCCCGCCCGGAGAGTTTTTACCTCCATATTTTGCATTTCATCTTCCGGGCTCGTGATTTCTTCCAACTCACGCATCCTACTTTCAACCTCCTCGATAATCCAATCAGGTGTAGAAGCACCTGCCGTCAAACCTGCGATCTTTACGTTTCTGAACCAGGAAGGGTCTAATTGATCAGCGGTTTCAATGGCATAGGTAGGTGTTCTCGTGTTTTTGCATAAACTTGTCAGTTTTCGGGTATTGGCACTGTTGGCGCCTCCTACCACAATCATGACGTCCACTTCACACGCTAATGCCAAGGCAGCTTTTTGCCGTTCGGCTACAGCGTTGCAAATGGTTTTTGAAACCGTAACCTCGCCCATCCGGTCCTGTAAAACCTGTACTACCGCATCGAAGTTGTACTCGGGTTGTGTGGTTTGTGCCACCACACCGACTTTTGAGAATACGGGCAGGCCAGCGGCTTCAGAGGGGTTTTCGACCACTATGGCCTGACCGTTTGTCCATCCCACAATGCCCTGCACTTCGGGATGTTCCTTGTCCCCGACTACTACAACTTGATAACCTTGGGCGGTAAGATCGCAAGCCAATCTTTGGGCCCGTTTGACAAATGGGCAGGTGGCATCTATAATTTGTAAACCTTTGTTTTTAGCAGCATCTATCAACTGCGGCTGTACGCCATGAGATCTAATGATCAGCGTACCTTCGGTGATGTCGCTGAAATCATCGATAGGCGTTATTCCTTGAGTAGCAAGAAAATTAACTACCTGAGGATTATGAATTAACGGTCCCAGTGAGTAAATGGGTCCTTTACTTTCCTGTGCCGTTTTTAGGGCGAGATCAATAGCCCTCCTCACTCCGAAACAAAATCCGGCTTTCGTGGCTAACTTGATTTCCAAAGAAAAATCACCCCAAGCTTGAGTGCAAGGCCGCAATGTGTTCCATTATAACTTCGCTTACTTTTTTCAAATCTTCCTTAGATGGTTTTTTCGCATAATAATTTTGAAATACGAGTGGTTTGCCAATCTTTACCTTTATTTTTCCGAATACACCTCGCGTTCCGGAAACGGCTACCGGAAGTACAGGTACGCCGGCCTTTAGGGCTATCAGGGCCGTGCCCATTTGTGGTGCCAACATTTTACCTGTC
Source organism: Peptococcaceae bacterium (assembly GCA_017656185.1). Taxonomy (GTDB): domain Bacteria; phylum Bacillota; class Desulfotomaculia; order Desulfotomaculales; family JACDOK01; genus JACDOK01. The sequence continues at coordinate 16,749 of JACDOK010000003.1, read as the reverse complement.
TTGCTACGTGTTCCTTCAGGAAATATACCAAGCACTCTCCCTTGCTTCAAGTGTTGTAATGCCGTACGGATAGCTTGGCGGTCCGCGCCACTACGGTGTACCGGAAATGCTCCCAGGATTCTTAAAAGAGATCCGAAAACAGGGTAGCGGAAAAGTTCGGCTTTAGCCATAAAATACACTCTCCGCTGGAAACAGCAGCCTACTACTACCGGGTCCCAGTAACTTATATGATTGGAAGCAACAATAACCCCCCCGTGTTTCGGCATATGCTGTAATCCGCCAACGTTCCAGCGGCGCAGTAAGAGCACCCATCGGAGAATGGCGCGAGCTAACGCATAAATCATCGGTTACCCTGTACCTCCGAAACAATACGGTCTACCACTTCTTGAATTGTCATCCGGGTAGTATCAATAAAGATGGCATCAGAGGCGGGTTTGAGGGGGGCAATATCTCGCGTACTATCCAACAGATCCCTTTCCGCTATCTCCTTTTCCAGTTTTTCCACACTTATGTCATGCCCTTGTGTCAAAAGATCCTGTCTACGCCTTTTTGCTCTTTCCGCCACTGAAGCCGTGATAAAGAACTTTTTGTCGGCTTCAGGCAGCACTACTGTCCCGATATCCCTACCCTCCATAACTACGTTAACGTTGGCGGCAAGCTCCCTTTGCAACTTCAAAAGATACCGTCGAACTGACGGTAACCGGGCTACTAAGGAGACATGCCGTGACACTTCAGGAGAACGAATAGGAACGGTTACATCTTCACCGTTAAGTAATATCCGTCCGGGTTTTACGTCTAATCGTACTTGCTTGATGAGTTCTGACAAAGCTTCATCATTATTAATTGGAACTCCCCGGCGTAAAGCAAAAAGGGTCAAAGCCCTGTACATTGCCCCGGTATCCACGTAAAGAAAACCTAATTTTTCAGCCACTTTACGCGCGACAGTGCTTTTACCGGCACCGGCCGGTCCATCCACAGCAATAGCTGTTGTTTTGTTTATAGTAGGTCGTCCTCCCTTTTGATGTGTTGTTTCTACCTTCGACATAATTGTGAAATTTCCTCTTATCAAAGTAAAAAGGTAATTCAAACCTATAGGATATATATTGGTATTATCCTTCGCTAACTGTTTTTAATACTTCAAGAAATCCAGGGAAAGAAACATCTATACACTCGCTATTTTTTATGGTAACTGGTCCCGAAGCCGAAAGACCGGCAATGGCTAGTGACATGGCGATACGATGGTCACCGTGGCTATCACAAATGCCACCCTGTATGGGTTGCCCGCCCTTGATGAACAGCCCGTCATCAAGTTCCCTTACATCCGCTCCTATGGACGACAATTCCGATGCCATCGTGGCTATCCTATTGGATTCCTTTACCTTTAATTCGGCTGCATCAGTAATAATCGTATTTCCATCGGCATAAGCGGCAGCAACAGCAAGAACAGGGATTTCATCGATGAGGCGCGGGATTAAATCGCCCCCCACTTTCGTCCCGTGTAAAGAGCTGGTACGTACAACGATATCTGCCACAGGTTCTCCGGAAAATGTTCTCGGATGGTGGATGGTTATATCGGCCCCCATTGAACGCAGGACATCAATAATTCCGGTACGCAAGGGATTAATACCCACGTCTTTAATTAAAATCTCGCTGTCCGGTATAATACAGGCGGCTACCATAAAAAAGGCGGCCGAAGATATATCGCCGGGCACCACAACTTCCCGACCTTTGAGGCGGGGTGCTCCTTGAAGGTAGGTGCTTAACCCTTCCTTATGGAGTGATGCCCCAAAGTAGCGTAGCATTCGTTCCGTATGATCCCGGGAGGGTGCCGGCTCGGTAACACAGGTTTGTCCAGGAGTATTCAAGGCCGCCAGGAGTATGGATGACTTTAACTGGGCACTTGCAACAGGCGTCCTGTAGCTGATAGGTTTCAAATTACCTCCTTGAACGGCGATAGGTGCCAGCTTACCGTTATTGCGCCCGAGAAAAGTGGCGCCCATCATTTTTAACGGCTCTCCCACACGGTCCATAGGACGCCGTCTTAAAGAGGCATCCCCGGTGATAACGCTAAAAAATGGTTGTGTTGCGAGAATGCCAAGGAGCAGACGCATAGTAGTACCGGAATTACCGGCGTCAAGTACATCGGTTGGTTCCGCCAGGGCTTCAAGACCGCCGCCTTCAATCTGTACGGAACCGTCATCTTTAATAGTCACGGCAGCTCCCAGCTGCTGCATGCACTTAACAGTTGAGAGGCAGTCCTGACTATGCAGGAAGTTTCTTATGATCGTCGTGCCTTCAGCCAAGGATCCCAGCATAACGGCACGATGGGAAATCGACTTATCCCCGGGAACGTTGACTGTTCCCCTCATTCTGCTGATGGGCGTAACAGTTAACATTAACGCTGTCACCTCTATCTCGAGAATACTAGTTCTGAAGGTACTATATGAGCGGTTATTTCCAGCGAGCGAACCCTTACAATGGAATATCCAGATATCCAATAGAAATTCGGTAGAGATCCGGTGGAGATCCGGTAGAATAAACGATTATTTGTTTCGGGCATTCCTTTCTAAAGACAGTTAAGACCATCTTTATTACCAATTACCCTACCTTACCCCTTACCCCTCGCTGTTCACTGCTTCCTGCTTACTCCTTGGTTATGGGGATATGATGTTTTTCTAGTATCTGAGCTGCTTTATCTCGATCCGCCGGGCTACTAAAAGCTAAGCGAATGCTCCCCGCATCTCCCTCGCGTACCCTTAAAACTTCCAAATCACTAATAATTATGTTTTCTTCTGCCAAAAGTGTGGCTACCTTGGCGATACTTCCGGGTTGGTCCGGCACGATAATATTAAGCCCATAGAGCTCGGTAAGATACCCTTTTGCCTTGGATGGCAACCTGAGCCGGGTTTGTCGCGCCCGTTCCAACCAGTGCATAAGGGCCTCCTGATTGCCGGATTCCAAATAATTCGTGATCCGGTCAATCTCTTGGCGGAATAAATTAAGTTGGGCCAGTATCTCCGATTTATTAGAAAGAAGTATATCACGCCATAAAATAGGATTTCCTGCCGCTATACGGGTGGTATCCCGTAAACCTCCGGCTCCTAACGCCAGGGTGCGATCAGAATTCGGGATTCCCGCAAGATGATTCATAAGGCTGCAGGCTACCAGATGCGGCAAATGACTCACTGCCGCCACTATACGGTCGTGTTCTTCCGGTGAAAGAATAACGGGATGCGCGCCCAGAGCTTTGACTAAGCGGCGTATTTTATCCAGGGCTGTTTTAGAGGTATTCACAGTTGGGGTCAGTACATAATAAGCACTTTCAAAAAGATATCGGTCGGCGGCTGTTACTCCGTGGCGGTCCGATCCTGCCATCGGGTGGCCTCCGACAAACTCAGCCCCGGGAGGTAGTAATGCTTCAGCCCTGGATACGATAGGGACTTTACAGCTTCCGACATCGGTGACAATAACATTATCACCGAGATAGGGCAGCATACTGCGCAGGTTTTCAATAAGACTACCCACCGGTGTGGCCAGGATAATAAGATCGGCACCGCTTACTTCATTGTAATCGATGGCGACACGGTGTACGGCTTTTAACTCTAAAGCCTTCCGCAGGTTATCAGGGGATATATCGATACCGATGACTTCACCGGCAATTTTACGCGCACAAAGCGCCATTCCAAGGGAACCGCCAATAAGCCCAACCCCTACAAGAACTGCCTTTTTGAACACTTTGGAGCCTCCCCGGTAGTTACCTCCCCAGGATTTCTCGCAAGGTATGTATAAATGTCTTATTTTGCTCACCGGTGCCTATGGTGACTCTGAGCCGTGTTTGATAACCGAGTCCGCCTCTAATAATTACTCCTTTTTGCAGACATTGCTGGAATACCAACCTCTCATCTTTCCCGGCGTCGAATAGAATAAAGTTGGCCTCGGTGGGGATATACGGAACTTGTATCTTCGTAAACTCCTGGTATAAATAAGCCTTCCCTTGTGCGTTTAATTCCCGTACTTTCCGTACCCAATCCTGATCGGCCAGTGCCGCCAGTGCCGCCTCCTGGGCTACAGCATTAACGTTAAACGGTTCTCTTACCCTTTCTAGGCAGTTGACGATATCCGGCGGCGCCAAGGCATAGCCGATCCTTAACCCCGCCAGGCCGTAAATCTTGGAAAAGGTACGCAATACGATAACGTTCCGGCCCTGTTTCAAATAGTCTAGCCCGTTAGGAAAGGCGCCATCCTCGACGTATTCATAATAGGCCTCGTCCAAAACCACCAGTATGTTTTCCGGAACTTGCCGGAGAAAAGCATCCAATTGCTCTTTGGTAACAATGGTTCCGGTGGGATTATTCGGGTTGCAGACATAGATAACTTTGGTTTTTGACGTAATACGGGACGCCATAGTATCCAAATCGACACGAAAATTATTAAGTGGCACCTCAATGGGTACCGCATTCATTAAGCGCGTTAGGGGTTCGTACCGCGGGAAGCTGGGTACGGGCATAATAACTTCATCCCCGGGTTCCAAAAAAGCCAGGGAGATCTGCTGTACTATCTCGTTAGAACCGTTTGTTATAAAAATAGAGTCATGGGTAATATTATAAAACTGCGCCAAGGCCTGTTTCAGACGGTAGCAGCTGCCGTCGGGGTAATATTGGATATTTGGCAGAAAATTTTCTATGGCTTGTTTGACTCTAGGGGATGGTCCGAGCGGATTTTCATTAGAGGCCAATTTAATGACCTGTGACAACCCCAGCTCTCTCTTTACTTCTTCGATAGGTTTGCCAGGCTGATATCTTTGTAGAGAAAGAATATTGGGACGGGCCAGTTTACTCACGACTAACTCCTCCCTACCTTGATGTATGGCAAAACTGTACCACAGGCTGAGTGAGGGAACAAGGCTTTTTTCTTTTAGTACCGCCGAATTAGTTCCGGGCCTGATACATCGCTCGTTAGGTGAACTTTAGAAATCCATAACATTTTGATTTTGGGAAAATGAAATGTCATACGGTGGTATGAGGCGACCATCGGCGTCTTTAAAAACACGAACGTTGGGAAAAGCGGACCGCCCTGCGGGGGTATCAATAACTACTACTGTTTCGTTGGTGTTTAGGCAAAGGGGTGAATCTCATTACCTTTTAGACCGAGTGGATAGCCTTCGCCGGAGTACCTTTCGTGATGGGCGTATGCTATTGTACAATACGGCTCATCGTACAGCAGTTGTTTGCCATATATGGGATGCCGTTTTATGATTTCGAACTCCTGTTCGGTGTGACAACCTTTCTTGTTTAAAATGGCTTTAGGAATCTTGACTTTTCCGATATCGTGCAGAAGAGCTCCCATACCCAGGGTTAGTAAATCTGCCTTGCTGTACCCTAAATGTATGCCGGTGACCAGGGCCAACACACAAACATTTACCGAATGATGAAATAGATATTCGTCTTCAGCTTTAATGTCAGTCAAGTTAACGACGAAAGATGAATTGGCGAGCAGTTAGCCGATAATTTCATCGACGGTGTGTGAAAGCTCTTGGGGCGCAATCAATGTGTTTTCAGAGTGGTTTTCAATCTTCAGCAGTAGTTTTCTTACTTGGGAAACGGCTTTATATCTCGTTTGGTGGAATATGATATCTTGTAACTCTTCTGCGCTTAGGAGCCCGTTATCAATATAAACAACATAGCGGCGGCGGGTCAAAACTGTACCGCTTTGTAGATACAGCCGTTATAATGAGAAATCACGGGGCGCGCCAATGTCATGCCAGAAATAAGGTTTGAAGTCTTAAACTTAAGCATGAACTACATCTTCGCCTAAGCGATAAACAGGCATAAATAGATATTTTCTATTTATGGTAACTCGAACGCACCACTTAATAGGTGAATCTGGACCCTGAGGTGCTGCTTCAGCGTGAATAAATTTGTTCCAAGTGGCGGCGATATCTTTTAAACTCTTCGTTCATACGAAAGAGGAACCGCTCGGTATCAAAACGTGATAAAATGATATTGTCCGGTTCCAAAATTTCGATACGGCGAAATTCCTCACGGGCTATAAAGCGCACGATGTCTTCCAGGCTGTCAACTGAAACCGTTAACTGCACGGGAGCATATGCCACCTCGGTTCGTTCAGCATCGTCATAGACGGTGTATATCTCGCCACCTAAGTCAATATCCTCGATTGTGACACCTTGGATGGGAACATTGCGAAAGAGGGCAACTTGTTGCTCCCGTACCTCTTCGGCCACCTTGTCAGTCGGCTTGGACCCGAGGAAAAAACGTCCGGGACGGGACACTCCTTTGAAGTCGAGCCTGATTTTAAGCCTCATTTTCCCTTCTGCGTAACCGTTTTCTGCTTGGTATCTTACCAAGGTGTGTTCCCTCCCACAAATATTGTCATTCTTTTAAACTTCTTGTAAACTTCTTGAAGACCCGGTAAAACTCCTGCTAGTTAATAGTTTTATTGCCTATTTTAATCCGACTAAGTTTTTTAGTTCTACAACTTCTTCCGTCGTAAGGGTTCTGTACTGGCCGGGCTTCAATCCTTCTAGGGATAGATTTCCTATGCTTGTCCTCTTAAGGTGCAGCACTGGGTGGCCTACGGCACCGCACATTCTTCGCACCTGCCTGTTGCGGCCTTCGTAAAGTGTTATTTTTAACAGGACGCTGTCCGTGCCCTTTTTTACAAGTTGAACTTTAGCGGGAGATGTAAGCCCGTCTTCTAATTTTACACCCTGCCTCAGGCTAGTAAGCGCCTTCTTATTGGGTATACCTGATACTGTTGCCAGATAGGTTTTTGGCACGTGATGTTTCGGATGGGTCAAACGGTAAGCGAAATCACCGTCGTTGGTCATAAGAAGCAAACCTTCGGTATCATAGTCTAACCGCCCGACCGGGTAGATCCTTTGATTGTAGTCACGAACCAGGGTCATCACAGTAGGCCTGTTTTGGGGGTCGTGTACTGTGGTAACGTAGCCCGGAGGTTTGTAAAGCACCAGATAAATATGGGGTTCTTTACGAATGACCTTTCCATCGACCCTGATTTCATCTTTGTCGGGGTCGACTTTTGTTCCTAGGGTAGTGGTAATTTTTCCGTTTACCGTAACACGACCTGCCAGTATAAGTTCCTCGCATTTGCGCCGCGAAGCTATTCCGGCTTGAGCCATTACTTTTTGCAATCGTGTAAGGGACACATACTTCACCTCATGAGCATTCTAACCGGGAAAAACACTTTGCACAACAAATACAGAGGCTATAAGCGTGGTGCAATCTGCAATTAAGCCTGATATGACCGAATAACGATATTTTTTTATGCCTACAGATCCAAAGTATAGCGTAAGAACGTAGAAGGTCGTATCAGTAGATCCCTGCATGGTAGAAACCAGAAAACCGATCAAGCTGTCAGGCCCGTGTTCCTTAATTAACTCGGTAGCAACTCCTAAAGCAGCACCCCCTGAGAGGGGACGCATTATGGCATGAGGTAGTATTTCCGGTGGTGCCCCAAAAAAATTAAAGATGGGAGCCATAAGATTGACCAGGACGTCCATTGCTCCTGAAGCGCGAAAAATACTAATTGCCACGATCATAGCAACCAAATAAGGAATGATTTTAACCGTGACTTCGAAACCTTGTTCGGCTCCTTCCACAAAACTTTCAAAAACGGGTATCCGCCGTACAGCTGCCGTTAGCAGCACCACTAACAAAAAAGCCGGGATGGCCCATTTAGAAAGTTGATTGATAATCTCGAGCATTAACGCCCACCCCTGCGGTAGGAGAGATGGCGCAGAACGATATCGGCCAGGACGGCCGCCGTCATTCCTAAGGCCGTAGCAAAAAGAGTCGTGCCCACAATGGAGGTTGGTTCGGTAGAACCGTAGATGGCCCTTATGCCAATCATTGTTGAAGGAATAATGGTAATACATGCAGTATTCATGGCGAGAAAGGTACACATAGCTTCGGAAGCCGTATCCGGTCGGGGGTTAAGTTTTTGCAGTTCTTTCATAGCTATGAGCCCCATTGGTGTCGCTGCGTTTCCTAGTCCAAGCACGTTAGCGCTGAGGTTCATGACCATAGCTCCTACAGCGGGGTGGTTGTGCGGGACACTGGGGTAAAGCAGGCGAATTAAGGGGCGTACCAGTTTCGCCAGCATATTAACCAACCCTGCCTGCTCGGCAATTTTCATCACGCCCAGCCAAAACGCCATTATGGCGATAAGGCTCAATGCGGTTTCAACACCTGTTTGGGCTCCGTCCAAGGCCGCTTTGGTAACGACGTCAATGCGGCCGTTGCAGGCTGCTGTAATGATACCTAAAACAATGAGCGCTAACCAAATTAAGTTAACCATATTCTCCCTCCCTGTAAACCTACGTTAACTCTAACTTTATGAGAGGGAGCAAAATGCTAGAACCCGTGTCCATAAAAGGTTGTCGGCATAAAAAGGGGGCTAACTAGCCCCCTGATTTTCTTTATTGGGTTCCTTCTTGACCATTCCTTCTATTTTCTCAAGTACTTCTGGTGCCAAATCAATCAACCGGTCGTAAATAGCTTTGGAATCAACAGGTAATAGCCGGACACCGTTTTTACCGACTACCAAAAAACCAACAGGTTTTACCGACATGCCGGCGCCGCTTCCTCCACCAAAAGGATAAACGTTATCACCGTTTTTTCGAGTAATCTCAAATTCCCCGCCTCCCGCTGCGAAACCTGCCGTTACGCGCGACACCGGTATAACAACGGTGCCGTCCGGTGTTTCCACAGGATCTCCAATTACGGTATTAACATCAACCATTTCCTTGATACTTTCCATGGCTGTTTTCATTAAACCCTCAATGGGGTGTTGCTCAGTTGCCAAGTTTTATCACCTCTTTAATGGAGCAATAGCTTTAACACCTGCAATCATAATATGAGCGATCCTAATTTGAAATATACAGTTGAATTCGGTTGTAAACCCTGGATTACGGAAGTTAGGGTTGAAGGAAACACGGGGAGGGTTTATGAGTTGGGTTAAGCGGGAAAGTAAATATAAGATTATCCCCTGGCCAAGACCGACGAGCCCCATTAAAAGGCCGGTATGGGCGGTATTGGATAAACCGACCTCACTATGCCAATGAAGTTGGCTTATGCTGGTATGTTTCAAAAGGTACAGGACGGGCCGATGGTATTTCTTTAGACGCGTAACGACGGCGGCAATCAAATGTGTCAATGACCAATCCTGCCATTCCGCTCCCCTGTCTTCTCCGGAAGGATTGGGAAAAGCAAGGCGCAGCCGAGCCGGAGAAGAAGGTTGCACGGCAACATCACTGCCGGCAATGACCAAACGATACTTAATCACACCTAACCAGCTTACCACCAGAATCAAGTTGTCGTTTGCGGCTTCGCGTGTATAACGTACTTGAAAACGCAGGGATGTTAATGAAAGCAGGATAAGTACTGCGACTATGCCTAGAATTAGGTACAATTTCCTGCTTTCCTCCTTCAGGACCCTAGATATGCATTGCTGTGCGCACAAGCTCTAAGGTTTTAACAGCTACCTTGCGCGCTTTTTTCTTACCGTATTCCATTACTTCATCAAGATAAGAGGGTTTGGAGAGTATGGCCGTTCTTCTCTCTCTTATAGGTGCCAGAACTGTATCCAAGGCGACCGCTAACTCTTTTTTGCACGCTACACATCCAATTTCGCCTTTGCGGCAGGCCTCGGCAATATTACCAACCTCGTCCGGACTATAAATGTTATGGAACGTAAATACCGTGCATACCTCCGGGTGCCCAGGGTCATTCTTCCGGATACGTGCGGGATCAGTAACCATCATACGCACGCGCTGCTGTAGATCGTCAGCTTCTACAGCCAGCTGTATTTCGTTGTTATAACTTTTACTCATCTTGCGACCATCGATGCCGGGTAGCAGCGGTGTTTCGGCTACCAATCCTTGGGGTTCCGGAAATACTGGTGCGTACAAGTAATTGAATCTTCTAGCTACTTCCCGGCATAACTCTATATGCGGCAGTTGGTCTTGCCCTACCGGGACGGCGTCGGCTCTGTACATTAAAATATCGGCAGATTGTAACAGCGGGTAACCGAGGAAACCATATGTCGATATGTCTTTCCCCTTCTCTGCCAGTTTTTGAATTTGATCCTTATAGGTAGGAACTCTCTCTAACCAGGACAGCGGGGTAAACATTGAAAACAAAAGGTGTAATTCGGCATGTTCCGGTACCATTGACTGCACAAAAACGGTACTTTTTTCAGGGTCGATACCTACTGCCAACCAATCGGCCAGCATTTCCCGAATGTTATCCTTGATGGGTTGTGTTTCATCATAGGAAGTAGTAAGGGCGTGCCAGTCGGCAACAAAAAAGTAACAGTCGTGTTCCTCTTGGAGACGCATCCAATTTGACAGCACCGTTAGATGTCCAATGTGAAGTCGCCCTGTAGGCCGCATGCCGCTTAGAATCTTCAGTTTACTCACCCTTTCAGAAATGATCAGAAAATATCTTGGACGTAGATATACTTCGACGTGCTAAATACGAGCCAGGGAATATGACAAGTGTATTAAGAAGTCGGCGATAGGCAGAACAAAAAAGTCAAAAATCCGCCCGATAGCCCCTGTGAAAACAAGTAAGATCAAAATAATGATACCGTATTGCTCCATATGCAACAGCCACTCTTGCCTGCCGGGGAGTATTCCGGCCAGAATTTTTGAGCCGTCGAGCGGTGGGATAGGTATCAGGTTAAACACCGCCAGGACCACATTAATCAGGATCATATAGAATAGAAATTCTTGCCCTAAGGGGTGGGCCGGAAAACCCGCTATCCCAAGAATAATTGCTGATGTTACGGCCAGGATGAGATTCATGGCAGGTCCGGCTAACGAAATCAGCAGCAAGCCTTGCTTAATATCACCCCGTATATTATAAGGGTTGATGGGAACCGGTTTGGCCCAGCCGAATTTGGCGATAAACAACATAATAAACCCTATGGGATCAATATGCTTAACGGGATTTAATGTTAAACGACCGGCAAGGCGCGCGGTTTTATCTCCCAATTTGTCAGCCATCCACCCGTGGGCGAACTCGTGGAATGTTAGCCCTAAGAGGATGGCCGGGAGTAAGAAAAGTATCTCTCTCAAAATTCCCGAGATATCAAACACTCTTTCTCGGTTCTCCTCTCCATTTTGACAATAGTTTATCGGCTAAATGTAGTTCTTCCTGCTTGGTTGCGACCTGATTATCAATACGGGCCTGTTGAACAGCTGTCATCACCTTTTTGAAGTCGGATGCCGGACTATAACCCAGCTTCCTAATATCTTTACCAGTAATAGAAGGTTTATAATTTTCAATGGTTTGCAGGGCCGCCCTGAAATTTGCCTGCCACGATTGTTTTTCAAGTAGAGCCAGGATAAGCGGGTATGCTTCCTTTGGTAAGGTAACAATATGACGAGCTACGTGGTTGATATTTAGCGGGCCCGATATCGATAGATCTGCTACTACCTGGCGCCAGCCATCAAGGGACGTTAGGATTTTATCCCTTTGATGGCGGGTTAATTGGAACCGCGTGCAAAATTCATCGACGGCAGATTTATCACTGCAATGAAATATTGCGATCAGATAGCTCAACCATTTCTCCGCCGGGCCTAATACACCCCATTCTCTTATAGTATCCAAAATTCTAGGAATATTGTGGATTATGGGTTGCACTTCCCAATAGGTTACCAAAGGAAAGATAAAGGGCCAAATGTTTAGTTGGGTCATCCTTTGCAATACCTTGGGTGCTTTTTTCTCTGAAAGCAAAAGTTTTAATTCTTGTAACATTTGGGTTTTGGGAACCCTGTCCAGCAGCCTGTCGACCACTGCTTCCCTGATTAACTTTAGAGTTTGCCGTTCTATGCGAAAGTCATGACATTGTTCTAAAACCAACGCGCGGAAAATTCGCAGTGGATTTTCCGCAAAGCTGTGGTTATGCAACACCCTGATCAAACCGTATCTTAAATCATCCCTACCTCCGAAATAATCTATAACATCGCCGAAACGATGGGCACTTAAGGCGATGGCCATAGAATTAATGGTAAAATCCTGGCGATACAAAGCCTGGCGTAAAACAGCGTCGTTAGTTTGCGGCAGGCTTACCCCGAACTCGCGATAGTCTCTGGCTGCAGTGATCACCCTAATGGTTAAGCCCTGGGGTGTAATCACCACAGTGGATCCATTTGTTCCGGTAGTTTTGGCTTGACCGTCCAGTTCTACTGCCAAATGTTCGGCAAAAACCACTCCATCGCCCTCTACAATAATTCTTAGGTCAACGGTAGGGATGCTCAACATGGCATCGCGAACCATTGGGCCTACCAAATAGGCCTGGCAACCCAATTCAAGGCATAGGTATCCAATATTCTTCAAGATTTGAATTATATCATCCGGCAGGTTGCGCTTTAGTACCTCGGCCAGATTACGATAGTTCATGCGATTACGTGAAGGCGTATACATAGTGTAAAAACGCGGTTTATACTCATTATGTAAGGTTTTTAATACATCGGTGCGGGAGACAATGCCAATAAGTTGATTATTGTCCACTACCGGTAGGCGGCCGATATTTTTCTCAATCATCAAAGCCTGGATCTCTGTTACTGGTGTATCCTTACTAATGGTAACAACGTTGCGGGTCATATATGCCTTTACCGGTGCATGTCCAAGATTATGACGGATAGCCTTTTCCACATCGCGGCGTGAAATAATGCCGATAATACCTTCCGGTCCTACTACCGGTAGACCGCTGTGGCCATAGCGTAACATAATTTGGTTGGCCTCTTCCACCTTAGTGTTAACGGTTACACTCTTAACCGGTGATGTCATAATATCCCGTGCCGTCAAAGGCGGTCGTACGCACTCACGAATAACGTCTGCCATTGTCTGTTTCAATTCTTCGAGGGCGGTGGTTTTTACGGTAGCCGAGGCTGCTCCCGGATGCCCCCCGCCTCCGAAATGCATCATTACCTCTTTAACATTAACTTCGGGTACACTGCTGCGCCCTACCAAATGGACGCGGTCATCCATTGTTACGAGGCAAAATACCGCGTCTGCCTGCTCGATTTCGGCAAGTTTGTGCGTCAACAAAGCAAGACCGCCAATAAATTCTTCGGAACTGGCCTTGGCGATAACGATTTTAATACCGTTTATAATCTGACGTTCGGCCTGCAACAGCAGATTCTTAAAAAGTTGATTTTGCTCATCCGTAAGTGGACGTCCCAGGAACTGGTCCACAATGGCCAGGTTAGCTCCTTGCGAGAGCAAATATGCTACTGCTGCGGCATCCCGAGAAGTGGTATTGTTGAATACCAAACATCCCGTGTCTTCATAAATGCCAAGGGCCAAAATGGTGGCTTCGAATGGGCTTATAGGTATTTGGCGCTGCCTGATCTGTTCCAAAAGAAGTGTTGTAGCCGCACCAACAGGTTCAATTAGCTCAAAAGAACCCTTAACATCCCCTTGGGCAGGGGAATGGTGATCAAAGATTATAATCTCGATATCCGGCCTTTGGATCAGTTGGCCGAGTTTCGCGAGCCTGCCGGGGTTTTTAGTGTCAACAACTATTAGCGTTTTGACCGCGTCAAGAGGTATGTCGCTTGGTTTACGTACTTCAAGGGCGTCTTTATGCAGTGCCAGGAACTCTTCAACGTTGCGGGCCAACTTCCCGGGCAAAACTAGTTCGGCGTCAGGATAAAGCTTTTGGGCCGCAACCATTGAGGCTAAACCATCAAAATCCGTGTTGATATGAGTGGTTATAACCTTCATAACATATCCCTTTGCTAACTGATTTGAGTAATTTAGAAGAAGGCGCCCGGCGGGCGCCCGATTATCATTTGGAAGCCTCGGTCGTTACCTTTCTCATTAGCCGTTCCGGGATGATGTCATTGCGGATTAAATCGTCGTAGCTTTCTCTTTTTAAAATTAGCTCAGCTTGGCCATTGAGGACGGTAATCATTGCAGGTCTTGGAATGCGGTTATAATTTGAGGCCATTGTATATGTGTAGGCTCCAGTACTGGGAACGGCAATTATATCGTCCGGCTCCAGCGGTGGCATAATAATATCCCAGATTAGCATGTCACCGGATTCACAACATTTACCTGCCAGGGAAACGGTATGGGACGATGGCATGTGCATCTTATTGGCCACGCAGGCTTCATAACGGGCACCATACAGCGCAGGCCTGAGATTGTCGGTCATGCCGCCGTCCACGGACACATAGGTCCGGATGCCGGGAATGGTTTTAATGGTACCGACCGTATAAAGGGTAATACCTGAAGGACCGGCGATGGATCTGCCGGGTTCTACCAGGATCTTAGGTACGGGCAGAGAAAATTCCCGGGCATATTTGTGTACTGCGGGAATAATGGTTTCTGCAAGATCGGCAATCTCGGGTGGACGATCGCCTTCAGCATAATAAATTCCGAGACCGCCCCCCAGATTTAGTTCCTCGATCTCCCAGCCGGTAGCGTCTTTGGCTTCTCGTGCAAATTGTAAAAGTATGCGGGCGGCGTCGGCGTAAGGCTCAAGTTCAAAAATCTGAGAACCTATATGGCAGTGCAGCCCGCGCAAACGAATATTTGTAAGTCTTAAGGCTTCGCGCACACCCTCCATAGCCTGGCCGGTGGCAATGGCCAAACCAAACTTGGAGTCAATCTGGCCGGTCTTAATGTAATCATGCGTATGGGCTTCAATGCCGGGAGTAAGGCGTAACAGGATATCCACCTGCCGACCCTTTTGTGAAGCCAGGTTCTGCAAAAGATATAGCTCACGAATGTTATCCACGATAAAGCGGTGGATACCTGCCTCAATTCCCATGAGGAGTTCCTCAACGGATTTATTGTTGCCGTGGAAGTAAATGCGTGACATCGGAAAGCCGGCTTTTATGGCTGTGAAAAGTTCTCCGCCGGATACCACGTCCAAACAAAGCCCTTCTTCTTCTACTAACCGGCAGATGGCCAGGGTTAACAAAGATTTGCCGGCATAAATGACATCGGCATTGGTTTTGGCTGTAAAAGCCTGGTAGTAGGCCCGGCATTTTGCTCTGAAAGTCTGCTCGTCCAGGACATATAACGGTGTTCCAAATTCTCTAGCTAGCTCGACGGTGTCACAGTCACCTATAACGAGGTGACCCGCATCGTTCACTCGCATCGTGCCTTGGAGTAGCATTTAAGGAATTTTACCTCCTAAATTTCGGGGAGTTCGGCAAGTGATTTTTCTAACACATCCTCCGGCAATGGATAGTCCTTTATTTTCCCGGCCAGGAATTTATCATAAGCTGCCAGGTCGAAATGACCGTGCCCGCTTAGATTAAAGACAATCGTTTTCTGCTGGTCGGCTTCCCGGCAGGCCAAGGCTTCATCTATGGCACAGGCGACGGCGTGGGCCGACTCTGGTGCCGGAACAATGCCCTCGCTCCTGGCAAATAAAATAGCAGCTTCAAAGATCTTAGTTTGGTTATAGGCAATGGGGTCAATAATGTTATCCGCTACCAGTTGACAGAGAATCGGTGCGTCCCCATGGTAGCGCAGTCCACCCGCGTGAATCCCGGGAGGCATAAAGTTGCGTCCCAGGGTATGCATATAAATCAAAGGTGTCAGCCCGGCGGTATCACCAAAATCATAAGCCAATTTACCTCTGGTCAGAGTGGGACAAGCTGTAGGTTCTACAGCAATAAGTTTGATACTACTGGGGTCGTTGACCTTTTCACTGACAAAGGGTGCACAAAAGCCTCCAAAATTGCTTCCACCGCCGCAGCACCCAATAACAATATCGGCTTTTTCACCAGCTTTTTCCAACTGCGCTTTGGTTTCAAGGCCAATAATACTCTGATGAAGAAGGACGTGGTTTAGCACACTTCCCAATGCATAATTGACACTATCGCTTGAAACGGCATCTTCCACGGCTTCGCTGATGGCAATCCCCAAGCTGCCTTGTGAGTCTGGGTCTTGCGCTAATACAGAACGACCGGCGTTGGTTGTATTACTAGGACTTGGTATAACGTTAGCGCCGAAAATTTCCATTAACGAGCGGCGGTACGGCTTTTGGTGGTAGCTTACTTTAACCATATATACCGTACATTCCAAACCGAAGAACTGGCAGGCCATCGATAAGGCGGTACCCCATTGGCCGGCACCGGTTTCGGTGGCCAGGCGTTTGACGCCCGCCTTTTTATTATAGTAAGCCTGTGCTATAGCAGTATTCAGTTTATGGCTTCCAGCGGGGCTTACCCCCTCGTTTTTAAAGTAGATCTTAGCCGGTGTTTGTAATGCTTTTTCCAGCCTGCGCGCCCGGACAAGTGGAGTTGGCCGGTAAAGCCGGTAAATCTCACGCACTTCGTCGGGAATGTCAATCCACCTAGTCGTTGATGCTTCCTGTTTGATCAGGTCCATTGGGAAAATGGCCTGCAAATCCTCGGGACTTAACGGCTGTTTTGTCGCGGGATGCAGTGGCGGCTTTAGCGGGTTAGGCATATCAGCCTGCACGTTGTACCAAGCTCTAGGGATTTCCTCCTCAGACAAAAGGATTTTCACTTCTCTGGTCATATTTTCTCTTCTCCTCTCAACTAATCTTGGGAAAAGTTATTACCATTTTACCGATTCGCTGCTATTGGTGCAACCGTTTTTCTTAGACTGGACTTTGACAGTTTAAAATTAGAAACCCAGCAATGACAGGCATTCTGCGCTTCGGGAAACAAGTGTACCACTACACCCCTTCTTTAGGGTGGGTATCCTGGTGTAG
>JACDOK010000002.1 GCA_017656185.1 Peptococcaceae bacterium | reverse complement strand
CCCTAGCATCACTCCTGACCTCCCATTTCTCCCCCGGCTGCCACCTGCAGGCGTACCAGGGCCCGTTTCAATGCCGCTTCGGCGCGCCTGATATCGATATCAAGGTCCTTGGAAGCCAGTCGTTTTTCGGCACGTTCCTTGGCTCTGCGGGCACGGGGGACATCAATCTCTTCCGCCCTCTCAGCGGCATCAGCCAATACCACGACCCCCTGTGGGCTCACTTCCATAAAACCCCCTGCTATAGCCAGCATAATCCGCTTATTTTCCCTGCGGGCTTCCAGGGGAGCGGTCTCAAGAGTGGTAATTAACGGGGCGTGACCGGGCAGGACGCCCAGCTCCCCCAGGCCCCCGCGCGCCAGTACAAAACGCACCTGTTCCCTCAGTACTTCTCGCTCAGGAGTTACTACCACCAATTCCTGCAGTTTTTCTGACATCCTACTCTCCCCGCTTACCCCAGGTGCCGTGATTCGTTCCCCACCCCTTACTCCCCACCCCTTACTGCTCATTGCTCCCTGCTTCCTGCTTACTGTTTCATCCCCTTCGCCTTCTCGACGGCCTCGTCAATGGTCCCGACCATGTAAAAGGCCGACTCCGGCAGGTGATCGTGGCGGCCTTCGAGGATTTCCCGGAAACCCCGTACCGTTTCTTTCAACGGGACATACCGTCCCGGGCGATGGGTGAAATCCTCGGCCACGTGGAAGGGCTGCGAAAGAAAGCGCTGCAACCGCCGTGCCCTTGCGACCGTTTGCTTGTCTTCTTCCGACAGTTCTTCCATTCCCAAAATGGCGATAATGTCCTGCAGCTCCCGGTAGCGTTGCAGCACCTCCTGCACACCCCGGGCTACCCGGTAGTGTTCCGGCCCGACCACGTGCGGGTCCAGGACGGTGGACGCCGAGTCCAGGGGATCAACCGCCGGGTAGAT
This sequence comes from Peptococcaceae bacterium, assembly GCA_017656185.1. Taxonomy (GTDB): domain Bacteria; phylum Bacillota; class Desulfotomaculia; order Desulfotomaculales; family JACDOK01; genus JACDOK01. The sequence goes on along the minus strand of JACDOK010000002.1, from coordinate 178,780 downwards.
GCCTAGCTCGGCAATATCGCGCGAGAGCACCACCGAGCCGTCGAGATGGGCGAAAGTCGTCGCCGGGGCAGGGTCGGTCAGATCGTCGGCGGGTACGAAAACGGCCTGCACGGAAGTAATAGAACCGCGATGGGTCGAGGTAATCCGTTCCTGCAGTTCCCCCATCTCCGTCGCCAGGGTGGGCTGGTAGCCCACCGCCGACGGCATGCGGCCGAGAAGCGCTGACACCTCCGTGCCGGCCTGCGCAAAACGAAAAATATTATCAATAAACAGCAGGACGTCTTTTCCTTCTTCGTCGCGAAAATACTCGGCCAGGCACAGGCCGGTCAGCCCGACCCTGAAGCGCGCACCGGGAGGCTCGTTCATCTGCCCGAAGGCCATGCTGGTCCGTTCTAGCACGCCGGACTCTTTCATCTCCTTCAGTAATTCGTGCCCTTCCCGGGTGCGCTCGCCAATACCGGTAAACACCGATATGCCCCCGTGATGTTTGGCGATATTGTTGATAAGCTCCATTACCATCACGGTTTTTCCCACCCCGGCCCCGCCGAACATACCGAACTTGCCGCCTTTTTTAAAGGGTACCAGCAGGTCGATGACCTTCAGCCCGGTTTCCAAGAGTTCCACTTCGGTAGACTGCTCCCCGAGCGGCGGAGCAGGGCGATGGATGGGGTAATAGGTATCGGCTTCGATGGAACCGCCGTCGTCAATAGGCTGGCCCAGAACATTTACGACCCGGCCCAGAACACCTTTGCCTACCGGCACCTTAACCGGTGCGCCGGTGTCATAAGCCGGCATCCCCCGGCGCAGCCCCTCAGTTGTGGATAAAGCGATACAGCGCGCAATGTTATCCCCCAGGTGCTGTGCTACCTCCAGGGTGAGATCAATAGCCCGGTCAAAGGCATCTTTTTCATCTTCACACTTAACCCGTACAGCATTATGGATAGGTGGTACCTGCCCCGTAGGGAAACGGATATCCACCACCACGCCGATAATCTGAACAATTTCACCTGTCGCCTGGTCTTGCTGCATGTCTAATACTCCTTACTCCACAGCGGCCGCACCACCAATGATGTCAAGAAGCTCACCCGTGATGTTGGCTTGACGAATGCGGTTGAAATCCAACGTCAGGCGGTTGACCATTTCCCCGGCGTTATTGACGGCATTGTCCATGGCCAGCATCCGGGCGCTGTGTTCACTGGCCTTGGACTCCAGCAGGGCCTGGTAAATGACCGTTTCCACATACCTGGGTATCAGTGCCGCCAATACTTCCACCCCCGATGGCTCGAAAATATACGCACCGGAAGCCTCGCCGGACACATCCAACGGCAAAAGTTTTTCCACTACCGGATAGCGCCGGGTTAGCGACTCAAAACGGGTATAAGCCAGGTACACGGCATCCCATGGCCCGGATGCCAGCTGCTGCATTAGATATGCCGCAATATCCCGCGCCATGTCGAACGTAATCCGCTCGCCGAGCCCGGTAAAAGCGTGATCAATCAGCTTTTGCTTAAAGCACAGCTGGCCAAGCGCTTTACGGCCTACAGCAACATACGCGACTTCGGGAAAACGGGCCGCTTCACCGAGAGCCTCACGAACCACCGCCACATTGAAGCCGCCGCTCATCCCGCGGTCCCCTGCCACCACGACCATACCCACCCGGCGTTCCTCACGCGGCCCAAGAAGCGGGTGGTTCAGCTCGCGCGATACCCAAACTACCCGCTCCAGCACCCGTCGTATCTGCTGGCTGTAAGGTCGTGTTCCTGCAACGGCCTTCCGGGCACGGGCCAGCTGCACCGTGGCTATAGCTTTCATAGCACGGGCGATTTGTGCGATATGACGGACATTATTGATTCTGGTGCGAACCCCGCGTAATGCGCGCAAGCTGCTACCCTCCGGTTGTTTTAGACAAGTTCTTCTTTAAAGGTCTCAAGGAGTTTTCCCAATCGCCGGTCGAGCTCGTCCGTGATCTCACCCGCTTCACGAAGCGATGCCAATACGTCTTTGTGCTTATCGTGTAAGAACTTTAAAAAGCCTTTTTCAAAGTCACGTACTTTCTCCACCGGTACATCATCCAGGTATCCTTTAACCCCCGCGTAAAGCACCGCCACCTGCTCCTCCACCGCCATCGGTTCATACTGGTCCTGTTTCAAAAGCTCGGTGATACGCGCTCCCCGCTCCAATTGGGCTTTGGTGGCTGCATCTACATCGGCACCGAATTGGGTAAAGGCTTTCAGTTCCCGGTACTGGGCCAGGTCCAGGCGTAATTGGCCCGCCACCTGGCGCATCGCGTGCAGCTGGGCCTGTCCTCCCACGCGGGAAACCGACAGGCCGACATTAATGGCCGGGCGTATGCCGGCATTGAAATAATCTTTACTTAAAATAATCTGTCCGTCGGTAATGGAAATAATGTTCGTGGGAATATACGCCGAAATTTCGCCCTGCTGGGTTTCTACAATCGGCAAGGCGGTGATGGACCCGCCCTCTTTTAAGTTGGCCGCCCTTTCCAGCAAGCGCGAGTGAAGGTAGAAGATATCTCCCGGAAAAGCCTCCCGCCCCGGTGGACGGCGCAGCAGAAGAGACATTTCACGGTAGGCACGGGCGTGCTTGGAGAGATCATCATAAACGATGAGCACATCGCGACCCTGTTCCATAAATTCCTCCGCTATAGCCGTCCCGGCAAAAGGAGCCAGGTACAACAGCGGTGCGGGATCGGACGCCGTCGTGGCAACCACCGTAGTATAGTCCATAGCTCCGTGGTCCTTAAGTCGTCTAATTACACCGGCCACCGTGGATGCTTTCTGCCCAATGGCCACGTAAATGCACAGCACGCCCTGGTTTTTTTGATTAATAATGGCATCGATGGCGATGGCCGTTTTACCTGTCTGCCGGTCTCCGAGGATCAGTTCACGCTGGCCACGCCCGATCGGAATTAAAGCATCAATGGCTTTGATCCCGGTCTGCAGGGGGGTATCTACTTCGTGCCGTGCCGTAATGCCAGGCGCAATACGCTCCATGGGGCGCGTTTTACCGGTTGTTATGGGTTCCCCGCCGTCCAACGGGCTGCCGACAGGGGTGACCACCCGGCCGGTGAGCCCGTCCCCGACCGGTATAGAGGCAATGCGGCCGGTGCGCCGTACTTCATCCCCTTCACGGATTTGGGTATAAGGACCCAGGATGACGCAGCCGACGTTATCTTCTTCCAGGTTTAGAGCCAGTCCCAGGACCTTCCCCGGAAACTCCAAAAGCTCGGTATAGACACAGCTGCGCAGGCCGTACACCCGGGCCACCCCTTCCGTCACCTGCAGCACTGTACCGGCTTCATAATCCTGGATGTCAAAATCCAAATTTTCCAGGCGGCGGCGAATTACCGCGCTGATCTCATCCGCTCTGATGGGCATGTTTCACTCCCCAGCACTCAGTAATCAATAGAATGTCTAAATACCTTTTTGCTTACCCAGCAACTGCCAGCACTCGTATGGGTCGTTATCTTCACCCTTCACTCTTCACTCCTAACTCCTAGACTCTGCTGAGCATTCCCCTCACGCTGGCGTCGATGACCCGGTCGCCGATGTATGCTACAAAGCCACCTATTACGTCAGGTTCAACCCGCCAATCCGTCCGTATTTCATTCCTACCTGCCAGCCTTCTCAAGACAGCTGTCAGGCGCTTCCGGTGGTCATCATCAAGCGGAACCGCCGAGGCCACCGCCGCCCTTGCAATACCCTGTTCCCGGTCAACCAGGCTTTGATAGATACGGGATAGAACCGGCAGGATACCGAACCGCCCTTTGGAGACCAGAAGAACCAGCAGGTTGAGAGCTAACTCCTGAATACGGGCGCCGAAAAGTTCCTCTAGTATTTCCTTTTTTACGGCAGGCGATATGCGGGGATGATACAAGAAGCGCCGCAGTTCCTCGTTATCTTCCGCCGCCGCGCTTATGTTCTCCAAGTCGCCCGCGACCTCGGTTACCCGCCCTTTTTCCCGGGCTGCTGTGAATAAAGCCCTGGCATAGCGTTTTGCCACGCGTTCCGTCAGCATATTAACCGCTCCGCTCTGGCCAATACTCTTTCTATGACCTCGCGGTGATCTTCCGGCTGCAGCTCCCGCTGTACGATTTTGCCGGCTGCCATTAAGGCCAGCGAGGCAACCTCCTCACACAGCACGGCGGCAGCCTGTTCCTGTTCCCGCCGTATAACCTCCCGCGCTTCATCGTGCATACGCTGCACTTCGGCGCGGGCCCGTTCTACGATCTCACTGGCACGCTCCTCACCCTGGACGGTGGCACGATGAACAATTTCTTCCGCTTCTTCACGGGCGTGCTGCAGCTCTTGTGCGGCTTCATCTTTACGGGCGGCGGCTTCCCGGCGATCTCGTTCGACCCGGGCCAAGCTTTCCTCCACCAAGCGCCGCCGTTCATCCATTACCCTTAACAGCGGCTTATAAGCAAATATGCGCAGCAAAATCAGCAAAAGGACAAAGTGAAAAACCTGCGCTAAGACGGTAGCGTTGAATATTGGGAATTCATCCATATGGTTGTCCTCCAATGCTCCCTAAAAACTATCAATGGTAGTCACACAATGCCGGCATCGACACGTTAGGTTTGGTAACTAGTAATGAAGCAACTTAATACGGATTTAGTCAAGCTAGGCTTTCCTCAACGTTTATCAGCTGCGTCTCCACCGTGTCTCTACTGTGTCTCTACTGTGTCTCTACCGTGTCTCTACCGTATTTACCCCAACCTTCCCAGCAATAAGAATGCGATAACCACCGCGATCAGGGGTACCGTCTCAATGAGGCCCACCGCAATAAACATCAATGTCATCAGGTTCCCGCGTGCTTCCGGCTGCCTAGCCACACCCTCAATGGTTTTGGCGGTGGCAACACCGTTACCCAATGCAGCCCCGGTGGCTGCAAGGCCCACGGCAAGGGCCATACCAATGGCGGCAGCTGCATCAAAATTCATAGCTTCCATCCTTTCTTGGTTTCCTGTTATTCGCCGCTCACGGCCATCGCGATATAGGCAATGCTGAGCATCATAAAGATGAAGGCCTGAATAAACGACAGGAAAACACTAAAACCTAACCACACCACGGAAGCCAGAAATCCCCCGGCGATCTCGGCCGTACCCGTAATGATCCCCAGCAGGGCCAAAATCATCACTTCCTTGGCCTTGATGTTGCCGAAAAGACGCATCGCCAAGGTCGTGGGCCGGGCCACTTCCTCTATCAGGCGCACAGGCAGGAAAAAGGCAAACGGTTTTAAAAAATCGCGGAGAAATTCCCCGCCGCGATACCGGATACCTAACACGTACGACAAAACAAATATGATCCCGGCCAGCGCAAAAGTGGTGTTATGATCGGCCGTGGGGGCACTGAATGCCGGTACAACTCCCAGCAAGTTGGCCACCGTTATGAAAAGCAGCAGGGTCACCATCAGCGCCAGCAGCCCCCGGCCCTTTTCCCGGTCAAAGTTTTCATCAATCAGAGACCTGACCAGCTCGAACAGTTCTTCGAACGCCACAGCCAGGCGGCTGGGACGGCGGACGTCAGCTCCCCTGGCCGCCAGTACCGCCAAAAACAACACCAAAGCCATGGTCACCCAGGTAAAGACCATCGTCGGGGCATTGACATCTACGGGATAACCCAGGACGGTTCCCAAATGCCACGGCTCCTGTGGAAAATTCCAGATATCCACCGCTTCGCCGGCACGTTCAATGATAGAACCGGCACCTTTACCTGCCGCCTGGGCCACCGGGGCACCTCCTCGACCTGCCGCTTTACGTGCTCGTTTTATGTTTTCCTCGGGCGAAAGAGTTCATTCAAGTATTTTGGGGTCTTGAGAATTGATAACGGAGGAGATGAACAGGATATAAAGAATATGATCTTGCAAATAAGGTGTAGGGGAGGGTCTGTAACCCTCCCGCAGACCCGTAGGGAACACCTCAAATTATTCAGCGGCCCTTGGGCCGCGAATGACAGCGAAGCGAATGACAGCGAAGCGCAGCAGGCGTAGCCTGCGAGTCACAGCGCCGCCAGGCGCGTATCACAGGCCCGCAGGGGCCGAATCCCAGCAAGCAAAGCGAGCGAATTACTATGCCCATCATCCACGTCGATATGGACGCCTTTTTTGCGTCGGTGGAACAGCGGGATAACCCTTCTTTGCTTGGCAAACCGGTGGCGGTAGGCGGCAGCCCCGGGGAAAGGGGCGTCATTGCCGCTGCCTCATACGAAGCACGCCGGTACGGGGTTAAGTCAGCCATGCCCAGTGCCCGTGCCAAGCAATTATGCCCCCACCTGATTTTAATTCCGCCCGACCACCACAAGTACCGGGAAGTATCAAACCAGATAATGCAAATCTTTTTAAGCTTTACGCCGCTTGTCGAGCCCATATCACTCGACGAAGCCTTTCTGGATGTACAGGGCTGTGAGAAATTGTTCGGGCCTGCCGAGGTAATAGGCCACAGGATCCAGCAGCGCATCGAGAACGAACTCAGCCTTACGGCATCGGTGGGTATTGGCCCCAATAAGTTTATCGCCAAGCTGGCTTCGGCCTATAATAAACCCCGGGGATTCACCGTAGTACCGGAAAACGAAGTAATGGCTTTTCTTTCCCCTCTGCCCGTCGAAAAAATGTGGGGGACCGGAGCCCGTACCGCCGACAAGCTGCACCGGATGGGCATCAAGACGATTGGCGACCTGCGCCGGGTGCCGCTACAGGTCCTGGAACGGACCTTCAGCAAGTATGGGAGCATCCTTTACAACCTTTCACGGGGGATAGACGACAGGGTCGTGGAACCCCACCGTGAAGCCAAATCTATCGGCAAGGAAGTCACCTTCGCCTCTGACATCTGGGATATGGAGGAACTGCGGCGCACCCTGCGGGAACTGGCCGAAAAGGTGGGCCGCCGCCTGCGCCGCGGGGGTGTAAAATGCAGTGCCGTAACCCTTAAAATCAAGTATCCCGACCGGCGCCTGGTGGCACGGGTAACATCATTACCCGAGCCGACCGACCTTACCGGGCCTATTTTTGAAGCGGCTGAAAGTTTATTACACCGCCACTGCACCCCGCCCGTGCGCCTGATCGGCATTACATGCAGCAAGCTTACCAGGTATGCCCCGCTATCCCTCTTTCCGGACCGTAAACTGGTTAAGGAAGCACAGGCCACAGAAGCCCTGGACCTCTTGAAGGACAAATACGGTGAAGACGTGGTACAGGTGGCAAGCCTGCTGAAAAAGTAAAGCAAGGAGTGTTTTGATGAAATTAGAAATCATTAACCTTCCACCAGTTCAGTAACAGGCACCTCTCTTACAATTTCCGGGCCTTCTAACGGCCTGACCGTGGCCGTATTTTTTGCGGGGTTCAAATTTTCGATCCACACGGGAACACCATTATTCAATACTTCGATAGTCTCCTCGGAATTCACTATTTCCTGCGCCCTTTTGAAATCCATTTCCCCTCATTGCTCCTTTTCCAAAGTGATGCTTTAAATATTGTTCCCCATCCAGCGGTGAATATTATCCTTTTTGTTTTTCCACTGTGTCACTATCGTACCTCGTGCGTATAGTTCCCGATCCGGATACCGGTCTGGCGCAGGTGGTCAATCAAAGCAGGGATGCCGATCAGCTTGCCATCCGCCGGGGGCACGGTTTGGAACAGGTAGTAAGGGTCGATGTTGAGGTTCCTCAGCTGCACCATGTCCACGCCCGCCTCGTCAATGAAAGACTCGAGGGCCGCTGCTTCTTCTTCCCGGTCGGTTAAGCCTGGGATGACTAAAAGATTCAAGGACACATAGACCCCGTGTTCCTTGGCCAGCTTGATTGATTTCTTAACATCACCCAGCGTAAAGTCGCGCGGCCGGTGGTAAGAATTGTAAACCTCTTCCCGGGCACTGATCAGGCTCACACGGATGCTGTCCAAACCTGCTTCGCAAACCTGTTTGAGCCCTTCCGTCGCTCCCGCGTTGGTGTTGATGTTAATGGTGCCCCGCGGCGTGTTTTTACGTACTTCCTTAACGGCGGCGGCGATCAGCGGCGCCTGCATAAGCGGTTCGCCCTCACAGCCCTGGCCGAAGCTGATAATCGGCTCGGCGCCGTGTTCCAGATGGGCAGTCGCCAACTGCACGATTTCGTCCTGCGAAGGGACAAAATCAATCCGCTGCTGCGGTGACGCGCAGCAGCCCGACGGCTGCAGCGAAATACATCCCAGGCACTCGGCGTTGCAGCCGGGCGAGACCGGAATACCCGCTTCCCAGCGCTCGTAGAAGATGTTCTGCGCCGTCAGGCAGTGGTAGTCCAGGCTGCAGTGGGCCAGGTGCTCCACCAGGCGGTTGCCGGGGAATTCCTTCTTTTTACGCTTGATGCGTTTGGGAAGGGTTAAATCGTTATAGAGTAAAGGGTTCCAGCGGTAGGCCTCATCGGTAACAAGAGCCGCAGCGTAAAACTCGCCGTCTTTGGCGCCTACCGCCGTGTAACCGTAAAGGGGCAGCGGGCCGGCCTGAGAGTAGGCTCTCATACCTGGCAGCAGGGTGCGGGTATGACCCGCCGGCAGTATTGCTCCAACGGCATAAAGCTTATCTTTGCCTTCCAAACGCTTAATGTCCTTAACCGGTTTTTCCTTCTTGACATCCCACCCGACGGGGGTCCTGCCCGGGAGCAGCATCAGGTCGGCACCGGGAGGCAAAGGTATGGTGTTCTTACCGGTTAAGGGCACCACCCGGTTCCCTGTCCAGCCTGCGGCCTCCAGTTCCGGGTCCTCGTACAGCGTTCCGTCTTCGGTGGCGTAGAGGAGTTTAAGCAATAGGAGCACCTCACATATATCAAAATAGAATTAACAACCGGGAGCCCGCAGAGGCTAAGTGGGAAGTGGGAAATGTGATGTTGGAAGAGAAATACCCTCAATCCAACGTTGAACGTTGAACGTTGAACAGCGAGCGCAGCGAGCGGCCACAATCCTGTTAATCCTATCGCGTTACATCTTCTCCAGGCCGGTGGCGGGAAGTGACAACAGCGGGTCGTAGGGGCAGCCTTTATAGCGCACCTCAAAGTGCAAATGCGGTCCCTGAGAACGCCCGGTGGCACCTACCCGTGCAATCAACTGCCCCGTATCCACGTACTCCCCACACTTAACCAGGATCTCCTGGCAGTGAGCGTAGTAAGTTGATAAACCGTCGCCGTGATCCAAGATTACCAACAAACCGTAGGTTCCAGCCGGACCGGCATACGTTACCCTACCGGCACGGGCGGCGCGAATGGAGTCACCGAAATCCCCGGCAATATCCACGCCTTCGTGAGGCCGCCCGTCACGCATGCCGAACGGCGACGTGATTCTACCGCTCAAGGGCCAGCGCAGCAATCCCCATCCGCTAGTCGCCAAGGCCTTAATATCGTTAAGGCCGTATTTCCTCAAGGGAATGGCGAGCCTCTGACCTTCCACCAAAAAGTCGGGATTGGAAATGTCGTTGGCTTCGGTCAGAGCAGACACCGTCACCTGGTACTTACGGGCAATATCCCACAGCGTCTCGCCCGGCTGCACAAAATGGTATAAAGTTTGCGCCGCGGCACCGGGGATGGTAAGAACTTGGCCGGCACGGATAAAGTTCTGGTCGGTCAGCCCGTTTACCTTGGCCAGGGTCGCGACATCAACACCGTACCGAGCCGCAAGAGCCCAAAGGCTGTCGCCCTCACGGACACGGTACCTCGTTTCAACACCACCAACACTGGCACTCCGGCTGGCCGTGGCATATATAATTTTAGCCGGATTTTCATACGGTATGTCCGGTAAAATCAGTTCATCCAACCGTGCATTAGCCGGGATAAATGCTGCCAGCACCAGAGCACCCAACAGCATACCGGTCATAACCGCTTTTCTGGTAAATGCGTTCAACACCTTCCTCACCCTCTTAACATCACCTAAATAAGGCATGGCATGAAAACACATTCACCAGCTAGTTTTTCCAAACAGATGAGGGATTATACCTGTCGGGAGTTATGTTCGCACCGTGCTGTAGGTACCTTTGCGGGGAGCAATATCGTTATGCCGGCCGTTGGCAGCCAGCGTACCGTTGGTCCCCCCGGCACGCTTAAAGGCCTTGAAGTTACGCAGCAGGTCCGCGTTGGTCTTGGTGCGGCGCATTTCTTCGATCATGTGCTCCATCGCTTCCCAGGATGCCATCTGGTTGGTCGTGTTCCGAAAATACCACATCAGTTCCAGCTCGTCCTCCGAAAGGAGCAGTTCCTCCTTGCGGGTACCGGAACGCTGCACGTCAATAGCCGGGAAAATACGACGCTCTGCCAAACGGCGGTCCAAAATCAGTTCCATATTACCGGTACCTTTAAACTCCTCAAAAATAACCTCGTCCATTCTGCTGCCGGTTTCGATCAGCGCCGTGGCCAGAATGGTCAAACTGCCGCCTTCTTCGATATTGCGCGCCGCGCCAAAAAACCGCTTGGGTTTATGAAGCGCCGCCGGGTCCACACCACCGGACAGGGTACGCCCGCTCGGGGGTATCACCAGGTTGTGCGCTCTGCCCAAACGCGTGATGCTGTCCAACAGGATAGCAACATCCTTGCCCTGCTCTACCAGCCGTTTTGCCCTCTCCAGAACCATTTCGGTAACCTTCACGTGGTGCTCCGCCGGTTCATCAAAGGTGGAACTGATAACTTCCGCATCCACAGATCTTTGGATATCGGTAACCTCTTCGGGCCGCTCGTCGATGAGCAGTATCATCAACTCGATCTCGGGATGGTTGGTAGTGATGCTGTTGGCGATTTCCTTGAGCAGCGTGGTCTTACCCGCCTTCGGCGGGGCTACGATTAACCCGCGCTGTCCTTTGCCCAACGGGGAAATCAGGTCGATGATACGGGTGGCTATTTTATGAGGCTCCGTTTCCAACCTGATACGTTCCATAGGGTACAGGGGTGTGAGATTATCAAAATACGGCCGTGCCGAGGAAGCAGCCGGACTATCCCCGTTGACTTTTTCCACCCTTAAAAGAGCAAGATACTTTTCGCTGTCTTTCGGACGGCGAACTTGACCGCCTACCAGGTCCCCCGTACGCAGGTTAAATTTTCGAATCTGAGAAGCGGAGACATAGATATCTTCATTGGAGGGGAGAAACAGGTGAGGTCTTAGAAAACCGTAGCCCTCGGGCAGGATTTCAAGGATACCCTGGGCGTAGAACGGGTGGAGATTATCCGGCTTTGACCTGGCATGATCCCGCCAGTCACCCCTGGGTTCATAATGATGCTCGTTGGGCGGCCTGGTCTCTTCCGGAGCAGGGACCGGCCTTTCCGGTAGAGGTTCCGGGGTCTCCTCCCGCCGCCCGGTTTCACCGGGCGCGGCCTGGTTCTGCTCTTCTTGGGCCCGTTTAATGGCGGCAATAAGTTCCTTTTTACGCAGCCGGTAGTACCCGGGCACTTTTAACTCCTTGGCAAGACGCTGCAGTTGACTTACCGTTTTACTTTCCAAATCCGTATTGGGCAAGTGTATCCCTCCTAGACGGCCTGATAAGGCACCGTCTTATAAAGCGTTACCGCGGTGCCGGTCGACCTCAAGCTGAAGACTTAAATACTGTTTTTCCCATCGAAAATTTGTGCGGGTTGCATTTCAAGAAATGCTACAGCTGCCTTCAAACCTATTTTCGGAAAACGTAAACCATATTATTTCTAAGTGAGCGTGGAGGTACAATCTATCCATTTTATTACCAGTACTTTGTATTTTTATTCCAGAGTTCTTCAGCATAGACGAAAGAAACCCGGAAATTGCGTGGGGAGACAGAGGTATCCACAGTAGAAGGTGCAAATTACCGGTAAACCATTCAACATCTATGTTAAAAGGAGACGGTGGGCTGTTTTAGCCCTATCCCGTCCGTCTTAACAGTATATGCATAGATCCCTGAAACGGGTTAAGACTGCTTGACCTTTTTCCAGTCATCGAGAAATCTCTGCAGCCCTACATCGGTAAACGGGTGCTTGATCATCTTTTGCAAAACTTTATAGGGTACGGTAGCAATATGCGCCCCGGCCTGAGCCGCCTGAATACAGTGTAACGGATGGCGGATACTTGCTGCAATAACTTCGGTTTCATAACCGTAAAAGTCGAAAATATCGACGATATCGGCCACAACCTGCATCCCATCGTGACCCGCATCATCCAGCCGCCCGACAAAAGGACTCACAAAACTGGCCCCTGCCAGCGCCGCCAGCAGCGCCTGGTTCGCTGAGAACACCAGGGTAACGTTAGTCCGCACACCTTTTTCTTCTAATACTTTAACAGCCTTCAGCCCTTCCCCGATCATAGGGATCTTAATAACTACGTTAGGGTGAATTTGGGCCAATTCCTCAGCTTCTTTGATCATGCCTTCGGCATCGGTACTGATCACCTCGGCACTGACCGGCCCGTCCACGATACTAGTGATTTCTTTAACCACATCGGTAAAATTACGGCCTTCCTTCGCAATGAGGGAGGGATTGGTAGTGACGCCGCTGATTACTCCTAAAGATGCTGCTTCTCTGATTTCATCAACATTGGCCGTATCCAGGAACAGTTTAATTTTGAACACCCCCATAAAATCAGAACTTCCATCCCTTACTATACATCACCATGGAGACAGTTGACCATATAATTGTGACAAATTTTGCATAAAAGGAACCATAATTAGTAAACAGTAAGCAGTAAACAGCAAACAGTAATTGGCAGCATTTCTTTCGGGTCTTCGGGAGCCTTACAAAGGCTCCCCCTGTTAATCCCGTCTAATTCAAGCTTACATTTCCCGGGCCTTACCCGAGCTGCCGAAAATCCTGATCTTTTCCCGGATTACCTCTACAGCCGCATCGCGTGCCGGTCCCAATATCTTGCGGGGGTCGATTTCATGCGGGTTGGCCGCCAGAACCTCACGCACCGTGGAGGTAAACGCCTGCCGGATGTCGCTGTCGATATTGACCTTGCGTATACCCAGGGAAACAGCTTCTTTGACAGCCTCAGCAGGCACCCCCGAAGACCCGTGCAATACCAGGGGCTTGGGTACCCGGGCCTTGATCTTTTTCAGGCGTTCAAAGTCAAGTTTGGGCTCACCCTTGTATAGCCCGTGGGCGGTACCAATGGCCACCGCGAGAGAGTCCACGCCGGTCTGCTCCACAAAGTAGCGTGCCTCGTCGGGGTCCGTGAAAAAAGCATCACGCTCATCCACGGAAATGTCGTCCTCGGTTCCGCCGATGCGGCCCAATTCAGCCTCCACCGACACCCCGGCGGCGGAAGCCACCTCAACCACGCGCCTTGTGAGCGCGATATTCTCATCCAGGGATAAATGCGAGCCGTCAATCATCACCGAAGTAAAACCGGCCCGGATACACCGGACCGCCTGTTCAAAACTGGTCCCGTGGTCCAGGTGCAGGGCCACGGGAACATCTGCCGTCCGGACGGCTTCCAGCACCAGAGCCTTGATATAGCTGAGACCAGCATACTTAATCGCGCCCTGACTGGCCTGAATGATGACCGGTGACTGCTCCTCCCGGGCGGCGCGGATTATCGCCTGCACAATCTCCATGTTGTTGCAGTTGAAGGCACCTACCGCCCAGCCGCCTGCTTCGGCGTGTTTAAGGATATATGCTGCAGTTACCAGGCCCATTATGCCCCTCCTACCATTTGTTGTCGCGCCGGCGGCGGGGGTTGTTGACCGGATCCTCGCCAAACACCTGCCGGGACAGTTCGATCTTTTCCATCTTATGCAGCCGCTCAAGGTCTTGCTGGGTCTTCGCCGCCAGCAAACGCATCCGCTTGCAGTGGCGGCAATGCAGCTCCACCCGTTCCGGGAATATTTCCAGTTCAATGCGGTTCTTGCCACAGGGACAAATCAGGCCGCCTTCCTCGGCCAGAGTATGGACATGGGTAAGAGTGGAGAGCATAATTTCCGCACTTTGGAAATATTCCTCCCCGCCCATTTCTTCGATCAAGGCTTCCAGCGCGTCTTCATTTTTCTCCAGGTAGGCCTGAACCTTTTGATGCGGGCCGATATGCCCCAACTCCAAGCCCGTTTCCTGGCATGAAAGGTGTATCACATTGTGCGACCACAACTCTTTGGCTTTAAGACGATAAAAATGTGTGGATTCGCATACTACGCAGTTTATCTCCAACCAATACGATTTCTTGTTCCTGGTAACCATGACAACTTGAGGCGTACCACACGAACAAACAATCTCTTGGGTTTTATTGTTTGAAAAGGAAAACCGGGAGACCGGATATAAACTTAATCGCGCGCATTCCGGACAGCGCAGGGCAATAGTGGTAACGGTATTAATAATCATATCTGGTAAGACCTCCCTTACATCAAAGCCTGCTTCAAGAATTCTATTCTATTCTGCTTTTACACGGATTGCAACGAGGTTTCAGCGAGCACCTTACGCACTACTGCCCGCACCTTATTTAAATCAAAGGGTTTAAAAATCAAGCACTTGACACCCATTCTTTCCGCTTTGCCAGGATTTGATAATTCCCCGTAGGCAGTAATTAAGATTACCGGTACCTGCGGCGCGATACTATGTATTTGTTCCAGCGTTTCCAAACCGCTCATCCCGGGCATTTTTAAATCGAGGAGCACCAAATCCGGACATCTTTCCTGCACCTTGGCAACCGCTTCGCGCCCGTTGGCAGCCAGTTCGACTTCATAACCTTCAACCGCCAGGGCTTCTTTTAGCAGATGTCTTATGGCCGGCTGGTCATCTACGACCAAAAGCATCCCCATCCCACCTTGTAAATATTCCTTGGCAGCTATTTTGATAAAGGTTCGGGGGACGTTGGCAAAATCCTGCTATAGAAGAGAATAGATGCAACTATATTTCGGGGTCACCCGGGAAGCCCGGCAAAATGCTTATAATACCCAGAACAAGTAAGGCCACGAACAAAAACACCAGGAAAACGATGGCTAAAGCCGGAACGGCTACGGTGGCAACGGCCCGCCCGCTGGAGAAATAGTGGATATCACGCAGCCCCAGAACCAGCAGTACAATACCCCATACCAAAACAATCACACCGACCGTCCCCATAACCAGCGAAGCAACAAACTCTCCCGCTCTTGCAACCACAAGGATACCCTGAAACGGAAGCAGCAGCAGGCTGGGCAGCCCGGCCAAACCGTAAACCGTAAGGGTTCCCCTGGCTGTGCCCCTGCCGCCAAACAAACCCGCCACCAGGTGCAGCACAGCCCCGTAACCCAGCCACTTGACGTACCAGAGCACAAAATTGGCAAAACCGATAAGCGGGGCCGCTCCGGCCCAAACATATGCCGCTTCGGACGGCAAGTCGGCAGGGGGAAACATGCGAAAGGAAAAAACGCTCATCAGGGCGGTAGCCGCATTGACCAGGGTAACTATCAGCAGTGCGATTCCTAAAGGAGGATGCGGAGCAATACGCCGGAAAGTGTTTACCGGATCAAAAAGTGTACCATAGACAATCTCCAAAAAACCGGGGTTCTGTGTTTCGGAGGGTACATTCTCCCCGGGCGTAACATTGCCGTTGTCAGGGTCTGCGGCCGGCACCGGTTCCGGTAATTTTTCTGTTCTTTCTTCATCATTGTGCACCAAAAGCACCTCCGGCAAGCCCACTCTTTCGACGAAACAGGAATTACTGCTTACTGCTTACCAATTACTACGCGACCCGGGTATATATGCCGGGTCCATTATCAGCCAGGCCCCCGGTGCGGACCCGGGGTTGAAACTGCTCGAAAACCCGGAGAAAATGCCCTGCCAGTACGTTCTTTCCTCCAGGGGAATTATTCTCGGCTCACCCTTGATGTCAGCCATGTCGGCTGCCAGCCGGACGGCCTCACGCAGCCCCCCAAGCTCATCAACCAGACCCAGGTCCCGGGCCTGGCGGCCGCTGTAAACCCGCCCGTCAGCCAGTTCACGCACCCGGTCCTCATCCATATGACGCCCTTTGGCCACCACGGAGACAAATTGATCATACATGTCGTCGACCATATTCTGAAAGATCGCCCGCTCCTCCGGGGTTAACGGGCGTGAAGGAGTTCCCATATCCTTAAACGGCCCGCTCTTGATGTTTTCCGTTTCTATCCCGATCTTATCATAAAGACCGGCATAATTCTGGGTCGGTATAATGACCCCGATACTGCCGGTCACGCTGGCAGGATTCGCCACAATAACATTGGCCTGCGAAGCGATCCAGTAGGCGCCGGAAGCAGCCACATCACTCATGGAGGCCACGACCGGCTTTCCGCTTTTGCGCAGCCGCGCCACGGCCGCCCCTATTTCCTGCGAAGCCGCCGATGTGCCGCCGGGGCTGTTTAAACGCAGCACCACGGCCTTGATATCCGGATCTTCTTCGGCCCGGCGCAATTGGTTGAGTATTTCTTCGACCGACGCCACGGCCTGAAACAAATTGCCGCTGCGCCCGCCCGTAATAACGCCTTCGATATGCACCAGACCGATACCGGCCCCGCGTGCGGTGCCGTAATAATTAACACCGCCGCCCCCGCGACCACCAAAAACCGCCGCCATTACAAGCGACAAAACCACTACTCCCAATATGATGCCGGCCCATATTTTGCGCATCATACACCCCTCTTTGCCATCTTTCTTAGCATACGGTAACGGGTGTTATAACATTCTCCGGTACGACAAAGAGGACTTGACAAAATCTCGAAAAATTGGATGGGGACGGTTGGGACGGGATTTAAACTCCGGGTGAAACTGGGTCGCCACAAACCACGGGTGCTCTTTCAATTCGATGATTTCTACCAATCGGCGATCCGGCGATGTCCCGCTCATCACCATACCGGCTTCTTCCAACTGCCCCCGGTATTCATTGTTCAATTCATAGCGGTGGCGGTGACGCTCCACCACTTTATCCACGCCGTAAGCACGGTGGGCCAGGGTTCCCGGCACCAGGAGGCATTCATAACCGCCCAGCCGCATAGTACCCCCCAGGTCATTGATCTCTTTCTGCTCGGGCAGCAGATCGATAACCGGGTAGAGCGTAGACGGGTCGAATTCGGAACTGTTGGCCCCTTCCCAACCCAGCACGTTGCGCGCGAACTCGGCCACGCTGAGCTGCATTCCCAGACAAATCCCGAGAAAAGGCACCTTGTTGACACGGGCATAGTGGATGGCCCGGATTTTGCCTTCCGTCCCCCGGTCACCGAAACCACCGGGAACAAGAATCCCGTCGGCTCTCTCCAGGATGACGGCCGGGTCCGATTGTTCTATATCTTCGGCGCTAATAAGCTCTATGTTGACCTTCGCACTGTTGGCAACACCGGCATGTCTCAAGGCCTCTGAAACGCTGAAATAGGCATCGGGCAGAGAGACATACTTCCCTACCAGGGCGATCGTCACCTCGTGCCGGGGGTTATTAAGACGGTAGACCATATCTTTCCAGGCGCTTAAATCCGGCGACCCGCACTCCAGCTTCAGCCGTTCCACCACAAACTCGGCCATGCCTTCTTGTTCCAGCATCAGCGGTACTTCATAGATACTGGGGGCATCGAGAGCTTGGATTACAGCCCTTTCTTCGGTATCGCAGAATAACGCGATCTTGCGCTTGAGACCGGGCGGGAAAGGTCTCTCGGTACGGCACACGAGCACGTCGGGCTGAATGCCGATACCTCTGAGTTCTTTCACGCTGTGCTGGGTGGGCTTGGTTTTCAACTCGTTAGCTGCTTTGAGATAGGGCACCAGCGTCACGTGAACATACAGCACCTGGTCGCGCCCCAGGTCGCTCTTTAACTGGCGAATAGCTTCCAAGAAAGGCTGGGATTCGATGTCCCCGACCGTGCCCCCGATCTCGGCAATGACCACATCGGCACCGGATTCATCACCTACCGCCAGCACTTTTTCCTTAATTTCGTTGGTAATATGCGGAATGACCTGTACCGTGCCTCCCAGGTAGTCCCCCCGGCGCTCTTTACGGATCACGTCCGAGTAAACCTTGCCGGTGGTCACATTGCACGAACTGGTCAGGTTGGTGTCAATGAACCGTTCATAATGCCCCAGGTCCAGGTCGGTTTCGGCCCCGTCTTCCGTTACGAAAACCTCCCCGTGCTGGTAAGGGCTCATAGTCCCGGGATCGACATTGAGATAAGGATCGAGTTTTTGAATGGTTACTTTAAGACCGCGGCTTTTCAATAAACAACCCAGTGATGCTGCCGTAATCCCTTTGCCCAGCGATGAAACAACACCGCCGGTTATGAATATATATTTTGCCATGTTCTCCTCCCCTACATTCTCTCCGGAGCTGAAACACCTAATAGATACAAGGTATTCCTCAGAACGGTACGCGTACAATCAACAAGCACCAAGCGAGCTTCCTCCAGTTCTTTCTCTACACCCAATACCCTGTTCGCATTGTAAAAGCTGTGGAACAAACTGGCCACTTCGTGAGCGTAGTGCGCCATCCTCTGGGGCGCGAGTTCCAGAGCCGCCCGGGCCACCTCATCCGGAAAATCGACTAGGCGTCTTATCAGGTCCCGCTCGGTAGCGTCATTTAAAACTGTAAGATCGATATCCCTCGCGGCCGGTACTTTTTTACCGCGCTCCGCCATCTGGCGAAAGATGCTGGCGATACGGGCGTGGGCATACTGAATATAGAAAACGGGGTTTTCATTGGTGCGGCTTTTAGCCAGGTCCAGGTCGAAGTCCAGGTGGCTGTCGGCCCCCCGCATCACAAAGAAATAACGCGCAGCGTCCCGGCCCACCTCTTTCAGTAATTCTTCCAGCGTGATATACTCCCCGGTGCGTTTGGACATACGCACAATCTCACCGCTGCGATACAGGCGCACCAGCTGCATCAATACCACGTCCAGCGCGTCCGGGTCGTAGCCGAGAGCCTCAAGGGCCCCCTTCATGCGTGCCACGTGACCGTGGTGGTCGGCACCCCAGATGTTAATAACCCACGAGAACCCCCGGTCAAACTTATCCTTGTGATAGGCAATATCGGCCGCATAATAGGTCGGCACACCATTAGAGCGCACCAGCACCTCGTCCTTCTCCGCCCCAAACCGGCTGGCACGAAACCATTGGGCCCCGTCCTTCTCGTACAGGTGGCCGCGCTCGCGCAGAATGGCCAGAGTCCGGTCAATGGCCCCGCTGTCGTGCAGGGATTGTTCCGAAAACCAGACGTCGAACTCCACCCCGAAAGCAGCCAGGACCTCTCTGATAGCAGTAATTTTTTCCCGGAGGGCATACTGCGCCAAAGCCTTTAATCTTTCCTCGCGAGGCATTTTTAGATAACGATCGCCGTGCTCGGCGACAAACCGTTGGGCCGTCTCCACCAGATCGCGCCCGTGATAACCCTCCTCGGGTACCTCGGCGTCCCGTCCCAGGGCCTGGAGATAGCGCGCCTCCATCGACAAAGCCAGGTTCTCGATCTGGTGCCCGGCATCGTTAATGTAATACTCCCGGCTAACATCAAAACCGACAAACGACAATAGAGCCGCAATCGTATCGCCGAGAGCCGCACCCCTGGCATTCCCCATGTGAAGCAGGCCGGTGGGGTTGGCGCTGACGAACTCGACCTGCACCTTTTTGCCGCCGCCAATCTTACTGCGCCCGTAATCGTCCTTTTGTTCCTGGATTTCTACCAGGGCGTCGTAAATCCACAGCGGGTCGAGGCTAAAATTAATAAAGCCCGGTCCCGCAATGGTCACTTCCTGTACTTTCGTACCCGCCAGGTCCAAATGGGAGACGAGGATTTCAGCGACCTGACGTGGGGGACGCCGGGCAGGCTTCGTAAGAAGCATCGCCAAATTGGTGGCAAAATCACCGAATTGTTTTTCCCTCGGCACTTCCAGGGTAAAATCCGGCACGGGATCACCGGGCGCGAGGCCCAACTCATCCCGCGCTTTATCAACGGCACCGCGCAACGCCCGCTCGATGGCGGTGCGCAGCCCTGCTATGAGGCAACCCATTCTAAACCTCCTCGACTGTCAACGATAGAACGTGGTAGCCTATTTTTTGCTCGCTCAGTTCCAATTCATACTCTAGGTTAATACTTCCCCCCACCTCTGTCAAGTCTACCTCGACCTTCCAGGGCAGGACGGACACGGGCAGGCTGCCAAAGGGCGTCACGTAGTTGGCCTGGTTCTGGATACCCCTTTCAAAAACCTGGCGCACCTCAGCCGTACCCATCTTGTTCAGCGTAACCCTGGTGGGCTCGGCCTTCCAGGAGGTAATGGTACCTTCCTGACCCGAAATCGCGCTCTCACTGTAAACAATATAAATGGAATCGTTTTTGCGGAAGAGGTCCGCCTTGGTACCCAGTTCGACCAATTCCTTTTCTCCCTGGTCATCGATGCGCTCTCCCCGCACCGTAACCCATACTTGCTTGCGCACGGGTATCATCTCCCTCGCCGCGGCCTTTGCAAGCCGCAAATTATTCGGCACACCAAACCGCTCATAAATACGCGAAAAGGGAGCCGGACACGCGTGGTCCCGCTCCCTTTTCACACTTCACAAGCAGATTGCGGAAAAGATTTAAAGCTGCATCAACACCATTTGTTAAACGCTCCTGGTGCACGGGTATCACATCCCTTATTCGTTCGCCAGCACTCAGTAGGGCATACATTACGGGCTTACCTGAGTGCTGGGCTGAAGCCGGGGATATTATTGCCTGATGGTTTAGTTTATTAACATAAATTTAACGCTGTGCATCTATTTCTACATCCCTTGTCAATTTCCTGCCCAATTTAGCTTTTTGTTATACTTTCGGTAGCGCTGTACGAAACGGCCTATTCGTTTAAAGGCTTCCGTAAGGTTCTCAACCGAAGCGGCGTACGAACAGCGTACAAAGCCTTCCCCGCTGTCACCGAAGGCGTTACCGGGCACTACGGCCACCTTTTCTTCCCGTAAAAGCCGCTCGGTGAAATCTTCAGACGACAGCCCGGTAGGAGTAATATCAGGGAAAGCGTAGAACGCTCCGCCGGGATTAAAACAGGGCAGCCCGATGGTCTTAAACGCATCCATCACCAGATGCCGCCGGTAATTGAACTGGCGTACCATTTCCCGCATTTCGTCCCGGGCACTGCGCAGGGCTTCCAAAGCAGCCATTTGGCCGGTTATGGGCGCGCAGAGCATCGTGTACTGGTGAATTTTCGTCATGGCCCCGATTAAATCCCCGTTGCCAGCAGCATACCCGACCCGCCACCCTGTCATGGCAAAAGCCTTGGAAAAACCCTGCAGTACAACGGTGCGGTCCCGCATACCGGGTAGAGACGCGAAACAAACCGGTTCTTGCGTATAGCTTAGCTGGATATATATTTCGTCGGCAATTACCAGCAGGTCGCGGGCGGCACAGACTTCGGCGATGGCCTGCAGTTCCCTGCGGGACAATACGGCTCCCGTAGGATTGTTCGGGTAACAAAGAATGAGCAGCTTTGTACGCGGGGTAACGGCCTTTTCGACCTGATCCGCCGTCAAGCGAAAACCGTTTGACATGCCGGTGGACAGGGGTACCGGTTTCCCCCCGGCCAATTCAATACAAGGCAAATAGGATACGTAACTCGGTTCGGGGACCAGTACTTCGTCACCGGGCGTCACCAGGGCACGCAAGGCCAGGTCCAGGGCCTCGCTAACGCCCACCGTGACAACAATCTCACCGTCGGGATGGTAAGATACCCCGAAGCTGCCCGCCATGTAACGGGCGAGTTCCTGCCTTAGGGCAGGCAGGCCGCTGTTGGCGGTGTACATGGTATAGCCCTGTTCCAACCCGTAAATGGCGGCCTCCCGTACCCGCCACGGCGTAACGAAGTCCGGTTCCCCGACACCCAGGGAAATCACACCCCTCATTTCCGAAGCCAGGTCAAAGAAGCGCCTGATACCGGACGGTTTGATGGCACGCACCGTGGGGTTGATACGATCCAACCATTGGCCGTTTCCACTCACGGTGACATCACCAGCCTGTGGTCCTCTTCACCATTTTCCAGAATGATCCCCTCGGACTTGTAAGTCTGCATTACGAAGTGGGTCACGGTACTGGTCACGCCGTCCAGGGGAGCCAGTTTCGTGGCCACAAAATTGGATATCTCCTGCATGGTGCGCCCCTCGACAAATACGGCCAGGTCATAAGCCCCCGACATCAGGTAAAGCGTTTTTACCTCCGGATAGCGTCCGATTCTCTCCGCCACAGCTTTAAAGCCGACATCGCGCTGTGGCGTCACCTTGACCTCAATCAGGGCCAGGACGTGCTCCTTGTTGGCTTTGTCCCAGTTAATCAACGTGCGGTATCCGAAGATGGTCTTATTTGCTTCCAGTTCGGTAATGATGTTCTTTACTTCCTCTTCGGTCATTTCCAGCATGGTAGCAATCGTCTTGGGTTCTAAGCGCGGGTTACATGCCAAAAGCTCTAGAATCTCCTGGCGTTTGTTCAACCTTATCACCTCATAACAATTTAAAAACTCCCGCCCTTTGATAAGGACGGGAGTTTCCTCACGCGGTACCACCTTATTTGGTTCCCGGCAATTACCGGAACCCTCTCACCCCGGATAACGGCGGGCTAAACCGGAAAGACTTACGTGCACATACCCCGCGGTATGGGCGCTTCGTCCCCGGCTCCGGAGTGGCCCGGACACTTTCCTTGACCGGGCTCGCACCATCCCCGGCTCGCTGCGCAATTACCAGTGTCCTTGGTTCCTTCATCACCAGTTTTTTCTTTGTGTAAAGAACCTTAGCACCCGCTGCGTAATTTGTCAATAGGGAAACAGTGGCATGGGAGGTAGGTCTTTTTCGGATATCACCAGCTGCGGTACAATAAAGTTACCGTTGATTGTTTTCCGCTTGCTTGCGGCTCATCATCACAGTCGGGATGTGGTGTCTCTTGGAAGAATTCATTACCCTTGATAGAGCGCAGTTTAGGAATGAGCTGGAAATGCTGCGCGGGAAAAGTGCCTTGGAAGGACTCAAAGCCCGCGTAAGGTCACTGCGTGACATCATAGCGGGAAAGAAAAATGACGATCTGGGGGTGCTCGCGGCGGAAGACGAAGAAAATACGGTGCGTTTTAAGCGTTCCGTTTTATTAAGGGAACTGGACCAGGTCTTGGAAGCCTACACCCTGGAACGCGCGTGTTATTACATCAAACGCCTACACCGCAGTCTGGTCGCAACCAAAACCAACGGTATCAATGATATCAACCTGAGCCGGTGGAAAGAGTACGATCACATTATCACCGACAGTCTTTGGATCATTGACCGCCGCGATACTTCCGGCGCGCACCTGGGATGGTATTGGGGGAACTTCATCCCTCAAATCCCGCACCAGCTGATGCTGCGTTACACGCGGCGGGGTGATGTCGTTGTTGATCCTTTTGCGGGCAGCGGCACTACTCTGATAGAGTGCCGCAGGCTGGGTCGCCACGGTATCGGCGTGGAACTGAATAAAGAAGTAGCCGCCAGGGCAAGGGAACTCATCGCCAAAGAACCCAACCCCTATGGTTGTACCACCCTGTTAGAAACCGGTGACAGCCGCACCATTGACTGCGAAGCCCTTTTACATGCCGCTGGCGTGCAAAAGGCCCAGCTTTTTATCCTGCATCCTCCCTACCATGACATCATCGTTTTCTCCGGTGACCAACGTGATCTTTCCAATGCCGCTTCCACCGAAGAATTCTTACACATGTTCGGGCAGGTAGTGGACAATATCACCCCTTGTTTGGAGGATAAAAGGTATATGGCGGTGGTGATCGGAGACAAATATGCCCGCGGGGAGTGGATTCCCCTTGGATTTTACTGTATGGAGGAGGTCCTGCGGCGCAGGTTTACCCTGAAAAGTATCATTGTTAAGAATTTTAATGAGACTACCGGCAAGCGTACCCAGAAAGAATTGTGGCGTTACCGCGCGCTCAGCGGGGGGTTTTACGTCTTTAAGCACGAGTATATTTTATTGTTTCAGAAGAAATAGATATTTACCTCCCAAACACGTGGCGGCCGATCTGGGTGTAAATTCTGCGGGTCCATATCCACCAGCTGGTAGACTTGGCAGGGTTCCAGAAATACAGCGCGTCATGTGTCGGGTCCCATCCCGCCAAGGCCAGCTGGGCCGCCCGGGCTGATTCCGGTGAAGGTGATCGCCGCCAAATAAGACCGTTCATTACCGATTCAAAAGCCAGGGGCTGAAATATCACGCCCGACAGGGTGTTGGGAAACCGTGGACTTTGTATGCGGTTCAGTATTACAGCTCCTACCGCTACCTTCCCCACTAAAGGTTCGTTGGCAGCCTCAGCTTCTATGGCGCGGGCCAACAGGTGCACATTCGCCCGCTGCGCGGCAAACGCTGTTGCTGCAGCGGGCCTCGTAAATATTGGAGCCCGTTTCCTAGCCAGGCCCAACGCCGCCCAGGTCCGGTCCCCTACGATACCGTCCGCTCTCAAGCCGTTCTTACGCTGAAACTTTTTTACCGCCGCCCAAGTCTTCGGCCCGTAAATTCCGTCTACCGGCCCGTCGTAATAGCCCCACCACGACAACCGCTGCTGAACCTGCCGCACGTCTTGGCCCCGGCTCCCCCAATACAGCGCCCGTTCGGCGAGCGCTGTATCCACTTTTACAGACAGGACGGCAACCGCGGCAAAAATAACAGTTATTAATATCCATCGCAGCGCTATTCTCACTCAAGACACCCTCCACAGGCGTTTACCGTTAGTGTAACTGGTATTCAAGTAAAATATGTGTTTATTGAACATTGACAGAAGGTAACGACCCTATGTAAAATGTTTTTATATACAATATCTAGCAATAATGGTTAATTTATTATAAATAGTAATTAATTGTGTAGCATATACTTTTCCACCGCTAGCCGTGGCTGCCTTCGTACAGCTCCCCCAAATTTTTGGCTTAGTTTATTAAATAATAGATTTCCACTTAGCAAGCCGTGGCTTTCCTTGTGATGCTTCTGGCTTGCTGCGTTTCAGGAGGGATAACATGCAGGAAAAGCAAAAGCCGGCATCAGTAGTTGTGATATCTAACCGCGGTCCCTTTGTTCTGGGATCGGACAGGCATGACCTCACCCCGGCGGCGGGAGGCCTGGTATCAGCGCTGGAACCCGTGATTTCATCCACCGGCGGGACCTGGGTGGCATGGGGTGGCAGAGTGGGATCGCCCGGCAGCACAGGGTTATCACTCGCCGTCCCCCCCGACAAACCGCGCTACCATTTCCGGGAAGTAATGTTAACCAGGGTTGAGTTTCAGGAATATTATCTTGGTTTCGCCAACAGCGCCTTATGGCCCTTATGCCACTGTTTTATAGAAAGATGCCTGTTTGATCCCTCACACTGGCAAACCTATACCGCCGTTAACAGGCGCTTTGCCGAGACGGCAGCGGCCATCGCCAAGCCGGACAGTTTTATCTGGGTGCATGATTACCACCTGGCCCTTGTACCGGCTTTTTTAAGGCGCCGCAAACCTGGTCAGCGCATTGCATTGTTTTGGCACATCCCCTTTCCTCCTTATGACGTTTTTAGAACACTCCCCTGGGGGAAACAAATCATCACCGGGATGCTGGGCAGCGATACCTTGGGGTTCCATACCGCGGGGTATGCCCGCAACTTCCTGGAATGTGTACGTGAGTTCATCCGGGTTCCCGTGAATGTAAATAAGGGCCTTATCCGCTACGAAGGACGGCAGATCGTGGTAAGGAGTATGCCCATCGGGATTGACTGGCAGGAATTTGACTCCCTGGCAAGGGAATCAGAAGTACAGGAGAAGGCCCGGGCCATCCGCCGTGCCGTTGGGGCGGAATACATCCTGCTCGGGGTGGACCGTTTGGATTACACCAAGGGGATTCCGGAGCGCATTCAAGCCATAGAGATACTGCTGCAGCAGTATCCGCCCCTGCGCGAGCAGCTGGCCCTTATCCAAATTGCCGTGCCCACACGATCCGAGGTAGAGGCTTACAGTGAACTGAGAACACAGGTGGAGCAGGAGGTCGGGCGCATTAACGGTCTTTACAGCAAGAACTATCACGTGCCCATTCATTACCGTTACGCCTCGGTTTCCCGGCGCGAACTGGTAGCCCACTTTCTCGCTGCCGACGTTGTCCTGGTCACAGCGTTACGCGACGGGCTCAATCTCGTGGCGAAGGAATTTGCAGCCTCGCGCATAGACCGCCGGGGAGCCCTGCTTTTGAGTTCGTTTACCGGGGCAGCGGTCCAGTTAACTGGCGCTTTAACTGTTAATCCTTATGACCCGGCCGATATCGCGGCCAAAATCAAAGAGGCCCTTGATATGTCACCGGAGGAACAGGAGCGGCGCATGCGTGACCTGCGGCAGGTGGTGCAATACTATGACCGCAACTGGTGGTGGCAGCAGGTGATGGAGACAGTGTATCCCGCCGGGGTGAATAAGACGCATGCTTTCGTTAACTAGCAATATTTCCCCCAACGAGCTGGTAACCAAAATACCCGCCGATAAATTTTGGCTCATGCTCGATTACGACGGCACTCTTGTCCCTATTGCGGATACCCCGTGGAAGGCCATCCCCGATCAAACTCTGCGGGATCTTCTCACAGCTTTAGCACACCGCCCAGGCATTAAGATCGCCATCATCTCCGGCCGCCCGTTGGCCGATCTTGCAGATCTTTTGCCTTCAAACCCGATTTACCTGGTTGCTTCTCACGGGCTTACCATAAGATATCCTGATGGCAGTGTGGAGCACACCATCGATTATTCCTCCCTGAAACCGGTTATTGACGAGATCGCACGTGAAGCCCGGCTCCTGTGCAGCCGGCATTCCGGCCTGTTGATCGAACACAAGGAGGCCGGTTTGGCCCTGCACTACCGCCTGGCTGAGCCAACCCTGGTCCCCGCTGTTGTCACTGCTTTCAGGGACATGGCCAGGCCATACTTGGAATCGTACTCCCTGGAACTTTTACCCGGCAAGAAGGTGTTGGAACTACGGCCCAGGGGAGTCAATAAGGGAAGCGCCGTGATAAGACTGTTAGACCTGCACAACTGGTTTCCGGTCTATATCGGAGATGACTTTACCGACGAGGAAGTGTTCCGCCACCTGAAAGGATGGGGATGCACCGTATTGGTCAGCAGGGAGTCCAGAACAACGGCCGCCCGGTTTCGGCTGCGCCATCCCGGTGACGTTAGGGAGTTTTTGGCGCTGCTCACCGGTTAAAGGTCTTGTTTTCTTAATTTGTTCGCTTCCAAATGAGCCAGGCGTGTCGGCTCCGGTAGCTTGTAGCCCCGGCAGCAGGTTAGGACGAAGTCGACCGCCTCAGTGAAACCAAAACGGTGCCCCGGGCTGACGAATACGGGCTTGGCCCTTTTTTTAGTGCGCAGTGCCACACCGATTTGCGTTCCCCCGTATTCCAGGGGGGTAAAGTCACCGGGCTGCGGTCCGGGCGGGTCATACCGCCCCACGAGTTTTCTCTTGGCTACCCCGATAGTAGGCATATCATAGAGCACGCCTATGTGGGCGGCGATGCCCAGCCCCCTTGGATGTGCTATACCGTGCCCGTCAAAAAGCACCACCTGGGGCCGGTGGCGCAATCTGGCCCAGGCAGCGTCAAACGCCGGACCTTCACGGAAAGCCAGAAGGCCCGGAATATAAGGAAAGGCTGCCGTCATAACGGCCGTTCCTACTTCTACGAACTCGAGCCGGGGATAGCTGAGCACTACTACAGCGGCATAAAGCTTGTTATTGTGGCGGTTAAATGAAACGTCGGCCCCGCCAACGAGGCCGACATCTTCCTCCGGTCCACCCGCCAAAATCAAGCCGGCACGCAGTTCTTCCTGCAAGAGCCTGGCTTGTTGCGGTGTCATTTCCCATCGCTGGTAGCCTGCCATATCTATTTTTCGACTTCCCGACCAATCCATTCCAGGTAAGCCGGATTTCCGCCCGTGATCTCAAGTACGGATACTGCCGGGACATCGTAACTGTGATGCTCGTTAACATATGCTACAATATCGTCCGTCTTATCTTTAGTTGTTTTTAATATGATCAATGCTTCTTCAGATTCCTCTACTTTACCATCCCACCAGTAGGCTGAAAAAATTTTGGGAATAACGTTGGCGCAAGCCGCAAGTCTCTTTTCAACAAGATCTCCAGCCAGCTTCTCTGCCTCTTCCACGTCGGTTGCTGTCACCCACACAGCTACCGGTTGCATAAAATTTTCGCCCCCTCAATAATTTTACCTGTAAATCTAGGATAACGGCTAATACCCTTGTTGGCAAGCACAATATTACTTTTTAAAAGCCTTATTATTTTTAAAAGCCTTTGCCGCGCGGACGAAATTGGGTGCCCATTCCGGTACCGACAAGGCGTGCAGGTGCATATAGGACGCCAAGGTGTTTTTATAAATAAAACCGTCCGATGCCCCGTCAATTCCGTAGCCTCTGGTTACCCGGAAAGCGTAACGCAACCGGGCCGCATCGGTGGGTATCGCCCGGGAATGGTGAAACTCGTGTCCTCTAATTTCAGTCCCGGGAGTAAAGTACGGGTTTTCTTCTATCACCTGCAAGACCATATAGCCGTGCCCCCTGGGCCTCTGGTCCAGGTCCGTTTCAAACGGCAAGGCCCCCGACATCCTGTACCGGCGACCTTTCCACAGCAGGCGTTGCCCCAGGTACATTAAGCCGCCGCACTCCGCGTAGACCGGCAGGCCCCGTTCTACCACGTCCCTGACGTCCCGGCGCATCCCCTCGTTGGCTTCCAACTCACGCGCAAATATCTCGGGAAACCCTCCTCCAATATACAGGCCGTCCAATTCGGGGAGGCGCCCTTCGAGAGTATCAACGAAGACCAGACGGGCCCCGGCTTCTTCTAAAGCCTCCAAGTTTTCGGGGTAGTAAAAGCTGAAAGCACGGTCTCTGGCTACCCCAATCACCGGGCGACTTCCTCCGGGCCACATTTCATCGCTAACAATCTCGGGCCCGGCAGGGAACGGCTCAGCCGACCTGGCGATACTCAATATGGCATCAACATCCAGGTGTTTTTCGGCATCGCCCGTCCACGCCGTAATCGCGCTGTGAAGCTTCTCATCCTCCCCGGCGGGGACCAGGCCGAGGTGTCGATCCGGTACGCGGTATTCCTGCCGTTTAGGAATGGCCCCGACAACAGGAACGCCGCAGTAACGCTCGATGGCCGCCTCCAGCATGGCCCTGTGACGGGGTCTGGCTACATTATTAAGAATGATCCCTCCGATATGCACGCCCGGATCCAAGTGCTGGGCCCCCAGGACAACGGCGGCCGCACTTCGCGTCATTCGTGTGGCGTTAACCACCAAAATTACCGGTGCTTTAAGGAGCTTGGCTATCTCAGCGGTGCTGCCGCTGCCTTCCACGTCCACGCCGTCGAAAAGCCCCATGGCCCCTTCAACGACTGATATGTCGGCATCACGAGCATGTCGCGCAAAGGACCGTACCAGATCGGCCGGCTTCATTAAAAACAGGTCCAGGTTCCGGCACTGGCGCCCCGCCACCCTGCTGAGCCAGCTGGGATCAATAAAGTCCGGTCCTTTCTTAAACGGCTGTACGGCTAAATTACGCTCACGCAGTGCCGCGAGCAGGCTGGCCGTGACCGTGGTTTTACCCGACCGCCCCTGGACCGCGGCAATTACCACGCGTGGATACTGTTTTTCTAGCAACAACGATCCCTACCTTATGGAAAAACGCTTAACCCGGGGTTAAACCCCGGGTTAAGCATTTACAGTTTTGTCGCTTTTTACACGCAGCCGGTAGGCTTCGGCAGACCCGCCAGCTTGCAGGCACCCTTCGCAGGACCGGAGGGGAACAGCTCGTAGACCTCTTTCAGCTTGATACCGGTGTCCTTGCACAGCTTACGGATCATAGGAGCGATACCGTTCTTCTGGTAGTAGTCGCGCAGGTAATTGATGATTTTCCAGTGTGTGTCGGTCAATTCCTCGACGCCCTCGGTCTTAGCAAGAGCTACCGCGCATTCGGGAGTCCACTCATTCGGGTCTACCATGAAACCGTCTTCGTCGAGTTCGATAACCTTGCCGCCACCAACATCGAGAGTCGGCATAAGTAAATGCACCTCCTAATTAATTTCAGTTATATTATTTTTATTTTAGCACTGGGTACTCACCCAATGAACCAGCCTGCCTTATGGAGCCGCCTAGAGCTCCATATCATCTTCAAACTGGTCATCGGGGAACACCAGCGCACGTCCCACCAAATCAATAAGACCCTTTACCTGAACACCGAGTTTGTGTTCTTTTACCATGGGGTAGAACTGGGCCTTACAAATGGAACACGGCGCACACAGCACCTGAGCACCTGTGGCCCGGATCTGTTCGGCCTTCTTCAGTGAGGCCTCGATCCTGAACTGGTACATATCAGGATCATCGAACAGGATCCCCGATCCACCACCGCAGCAGAAGTTCTGCTCACGGCACGGGTGCATTTCGCGGAAATCTTCAACCACAGCGTTCATGATGATACGCATATTGTCACACAATCCGCAAGCACGGACGTAGTTGCAGGGATCGTGCAGCGTAACGCTGAACGGATTGCGGCCCTTATCAAGTTTGAGCGCCCCGGCCTTAATATATTCTACAACCTCGTCATGGATATGTGTAATCGGAATGCGATCCACATCGGGGTAGTCGCTCTTGGTGGGGATATACATCTTGGCCGCACGCCAGCCGTGTCCGCATTCACCCCATACGATCTTCTTGCAGCCCAGCTTGACTGCCTCAGAGATAGCCCGGTTGACTAGTTCCTTCTGAACCCGGTTCTGGTCGCTCAAGTACCCGAAGTTACCGGCCTCGGCAATCTTGCTGGAGATGGTCCAGTTGGCACCGACGTACTGGAAGAACCGGGCGGCTCCTTTCAGCGTGTCGGGATTGAGCATAAAGTCGGCCGAAGACGGAACGTAAAGGATATCCGAGTCCGGTTTGTCCACCGGGAATTCGATCGGCCAACCGTATTGTTCCTCGATTTCCTCCGTGAGGAACTCCAGGGTGTCCTCGATGCCGGGCTTGGTCAAGCCCATATGGTTACCAGTCTCAAGTATGGCCTTTCCGGTAGCGGTATGGAGCTGCGGTGCAATGCCCAGGTTGAAGAGAATTTGGCGCCCGACAAAGGTGACTTCGCAGGTATCAATGCCGAACGGGCACACGTGACCGCAGCGCCGGCACTCCGAGCACTGGTAGAAATAACTGTACCACTTTTCCAGCATGTCCAGGGTCAGATCCTCGGCGCCTACCAGGCTGCCGAACAGACGGCCCTGAACGGTAAAATAACGTTTATATACCTTACGGATCAAGTCGGCACGGTTCGCCGGGATGTTGTTGGGATCGCCCGTGCCCAGGTAAGTATGGCAGTTCTCGGCACACAAGCCGCACTTCACGCAACTCTCCATGGCCATCACGAAGGACCGGACTTCCTTGCGGTATTTGTCCAGGTACTTAATGGCCATTTCCACTTTTTGATCATCAGGAACGACCCTAACACCTAAAGTTTGGAATAATTCCGCTTTGGCTCTCTTGGCCTGTCTTAACCCCGTACTCCCCTTCCACAGGTTATGAGGGTCACTAACCAATTGCGGTTTTCTTGCTTCACTCATCGAGCGATACACCCCCTTTCAGCATCTACTTCTGAATCTGGAGCTTGGCATTAGGTAAGCCCAGCGGCGCTTCCTTGTAAGGACGGTTGACAATCCAGCGTTCCCAGAAGAACCCGAACGCGTGCATCAGCTTGCTGAACGGGAAGACAATCATCAAAACCTGGACCAGGAAGAACTTCCATACAAAGAGCACGTTCTCAGGCAGCGGTTCCGGGCTGAACAGGAACAAGCCCGCCAGGAACTCACGCACCTCGGCATAGGTCATGTGGACTTCCGGAACAAGACGCATGTAGTTGCCCAATGCGGCGATCGCAATCAGCAGAACAAGATGCAGGTAATCGCTGGCGGAGGAAACAGCCTTGACCTTCTCGACTGCAAAGCGGCGGTACAGCAGGTATAAGAGGGCGGCCAGGAACACCAGTCCGAAGAAGGTACCCAGAAAGTCCGAAGCCACCTCGCTCATATGCTCGGTAATAATGAGCGGCGCAATAATGTGAAACTGCAACCCCAGCGTGTAAAATCCGACAACGTGTCCGCCAACGATATTCAGCAGGGCAATGTGCATCGGCCAGGCGCCGACCCACAGCGGGCGGTCAAACTTCAGCAGGTTCCAGAACGAGAGTGCCTGCCAGAGCATCAGCACAATAGCCGTAAACCAGCTGCTCGGGAACGGTGCCAGGGTAATATTGTGCACAATACGCGGAATCATCCAACGCCAGATACGCCAGGTGATACCGCCAAGGAATATGGCTACAGTTATATACGGAAGTATCTGACCAACAAACTGATCCACGTGCTTACACCTCCCTTAAATTAAAGATGCTACCACAATAACGGCAACAGCCGCCGGGAAGCCGCCAGGCGGTCCGGGCTCACCTGTTCGTGAACCCGGACACCCCCTATGCGAATACCGAAAGCTACATTTCTTGCAAAGTAACAGCACCAGTAGTGCAAACGGTAACACAGGTTTCACAGCCGAGGCATTCGGTGGCGTCGGTTACTGTGGCTTTGCCGTCTACCAGTTCCAGAATGGAAGCAGGGCAGGCTTCCACGCATTCGCCGCAACCTTCGCACTTTTCCTCATCAATTTGAACCAGGAACATAACAAAAACCTCCTTACCCTTTACCTTCGATTTACTTTTGTTTATGCCAGCCAGTTCTTTAACTTGTGAAGCAACTGATTGACAGGTACGTAACACGTTTTATGCCGTGTTGCCAATATCCTAAAATTGGGCATAAGGAGAACAGCACAGGCACAACCCTGTGTTTTACCCTTCACGTCATTAAATGTCTGTCCTACGTGCCACCCTAAACCAAACAGCCCACCATTAACCCCAACACGTATCCCTAACCGCACGGCCATCACTCAAATAAGTGGGGATCTTCCCGCTTCCCTGTCGTGCGACGCTAAAACGTGTTACGGGCTACTGCCTCTTAATGTCTATTCGTTATAGCCGCCGATATTCCTTCTCACAGAAACCAACTTTTTTTGCTAGCAAACACATCTTTAGGAGGATTGTCGAGGCAGGCGCTCATAACGGTCGCAAAGCAAGTCGTGCAGGCCGAAATAGTACCTGATGGCAGCCAGCATCGGCTGCGCGTAAGGGTTAACCCCACCCGTATTGCCGGGCATGGCCCGGTATTTTCTTACCAGGAAATCGACATACCATTCTATCATCGCCAGCAAGGTGTCAGCCACTCTCCGGTCCTTAATGTGCAGCCTGCCATCCTGAAAACAATCCAGAACATCACTGATCTTAAACATACATCCCAGGTACCGCTCGCGCTTTTCCCCGGTCGCCCCTTTGGCGAGATTAATCCACTTTTGAAGCCGCCAAATTACCAGCTCCCGTACTTCGCCGACCCGCTGCGTGTCGGACCATAACAGGCGCCCGCTGTCGTCAAACCCCAACTCCATCCCTGTGCCGGTACCCATCGCAAGTCACCTCCGGTTAACCCTAGTATACAATAATCGCCGGCAGGCCATACTTGAAAAAACAAAGGGCCCCCGCAGGTTTCGCTCCCGCGACGGCCCCTACAATCACCGGTCCGAGATTTTACTTCTCAACCAGCTGGACGTAAGAGGTCCCGATATACAGGAACTCTACTTCGCCGGCCTTCGCCATCTCCTTAACAATAGTGTCGACTTCTTTCTTTTTTACACCAAGACCCTTGGCGATGTCCTTGGTCTTGGACTTACCCTTCTTCTTCAAATACTCGACAATCTGGGCTTTTAGCTCTTCGCTCAAGTCGTCACCTCCACTCAATGGCCGCTGCCAACAGCGGCATTACCACTTGAAGTTAGTGGTAGTCCGGAACGTCGGCACGGAGAAGATGAAGTCGTCGATGTGCTTATCAGTGAACGGAATTTCGGCCATTTCGAAGAATTTCTCCCAGCCGATCCGGTTGATCCACTCGCCGACTCTTTCACCCTTCCGGGCGTTGGCAATCCAAAGGTCCACGATCTTCTTGATCGTCCCGGTAACTTCCGGCCAACGCGGCGGGTTGTTCGGCAGGTACGGAACAGCCAAACGGGAGAACATCGGAGCCGTTCTGGCGTTCGACACCTTACCGCCGATCAGCAAGGCCACACCGTCATTCTTGGGATCGGCAATCGGCATTGCCGGGCACATCGTAAAGCAGTTACCGCAGTACATGCAGCGCTCTTCATTAACGGTAACGCTCTTGGCCTTCGGGTTCGGCTTAATGGCCGCCGTCGGGCAGCTGGCGATAACAGTCGGGATCTCGCACATCTTATTGACGTTTTCGTCGTCAATTTTCGGAGGTTTCCGGTGGATACCCAGGATCGCGATGTCCGAGCAGTGTACGGCACCGCACATGTTCAAGCAGCAGGCCAATGAGATCTTCAGCTTGGCCGGCAGGTCCATGTTCTCAAAGTGCTCGTAAAGCTCATCCATAACGGCCTTTACGATACCGGAAGCGTCGGTGGCCGCCGAGTGGCAGTGCACCCAGCCCTGGGTATGGATAATGTTAGTGAGGGCATTACCAGTACCTCCGACGTTAAAGCCCTTCTCCTTGAGTTCCGCAATCAGCGGGTCCACCTTGCTGGCATCGCTCAGCAAGAACTCGATGTTGTGACGGCTGGTCCAGCGCAGGTACCCGTCACTGTACTTGTCGGCGATTTCACAGACCTGGCGGATAAAATCAACGCTGGCCAGGCGGCAGGAACCTACTCTTACACTATAAAGTTCAGCCCCGCTCTCGGAAACGTGCTTAAGAACACCGGGCTTTACGATTTCGTGATACGCCCACTTGCCGTAGTTCTCCTTAATAATAGGAGGCAGGAACTTACTATAGTGTGGAGGGCCAATATCGGTCTTGGCCATGTAGTTCACCTCTCCTTTCGGCACGGATTTTCAATTTATATACCGTTTCCGGCAAATACTTCCCGGCTGGTTGCTTAGTCCTCGACTTCTTCCGGCCACCAGAAGAAGTACGGGTTAGCACGCGGCTGGTAAACCATCTGCGGAACGGGCTCCAGCCCGACTGCTTTCAGGAAGTTTCTCATGCCCAGGCGGTAAATAAGCTCGCCGACACGCTCTCTCATCTTGCCGTGCTCGTCCCACCATTCCCAGATGTTCTCGAGCAGCTCTTTGATTTCGTCATACGGCGGCTCCATCTTCATAAAGGGTACGATAACCCACGACAGGAAGGCCGACTGCAGAATCGTAGCCTTACCGCCGATCAGGATGGTCGCACCCCTGTCATCACCGGGACGCAGAGCCTTGGGCATCTTGTTGATGCAGTGCATGCAGCGCACGCAGTCTTCGTTGTTGACCTTGAACTCGCTGCCGTCCCAGCTGCAGGCATCGGTCGGGCACTTTTCGACCACTTCAGCCTGGATGTCCATACCGGCATCGGCGTATTCCTTAACCTTGGCCGAGTCAACCTTCATAGCGTCTCTCCAGGTACCGATGATGGACAGGTCGGCACGCGCGATCGCCGCCACGCAGTCGTTGGCGCAACCGGAGATCTTAATCTTGAACTTGTACGGCCACATCGGACGGTGCAGCTCGTCCTGGTACGCCATCGTTAGTTCGTAGCAGATGTCCAGGGTGTCAATGCAGGCATACTCACAACGAGCGGGACCGCAGCAGCAGCTCGGGGTCCGCAGGTCGGAACCGGAACCGCCCAGGTCCCAACCGGCTTCGCTGAACTCGTCAAAGGCCGGCTGCAGGTTCTCAGTAGTAGTACCCAGGAGAATGATGTCACCGGTCGATCCGTGGAAGTTGGTCAAACCACTGCCCCACTTATCCCAGAGGTCACAGAGTTGACGCAGAGCATCAGTGGTGTAAAACCAACCGCTGGGCTGGTTGATACGCATTGTGTGGAACTCGGTTACTTCGGGGAACTTGTCGGGAATGTCGGTGTAACGACCAATAACGCCACCGCCATAACCCTGCACGCCGACGATACCGCCATGCTTCCAGTGTCCTCTTTTTTCTTCATACGAGGTCTCCAAAAGACCGAGGACATCTCTGACCATCGGCTTCTTCTTGGCGAGCTCTTTCAACTGGGTGACAAAGCTCATCCAAGGCCCCTTTTCGAGCTCATCCAAGAGAGGAGTCTTGATATCAGCCATGAAAAAGTCACCTCCACTTTAATTTTTGGCTGCCTGTAGGGTAGCACGTCCCATCTAGTCTGTCAACTAGACAAAACTTGGTCTTTAAGCCTGCGGCCGGGTCAGGTGGGTGATTGGATCAATCAGGGCAGGAACATATACCCCTCTCATCCGCCGAGGCCAAACGGTTCAAGGGGTCACCAATCGTTATCACGGTTGCTTATAGGTGTTATTCCCGGCCGGACAAGGAAAAAAATGAAGAAATTCCCCCCTCCTCAGCCGTAAATATCTTTAAGCTTTTTTATCCTCACTAAATGGTTTATTCGGTACATTTGCTAATATTCCTGCTTGTGAATATCAACTTTTTTCACAAAATCTCTACCAATGATAGGGCTCGCGCTTGTTAATTTTGCAAGCACGATACACTTGCTCAAACAGGATTAAGCGAAACATCTGATGAGGAAACGTAAGCCTTGAAAACGACAGCACATCATCGGCCGCACGTAGCAAAGAGGGGTCCAGACCAAGGGCGCCGCCGATAAGGAATGTAACATGGCTTTGCCCGTACAACGCCGCATCGGCCAACAAGGCGGCAAACTCTTCCGAGGAAACGGCTCTTCCCCGGCGGTCAAAAGCGACCAGCCTGGTTCCCCCAGACAGGTGCTTTTGCAGCGCTGCTGCCTCAGCAGCCAACACATTTTGGCGCTCCTGTGCCGACGGCCAGGGCGAAAACGGGCAATCGGCCACTTCGGTAACATTTACACGCGCATAAGGCCGCAGGCGCCGTTGATACTCACGGATACCGTCAACCAGATAACGCTCCTTAATACGCCCTACCGCCAGAATGTGCAGGTGAATCAAATGCGATCAATCTCCGCACCCAAAGACTTAAGCTTGCGTTCCAGGTTTTTGTAGCCCCGGTCGATAAAGTACGCATTGCAGATCTGGGTTTGGCCTTCCGCCATCAATCCCGCAATAACCAGCGCCGCCCCGGCACGTAAATCGGTCGCCTTAACCTGTGCCCCCTGCAGCCGCGGAACACCTTCCACAACGGCAACCCGGCCTTCAACCTTGATACGGGCGCCCATACGCCGCAGTTCTTCCGCCACCTGGAAGCGGTTTTCGAATATATTTTCGACAATAACACTGGTTCCGGGCACGGTACATAACAAGCTCATCATTTGCGACTGCATGTCCGTCGCAAAACCGGGATAAGGCATGGTCTTAATGTTGACCGGCTGTAATGGTTCCGGAGCGCTTACCCGAAGCGTATCTTCCCCCTCCTCCACCTTTACATTGGCTTCCCGCAGCTTCGCATTAAGAGGTTCAAAATGAGGTGGGATGACATTCTCCAGCGTGACATCGCCTCCAGTAGCGGCGGCGGCAACGGCATACGTCCCGGCCTCGATACGGTCGGGAATAATGGCGTAACGCACCCGTCCACCCAGCGACTTTATACCTTCAATCTTGATGATATCGGTACCCGCACCCCGTATCCTGGCGCCCATATTATTAAGAAAGTTGGCCAAATCCACGACTTCGGGCTCCTTGGCCACGTTTTCAATAATCGTCTGGCCTTCGGCCAGTACGGCCGCCATCATAATGTTCTCGGTAGCGCCGACACTGGGAAAGTCAAGGTAGATCCTGTTACCCCGGAGACGCTTCGCAGTTCCTCTGATAAAGCCCTTTTCGATACCGAGGTCGGCCCCTAATCCGGCCAGCCCCTTAAAATGCAAGTCCATCGGACGGCTGCCAATATTGCATCCTCCCGGCAGCGCTATCCGCGCCGACCCGAAGCGGGCCAGGCAGGGACCGAGAAGAAGGTTGGAAGCACGGAGCTTTCTTGCCAACCGGTACGGTATCTCCCGCTGAACAAGAGCACCACCCGAAATACGAACCACATCCGGCCCCAGCCAGGTACTCCGCGCACCCAAATAATTTATAATCTCCAACATCGCCCGTACATCACTGATGTTGGGGATATTCTCCAGCACAATTTCATTATCTGCCAAAATGCTGGCGGATAACACCGCCAAGGCGGCGTTTTTCGCCCCGGCGATGCGGACGCGGCCTCTGAGGGGTCGCCCCCCGTTGATGACAATTCTGCTTTCCGGTGCTGGCCTGTCATCCGGGCTGTTAATTGGCAAGTTCATATGCTTATTCACCGGCATTGTTCCTTTCCTGGAGATATTGCCGCCAAGCGCGGTCAACTTCATCAATACTTAATCCCAAAGCGTTCTTTACGGCTTCATCAAACCGAAGCGCCCGCCCCAGACCGTGCAAAACCTGCAACACCTGCCCCCACTCGTATTTTTCAACCAGAAAATACACCATACTGAAAGCCTGGTGATACGCTTTATCCTGGTCAGAAAGTTCATCGAACTCATCCAATTCGTTTAAACTATATGCCGTATCCGGATTGAAAAACTCCGGTTCTTGAAATTTAAAACCGGTCAGACAATATTCTTCAAATTGCGCCACACCCTCGTTAAACCATCGCGGGCAATTACCGCGCGTGAGTTCATCAACAAACAGGTGGGTGATCTCATGCGCCATGGGGCCGGAACTTATAAACACTTCCCGTACGGAAGCAGCATCTTCTTCAGCGATCCACGCATCAGGGGCCAGCACCCGGATCGTACCTGCCCAGTAAACACCCATCGTCCCGGCGTTGGCAGGCCATCCAAAGCTGCGGTTTAACCGCGTCATATCGCCATAAACCACCACGGGAGTGAGCCCCTTAACCTCACTACCAAAGTCACCCGCGATGGAAGGGTAGAAGTGCTCGGCAGCATCAAGCACCAGCTCCGCTGCTGCCGCCTGCCCGGACGGGTAAAGTACGGCAAAGTGCTCCCCCGCAACCCGGTCCATTCCCCTGGCATACCATAACCAGCTACGTTTATTAATTTCTCGCGTGACATGATTTATATACATGCTGGCAAAAGCGGGAAACTTTGTCAACATTAACGAACTGATCAAAAAAAGGCAAAGAACGACTTTTTCCACTTTCCCCAAATGCAGCATATCTCCTCTCCCCACCACTTTTCTCATTATACCGCCATATTTTACGCCGGGATAGTGGAAATTTCGGGGATAAATAACTAAAAGCCGGCACTAGCTACCGGCTTGCATTTTCTGCCATTGCGAGATCATTGTTTTCGCCTGAAGCACATAAAGGCCGTTGGGGGCTAGCTCCACATACTTCCGCAGGTGCGCTACGGCGCCCTGGTAATCTTGTTTTCCCGTTCCAAGGGCAAGTCCGTATAAGTAGTGCGCCAACTGGTGGTCGGGATCATTCTGCAGCAACACATCCAACTGGGCTATACACTCGTCGTAACGCCCCATCCCCAAGTAGATTTCAGCCAGGCTAACCCGGGCTGCCTGATGCCCCTCGTCAAGCGCCAGCACTTTTTCATAAGCAGCAATTGCCTTTTCGCTTTGTCCTCTCTCACGATAAGCTGCTGCGAGCATCAACTGAGTCCCTACATCGTCCGGGGACCTGGCTGCCTGCGCTTCCAACGCTTCCAGGCTCGTGTCAACCTGCGCGCTGTCCGGCTCCTCATGGGCATCCTGCTTCTCCGCAATAGCTTCGGACGGAGAAGGTTGGGGCGTAAAAATGCTCATTCCGGTCCACAAGTTCGGTAAAACCAGTCCCAGTGCAATACAAGCCGTAACAATGATAAAGGCGATTTTATGCCACTTCTTACGAAACGGTCTCCGCATCGAACATCACCCGACTATAATTATAACATCCTGTCCTTAACTGATAAAGTAAACAACGACCCTGTTGCAGAAGCGGGTCCGAAGAGAAGACACTTATGGCAGGAAGATAAGAGGGTTCAGCGGCGTCCCATTCTTGCGTACTTCAAAATGCAGGTGAGGTCCCGTACTGTTCCCGGACGTGCCGACACGCCCTATATACTCCCCGCGTTCCACGGTGTGGCCAACCTTTACCCCTACTGCCGACAAATGACAATATCGGGTATGTACTCCGCTGCCGTGATCGATCTCAACATACCAGCCGTATCCTCCACCCCATCCGGCTTCCACCACGGTACCGGCGGCAGCCGCCGCCACGGGCGTACCATAGGCAGTAGCGATATCAATGGCCGGGTGCATTTTACCCCAGCGCATACCGAACCCGGAGGTGATATGGCCCCTGACCGGCCAGATAAGCTGGCCGTCACCGCTACGCGAAGCGACGATTAACCGGGACCCGCGCACTTCAACCTGATCTTTGGGAGACTTTATCACATTGGAAGCTATCTCTTCCCGTTCCACGACCTTGCCGTTGAGACGCTCTACCCGGTAGGTAACCTCCCGCCGGCCGGGTTCGCCGGGTTCCAGCACCTTGCGCACACCGAACCGGAGACTGCTGTCACGCCTGATTTTAACGCGGTAAGGAATAGCTTCTTCTACAGTAACTGTGGCCGAGGTAGCGACGGTGAAAACGGGGGGTTTCTTGCTGATGGTGAGAACTTCGCCGACCCCCAGGATGTCGTTCTCATCCAGCCCGGGGTTGGCGGAGAGGATTTCGTCAATAGAAATGTCGTACCTAGCGGCAATATCCCAGAGGGTATCGCCGTTTTTTATTTTATATTCAAAACTGCCTTCTCTGTTCAGAGCCACGGTTAGAGCCTGATCGAGACTGCTGACCTCTCCCCGCGGTACTTTAAGGTCGACCAGAGCGACATCGTCCAAAAACTTGGCTGCGGCTCCGTCTTCGACACAGTACGCCTTCTTGACTTCCTCTAAAAAGGTCCGGGCCGTAGCACGATCCGGCAGGACAAACTTTATATCGCCGTTTACCTTAACACCCACCGCCCTGGTCTCGCAACCCAGGGCTATAGCCAGTTTATCCGCCAGAGCAACCTCCGGGGTAAGAACAAATTCTTTCTCGTAAGGGACGCGGATCAAACGTAATCGCTGGCGCTCTATGTTTCCATACTGCTCTTCCAGTTGGTCTAAAACCTTTGTCACCGTTTCTTCATCCGGTACCAGGGCCACCCGGGAGCCATCCACCTCAATTGCCCAAACAGTATGGTTTGCTTCATAACAAAACCCTATCAATATTACAATACATGCGACAAAAATTGCCAATCCCAACGGGTGCAGTGTTATACCGTTTTTCCGCTGCCGGACCCTCAACAACCGACGGTACAAAAGTCTCCCCTCCCACGGACCCTGGTCACTCAATACTGTAAATAGTATCACAAGACCGAAGGCACGTCTAGGCTATTAATGGCAATAATACCATGTCTTTGCATTAGGTTATGCCTCTTCGCTGTGCTTTGACACAGCCAGCAATGTTTCCACAGCCTTGACATAAAGAGCCGTTTCCAGGCGCGCGCGCATTATTGCACACGATATACGATTCGGTTTATAAATATCCCTGTTGACCAGGTATGCACCGGCGTGGCACCCGCCGCTGCAAAGGTACTTAGCCCAACAAGACCGGCAGTGTTCCTTGGCGTAAACGTGCGCGGCTGTGAATGACCTGGGAATGGTGCTATTATTAACACCCCTGAAAACATCTCCGATCTTAAAATTTTCCTGACCAACTAACTGGTGGCAGGGATAAAGTGTCCCGTTCGCGGCTACCGCCAAGTACGCCTGCCCCGCACCGCAACCGGAAAGAAGTTTCGGCAAACAAGGTCCCCCGTCGAGATCAACCTCAAAATGAAAAAACCTTACCCGGCGGCCCTGCCTCACCCTCGCCAGGTAATCCTCAGCCAATCTTTGATAGGCTTTGCTGACTGCCGAAAGATCTTCTTCCCGTAAGCCGTATTCATTATCTTCACTCACTACCGGTTCAATAGAGATATGCCGGAAACCAAAATCGGCCAAATAGCGGTAATCGGCATCAAAGTCAAGATTGTGGCGCGTATACGTTCCCCGGACGTAAAAATAGCCCTTGGTCCCGCTCCACTGGTCCCAGCGCTCGGCAAAACGCCGGGCCCGTGAGATGATCAAATTATGGGTCCCCCGGCCGTCAGGCGTGGGCCGCATCCTGTCATGCACCCCCGGCCGGCCGTCGATACTTAGGACCACGTTCACGGCTTCCTTTAACAAAAACTCACCGACGGCATCATCAAGCAACACACCATTGGTGGTAAGAGTAAAATTAATCTCTTTTCCGACCGCAGCCGCCCGTTCACGCGCATAAGTGACAATATCCTGCACAACTTCAAAATTCAGTAAAGGCTCGCCGCCGAAAAAGTCGATTTCCAAGCGCCGGCGTGTACCGGAGCGCTCCAGCAGCATCTCTACGGCACGGCGCCCTACTTCCCGCGGCATCAATGCCGGCCCGGAACCATACCGGCCGGAACCGGCGAAACAGTAACGGCAGGCCAGGTTGCAGCTGTGAGCCACGTTGAGACAGAGTGATTTCAATGGGGTCTCCGGTGGTTCATAGGTGACAATAGGGTCAGGAGCAAACAAGACTCCCGCCCTGCGCAATTCTTCAATCTCGTGCCGCGCCTCCTCTACTTCACCCGGCAGATAACCTTTTCCGGGAGCCCGCCCGTTGAGGATATCCCATACCAAATCGTCTACCCGGTGCAGCGACAGGCTGTGCACGTCAAATACAAGCTTGCAGCCGTTCACTTCAAAACAATGGATCACGAATAACCCTCCAGCTTGGCCCAAACATATAACGGGCGGGTAACATACCCGCCTAAAAATAACTACTTCATACAAACGCAGCCGTACAAACCGGTTTATTAAAGAAATTTAATATCCTATGGCACGGCAGCCCTTCTCTGCCCGGTATACCAGCTATTGCCACGAGGCTTCGCAGTAACTATAAAATCTTTATGCACCAACAGCCGGATTTAGTCCTTGTTTATTTCCGTTCCCCTTTCATGCAGGCAGCTCTGATTACCTACGGTACAGGAAGTCTTGCATGCCGACTGGCACGAGCTCTGGCATTCGCCACAGCCCGCTTTTTCCCTCTTCAGAATCGAACCCTTGGTCACGGTGATAATGTGTTTACCCAATTAAACCCCTCCTTAACTTCTCTCCAACCTTTTTCATTATAAATTGAACAAAAAGGCGAAGACAAGACACTTGGCTGATATTTACTCAAAAGTACATTTATAGCCAATGCTTATGCCTTCATTAAGTCCAAATTGCCAAGAAAACAAAAGATTTTAAAATCCTCGCTGTCCATTTTCATTTTAATGAGTTGGAATTTATTATTAAAAAAAAATAAGAAAGACCTCCCGAACACCGGGAAGTCTTGTTATGTTCAGTTTTAATTGGAGCGGGTGACGGGGATCGAACCCGCAGCCCTCAGCTTGGGAAGCTGATGCTCTACCATTGAGCTACACCCGCATTTAAAGAATAGAAAGCTGGATGTTAGCATTCCCTCTAACACCCAACCTTGATACCTAATTTATTTGGTGACCCCAGGGGGATTCGAACCCCCGTCGTCAGATCGAAAGTCTGATGTCCTAGGCCAGGCTAGACGATGGGGCCACAACTCACGGATTTTATGTTACATTACAACAGCCATTTTGTCAAGATGGAGAACTTTAAAATTTCTTAGCATTTGCAGTAAAATTTACTGTCCTCCCAGCCCCCGTCGACTAGAACAAGTCCACCTGTACAAGGGTTTGGGAACGTTTCGTACCCACACCCACCAGGGCTACAGGCACACCTGTCAACTCGGTGATCCGCTGCAGGTAGGCACGTGCATTTTTAGGCAGGTCTTCAAAGGATCTGGCCCGTGAAATGTCTTCATCCCAGCCGGGAAGAATATCGTAAACCGGTTCACACTCACCGAACACGCTCAGATCCGCCGGGAATTCCGTTAATAACTCGCCCCGGTAACGGTAGCCGCGGCAGATCTTCAGCTCCGGCAAGCCGGACAGAACATCGAGTTTGGTCACAGCCAGGTAGTCCAGCCCGTTAATACGGGCGGCAAAACGGGCAATAACGGCGTCAAACCAGCCGCACCGTCGCGGTCTCCCCGTGGTGGTACCGAACTCGTTGCCACTTTTACGCATTTGGACACCAAGCTCATCGTGCAGCTCCGTGGGGAACGGCCCCTCCCCGACCCTGGTGGTATAGGCCTTGGCAACC
This sequence comes from Peptococcaceae bacterium, assembly GCA_017656185.1. Taxonomy (GTDB): domain Bacteria; phylum Bacillota; class Desulfotomaculia; order Desulfotomaculales; family JACDOK01; genus JACDOK01. Next base: position 134,586 of record JACDOK010000002.1, on the reverse strand, counting down.
CCTACTACCTTATCGATTCTGGTTGGCCCAATACCTACCCCGAGGGCGGCCGCGGCAGCTGTAGGATTGGAAGACGTCACGTAAGGGTAGGTACCGTGATCAATATCCAGGAGCGTTCCCTGGGCGCCTTCAAAAAGGATGTTCTTCCCTTTACTGATGGCTTCATCCACCAAAAGCGAAGTATCGCATACGTACGGCCGCAGTAAATCGGCATAATAGGCGTATTCCTCAAAAAGCTTATCTCCCGCCAGTTTCTCCGCACCATAAACCTTTTCGAACAGCCGGTTCTTGTCGGCCAGATTGTTTTCCAGCTTCTGCCGGAAAATTTCCTTATTGAGCAAGTCAACTACCCGCAGGCCGACCCGCGCAGCTTTGTCCTGGTACGCGGGACCTATACCGCGCCTGGTAGTGCCGATTTTTCGCGCACCCTTCTTCTCCTCTTCCAATTCGTCAAGGTAAATATGATAAGGCATAATAAGGTGCGCCCGTTCGCTGATGGCCAACCGTGCCATCGGTACGCCTCGTTCCCTTAAGGAAACGAGTTCCTTTTCCAGTACCTCCGGATTGATTACAACCCCGTTGCCAATCACGCACAGTTTATCCGGGTATAATATGCCGGACGGGATCAGGTGCAGGCGGAATTCCTCGTCGTCCACACACACCGTGTGCCCGGCATTATTACCGCCCTGATAGCGGACTACAATGTCGGCCTGTTCGGCCAGGAAATCCGTGATCTTGCCTTTGCCCTCATCTCCCCACTGCGTGCCGACCAATACTACTGTGGCCATAACATTCCTCCTAAACTCGGTTCAGACATTTCATTGTTCGTCTTATTAAGCAACTGTATTCCGTTTACGGAAAACCCGCCGCTATCCTTAATTAAGTTCTATGTCTCAGTCCCGGCTATGATAACCGCTTCAATATTTCCCGGGCGACAACCACACCAGAGGCCGAAGCCTGGACCAGTCCTCTCGTAACGCCGGCCCCGTCACCGGCAGCAAACAGGTTGGCGATAGGTGTTTCCAACCCTTCGTTCAGTGCTAAACGGGAGGAGTAGTACTTCACCTCGGCCCCGTAAAGCAGGGTATCCCGCGAATATACCCCGGGGGCGATTTTATCAAGCGCCTTCAACATTTCGATAATACCCAGCATGTGCCGGTACGGGAACACCAGGCTGAGATCGCCGGGTGTGGCTTCCGGAAGCGTAGGCGTCACCAGGCAGCGTTTCAGTTTCTTCGGCGTGCTGCGGCGCCCGTTGATCAGGTCACCCAAACGCTGTACGATTACATTGCCGCCCAGCAGGTTGGCCAGGCTGGCAATATAACGCCCGTAAGCGATCGGCTCGCGGAAAGGCTCGGTAAAGTTTTTGCTGACCAGAATGGCAAAGTTGGTGTTATCCGTTTTCTGATAAGCATGGCTGTGCCCGTTGACCGTGATAACCCCGTCGTTGTTTTCCATAACAACGGAACCGTGCGGGTTCATACAAAAGGTACGCACCCGGTCCTCAAAAGTTTGTGACACGTAGGTACATTTGAGTTCGTAAAAAAGGTTAGTTAAGGGTTCCAGCACAACGGCCGGAAGTTCCACCCGTACACCGATGTCCACCGGGTTGACCCTGGTGCGTAAACCCAAACGGCGCGCTTCCTTGGCCAGCCACTCGGAACCTTCCCGCCCCGGAGCAACCACAAGATAGTCGCCGGCGTAGGTCTGCCCGTCCGCCGTTTCGACGCCCACGGCCCGGTTATCTTTGGTAACAATCCTGGTCACCTGCGTGCCGGTCCGGATATCCACTCTCGGGGCCAGATATTCGTACATGAGCTGGAGAATTTCCCCGCAGCGCCCGGTACCCAGGTGGCGGATCGGCAGCGGGACCAAACGCAAACCGGCCAGAACAGCCTTTCTCTTAATATCCTCGAACTCTTCCTGGTGTTTTACACCGTAAACCTCGTCAGGAGCCCCAAAACGGAGATAAAGCCTGTCGACATAGGAAATCAGGCTCTCAAGCTCCCGGACCCCGACATATTCTTCCAGGCTGCCCCCCACCTCGGTGGACAGAGTAAGCTTACCGTCGCTGAAAGCACCGGCACCACCCCAGCCGCATACGGTAGCGCAAGGACTGCAATGCCGGCAGCCGCCGATACTGGAATTTTGGGAAGGGCATACCCTTTTCTTGATACCCGGGCCCTTTTCGATCATGAGAATTTTATGCTCAGATCCATCCTTAACAAGTTCAAGGGCCGCGAAAATACCCGCCGGCCCTGCGCCAACAATAATAACATCATATTTTGTGAGCATACTGCTCCCCTCCCTGGAACGACCCCTTAAACTGTAGCAGACGGCCTGGGTTTTGTCAACTTACGGCCTCGTCCCGGGCAAGATTAACAAAGCGGGTAAATTCCTTGAGAAAACACATCTTTACAGTGCCGGTGGGACCGTTGCGCTGCTTGGCCACGATAATTTCGGCTATCCCTTTCTGGTCGGTATCGGGATTATAGTACTCATCGCGGTAGATAAACATAATCACATCCGCGTCCTGTTCCAGGGAGCCTGATTCCCTCAAATCCGACATCTGCGGCCTCTTGTTGGGGCGTGACTCCACGGCGCGGCTGAGCTGTGACAGCGCCAGTACCGGCACATTCAGTTCTTTGGCCAGCGACTTCAGGCCGCGGGAAATCTGCGCAATTTCCTGCTGCCGGTTTTCGGCACGCCTGGGCGCCTGTATCAACTGCAGGTAGTCAATGATGACCAGGCCCAGCCCTCTTTCGGCCTGCAGGCGCTTGGCCTTGGCCCTCATCTCACGCACGGACGCCCCGGCCGCATCATCAATATATATGGGTAACTCGTTGAGTCGCTCGGCGGCATCGGTAAGTTTTTCCCAGTCTTCTTCTCTCAAATTGCCCGTACGCAGGCGGTACTGGTCAACCATGGCCTCCGCGCATAGCAGTCTCTGCACCAGCTGTTCCCGGGACATTTCCAAGCTGAATACTGCTACCGGTATTCCTTGCCGCTCAGCCACCTGGTGGGCAATACTCATCGCCAGTGCCGTTTTGCCCATACTGGGACGGGCCGCCAGAATGATCAGATCTGACGGCTGTAAACCGGAACACATTTTATCAAGTTCGGTAAACCCGGTTTTGATGCCCAGGGTATCCCCTTTATGGGCATAAACGTTTTCGATATGGTCCCAGGTCTTTCGCAGTATTTCCTTAATAGAGACGAAGACAGTCTGGCCCCGGCGGGATCCCAGCTCCAGTATCATTTGTTCCGCCCGGTCGACCAGGCGGTCGGCACTGTCTTTGGCATCGTAGCCCATCTCGGAAATGCGGCTGGCTACAGAGATCAAAGTGCGCAGGACAGCCTTTTCCCGCACAATGCGCGCGTAGTACTCGATATTGGAGGCCGTAGGAATAACGTCAGTTAACGAAGCAATATAGGCCGCGCCGCCGACTTTATCAAGGCTGCCGTCCCGGCGCAGCCGTTCGGTAACGGACAGCATGTCCACCGGCTCACCATCATCCTGCAGCTTCAAACAGGCTTCATAAATTAAACGGTGTGCCTGCTGGTAAAAATCGTCCGGCTGCAGTATATCAATAATACGATAAAGCGCATCCGCGTCTAAAAACAGGGCCCCAAGCACGGCCTGCTCGGCATCGATATTTTGGGGCGGTACCTTGTCAGGAATCACGCCCTACTACCTCCACCGCAAACTCGGCCTGCACACCCGGGTACAAGCGGGCCACCACGTCGAAACGCCCCAGGCTCTTGATCGGATCTTCCAGTTCCACTTTCTTACGATCAATCTTGACACCCAGGGATTTTTTCAGAGCTTCCGCAATATCCCTCGTGCCTACCGAACCGAAAAGTTTGCCGCCTTCCCCTACCCGTACCGGAACCTGCACGGTCTGTCCCCGGATTTTGGCCGCCAACTTTTCGGCTTCCGCTTTAATCTTGGCTTCCTTTTGCGCCTTCATATCTTTTACCCGGGCAATTTCCTTCATTTTACCGGCGGTAGCCGGTTGAGCGAGGCCGCGGGGAAGGAGGAAATTGCGGGCGTATCCCTCGGCAACCTGTACCACATCCCCCCGCTTACCGAGTGAAGATACATCCTTTAGCAACACTACTTTCATGCCTTATCCCCCTTTTTCCTGATACGCGTCCGGAAATCGTAGACCGCATCTACGATACCGGCCAGCATCATTGCGGTAACAATTATGGGCCAGTAGAAAATGATAAAAATTACCGTCATCAAACGCCAAAACTTCGACACCTGCAGGCGGCGGTAAAGGAAAACAAAGAGAGCCAGTCCCGATACGGTAAAAACAAACCCGCCCGCAAACAAGATGTTTTTGCCTGCATCGGCTGCGGCACGGGGCAACCACTGGTCCCCGGCCAAAAGCAGCACGAGACCTATAATTAAAATCCAAATACCACCCCATGGCATACGCCATTCACTGAAGTCCAAGGAAGGGCCTTGATAAATTTTTTGCCTGGTCAGTACCCACTGGATGGCAAAAAAAGCAATCAAAGCAGTGCAAAACGCCGATATGGCCACGGAGGCCGGGTATAAAACAGCCATCGCTTCCACAGCCTGCTGCCATTCCGCGGGGAACCCCTCCATTTCAGGGGGAACGGCAGCCATCTCCAGCGGATCATCCCCCGTAATCATGGCGGTTACCCAAAAATTAAGACCCCATAAGACCCCCGTAGCCACAATACCTGCCGCCAGGGTAGTACCCGGCGCCAACGCGTTCTTAAAACACAGACCGTATACGGCACCGGTCAAACCGAAGGTAAGCACCACGACCAGCGGGAACCAGTCGAAAGCCAGCAAACCCGGCAGGCTTCCGGCAATTAAAACCGTGCCTAAAGTATGTAACACCGTTTTTCTATAAGTAATATAACCTGCCAGCACAATGTACAGGAGGTAAAAAGCAAAACCAAGTACGGGAAGCACTGCAGCGGCACTTACCAGAATTCCGCCCAGCAAACCATATACCACAACGCTGATATTACTCATCACACAACATCCTTCTACTATGCCATTAACCTATCCAAGTTTCCGGAAGTACTGGGGCATATCATACTGTGCAAATCAGACAACATTGATACGGGTTCGCTAACGGCGGGTCATATTCCTGTCGTCACGATAGAATATACGATGGAGTACACAATTGCTATACGGCCCTGGCGGGCCTGTGATACGTCCAGCACTCAGTTGGGCGTGCATTTCCGGGCTTACCTGAGTGCTGGGCTGTGATACGGTTGTGACACATGATGACACAGTGGTGATACGATTGGGATCTTAGGTATCCTCATTGGTCGCGGGCAGGGGCAAGACCCGCCCCTATTCCTGCTAAATTACTTATTATAAAATATGGGGAGGGTTTGCAACCCTCCCGCGGACCTAAAGGAATACCTAAAAGCAAATGTTGGATATTCTACCGGATCTCTACCGGATTTTTATCGAATTTCTACCGTGTCTCTACTGGATCTCTACGGCATCTCAATCCTCTTTACGCCGCCCATGTACGGCTGCAGTACCTCCGGAACGGCTACTGAACCGTCTTCCTGCTGGTAGTTCTCCAGGATGGCCGCCGTGGTACGGCCCACGGCCAGCCCGGAACCGTTGAGGGTATGAACAAATTCCGCCTTGGCCTTGGGTTTGGGACGGTAACGGATGTTGGCCCGCCGGGCCTGGAAATCGGTGAAATTGGAGCAAGACGAAATTTCCCGGTATTTCCGGGCACCGGGCATCCAGACTTCCAGATCGTAGGTTTTGCTCGCGCTGAAACCCAGGTCGCCGGAACAAAGGACGACAATGCGGTAAGGCAGTTTCAGAAGCTGTAGAATTTCCTCGGCGTCGTGCACGAGTTTCTCCAATTCCTCTTCCGACTCTTCCGGGCGGGTAAATTTCACCAGCTCCACTTTGTTAAACTGGTGCTGGCGGATGAGCCCCCGGGTATCACGGCCGGCGGCACCTGCTTCGGCACGGAAACAACCGCTGTAGGCGGCAAACTTCAAGGGCAGTAACTCCCCGTCCATAATCTCGTCGCGCAGGTAATTGGTCACCGGCACTTCTGCCGTAGGAATAAGGTACAAATCCCTGCCCTCGACTTTAAACATATCCTCGGCAAATTTGGGCAGTTGCCCGGTCCCCCGCATGCTGTCCTCGTTCACTAGAAAAGGAGGGAAAATCTCCGTATAACCGTGCCTGGTGACGTGCTGGTCCAGCATGAAATTGATCAAGGCACGTTCCAGGCGCGCCCCCAAACCTTTGTAAAAATTAAAGCGGGCCCCACTGACCTTTCCGGCACGGTTAAAATCGAGAATATCCAAGGCTTCGCCGATCTCCCAGTGGTTTTTGGGCTCAAAAGCGAACTGCGGCGGGTCCCCCCAGCGGCGGACCTCGACATTGTCACTGTCATCCTGCCCCTCGGGTACGGAAGCATGCGGTATATTGGGTATCTGCAGCAGCAGGCCCTGCAGTTTTTCTCCCAACTCCCGGATTTCCTCATCAAGCTTCTTAATGCTCCGCGAAACTTCGCGCATCTGCGCAATTTTTTCATCGGCATTCTCCCCGGCCTTTTTAAGCCTGGCAATTTCCTCCGATACCGTGTTGCGGGTGTTCTTGAGCTGTTCTACCGTAAAAACTTTTTGCCGCCACTCATCATCAACATCCAGGAGGTGGTCCAGGTTGAAGTCCACGCCGCGCTTGGCAATCGCCGCGCGAACCAGATCCGGATTCTTGCGGATGAATTTCAGGTCCAGCATCCAGAACCCCCCTTACAAACTCACCATCCGTACGTCTTCCACACCGTCAATTTTGACCATTTCCGCCAGGGTTTCTTCCGGAACATCATTGTCGACTCTCAATACCATTACCGCTTTACCGCCGATCTTTTTGCGGCCGACCTGCATCGCCGCAATATTAATATTGTGCTCGCCGATCAGGGTTCCCACCTTACCTACAATACCGGGTTTATCGATATGCGGCACCACCAGCATATGTCCCTCCGGTACGGCATCAACACGGTAACCGTCAATAAACACAATTCTGGGATCATTACCCTGGAACAGCGTACCGGATAACTCGTACTCCCCTTTACCCGACACCACCTTAACGGTGATGAGGCTGCTATAGTCAGACGCGGAATCAACCTTGGTTTCGTAAACCCGGATACCCCTGTTCTTGGCGACAATCATGGCATTAACAAAGTTGACGCGTTCCTGCAGAATGCTGTCCAGCAGCCCCTTGAGCAGTCCAGCAGTCAAAGTGGTGACCTGTTTTTGCGCTAAATCACCGCTGTAGGTAACTTGTATTTCCCGGATGCGCCCCCGGAGCATTTGGGCGTGAAATTTACCCATCTTTTCAGCCAGGCTCAAGTACGGCTGGATTTCCTGCAGCATTTCGGGTTTGAGACCGGGGAGGTTAACGGCGTTTTTAACTACTTCTCCCCGCAGGCCCTTGATAATTTCCTCTGCCACATCCACCGCGACACTAACCTGGGCCTCCCGGGTGGAAGCCCCCAGGTGGGGCGTGGCGATAAAATTAGGAAGCTGGAACAACGGGCTTTTGGTTTGCGGTTCCTCCTCAAAAACATCCAGGGCGGCCCCGGCCACTTTACCGGAAACCATCGCGTTGTACAGTGCGGTTTCATCCACAATGCCGCCCCGGGCACAGTTGATGATTCGCACGCCGTCCTTCATCTTGGCAAAAGCCTTTTCGTCCAACAAGTGATAGGATTCTTTGGTCAAAGGCATGTGGATGGTAATAAAGTCAGCCCGGGCGATTACTTCTTCCAGGGACATCAACTTTACCCCCAGCTGCCTGGCACGCTCCTCACTGATATAAGGATCGTACGCGATGCAGTCCATCTCCATGGCCTGCGCACGCACCGCAACGCCGCTGCCGATACGCCCCAGGCCAAGGATGCCGAGAGTTTTATTGCGCAGCTCGACACCGATAAAGGCCTTTTTGTCCCAGACACCGGCCTTCAACCTGGCGTCCGCCTGGGGAAGGTTGCGTGCCAGGGCCAGCATATGGGCCATTGTCAGCTCGGTGGCCGCAATGGTATTGCCGTCGGGCGCGTTTACGACAATGATCCCCAACTCGGTAGCTTTCGGGATATCAATATTATCAACGCCGACACCGGCCCGGCCGATCACCTTTAGTTTGGCCGCGTGTTCCAGGACACGAGCCGTGACCTTGGTAGCGCTGCGCACAATCAAAGCGTCATAGGCGCCGATGATCCCGCACAGTTCTTCCTCTGTTAGCTTGCCGCGCACGTCAACTTCAATGTCTTCTTCCCGGCGCAGAATGTCCACACCGGTATCGGAAACGTTATCCGTTACCAGAACCTTATAACCCATTATTCTGCACCTCCCAGGAATACTTCCTGAGCCGCCCGTACCCCGCTGCCGAGCTGTACCGGGTAACCCAATTCCACCAGCGCCATTTCCAGAGAGGCAACGGCCGTGAGAACATCCATGCGGTCGGCATACCCCATATGGGCGATTCTAAAGATCTTACCTTTGAGGCTAGCCTGTCCGCCGGCGAAAAGCACACCGTACTTGTCAAGGAGCAGCTTGCGCAAATCGTCAACCTTGATACCGTCGGGTGCCTTAACCGCCGTAACCACCGGGGAGGCATACTCTTCCGGCGGCAGCAGTTCCAGGCCCAGCACCTTGACCGCCCGGCGTGTTGCCCGCGCCATTAAATCGTGACGGTGAAACACGTTAACCAGTCCTTCGTCTAAAATCAAATCCAGCGCCGCTTCCAGAGCGAAGAACAAAGAGACTCCCGGCGTGTAGGCCGTATTCCATTTGGCCAGCGATTTGCGTGCCTTTTTCAAGCTGAAGTAGTAGCGTGGAGAACGGCACTTTTCAATAACCTGCCACGCCTTCGCGCTGACGCTGACAATCGCCAAGCCCGGCGGTACCATCAGCGCCTTTTGGGAAGCCGTAACCAGGATATCCACTCCCGTCTCGTCGGGGTTGAAATCGATGCCGCCAATCCCGCTGACACCGTCCACCACCAGCAGGGTGTCCCTTCCCTTGAGCAGGGCACCCAGCCCGGCAATGTCGTGCACCACCCCGGTAGAAGTTTCATTTAAGGTGGCAAAAACGGCTTTTATGTCGGGATGAGCGTCCAGCCTGGCTTTTACGGCCTCCAGGTCGTAGGGCCGCCCCCATTCAAAATGAAGTTCCTCAACATCAGCCCCGTAGACACGGGTAAGCTCAAGCCAGCGTTCCCCGAACTTGCCGGCCTCCAAGACCAGCACCTTGTCCCCGGGGTTTACGGTATTGGCCACCGCCGTTTCCATACCCCCGGTCCCGGAACTGGTAGTAACAATAACCTCGTTTTCGGTTTGCAGTACCTGCCGCAGTTTGGACTGCAACCTCTCCATCAAGGCCGCAAAGTCTTTGCTGCGATGCCCGATCATGGGACGGGCCATCGCTTCACTGACCTGCGGCGGGACCGGAGTGGGTCCCGGAATCATTAGGCGTAGTTTGTGCATGGTTTCCTTCTCTCCCTTTCGATATTTATTTAAGGCATAAAGATAAAAATTAAAGCCTCCCGCCCCCTGCATTACACAAGGGACGAGAGGCTTGCTCCCGCGTTGCCACCCTAGTTGGCCGCCGAAACAGCGACCCCCTTGAGAAGATAACGGCTTCGCCGTTCCCGCTTACTCGGCTTCAGCGGGACCTCTCCAGGACGGAATTCACTGTCCTGCTCCACCGGTTCGCAGCCACCACCGGCTCTCTGAAGGAGCAATAAAACAGCTACTTTTTCCCTTCCTCGAGTTTACATGATTTTTGGATGCCACGTATTATACTACAAGTAACATTTAAATGCAAGCACCAAATCCGTTTATGCGACAAATTCCAAGAAATATTTATGCAGCCTTAGATCATCAGTCAATTCGGGATGGAAGGAAGCGGCCAAAAGTTTTCCCTGCCGTACCAAAACAATTTTATCATGATAAACCGCTAGCACTTCAACCCCTTCTCCCAAAGCGGTAATATAAGGGGCACGAATAAATACGCCCCGCAGCGGCTCCTTCCCCAGAACGGGGATTTGCAGATCGGCCTCAAAGCTGTCCACCTGGCGGCCAAAACCGTTACGCTTCACCGTGATATTCATCAAACCCAGGAGGGTCTGGTCCAATCCCTCAACCTGCCGGGCCAGCATGACCATACCGGCGCAGGTACCGAAAATCGGAGTACCGGCAGCGGCCATCTCCCGGATGGGGGTTAGTAAATCGTAAGCGGTCATCAACCTGCCCATCGTAGTGCTTTCCCCACCGGGAATCACCAATGCCCGGCAGCCTTCCAGCTGTTCCGGTTTCCTAATCTCGACCGGATCGGCCCCGCAGGCCCTTAAGGATCGACAGTGTTCCAGAAAGGCTCCCTGTAAAGCCAGCACACCCACACGCATGATTTACCAGCCACGCTCCTGCATGCGCTCGTTAGGTGCGATGGTCGAAATCTCAAGTCCCGGCATAGCCTCCCCTAAATCTTCGGAAATCTCAGCCAGAATCTTGGGATCGTTATAGTGCGTGGTAGCCGCTACAATAGCCTCAGCCCGCGCTTTGGGATCCTGGGATTTAAAAATGCCGGATCCGACAAAAATACCGTCGCAGCCCAACTGCATCATCATGGCCGCGTCGGCCGGGGTGGCGATACCGCCCGCAGCAAAGTTTACTACCGGCAGCTTGCCCTTTTTGGCAACCTGTTTGACAAGCTCCACAGGGGCTCCCATTTCCTTGGCCACCGTGACCAGTTCCTCCTCCGGTAGCACGGTCAGGCGGCGGATTTCGTCGGACACCATGCGCATGTGGCGTACCGCCTCGACGACGTTACCGGTACCCGGCTCGCCCTTGGTGCGGATCATGGCCGCACCTTCGGCGATACGGCGCAAAGCCTCTCCCAGGTTGCGGGCACCGCATACAAACGGTACCTTAAAGTTATGCTTGTTGATATGGAACTGCTCGTCCACCGGGGTCAAAACCTCACTCTCGTCAATATAGTCCACCCCGATGGCCTCCAGAATTTGAGCCTCGACAAAGTGGCCGATACGCACCTTGGCCATCACAGGAATAGTCACAGCATCCATAATTCTCTTGATAATCTTGAGATTGGCCATTCTGGCCACACCGCCGGCCGCACGGATGTCGGCAGGCACCCGCTCCAAAGCCATGACGGCGCAGGCTCCCGCTTCCTCTGCAATCTTGGCCTGTTCCGGGGTTGTGACGTCCATGATCACGCCGCCCTTAAGCATCTCGGCCAGGCCCTTTTTAACCGTCCACGTTCCCTTCTCCGCCATATACACACGCCTCCGCTTCTCCTAAGTCTTTACGTCCCATATATTATAACACCCGCAGCGGATTGACAATAACGACGGTAGAGATCCAGTAGAAATTCAGTAGAGTATCCATTAGAGATTTGCTCCGCTTGCTGTCATTCGCCCTCCAGCACTCAGGTTGGCTTGCATTTGGTGCTTATCTGAGTGCTGGATAACGCTGCTGAACATCAATAGCATCCAAGATATCACCGACATCGGGAATATGGAGCCGCCATTGGGCCAAATAAAATAAAAGGGCCCATAAGAACCAATAGGCCCTAAATCACAATTACCAATCCCGATTACTGTTTACTGTTTACTGTTTACTGTTTACTGTTTCCTGCTTACTGCTCACTATTTACCTCACCAGCATTACCGGCATCTTACACCTGTGAATGATCTTGTGTGCCACGCTGCCGAGCACAAGGCCCTCGAAACCTTTAAGCCCGCGGGTGCCGACCACCACCAGGTCATAATTACGGTTTTCAGCAAAACGGCAGACCCGTTCAGCGGGATCGCCATACCTGTGCTGGACGTCAACATCAAACCCTGCCGCCTTGAAAAACTCCCGGTATTTATCAGTAGTCTTTCTTAGCTGCTCGTCAATGGCATCCTTGATATTTTCATTCATTACAAAAGAGAAATCGTTGTCCGCTGCCGCTTCCCCACCCGGATAAACCGTAATTACCGTGACGTTAATTTCAGGGTTCATACGCAGCAGTTCCAACACTTTTTCAGCGGCACGGAAGGACGGATTCGATCCATCGGCAGCCAGAAGAATATTGAAAGCCATGATTCTCCCCCTTACTTGACAAGGATCACGGGACACGGAGATAAATGCAGTACCTTATGGCTGACACTGCCCATAAATATTTCCTGTAAACCGCTCATGCCCCGGGTACCCATTATAATCAGTTGAATATCATGCGTCCGGGCATACTCACAGATCTCTTCGGCCGGATTGCCGGCGCTGTGATCGCATTTCACCTCGATACCCTTTTCCTTGAATATGGCTTCTGTCTGTTCCAGAATGCGGTTGCGCTCTTCGGCAAACATATCCTCGATATTTTTGCCCTGCTTACCCTTGTCGGCCGCCACCCAGTACAGGTGCCGTTCCACAAACCGGCGGGGTACCGAATCAACAGTAAAAACTGTCACTTTGATGTCGGGATTGAGTTCAGCCAGTTGGGCAGCATACTTGGCCGCCCGCATGGAATACTCGGAGCCGTCGGTAGGTACCAAGACGTTGTTTATCATCGTTTACACCCCCACAGAATTATTCTTCTTTGGCAATTCTGGCCACGGCTACTACAGAATCGCCTGCCCCCAGGCGCATCAACACGACACCCTGAGTGGCGCGGCCAAACTCCGATACATCCTTGACCTTAAGGCGAATTACCACCCCGTTTTTACTAACCATCATAAATTCTTCCGATTGATCGTGAAATACTTTCAAACCCACAACATTACCGTTACGCGCAGTAACACGGCTGGCTATCAGCCCCTTTCCGCCGCGTGATTGGGTCCGGAATTCTTCTAGCGGGGTAAGTTTGCCGTATCCCTTTTCAGTTACCGTCAGTACCCGCCCTCCGGGATGAACAATATCCATCCCGATTACGTAATCGTCATCATCCAGCGTTATCCCGCGTACTCCTCGCGCCGTCCGGCCCATTGGCCGCACATCGGTTTCATTGAAACGTATGGCCATACCGTTTCTGGTCCCCAAAATAATTTCCTGTTTACCGTTGGTGATTTTCACATCAACCAGCCGGTCCCCTTCGTCCAGACTAAGGGCAATAACGCCGTCCCGCCGTACGGTATCGTATTCTTCCAGACGCGTCTTTTTGACAATACCGCGACGGGTGACCATAAAGAGGTACGCATTATCAAAACTGCGTACAGGAATGACCGCAGTCACCCACTCTTTATCACTTAGCGGGATAAGGTTAACCAAAGCCGTGCCCCGCGCGTGCCGCCCGGCAGCCGGAATTCCATACACCTTCAGCCGGTATACTTTCCCCTTATTCGTAAAAAAGAGCAGGTGATCATGGGTGTTAGTAACAAAGAAATGCTGCACAAAATCAGCCGTTTTGGGTTCGATACCGGTAATACCGTGTCCTCCCCGGCGCTGGCTGCGGTAAGCGGCGGCCGCAATGCGCTTGGCGTAACCGTAGCGGGTAATGGTAACGACCACTTCTTCGCGGGGAATGAGGTCCTCCGGTTTCAATTCGCTGTCATCAAAGGTAATTTCGGTACGCCGCTCGTCGCCGAATTTATCCCTGATGACGGCAAGTTCATCCTTAATGACCTCGAGCACTTTCGCTTCTGAGGCCAGGATCGCTTCAAAGTACTCAATCTTAGCCAAAAGATCCCGGTACTCCGCCTCCAGCTTCTCGCGCTCTAACGCGGTTAACCGCTGGAGCCGCATGTCCAAAATGGCCTGGGCCTGTTTCTCGGTCAGACCGAAATTATCCATCAAAGCCTGCCGCGCTTCGCTGACGTCTCTCGAACGGCGGATGGTAGTGATAACATCGTCCAGGTGCTGCAGGGCAATACGCAAGCCCTCTACAATATGCAGCCGCTCGCGGGCCTTTTCCAAATTGAATTTCGTCCGGCGAATAATAACGTCCTTCTGGTGCTGCAGGTAATGGTACAGTACATCCTTTAAACCCAGAACCTTGGGTTCCCCGTCCACCAGGGCCAACATAATCACGCCAAAAGTCTCCTGTAACTGGGTATGTTTGTACAGGTGATTGAGCACCACGTTGGCGTTGGCATCACGGCGGACTTCAATGACAATACGCATACCCTTGCGGTCCGACTCGTCCCGCAAATCGCTGATGCCGGCAATTTTCTTTTCCCGCACCAGTTCGGCGATTTTTTCCACCAACCGTGCTTTGTTTACCTGGTATGGCAGCTCGGTAATAATAATGACCTGTTTGTTACCCTTTTTCTCAATGGTGGCACGACCGCGTATTTTAATGGTGCCCCGGCCGGTACGGTAGGCGCGCTTAATGCCGTCATTACCCAGAATGATGCCGGCCGTCGGGAAATCCGGTCCCGGAATATACCGCATAAGCTCGTCAACGCCGGCTTCAGGGTGATCGATGAGATGAATTAGGCCGTTAACGACCTCTGTTAAGTTGTGCGGCGGGATGTTAGTAGCCATCCCAACTGCGATGCCCGAAGACCCGTTAACAAGCAGGTTGGGAAAACGTGACGGCAGGACCACCGGCTCCTTGCTGGTGCCGTCGTAGTTAGGAATAAAATCGACCGTGTTCTTTTCAATATCGGCCAGTAATTGCGGCGCAATAGGTGACATGCGTGCTTCCGTGTACCGCATTGCGGCCGCCGCATCACCGTCAATGGAACCGAAATTGCCGTGACCGTTTATAAGCGGGTAGCGACAGGAAAAATCCTGCGCCAAACGCACCAGGGCATCATAAACGGCGGAGTCCCCGTGCGGGTGGTATTTGGCAAGTACTTCACCTACCACGTAAGCCGACTTGCGGTGCGGCTTGTCCGGCGTAATGCCGAGATTGTGCATCGCGTATAAAATACGCCGGTGCACCGGTTTCAGCCCGTCCCGGACATCGGGCAGGGCCCGTCCCACAATCACGCTCATGGCGTAGTCCAGGTAGGACTGCTTCATTTCGTCATTGATATCAATAGGTATCACTTTACCCGGGTTAACGGCCAACTATTTTGCCTCCTTCAAGCACAGAAATAGCCATGTTATTCCTTATTTTATACTATAGTATTTCAAAAAGCCATAGGGGTAAAACAGGCGTCAAGTAATTAGGACCAAGCCCACAACCACCAGCAGTGTGGTCGATATTCCCATTTTAACTTAAAACATATTATCCTGGTACATCCTGTTAATCCTGTCTAAAACATGAATTCGAAAGGGATACCCTAAAAATCCGGGAAGCACACCTGTGAATACGGAGGATAATTCTGGGGATAAAAAGGAATTTCAGAAAGCCGGGCAAAAGGTTGGGACGTTTCGGAGAGCCTTGCGCTGGCAATACAAAACAATACCGCGGGAAAGGGCTTGAGCCAGTTGCTTTTGGTAGGCGGGATTTAAAAGGTTGCGGCGTTCAACAGGATTAGTCAGATACCCCATCTCAACGATCACCGATGCCATGGGTGTACGGCTCAAAAGGTAATAATTAGCCGGCCGGGCCTTTTTCTTGGGCATACCCGGTAAAGACCAAAGTTCCTGCTGGATACTTTCCGCCAGGATCTTACTATCCAGGGATTTAGGGTGATAATAACTTTCGGCACCACGTGAAGAAGGCCTTCCCGTATTGACGTGCAGGCTTATGTATGCGCTGGCGTAATGCCGCACGGCCAGGGCGATACGCCGGTCAAGGTCGCATCTTTTCTTGGTTTTTCCTTTCCGAAAAGGCTTAGGTAGTACATAATCGGTATCATAACGCCTTGTCAAAATTACGTTAAAACCTTGTGCCTTTAGGTAATCCGCCAGGTACAAGGCCACTGCCAGATTGATATCTTCTTCTTCATGCCCCTCCCTATCCAGTGCTCCCGGGTCCTCTCCACCGTGGCCCGGATCAATGACAATGTTTATACATGAACCTGGCGGAGCCGAAAACACTACTGTAACTGTTCCCAAAGCAGTTACAAAAAGCGCCAGCAGAAAGACTTCAGCAACGATTTTGCGCCGCAAAGCCAGGAATACGTGCATTTAATATCACTCCCCGGGTTCGGAACGCGGCAAAATCATGATATTGAATAAATACTGGCACCAGGGGCAATTAGAACCGGTCAAAGACAAAAAGAGCACAGAGGCTCTTATAAAACGCCTTGTGCTCCTCTAAGAATGGACCGGATTTTTCCCATATATAACCATAATAATCAATTATCAACCAAATTATTGCTGTTTTTGGTTTTCGGGAAGTTCTCCCCTACGATTGAAAGGCCATAATTTTTTCAGTAATCCGAGAATTCTACTCACCGTTGTCCCCCCTTTGTTAGTATCAATTACCAGTTAATTCATTTTTTAGTCATAAAGGGTGCTTGGGACGGCGGTACCTTTTGTGATATTGATAACAATAAGGTCGAAAATTGGAGCATGTTAAGGAATTTTAAACTAGATCTGACCCTGTGGATGATAACGACAAAATTGTGGAGGGGTTTTTGAGTTTTATTAAGCATGTGGTGCAGCGTTTATAAAATCAAAGTATAATAAACTTATTTTAAAACTATCGTAATATACCGGTGATTTTGTTATTTTGCGCCTGATTTTAGGATTTGCAATTTGCTTTTCCTTGTGGAGATTAATAATTTTTTATTTTTAACTGGTACTATGAAATCTGGTAATATTTAACAGTAAACGCACTCTCAAATCTTTAAGTATTAGAAAACATAAGGCTTACACTAATTAAACAGGTATACCATAAACACACATTATTTTACATAATAAGCCATAATTTTTCCGGTTGTGGACAAAAAGGATAATCATGGGAATAGTGTCTTTTGAATTTGTCTATTAGGGATTATATTAGCTGTGGATCAGGAGGATAACTCTGGGGATAAATAAAAAAGAACAGCTCGTTTGTAAGCTGTTCTTTTCCCATCCCTCAGCCCTTAAAGCAAAAATGTTAATGATATCGTCACCATAAATTATTTAAATATCCAGGTTCCGCACTTCGCGGGCATGCTGTTGGATAAATTCCCGCCGCGGGTCAACCTGATCCCCCATGAGAGTGGAAAACAGCTCCTCGGCCGCCAAGGCATCTTCCAAGCTCACCTGCAGTATCGTGCGGAATTCGGGATCCATGGTGGTCTCCCAGAGCTGCTCCGGGTTCATTTCACCCAAACCTTTATAGCGCTGGATACTGACCCCGTCGTAGCCGTTTTCCTTGTAGAATTTTTCTAACTCGGCGTCGCTGTAAAGGTACATCGTTTTCTTGCCTTTCTTAACCTTGTATAGCGGCGGCTGGGCAATATACACGTACCCGGCATCGATAAGAGGCTGCATATAACGGTAGAAAAAGGTCAGGAGCAGAGTCCTGATATGAGCCCCATCGACGTCGGCATCAGTCATGATCACTATGCGGTGATAGCGTGCCTTGTTAATATTAAAATCTTCGCCAATACCGGTTCCAAGCGCGGTAATCAGGGCTCGGATTTCTTCATTGGCCAGGATCTTGTCCCGGCGTGCCTTTTCGACGTTTAAAATCTTACCTCTCAGGGGCAGAACGGCCTGAAACCTGCGGTCCCGACCCTGTTTAGCCGAACCACCGGCCGAGTCTCCCTCAACAATATACAGTTCGGCATAACGCGGATCCCGTTCGGAGCAATCGGCCAGCTTGCCCGGCAGGGTAGTGCTTTCTAACAGCGTTTTACGCTTGGTCAGCTCCCGGGCCCGCCTGGCCGCTTCCCTCGCACGGCTGGCGATAATAGCACGGTCTACCAGTTTCTTGGCAAACGCAGGGTTTTCCTCCAGGTACTCCGCCAGGTGCTGTGAAACAATCCAGTCCACAATACCTCTGACTTCACTGTTGCCAAGCTTGGTCTTGGTTTGTCCCTCAAACTGCGGTTCGGGAACTTTTACACTTATAACGACCGTAATACCTTCACGGATATCCTCGCCGCTTATGGAAACGTTCTTTAAAAGGTTATGCTTGCGGGCGTAATCATTGACGACACGTGTCAGGCCCGCTTTCAACCCGGCCTCATGCATCCCGCCGTCTATAGTGCGAATGGTGTTCGCGTAAGAATATATCAGTTCGCGATCGCTGTTAACATACTGAAGCGCGATCTCAACCCAAATATCCTGTTTTTTGTCGGCAAAATACAGCGGTTCCTCGGGAAATCCCTCTTTATGTTTATTAAGGTGCCTGACGAAATCCCTGATACCGCCGTCATGTTGGTAGACTTTCTCTTTACCGGTACGCTCATCCTTAACAACCAGTTTAATACCGGCGTTCAGGTACGACAACTCGCGCAGGCGCTGGGCCAACAGATCAAACTGAAAATTTATATCCTCAAAAATTTCCGCATCAGGCTTAAAGGTAATCTTGGTACCGGAGGCGTCTGCTTCCCCCAGCCTCTCCATATCACCCTGCGGTACTCCCCGCACAAACCGCTGGCGGTAAACATAACCGTTACGCTTAACCTCGGCCACCATCCACTCGGAGAGGGCGTTTACTACCGAAACACCCACTCCGTGCAGCCCACCAGAGATTTTATACTGCGTGCCGCCAAACTTACCCCCGGCATGCAGTCTGGTCAAAACCACTTCTAAAGCCGGGCGGCCGGCCTGGGGGTGAATGTCAACCGGAATACCCCGCCCGTTGTCAGTAACGGTCACGGAATTATCTTTATGAATAATCACTTCAATAAAGTTACAATAACCCGCCAGAGCTTCGTCAATACTGTTGTCAACAACCTCAAAAACCATATGATGAAGGCCCCGGACACCGGTGGTACCGATATACATTCCGGGACGCTTGCGCACGGCTTCAAGACCTTCAAGAATTTGGATATCCCGGGCGCCATATTCGGAAGTTTTTTCTTCTATTTCCAAAGGTTTACCCCCTTAAAGATCGCTCTAATATTATATATTACCATAAAATCCAGGGTTGTCTCAATAACTTTGCTTACGCCGCTCCCGCTATGCTGTGCTCCTGAAGATCGAATTGGGGAACGCTTTGCAAAATAAAAATGCCCGTTTTGGGCATGGCACGAAACCGGAACAAGTGCACCTGATACTGTTATGATGTAAACTTGAGACCGGCTCTTTTTCTAAGAGTGCCGCAGGAAATAGGCGAAAGGTAGATTTTATCCGTGGTAATAACGAATGACCTCTGCTTATCTTCTTCCACAATGGCGTGCACCAGACGCTCATCGCGCGCATATTTCAAAAAATCACGTGTGGAAGTCGCAACCTTGGTCTGAATATCTATCACCGCAATGATATCCTTCTGCAAGACCATCACATCGTCACCGAGATGCAGAAACAACGCTAACCCTCCTCCCTGATAGTTCCCTGGTGTACTAAAAATACTTTCCCTCCCATTTTTTTCGCTGATTCTTCTAATTCTCCTGCTGTTAAAAATATCTGGGCCCTCTCCCGGAGCGTTTCCATCAAACGGTTTCGCCTCTGATAATCCAGCTCAGACATGACATCATCTAACAATACAACCGGCGTTTCCCCCGTATGATCCTGCCATAAATCCACCTGCCCCCATTTGAGGGCCAAAACAATTGAACGCTGTTGCCCCTGGGAGGCATAAACCCGGGCATCTTTACCGTTCAGGTAGAACGCCAGGTCATCGCGATGCGGCCCGATACCGGTACGGTGATAACGTAAATCGTCTTCACGCTGTTTCTGCAGGTTATGGTACAGTGTCGCGCTTAATTCACCCGGATCATCACCGCTTATCTCTATCGAACTCACATAGCGCAGGCTTAGTTCTTCACCGCCCAAAGCCCTGAAACACCTGCGGACATAGGGCGCAAATTTCTTCAAAACGTGCAGGCGGTAGGCCAGCAACCTGCCGGCATAATCACAAAACTGCCGCGTCCACAAGTCAAACAAATCTCCGCGAGTTTGCCCGTTTTTCAAAAGACTATTGCGCTGAGACAGGGCTCGACGAAAGTCCCTGACCAAATTCCAGTAATCCGGGGATAAAAACCCGAGTTCCAGATCAATAAAGCGCCTTCTTTCGCCAGGCCCCCCCTTGATCAACCACAAGTCTTCGGGGGTAAAAACAACCACACCCAAAAACCTCGCCAATGCATGCTTGGCGACGGGCTGCCCGCCGACGGCAACCTTTTTGCCCTGCGGGTCAATCATAATTTCCAGTAAGTTCGAGCCGGTGGCTGTTGCTACTTCACCCTTGACGACCGCCTGCCGAGCCTGCCATCGAATCATATCGGCGCCGCGTGAAGTACGAAAAGAAAACCCCCGTAAAACGGTACAAATAGCTTCCAAGAAATTGGTTTTCCCTTGGGCATTGGCACCGCAAATGATATTGAGGCCGGGGTGCGGCCTCAAATCAATATGCCGGTAGTTACGAAAATCCCTGGCTTCCAGACGAGTTAGGTACACGGAATCCCCCGTTAAGCGAGGCGAATCGGCAATATCAGAGCCAAATAATCGAGATTATCTTTGGAGCGGATAATAGCCGGCCCATAGTTACCGTTCAGCTCCAGAGTTATCTCTTGGCTGGCGGAGGCTTTTAATGCTTCCGCGATATAAGTGGCGTTAATGGCCACTTTAAAATCTTCACCCTCAATAGTTGCCGGGAGTTCTTCCCTAATGCTCCCGGCCTGGCACTGGGCCGAAATCACCAGCGTACCGTCACTATTTTCCAAAAGGATGACCGGCCCGTCCTCACGGGACATAATGGCTACACGCTCTACCGTGCGTAACAGTTCATCGGTGTCCATGCCGGAAATTCTGGTACGATAACTTCCCGGGATGACCTGCCGGTAATCGGGATACTGGCCGTCGATTAAACGGCTGGTCATTCGTATGGCACCGCTATCCAGCGCAATATAATTCTCTGCGACGGCCACACGTACTTCCTCTTCTCCACCCGCCAGGATACGGCTCAGTTCACTTAAGGCTTTACCCGGCACCACAATGTTCGTCAACTGTCCTTCGTACCCCGCCAGTTCGGAACGCCTTAAGGCTAACCGATGCGTATCGGTCGCCACAGCCCTTAACTCCTCGTCGGCCACCTCCAACAATACACCGGTGAATATCGGCCGCAGTTCGTCCTGTCCTACGGCATAGACAACCTGTTTAATTACTTCCCTGAGTAACTCACCGTCGAGGGTTAATTCGATTTTAGGCGTAACTTCGGGCAAACGCGGAAACTCGTCGGCATTAAAGCCGATAAGGTGGGCTTCCGCCCGCCCGTACCGGAGAGTCACATTAGATGAAGACAAATCGGCCATAACACCGACCCTTCCGGCCGGTAAACGCCTGACAATGTCTGATAAGTAGCGTGCCGGCAGCACTATTGTGCCTGGAGCAATAACTTCCGCCGGAACGGAATAGGTAATGCTCAGCTCTAAATCAGTGCCCGTAAGCCTGAGGGCATTTTCCTGCGCTTCGATGAGAATGCCGCTTAAGACGGGCATCGGGCTGCGGGTGGCGACAGCTCGATGCACTATGGTAATACCCGCCAGGAGGTTGTCTCTGGTTGTTTCGAAACGGATGGCACATCTCTCCCTTATCCATGTACTTAAGTAACATGTAGCAGTAGTTATAGTAGAGACTGGTGATATGTGCAAAAGTTTTTCGAAACTATTTTTCCTGCGTTTTTTGTTTTGTGTATAGACCTGTTTACTGTTTTTTGATACGTGTGATTAACTCGTTGACTATTTCCTGTAAACTTTGATCCACCTGAATTTCTTTGGCTATTTTTTCATAGGCATGGAGAACCGTCGTATGGTCACGTCCCCCGAACTCCGTACCAATTCTGGGGAGGGACAGGTCTGTTAGTTCGCGCGTAAGATACATTGCTATCTGCCTGGGATAGGCGATCGTTCTCGTACGTTTTTTCGCTTTGAGATCATCCACCTTCAGCCGGAAATAGCTTGCTACAACTTCCTGAATGAGGGCACAGTTGATGGGGCGGCGCTTTTTGGCGGGTATGATATCTTTTAGAACCTCGGCCGCCAGATCGGGTGTGATTTCCTCTTTTGTAAGATTAGCGAAGGCCGTAACCCGAATAAAGGCCCCCTCAAGTTCCCTTATATTCGATTGAATACGGTCGGCGATGTAAAGCAAAGTTTCGTCGGGAACCGATACCCCTTCCATTTGCGCCTTTTGGCGTAGAATAGCAACACGGGTTTCGAGATCCGGGGGTTGGATGTCAGTAATCAAACCCCATTCGAAGCGTGATCGTAGCCTTTCCTCGAGAGTGGGAATTTCTTTTGGGGTACGGTCACATGAAATTACAATCTGCCTGCGCGCTTCGTAAAGACTGTTGAAAGTGTGGAAAAACTCTTCCTGGGTGCTTTCTTTCTTGGCCAGGAATTGAATGTCATCTATTAAGAGAATGTCGATACTACGGTATTTAGAACGAAAATGGGGTGTTTTGTCGTCCTTAATAGCGTTGATCAGTTCGTTAGTAAATTTTTCGGTAGTAACGTAAGCTACCTTTAATTGAGGATAACGGTCGCGAATAGCGTGTCCTATGGCGTGCATAAGATGGGTTTTACCCAGTCCCACACCGCCGTAAATAAACAAGGGGTTATAGGCACGCGCTGGAGCTTCGGATACCGCTACCGCGGCCGCATGGGCAAAACGGTTGTTGTTACCGATTACCCAGTTGTTGAAGGTGTATTTGGGATTAAGATTTGGAAAGACTTCTTCTCCCTTTTCCACAGAAGAGTATAGGGGTTTCTCCACTTGTGGAAATTCCCCCGGAAGCAAAAACTTAACGCCCACTTCATAATTAAGGAGGTCTTTAAAGCACTGTTTAATGAGGGGGGCGTAGCGCTCGGAAAGCCAATCTCTTGAAAAATGGTCCGGAGCTTCAAAAAGTACCGTGTTGTCGTGATGGGCAACCGGTTTTAAAGGCTTTATCCAGTTTTCAAAAGACTGGGGGTTTATATTTTTTTGTAAAGACTGCAGCACATGGGTCCATAAGCCTAATAATTCATTTGGGACCATAGGACTCTCCCCGGAAAATTTTCAATCATCAACAAAGTTATTCACAAAAATATTCACAGGCTGTGAAAAAAACTGAATCTGCAAACGCCGTCAAAGCGTGGTATGTAAATGATACCAAAACTTTCAGAAGTTATCAACAAGTATTTTATTTTGTACGCCTGGCGGCAGGCGCTTGGAGCATCCTTGACGCCCGAGATTTTGGTAATATATAATGGTTTGTGGTGTCTTTAACTTCCAGCGCTTGGGAGCACGGGGAGGTGAGCGATATGAAACGTACCTACCAGCCGAAAAAAAGAAGAAGGCTCAGAAAGCACGGTTTTCTTAAAAGAATGAGTACCAAGGGTGGACGAAGAGTAATCAAAAGAAGAAGGGCCAAGGGCAGGAAGCGCTTGACTGCTTAGGGATAAAGTTGAGAGAAATTGGTTATAGTTTCCTTATTATGGGAATAACTATCATTAAAAAAAATCGCGACTTTCGTAAGGTTTTTTCACACGGAAAATCCAAGGCGGGAAAATCACTTGTAGTATACCGTTTATCGAACGGCAGTGATAAGCGTCGTTTCGGTTTTAGCGTTAGCAAGAAAATTGGCAATGCCGTGGTGCGTAACCGTGTGCGGCGTATTTTGAAGGAAATTTGCCGTCTTAACGAGGATCAGTTTGAAGCTGGTTATGATTACGTGATTGTGGCGCGGCCCGCGGTCACAAAAAGTAATTACCACTCGTTGGGGCAGAGTTTACTGAGTCTCGTGAGGGAACTGGAATGAAGAAAATCTTGGCCGCAGTAATTATCGGTTTTATTCGCTTGTACCAAATTTGTGTGTCGCCTTTTCTTCCGTCTTCCTGCCGGTATTATCCTACTTGCTCCGAATATGCCATACAAGCCATCCGGAAATACGGTGTTTTAAAAGGTGGTTGGAGGGCATGTCGACGGGTTTTAAGGTGTCACCCTTTTGCACCGGGAGGGTATGACCCGGTTTAACTTATTTGGGAGGGTTCAGAGGATTGTTTAACGCGCTAGTTGATGGAATGACCGCCGTCATTAATTATTTATATGACATTACGCAGGTGATCGGCCTGCCCAGTTACGGTTTGGCTATTATCTTGTTGACGGTGCTCATTAAGATTGTACTTTACCCGTTGACGCAAATGCAAATGAAGTCGATGCTGCAGATGCAGTTGCTGCAGCCGGAGCTCCAAAAAATCCAGAAGAAATACAGCAAGGACAAGCAAAAGATGCAGCAGAAAATGATGGAACTTTACAAAGAGCGCAAAGTGAACCCGATGGCCGGTTGCCTGGTGTTGTTGATTCAGCTCCCTATTTTGATTGCGCTTTACCGGGCGCTGTTGGGTTTTGACTTTAGTGATACGGCACACGCAGGCTTTTTCTGGATACCGATACTTAGTGAAAGAGACCCCTATTATATTTTACCGGTTCTGGCGGCTGTAAGTACGTACCTGCAAGCGAAAATGACGACGCCTGCTTCGGCAGCGGCGGCTCAGGGAGGTAATCCCGGCGCGCAGCAAACGCAAAAGATAATGCTATACTTTATGCCGCTTTTCATTGGTTGGATTAGCAGCACTTTGCCGGCCGGGCTTGCTCTGTACTGGACGGTCTTTAATATTATGGGTATCATCCAGCAGTACTTTATTAACAGGGAGCTTATGCCGGCTACCGAGGGGGTTGCGGATGTTGAAGGTGATCGAAAAGACCGGAAAGAGCGTACAGGAGGCCGTTAACCTCGCTCTCCAGGATTTGGGAGTCAGTGAAGACCGGGTTGAAATAGAAGTGTTGGAAGAGCCGAGTAAAGGTTTTTTGGGGATTTTGGGCGGCCGTCCGGCGCGGGTGATGGTACGGGTTAAGGATTCGGTGTGCGACGATGTGAGTTTGCTGGTAAGAGAGATTGTTAGCGCTATGGGGGTAGCGGCCGACATTAAGGTTGAGAACGAGGAGGAAAACCGGCTGTACGTGAGGCTCGAGGGCGAAGACGCTGGCGTTTTGATTGGCCGGCGCGGGGAAACTTTAAATGCCCTCCAGTATCTCGTTAATCTCAGTATTAACAGGAAGCGTGAGGAACGGTACAGGGTCATTATTGATGTGGAAGGATACCGCAAGAAGCGGGAAGAGACTTTGCAGCGGCTGGCGCTTAAGTTAGCAGATAAGGTCAGACGCCGGGGCAGAAGTATCGTCCTGGAACCGATGAATGCTCACGAACGCCGGGTTATCCACACCACCCTCCGGTCGCGGAATGACATTTATACTTTTAGCGAGGGAGAGGAACCCTATCGTAAAATTGTAATCGCGCCTCGAAAGTAGGGTGGTATAGTGGTTGACGATACCATTGCTGCTATAGCTACGCCTTTTGGTGAAGGCGGAGTTGGTATTGTACGGATCAGCGGTCCCGAGGCTATTATGATAGCTGAAAAGGTGTTCCGGCCGGCTAAAAGAAAAAACTGGAATAAAGAGCCGGGTTATCGCATGTTTTACGGACATGTGGTTGATCCTGTTTCGGAAGAGGTAATAGACGAGGTTTTACTTGCGCTAATGCGTGCCCCTCACAGCTATACAAGAGAGGACGTCGTTGAAATAAGCGGGCACGGGGGTTTAGTACCCTTGCGGAAAATTTTAAAAGTCGTTCTTGCCGCCGGCGCCAGGCTTGCTGAGCCTGGCGAATTTACTAAAAGGGCCTTTTTGAACGGGCGGCTGGATTTGGCGCAGGCCGAGGCCGTAATCGATATTATTCGCGCCCAGACAGAAGACAGTCTTAGAATTGCGGTAGGCCAGTTAGAAGGTAAATTGTCGCGAACTATAAGTGCGTTCCGGGAAGAGTTGGTTGGTGTTTTGGCGTATGTAGAAGCAGCCATCGATTTTCCGGAAGACGAGGTTCCGGGAGCACAGGTGGAGGATCTTGTCAGCCGGTTGAGGTTCCTGGGGGAAAGATGCGAGAAGCTGCGGCAAGAGGCCGAAGCGGGACGGGTGTACCGTGAAGGCGTGGCTACGGCCATTGTTGGTAAACCGAATGTGGGAAAATCTTCGCTTTTGAATGCCCTGGCGCGGAACAACAGGGCCATTGTAACCGACATTCCCGGCACAACGCGTGATGTTATTGAAGAAGTGATTAACATCCGTGGGGTGCCTTTTCGTATTTTGGATACCGCCGGGCTGCGGGAAACACAGGATGCTGTGGAGAAAATCGGGGTGGCACGGGCCAAGGAAGAGGCCGCCGGAGCCGACCTTGTGATTACAGTTTTGGATGCTTCGTCAGGAATAAGGGATGAAGACAAGGTGGCCTTGGATCTCGTTGGTGGTCGCAAGGGAATCGTAGTGATCAACAAATGTGATGTGGCCGCGTGCGGTATTACGGAGGAAGCGGTTCACAACTATATGCCCGGTTGTCCGGTGGTACGTACCTCCCTGCTGGAGGGATGGGGAGTGGAGAAACTGGAGGATGTTATGGTGGAGTTGGTGCTGGGCGGGCGTGTTAGAGCCGGGCGTGGTGTTTTGATCAGCAATATTCGTCACCAAGAGGCGTTGGAAAGGGCACGGCTCCATCTTAGAGAAGCGGCTGATGCTTTGGAGAACGGCCTTCCGGTTGAAATGGTGGCGATTGATATCCGGGAAGCGTTAGAGGCTTTTGGAAATATTACCGGCGATACGGTAAGTGAAGAGATTTTGGATCGCATTTTCAGCGATTTTTGCATTGGAAAGTGAGGTGTGGGCCGTGGAGTACCCGGCAGGTGAATACGATGTCATTGTTATTGGAGCCGGGCACGCCGGGTGTGAAGCGGCACTGGCCAGTGCCCGGATGGGTTGCCGGACTTTATTGCTGACGCTTAACATAGACTATGTGGCTTTAATGCCCTGCAACCCGGCGGTCGGCGGTCCCGCGAAGGGGCACTTAATTCGTGAAGTGGACGCCCTGGGAGGAGAGATCGGGCGTAACAGCGACCGTGCGGCCATTCAGATGCGTGTTTTGAATACCGGTAAGGGACCGGCCGTGAGGGCATTGCGGGCCCAAACCGACAAACGCCGTTATCAGAATGCCATGCGCCAGGTGATCGAGCGCGAGCCGCTTATTGATTTGAAGCAGGCGCTTGTAGAACGGATTCTCGTTAAAGGGGAAGCCGTAAAAGGCGTGGTTACGCAAACGGGAGCACGCTTTCTGGCGCGGGCCGTAGTGATAACGACCGGAACCTATTTAAGGGGCCGCATTATTATCGGTGATGTTAGCTATGACGGTGCTCCGAACGGGCAGTTTCCCGCGGTGTCTTTGGCGCACAGTTTTCGTGACCTTGGTTTCGAGATGGGACGGTTTAAGACCGGTACGCCGGCCAGAGTTGATCGCAGGTCAATTGACTTTACCAAGATGGAACCACAACCCGGCGATCCCGTACCGCATCGCTTTTCTTACACCAGCCCGGTAAGGGAGATTACGCAAGTCCCCTGTTGGTTAACGTATACTAACGAAAAGACGCATGCCATCATCCGGGAGAACCTGCATCGTTCTCCGTTGTACAGTGGTGTTATCAAGGGTACCGGTCCCCGTTATTGCCCCTCCATTGAAGACAAGGTGGTACGGTTTGCGGACCGCGACCGGCACCAGGTTTTTATCGAGCCGGAGGGTTTGGATACAATGGAAATGTATGTGCAGGGGATGTCCACCAGCCTGCCGGAGGA
Source organism: Peptococcaceae bacterium (assembly GCA_017656185.1). GTDB lineage: Bacteria > Bacillota > Desulfotomaculia > Desulfotomaculales > JACDOK01 > JACDOK01. Next base: position 106,906 of record JACDOK010000002.1, on the reverse strand, counting down.
CGTGCAGGTGGCCATGTTGCGCACGCTGCCGGGGTTGGAAAAGGTAGAGATTGTCCGGGCCGGGTACGCCATCGAGTATGACTATGTAGTTCCGACCCAATTGCGGCATACGCTGGAAACGAAGGCCATCAAAGGATTGTACCTGGCGGGCCAGCTTAACGGTACTTCGGGGTATGAAGAGGCTGCCGCCCAGGGTATTGTGGCTGGCATCAACGCGGCCCTCTTAGTGAAGGAAAGGGATCCGCTGGTGATCGACCGCGGTGAGGGGTATATCGGGGTACTTATTGATGATCTGGTAACGAAAGGTACCTCGGAACCTTACCGTATGTTCACGTCCCGGGCGGAATACCGGCTGCTGCTGCGGCACGATAATGCCGATTTGAGATTGACGGAAAAAGGTTTTCAGGTAGGTTTGATTGATGGGAAAAGGTATGAGGAATTTGAGCGCAAACGGGCCATGGTTGAGGAAGAAAAGGAAAGACTGCGGCGCGTGAAGGTACCGGTAACGAGCGAGGTCCAGGATTTGCTGCGGCGGAAAGGCACCAGTGAGTTGAAACAGCCGTGCAGTGCCGCGGACTTGCTCAAGCGCCCCGAAATCAAGTACGAGGACCTGATCGGCATTGTGCCGCCTGCCGGGGATTTGATGCCGGAGGTTATGGTTGAGGTCGAAAACCAAATAAGATATGAAGGTTACATTAAAAAGCAGGAGACACAGGTTCACAGGTTCCGTAATTTAGAAAAGAAGAGGCTGCCGGAAGATTTGGATTACAGCAAGATCAAAGGACTCCGTAAGGAAGCCGTTCAGAAACTCCGTGCGATCAGGCCTGTTTCGGTCGGACAGGCCGCACGTATATCCGGGGTGTCGCCGGCGGATATCAGTATTCTGCTGGTGTATTTGGAACGGTTGTCCCGTGCACGGGAGGTAGGCTCGGATGACGTTGGAGAGGGTACTGCGCCGGGGCACACGTAAGATGGGGCTTCCGATCGGAGAGACGGAAATAGAAAAGTTCAAGGTGTATTGGAAATTTCTTGTTGAGGCCAATAAAAGGGTCAACCTTACTACTATAGTGGACGAAGATGAGGTTGCCGAGAAGCATTTTTTGGATTCGTTGAGCGGTGCTGTGGTATTTGATGCTGGCAGCAGGCAGAAACTGGTGGATATTGGAAGCGGGGCCGGGTTTCCTTCACTGCCTATAAAGATTGTGTTCCCGGATTTACGTGTTACGATCGTGGAAGCAAACCGGAAAAAAATACGGTTTTTGGAGGATTTGGTCGCAGCACTGGATTTAAAAGACGTGGTACTGGTCTGGGGGCGTGCCGAAGAGGTGGCGAGGGAGCCTTCTTTTCGCGGTAGTTTCGTGGTGTGTGTGGCGCGTGCCGTGGCCGAGTTGAGGGTGCTGGTTGAGTACTGCCTTCCCTTTGTACGTGTGGGAGGGATTTTTATTGCTTATAAGGGTTCCCGGGTCGTGGAAGAGGTTACGGCGGCCTCCCCCGCTTTAAAGGTGTTGGGTGGTACGGTGGAGACAATCAGGTCGTGGACACTGCCCGTTAAGGGTGATCAAAGATCACTGGTAGTAATTCGTAAAATTGGAGTGACACCGCCCGAGTATCCCCGCCGGGCCGGGATACCGGCGAAAAGGCCGCTATAAGTAGTGAGGCGTGAGGAGTGAGGGGTAATAAAGGAACTTGTCGCGTTCTTAAGTGGCAATTTCCACCATTATCCTCATCTAGTAATCCTGTCAAAGACTATGACCTTAGAGGAATACCCCTGGCAGTCCTGTAGTACACAACCCTATTCTTAATCCTGTTCATCCGGTTTGCGAAAAGAATCTCATACAGTTGGGGCACGCATGCGTTCCGGAAAGATTTTGCTGTGCAGGAGTTTTTGTAGTAAGTGTGGAATAACCAGTTTCAATCGGAAGGCTGGTGAAGGTGGTGGATTTATGGGTAAGGTTATTGCCATTACGAACCAAAAGGGTGGGGTTGCCAAGACGACAACGGCGGTTAATTTATCCGCTTGTTTGGCAGATGCGGGGCAGAAGGTTTTGCTGGTGGATATTGACCCGCAAGGTAACGCATCCAGCGGTTTGGGCTTTGACCGGGAATCTTTGCGCCGGTGTATTTATGACGTTTTAATCGGGCAGGAAAGTATCAAAACGGTGATAAAACCCTGTACAACAGTGAAAAGACTTGATGTGGTTCCCGCTACCATGAGGTTGGCCGGCGCGGAAATAGAAATGGTGGGTATACCCGACCGGGAGCTGGTATTGAAGGGTGCTTTGGGTAAGGTTAAAAACGAGTATGATTTTATTTTTATTGATTGCCCACCTTCGCTAGGTTTACTTACGATCAATGCTCTCAGTGCAGCCGGGTCGGTGCTGATTCCCATCCAGTGCGAGTATTATGCATTGGAAGGTCTGGGCCAGTTAATGGCCACTATCAATCTGGTCCAGCGGCGGTTAAACCCGCGTTTGGAGATTGAGGGTGTGCTGCTTACAATGTTTGATGGGCGCACCAATCTTTCGATTCAGGTTGTTGATGAGGTTAAACGTCATTTTGGTTCGAAGGTTTATGGCAGCATTATCCCCCGCAATGTCAGGTTGAGCGAGGCGCCGAGCCACGGATTGCCCATTGTTATTTATGATCCGAAATGCCGGGGCGCCGAGGTCTATCGTGAACTGGCAGGTGAGCTGGTCGCTAATGGGTAAGTCTATCAGTAAAAGATTGGGACGCGGTCTTGATGCCCTGCTCCCTTTAAGCGATGATGTTAAAGAAGGCCTGCGTGAAATTGCCGTTGACGAGATTGTCCCGAACGCGCGCCAGGCCCGCAAGGTGTTTGATCCCGAAAAATTGGACGAGCTGGCTGCTTCGATTGAGGAGCACGGCCTGGTTCAGCCCGTAGTGGTACGTGCGACCGAGGAAGGTTTTGAACTTATTTCCGGTGAACGGCGGTGGCGTGCTTATAAGAAACTGGGTAAGAAGTATATTCCGGCTATTGTACGTGAAATGGACGACTTAAAGGCCGCCGCCGGTATCCTGATTGAGAATATCCAGCGTGAAAACTTGTCTCCCCTGGAGGAGGCCGAGGCTTACCGGAAATTGATTGAGGAGTTTGAACTTACGCAAGAGGAGGTTGCCCGGCGGGTCGGCAAAAAGCGTACCACTATCACTAACCTGCTGCGGTTATTAAAGTTGCCACCGGAAGTTCAGGAGATGGTTAACAAAGGTGAATTGTCTGCGGGACATGCCCGGGCCCTAGTTGGTTTGGAGCCCAAAAAGCAGGTCGCGCTGGCAAAGAAAGTGGTTGAGGGGTCGCTGTCGGTACGTGCGGTAGAAACGATGATACAGGAGGAAAAGGCAACGGATACGGCTAAACCTAGGAGGAAACGGCGCCGTGAGGACCCTGTGTTGAAAGAAATGGCTGAAGATATCGCCGAGGCGCTCAAGACCCGCGTGGCAATCAAAGGCAGCGTTAAGAAGGGGAAAATCGAGATCAGCTTTCAAAGTGAGGAAGAATTGAAAGGTTTGATTGCAGCGTTAAGAAATGTAAATCGCTGAGATTGTTTCACGTGAAACATTGCCATAGTTAAAAAGCAATGGGCCCAACAACGGGCTTTTTTATTTGAGATTATCTGCGTTGCCGCGGTAAGCAGGCGAACGGGCGGTGTGCTGGTCAATTCTTTTTAAGATGGATATCCGGTAGGGGTAATGTGCTGCAATACGGACCGGAGCGGTGTTCGGTACCTTAGAATAAGCGAAAATGTTTCACGTGAAACAATCTGTCTGGCGTATTAAATTACCTGGTTACACCCTGTAGGCAGGCGGCTCATCCACCCATCCTTTTAATTGGCCGTACACTAACAATTTATCATACAGGTCCATTTCTCTGTTTAGGAAGGTTTTAAACTTTCCCCGAAGCTTGGCTGAAGTACTCTGCTGAAAGGCTATGATGTGAACCGGGAAAAAAGCTCTGGATGCCCTGAGAGATACGCCTGAAAATATGACGTCTGAAATTGCTTCGACTCTAATTACGCTTTCGGCATCTGCAGGTGGCCTGCACGGGAGCGGCAGCCTGTATTCGCTCATGATGTATTCCATATCCGTTATTTGCTGTTTGAGTAACCGAAGACCCCGTTCCAAAACAGCTTTCAGGTCGGGATCCTTGGCAAAGTTTTGTAAAATTTGTGTAGATTCAGAATGTCGTAGCGTGCCAGTAATGCCATAGCAGTCCTGCCTCAATCGCTGTGATATCTTTCTGCTTGGCCTCTTTGGACTGGCCGATGTCCGCTATCTTTCCAATTTGCTCTAAGATTTTCACCAATACCGCCGCCTTTGCTGTAGTCTAAGCCCTAATTTGCGTTCTTAGGAAGGAGAATATACTGTCATTTAGTGGTTATGAGGAAAGAAAAAACGGGTGATGAGCCCGATTATTTGAGGAGAGCGGATGGACAGGATTAAACAGGATTCCGGAATATAGAATCGGTGTATTCCTTTGAGATCTGAAATACAGAACCCAGAAGGAATACCTGAAAACTCCTACCGTATTACTACTGTATCACCGCTGTGTCACCACCGTATCACAGCCCGGCACTCAGTGCTGATAATTGGATAGATAAGAGCATTGAAGTACCGCCGGATAACTGGAGCGAACATCTAAACTACTAGAAAGTTGCCAGTTTATGGCAACTTTCTAGTCAAAAGATACACTCTTCAGGCGTCTACGGGGGTTCCCTCGCGCTCACGTTCCGCAGCTACCCAGCACTCAGGGCTGATAATGATGCATAGGGGCACAAATAGTTACGAGGAAAGTAAAAAGAATATTTAAGTTCTCTATTGTTCACTGAGTGCTGGGTGCACGTGTACATTCATTTTCATCCCTCGTGGTGCCGATAAATCGGTATAAGAAACTACCTCGAAAATGCCAGTTCTAGCGACAATACTCAGGATAAAAACGGTCCGCTAAATTAAGAAAAACGGATGGGCCGCAGCTTTCCGGAACGTAATGAGTAACCGGTTGCGGACCACCAATTCAGACAGAATTAACAAGATACCCTAGGATTAAATCATTAAACTTGGGTATTTGTTCGGGGTCTTAAATCAGACAGGATTAACAGAATAATAAATACAGAATAATAAATCAAGAAAATAATTTCTTTCTATGAACCCTGTTAATTTCCGCGATAGTAAGAATCCTAAATATAACTTTAAGAATTGTATCAATTATATCCTGTTTGTCCTGTTGATCCTGTCAAAAATCAAAACCCCAGAGGAATACCGCCCAACCTACATTATAAAATCTATTTGTAATCTGTTCATCCGGTCGCTGAGTGTGACTAGACCAAAGCCGTCACGTTTTTATCCTTCGTGGTTCCGGTAAAACCGGTGTGAAAAACTGTTTATTATTCACTGGGTTAGCGTGTATTCTATTGTATTAATGTTTCACGTGAAACATTAACATGCACGGTAACGATTATTGATCGACGGTAACGGCAAATACAGGCATTATCTTCTGGTAAATAGTGGTAAACCGTTGATAGAATTTAAGCTATGGTTTAGTGTCGAAAAAAGCTGCCAGCAGAAGGATGTATGACCATTCTGGAAGAATTAACCCTGAGGGAAATCGTTTGTCCAACAAACTGTAAAGGAGATGGTGGCGATAGAAACGCTGCACTTTCAAGAACTAATGGATATGATAAAACTCTACTCTGCGGAAATAATATGCGGGATGGCCCTGTTATTACTGCTGATGCTGGTAATCCAATTGGTTGCGTACCGGCGCCAGGCCAGGCTGCTGCGGCGCCTGCGAGCATTAGTGGCTCATTCCGATACAGAAAACATAGAACAGGCCATTGACCGCTATACCGAAGCGATGGTAAGACTGGAGCGGCAGTTGAAGGAAATAGGTTCCCGACAGCAGCAGGTGGAAGAAGAACTGCAAAAATGTGTCCGTACGCCCCGCGTCAAACGTTTCAGCGCTTTTTCCGATATGGGCAGCGATCTCAGTTTCGCCTGCGCGTTGCTGGATGCCCGGGGTAACGGTGTGATGCTCTCCAGTTTGTTCGGGCGTAATGAATCCCGTACCTATGCCAAACCGGTTGAAAAGGGAAACTCGTCCTATGCTTTGAGCGATGAGGAAAAAGAGATCCTTGATGAAATCATTGCCGAACGTGCGGAGGTTATTGGTAAATAAAATAAGTTTTAAACAGACAGGATTAACAGATTACCAGGATCTACAGGATTTGATTAATTATAGGTATTTTAGGGCCTAGCTAAAGGGAGATTAACACCTGCGGCGCGGGGTTAAACTAAGGGCAGAGTCGTTAACCTCTCTATAAGGAGGACGGCGCTTGTTTAAGGACCGAAACGATGCCGGCCGGCAGCTGGCCGGTGAACTGTCCCGGTACACTTACACCAATGGCCTGGTGCTGGGGATTCCCCGTGGAGGCGTGGTAGTAGCAGCCGCCGTGGCAGACCGGCTGAAGCTGCCCCTGGATGTTATCGTCCCACGCAAAATCGGCGTACCCGGCAATCCTGAAACGGCTATAGGAGCCGTTACCGAAGACGGCACCGCCATTTATGATGATCACCTGATGCATCTCCTCCATTTGGAAAAAGAAGACCTCCAGCCGCACGTCGCCGAAGTCATTGCAGAGATTAAGAGGCGTACGGTGCTCTACCGCGGCGAACGGCGGATTCCAAACTGGCAAGGGCACGCCATTATCCTGGTTGACGACGGCATAGCCACCGGATACACCACCCTGGCGGCGCTGCGATCCATAAAAAAACACCGACCCCAAGAAATTATTCTGGCTGTTCCGGTAGCGCCCCCGGATACGCTTGCCAAGTTGGAACCGGAGGTGGACCGGGTGGTATGCCTGGAGACTCCACAGCACTTTTATGCCGTGGGACAGTTTTACCGGGATTTCGATCAAACGACGGACGAAGAGGTCATAGATCTGCTCCGAACCTACGCATGAGCACAACGCGCATAAAAGTTAACCATTTCCCGCCATACTATGGGGGGAGGTGACATTTTGAAAAAGGTAGCGATTCAAGAAGGTTTGGGGGAATTCAGCGATCTATTCCAGCAGAGGGGTTACGCCGTAGTTACGCCGGAACAAGCGGGAAACGCGGCTGCCTTAGTGATATCGGGTGCCACCGATAACTTTGCGGGGATTGAAAACATGGAAGTTGATGTTCCGGTTATAAATGCGGAGGGGAAAACGCCGCAGGAAGTTTACGAAGAGGTGGAACGGGCGCAGAAACAGAAGCTCAAATAATTTTGAAGAGTTAAGCGCCCGGCACTCAGCTAAGCCTTGGATGCAAGCCCGGCTGAGTGCCGGGCGCTTTTGATTTTGTCACAGGGGTTCGGAAAACGCAGCGGCTTTGGGTCGTGTTTGCAAGCGGTTATTTCCTTATGCTTTCGGTGTTTGGTGATTGGTAATGAAGAGAATGATAGTTTTCTTCCGCGACTTGAAGCTTGCGGTACTCGGCAGCGATATGCTGCAGGCCTTCGCTTATTACCTTGGCCAGTCTCATTACGACATTGAGGCGGGTGTTTTGTAAAACCAAATGCTCCATAAACCCTCCAATGTTGACAATCCCGGTAATATGCATATCGCCGACGGCAGGTAACTTCTTTCTTACCCCTGCTCCCGGCTTGAGAGCACCTTCTCCGATAGTGATGGAGCCGACATTCTCCGTATAACCAAGAGAAGCATCAAGGGCGATAATTATGGAATCGGGATGGTTGCGGTAAATCTCATCCAGTTTCTTTTCAAGGTTGGTTGCGTGTACGGGGTCATTAAGCGTACCGTAGACGGTAAACAAATCCTGCCCGCATTCCTCCATTTGTGAGCCTACCAGCGGTCCGAGGCAGTCCCCGGTGGACCGGTCTGTACCGATACATAACAAGACAATGGAGCTTTTGGCATTGGCATTTAACTGCCGCAACCGCCGGTGAACCGATTGGGCGAACTTCGCCACGGCGAAAGGATCATCTATATGTATGCGCGTATCAGCGGGCTGTGTTTCCAGCTGGTCCAAAACAGGAAGTTGGTTCACGCCTAAAATCCCCCTTCTAATACCGTTGATAATTAATATATTTATTGCCGGAATATACCTAATTTATTCGATACCCCGTTTTTCAGTAAGAGCGGGATTGGAGCCGCATAAAAATACCATTGGGGGGGAGTAATTTGCAATTATCCGGGATTGTAAAAGTGATGGCTCTTTATGTGGGTGCCGTTATCGGTGCCGGTTTCGCCTCGGGCCAGGAAATAATGCAGTTTTTCGGGCATTTCGGGTATTGGGGATTATGGGGGATAATTACTGCAACGGCGTTATTCGCCTATTTAGGGGCTGTAGTACAGGTAACCGCGGTAAACCTCAGGTCTTCGAATTACCGTGAGGTCCTGGACTATTTTTTGGGTTCCCGGCTTGCCAAAGCGATGGATATTTTCAGTATGCTTATGCTGCTGGGGTGCCTGGGAGTGATGCTGGCCGGCAGCGGGGCCATTTTTGAAGAGCAGATGGGGTGGCCTTCGGCAGCCGGGGTGGTATTTTTAGCATTATTGATAATTGTGATTTTGTGGTTTGGTTTAACCGGCGTTGTTGCGGCTAATGTCGTCCTGGTACCACTGAAATTGCTTGTCGTATGCGGGGTAGCTATCTTGTCCTTAATGATGGTGCCGGACGTTCTTCCCACAGCTGAGATGGCTGCGGAGAACCATATAACGGGTAATTGGATATGGGCCGCTACCCTTTATGTATCCTATAATATAATTTTATCACTGGCGGTACTCTCGTCGCTGGGGCGCCATATTTCCCGCAAGGAGGCCGTAATCGGCGGGTTTGCGGGAGGCCTTGCCATCGGTTTGGCGGCTACGGCAGTAACAACAGCCATTATTACATATTATTCGGTGGTTATTAACTACCAGGTGCCTTTGCTGTACCTGGCGGGCGTGGTACACCCCGCCATTAGATTTATTGTTTCACTGGTTATTTGGTTAGCAATGGTGACAACGGCTATTGCCAATGCGCATGGTTTTGCCAGCCGGCTGGCAAAATCAGACGAGAGACGATACAGGTTAGTGGGAGCCGCAGCGTGTCTGGGCATGACCCCGGTTTGTCTTTTTGATTTTTCCAGCGTGGTTCAGTCTGTCTACCCTCTGTTTGGCTTGTTAGGCCTCATTTTAATGGGAGCGCTGATCCTGAAACCGGTAATAGGAATTTGGCGAAGAAAAGCGAAAAAGGTAGAATTATGATAGAAAAGGCATCTAAGGAGGAACTATGAACTGGCTTGACATTGTGCTCCTGGGTATTCTGGCATTGAGTGCGTTCAACGGTTTTATGAACGGCTTTTTCCGCAGCGTCACGGGTCTGTTTTCGGTGGGTCTTGGATTTACCCTGGCGCTGAAGATCTTCCGCCCTGTGAGTGATTACTTTGATTATGATCTGGGTTGGGGGGACAGGCTGGCCGAATTCTTAATGACGAAGCTGGGGGCGCCACAGGGAACAGTTGCCGGCCAGAGTACCTCTACGGAGCTGGCGGCCGTAAATACAACTGGTGCTCAACCTGCCGGTTTCCCCGGGGTACCGGATATGCTTGCTGCTTTGGTTAAAGGCCAAATGACCTTTTGGTCCGATACAACGGTTCGCTCGCTGGCTTCCTCCGTTCTTGATGTACTGTCTTTCCTGGCCATTTTTATTTTAGTTGCTGCCATAACCTCTGCGGTATTTGGTACGGTTCCCAAATTGCCTCTATTGGCTCCCCTGGACAAGGCGGGCGGCTTTTGTTTCGGTTTGCTGCGCGGTTTCTTGTACGGGCTGGTCATCGTAGCGGTGGTACGGTTTTTAGGAACCACGGGGATTTTCTTCGGTCCCAACTTTTTTTCCGACGCTCTCAGTAATGCCGTACTGGCACCTTCTTATGTCTCCTTCCTTAATTACCTTTGGTCATTGATTGTTCCCGCAGCCTTGGATTGGCCCGGGGCCGACCGTTTCTTATATCCTTCCCGTGCAAATTGAACAAACTTCGGGATACACTAATCACAACCAGAAGGTTGAGGATGATATTGTAATTTTCCCCACATAGGGATAATATATCTTTTTAGAATTTACTAATCACAACCAGAAGGTTGAGGAGGATATTGTAATGCAAGATATAACTTTCACAGTTAAAAATGTATGGCCAAAGCTTGATCCCGGGGAACAAAATCTGGTAGGGGAACTGGCAGAAGAGTACAAGGCTTTTCTGAACCGGGCCAGGACCGAACGCGAAACCATAGCGGAAGCAGTATTACTGGCCCAGCAGAACGGTTTTGTCACGCTTAGACAGGTTGAACGGCTCCGGCCGGGAGACAAGGTTTATGAGATAAATCGCGGTAAAGCCATGGTGCTGGCAATTATCGGCAGCGATGCCTTAGAGTCGGGCGGCAATATCGTAGCGGCCCACATTGACTCACCGCGCCTGGATTTGAAACCGGTGCCGTTATATGAAGAAGAAGGTCTGGCTCTTTTCAAAACACATTATTACGGGGGCATAAAGAAATACCAGTGGTTAAGCGTTCCGCTGGCCATTCACGGTATTGTGGTCAAACAGGACGGTACCCGCCTGGAACTGCGCATCGGCGACCAACCGGGGGACCCGGTATTCACGGTGAGCGATCTCCTACCGCATCTTGCCAAGGACCAGATGGACAAAAAATTGGCCGACGCTGTTCCGGGTGAGAACCTGAACATACTGGTCGGGAATCGCCCTTCGGCAGAAGCTTCTCAAGAAAACCAAGAAAAGGAACCGGTGCGCAAAGCCATTGCGCAATATCTTTATCAAACGTATGGCCTGGTGGAGGAAGACCTGGTAAGTGCTGAAATCGAGCTGGTACCCGCGTATCCGGCCTGTGACGTTGGTTTGGATCGCAGTATGGTAGGGGGGTACGGGCAAGATGACCGGATATGCGCATTTGCGGCTCTCAAGTCACTTATGGATATTACCACGGTTCCGCGGCGCACGGTGATAGTACTGCTGGCCGATAAAGAGGAAATCGGTTCGGAAGGTAATACGGGGATGAAATCACGTTTTTTGGAAAACTTCGTTGCAGAAGCGGTAGCCAGAATGGATCACCGTCTTCCGGAGTTGGCGGCACGGCGCATGCTGGGCAATTCCAGGGCGCTTTCTGCCGATGTCAATGCCGCTTTTGACCCTACCTATAAAGACGTAATGGATAAAAATAACGCCGCCCGTTTGGGATGCGGTGTGGTTTTAACCAAATATACCGGTTCCAAGGGGAAATTGGAGGCTAATGACGCGCACGCGGAGTTTGTGGCATTTGTGCGGCGGTTGTTTAACGAGGCGGGCGTGGCCTGGCAGCCGGGGGAACTGGGTAAGGTTGACCAGGGCGGCGGTGGAACGGTAGCGCACCTGCTGGCATCGTACGGTATGGACGTGCTGGACTGCGGGCCGGGCCTTTTAAGCATGCACTCGCCCTTCGAGGTGGCCAGCAAGGTGGACCTTTATATGGCTTATAAGGGCTATAAGGCTTTCTTATCTGCGGCGGGGTAAAAAACAGCTTTGGGGCAAGGTTTTTATAACACACTCTAAGGATTTAATTCTAGGGCATCCTGTTAATCCTGTCTAAACTGGTGGTAGATTATGACGAAATTTCAGGTCGGGGATATTGTCCGTATGAAAAAGAAGCACCCCTGCGGCAGTTTCGAGTGGGAAGTGCTGCGCACGGGGGTGGATGTACGTATTAGATGCGTCGGGTGCGGCCGGGTGGTGCTTTTGCCTCGCATCAAGTTTGTGCGGGCAATGCGCGGCGTGGTTGGCCCGGCAGGTGAACAGGATCAAAGTTAATCCGATAGTATTTGGAAAATTAAGGAAAACTTATTAACTGGTGCACAAGAGCTCGTTTGAAGGAGCTCTTTTTAATTTTTACCTAAATATGACATTTGCAAAGGCATGCTATGCTTATTGGTAAAAAATGGGTAGGCCCAGCACGCCTGCAATTCCAGTTTTAAAGCAAAGGAGTGAATTACCTGAAAACGTTAAACCCCGGCATTCTTAACAGGTACGATAGGCTCCCGGCCTGGGGGCCTGTTCCGGCAGGATTTCCTGGCCAAGGGTGATGGAAATGACTTTTATTAAGAAAATACTGGCTGTAATTCTGGCTCTCAGCGTTTGTTTTGTAGCCGGCGCCGTATTGGAAAGTGAACTTCACTCCACGCAAGTGGTTCTAAATGTGGTGACCGACGAGGGCAAGTTATTGATAAGAGAGGTTGTTGATGAGGTGAGCGATAGGGCCGCGTCATACGTGGGTTGGCTTAACCCGACGAGTATCGCGGCTATTACGGCAGGATGTGTCCTGCTGGTAGGCTATAGAAGGATTACCGGCCACCTCGGGAAGCAGCGCCGGCCGGACAAGCCAGCAGCGTTGAACAACAGGATCAAGTCATCCAGGGAACGGGTGACGCTAAGGCATTAGAATCAAGTGAAAGATTACACGGCGCCACCGGCCTCAACCGGTAACCTGTACGTGCCCGGCACAAGTGTTTTAGGTTTCACCCTGTGGTTGGAGTATCCAGTGCTCGCGGAAATAACCGACGGCCAATCCGCCTAGCATTAGGATACCGGCCACTCCCACAGCGGGGTAGAGGATACCGACAAGGTTTGAAAAGCCAAAGAGACTTGTTACGAAGGCAGCCCCGGCAGTACCAATGGCCATCCATTTATACGCTGCCGTGTCGGGGTCGATAAACCGGGAGGCGAAACCATACAGGTTTGCGACGGCAGTAGTGTAAATTTCCGCGAGTAGAACAACGGCATAGCCGATTTGGATGAGAGGAGAAAACTGTCCGGCAATGAAAATCATGGGAACCTCGAAGGTGGCGGCCTCAAAAGGCCGTGACAGCAGGGCGAGGTTTATGAATAGGACGCCAACAGCTAGTCCTATTCCCCCGTAGAGGGCGCCTTTCTTCAAAGTATTTCTGTTGTCTTGTGTAACCAGCCTGCCGAGCGGGGCTAAAATTGCCACCGATAAAACAAGATTATAGGAGGCGTAAGCTATTGAAGAAAACGGCCAAAACGGCAGAGGAGCCTCAAAGGGCTGGGTGAAGCCTCGTATCATACCTAGATCCAATCCGTTGGTCACCAGAGTCGCTATGCTGAGGCTGATGACGGAAAACAGGAGAACCGGTACGACGAAGCTTATGGCCGTTATAACCCCTGCGATACCGGTTAACACGGTACCCAGTGATGCGGCTACCATAACGACGCTTCCCAGTGTTGACGACAGCCCGAACTGCTCGGCAAATATGGCACCTGCTCCTGCGGCCATAGTTGAAAGGGCCCCGAACAGGAAAAATGTAATCGTGGTATCTATGACGCGGCCTAACCACGGTCCCCCGGAATAGCGTATGACTGACAGGTGAGATTTTGCATTAAGGCGCTGTCCCAATTCCATAATGATATAGCCGAACAGGATGAAAAGCAGGCCCGAAAGGACCAGTGCAGGTAGGCTGTAGATACCGAAAAAACTGAAAAACTGCAGGACTTCCTGGCCCGAAGCAAAGCCCGCCCCGACGACGGTACCGATATAGGTGGCGGCAATTTTAAAAGTTGAAACACTACGGAATTTGTTTTTCATATTTTTAGTTTTGCTGGTTGACCCGGCTGTTACCCTGTAAAATTTATCATCTTTAATTTTCAATTATTACAGAAATTCCCGGCTTCTGTTTGGAAGCCGTCAACGAGAATAACAAGAAAGATGCGGCCCAACTAAAAGTATTATGTTTCCTACGCAAAAAAACGGAGAGGTTGGTGGAAGCATGTCGGGAACTGCTGGTAAAGGCAAGGCTAGGGTGAGTGACATTAGCAAAAAAAGTACTTCAAGGCGCAGGGCGGCTGCGGCGCGCGCTGCTGCCCCGCAGGCACGGACTTGGGCCTGCATTACTTCAGATGACCTGCACGCGTCGGGTGAGCCCAAAATGAAAAGATCTTCCCGGCGGTATGATGATGAATCTTTTATGGATTATGAGCCGTACGAAGAGTACGAAGCATACAACCATTACGATGAATATGACGAGTACGAAGATTACGAGGAGTATTTTGAGGATGATTTCAGGCGCCCCCGTAAAGGCTTGATAGCCGCCCTGGGTGATGTGGTGCGCGGATTTTTTACTCTGCGGCACAGGCCCTTTAAGGGCTTTTCTACCCGGGCCGTACTTCTGGTGCTGGTATTGGGCTTTATGGCCGGCATGATAGTGCAAAGCAGGTATGCCCCGTGGCAAAGCGTCGTTGATGCTTTCGCTGCCGGGAGAAAGGCATTTGGGGCACTGCTCGAACCAGGGATGCAAACAGCCTTAATCAGTACGGCCATCCTTGTTGCAGTGGGGATCTGGGTGATGCGCCAGGTATTAAGCGCGTCAAAAATGCATGGTACGGGAAGACCGGCACGCCGCCCGGCCATCCCCAAGGAAATGCTGGAGCGGCACCGGTAAAATGGCTTAAAAATTGATACAGAGGCTCTTCCCTTGGGTTAGGTTTACGGCCCCTTGTACTTGCCCTGCGTTTCGCGCAGGGCTTTTGTTATACTTGACGATAGTGGTGATTTTAGGCTATGCTATTTAGAGTTTAGAATGCCCTTACATTTCTACCCTGCTCTGCCATTGGCAGGGCCGTTAAGTCCGAAGGGAGGTGAAAGGTGATGCGGGCATACGAAGTGATGTATATCTTGCGCCCCGACCTTGATGAGGAAAACATCCAGGCCATGGTGGACAAGTTTCAGGGCATCGTTACCGACCACGGTGGGGAAGTAACCGAGCTTGATAAGTGGGGCAAGAGACGCCTGGCTTACGAGATTAACCACGTGCATGACGGGTATTACGTGGTAATGAAGTTCAAGGCGGACGGTGACATTGCCAAGGAGCTGGATCGGGTGCTCAAGATTACCGACGGGGTAATGCGGCATTTAATTATTCGCGAGGATGATTAGACAGGCGAGGGTGATGGCTTTTGTTCAATAAAGTAATTCTTATCGGCCGCTTGGTACGCGAACCTGAGCTGCGTTTTACGCCGTCAGGCACGCCGGTTGCCAATTTCACACTGGCCGTAGACCGGCCGTTTGTCGGCCAGCAGGGAGAGCGGGGCACCGACTTTATCGACGTTGTTACCTGGCGCAGGTTGGCTGAGATATGCGCCAAGAATTTGGGCAAGGGGCGGTTGGTTGCCGTAGAAGGACGCCTGCAGATACGTTCTTACGATGACAACCAGGGTGTCCGGCGGAAAGCGGCGGAAGTTGTTGCCGATACCGTGAAGTTTCTGGATCGTCCCAAAAGCCAAGGTGCTCCTACGGGTTCCCAGGATGCTGAGGAGCCATCACCTTATGGCAGCGAAATCGACCTGGCAACCAATGATGAAGATCTTCCCTTTTAAAGTAGGGTACGGATAAGGAGGTAGCGGGATGAAGCGCGATAGGAGCCGGCGCAAAAAGAAAATCTGCAGCTTTTGCATCGATAAGATCGCAATAATTGATTATAAGGACATAAACCGTTTGAAAAAGTACATAACCGAGCGCGGCAAGATTTTGCCCCGCCGGATTACCGGTAACTGTGCTCATCACCAGCGGATGCTTACCAGGGCCATTAAGAGGGCACGTATAATGGCATTAATGCCTTTTACGATAGAGTAAGAAACTGACCGGATACTTTTTTCCCACAGGCTGTTGGCACGACGGTGTCAACGGCCTTTTTTGTGGGCTAAACGACAACTGACTGGCATCCAACGACTTGTTGCCCCGGTGGCGTTTCGTTATCAACCACTGAGTCCTGATTAGCGACCGTACGGTTGCTCTTCCTTGAGGAACGGTACTCGGTGGGCATATACTGGCAGTACACAATAATAGGCATAAAAGTGCGAATATTATGACATTTGGCTTTATGATGCCGGGGGGTTGAGCTGTGATGGTTGCCTATGGAAAGGGCTTGGTTCAAGATGGCGATTTCAGCCGGGTGGTAAGAAAAAAAAGCGGTCAACCAATTGAACGGTGCTACCAGTGCCAGAAATGTGCTGCGGGGTGTCTTTTGTCGGAGTATTTTGACTACGCGCCGAACCAAATTGTTCGAATGATCCAGTTAGGGCTGCGCGACCGGGTCCTGCAGAGCAATACGATATGGCTTTGTTCGGGATGCCAGACTTGCGGAGCCCGGTGTCCGAACGGAGTGGACATTGCGGCGGTAATGGATGTTTTAAAGGAAATGGCGATAGCGGCGGGCATTAATGGTGGCGCACCTGGAGGAGTGAGCTCGTTTCACCAAATGTTCGTAGATGATATCCGGCGCCGGGGCCGTATCAACGAAGCGCTGCTGCTGGCGCGCTACAGCCTGAAAACGCACCGTATTTGGGCCGATCTGGGAGCGGGCTGGGCCCTTTTTAAGAAAGGCAAATTACCCCTCTTTAGCAGCCGGGTCAGGCGGCGCCAGGACCTGCATCGCCTGTTCCTAGAACTAGACCGGCAGCAATGGGGTGAACTGGCGTGAGGTTGTCCTACTATCCTGGATGTTCGCTGGAGGCCACGGGAAAGGAATATGATCAATCGTCACGGGCCGTATGTACGGCGCTGGGTATACATTTGGCTGAGATTGATGACTGGAACTGCTGCGGCGCGACATCGGCCCATTCGATCAACTCCACCCTGGCACTGGCACTCCCGGCCCGCAACCTGCTTATCGCGGAGAGGGCCGGGTTTGATGTTGTTACGCCTTGTGCCGCCTGTTATAACCGTTTAAAAAGGGCCGAACATGCCCTGCGGCACGGGCAGGACCCGGACCGTTTGGTAGGCAGCGCTTTTGGGGACTTCCAGGGTAAGATTACCGTACTTTCCCTGCTGGAAGTAGTGGTAAAACGTGTCGGGTTTGACGAAATTGCCGCTCACGTGCGTCGTCCTCTGAACGGGTTGAAGGTCGTAAGCTACTACGGATGCCTCCTGGTACGGCCGCCGGAAATAACCGGGTTTGACAGTGCTGAGAACCCGGTGTTATTGGACCAACTAATGACCGAACTGGGTGCCGAGGTAAAATCCTGGTCGTGTAAAACCGATTGCTGTGGCGCGAGCAGCGCCCTTGCCAGCCCGCAGGTGGCGGCGGGAATGGCCGGCCGGCTGCTGGAAATGGCTGCGGAAGCCGGGGCGGATGCGTTGGTAACCGCGTGCCCCTTATGCCAGACTAATCTGGAACTGCATCGCCCGCCTGGAACCCCACGTATTCCCAGTTTTTACTTTACCGAACTGCTTGGATTGGCTTTCGGGCTGCCGGGTGTGTCATTGTGGCTGCGCAGGCATCTCGTGAATCCTTTTCCGCTTCTACAGGAACTGACCCTTGCGTATTGATACTAAAGGGGAGGTTGTTGACGTGTCGTTGCACCCGCATAACAAGGGAGTAGTAAACGGGTCAGTCATGGCGGTCGGCGGAGGGGTTGGCGGTATCCAGTCAGCTTTGGATTTGGCGGAAGCGGGTTTTAAAGTCTATCTGGTTGAAAAACAGCCCGCCATTGGGGGCAGGATGGCGCAGCTGGATAAAACGTTTCCTACCAACGACTGCTCTATGTGTACTTTATCACCGCGGCTGGTAGAGTGCGGGCGGCATCCCAATATTACCGTACTTACCTGTGCCGAAATCAAAGGACTGAGGGGCGAACCGGGGAATTTCGAGGTGCGCCTGAGACTGCGGGCGCGTTACGTAAAACTGGATAAATGTATCGGCTGTGGAGATTGCGCCACGGTCTGCCCTATCGAAGTTAAAGATCAATTCAATGCGGGTATGAGCTTGCGTAAAGCCATTTACCGCCCGTACGCCCAGGCTTTCCCCGGTGCTTACGTAATTGATATGGATAAGTGCCCGGAATGTGTTAAGTGCCAGGAAGCCTGCCCGTCGGATGCCATTAATCCCTTTATGTGGGATGAAGAGAAGATTATCAGGGTAGGGGCCCTAATTTTAAGTACTGGTTATGAACTTATAGAAGCAGGGACGCGCGAGGAGTGGGGCTACGGTCTCTACCCCAACGTTATCACCGGTATTCAGTTTGAACGGCTTCTGAGCGCATCGGGGCCGCACGGGGGTAGCATCTTGCGCCCTTCGGACGGTAAAGAGCCGCGCAAAATAGCCTTCATTCAGTGTGCCGGGTCCCGGGATCTGGCCCACGGTCAGGAGTACTGCTCGTCCGTTTGCTGTATGTATGCAACCAAGCAGGCCATGCTGGCTAAGGAACATCTTCCCGACCTTGATGTAGCGTTGTTTTGCATGGATATACGTGTTTTCGGCAAAGATTACGAGCGTTATTACCAGCGTGCCCGTGATCGCTACGGCGTGCGGTACGTGCGGTGTATGATTTCTGCCGTGCAGGAGCTACAGCGCAGTAAAAACCTGCGCATCAGGTATCGTTTACCGGATGGAGGCTTCCGGGAGGAAGATTTCGATCTGGTTGTGTTATCGGTGGGGATGCGGCCGTCCCCAGACGTGTATGACTTAACGAAGGTGACAGGTATACAGCTTAATAACTACGGCTTCTGTGACACGTGGGAGCTTTATCCGACTCTGACCTCCCGCCCGGGAATTTTTACGGCGGGTGCTCTCAACGGTCCCCGGGACATCCCCGAGGTTGTAGTGGAAGCCGGAGCTGCTGCCGGTGAGATCGCCCGTTTACTGCACCCGGCCCGGGGCAGCCTTGCTTCTGTAAAGACTTATCCCCCTGAAAGGGATGTAGACCGCCAAGAACCCCGTATAGGGGTCTTTGTATGCCACTGCGGTACCAATATCGGGTCGGTAGTAGATGTACCCGGGTTAGTGCGCTATGCGCGGGAACTGCATGGCGTGGTATATACGGAAGAGTTCATGTTTGCCTGCTCTCAGGACAGTATTAACCGGATCGTGGAGTGTATCAGAGAGTACAATCTCAACCGTGTGGTAGTTGCTTCCTGTACACCGCGCACGCATGCCCCCCTTTTCCAGTCCGGGTTGCGGGAAGCAGGTCTTAATCCTTATCTTTATGAACAGGTCAATATCCGGGAACACGTAGCCTGGGTACACCAGCATGTTCCGGAAGAAGCCACGGTCAAGGCCAAGGATCTGGTACGGATGGCGGTGGCCAAAGTGCGGCTGCTGAAGCCGGTAACCACCGTCTCTTTGCAAATCGTTCCGCAAGCCCTGGTTGTGGGCGGTGGAGCGGCAGGAATGACGGCGGCATTGACAGTGGCCGACCAGGGCTTCCGCGTTTTTCTCGTGGAACAGGAACCCTATTTGGGCGGAAACCTGCGGCACCTGTTTCATACTCTTGACGGCTCCGATGCACAGGCTTTTCTGCGCCTGATGGTTGACAGGGTGAGTTATCATCCTTTGATTGAAGTGCTGACCGGGAGCAGTATCCTGGCGGTGGAGGGGTATGCGGGTAATTACCGGACGAGAATCCGCGTCGGTGATGAGGAAAGAGAACTCCATCACGGAGTGGTTATCCTGGCCTCCGGGGCGGAGGAGTCCCACCCCCGGGAGTACCTGTACGGAGCACATTCCGCGGTTATGACCCAAACCGAACTGGAGCAGAAACTGGACCTCGGGAAACTGCACGGTATTGATACGGTGGTTATGATTCAGTGTGTGGGGTCGCGTAACGATGAACGGCCTTACTGCAGCCGCCTGTGCTGTTCCCATGCCGTTAAAAACGCCCTGCGTATCAAGCGCCTGAATCCAAGGGTCAATATCTTTATCCTGTACCGGGATATGATGACTTACGGCCTGCGGGAACAGTATTACCGGCGGGCACGCGAGCAGGGTGTGGTGTTTATCCGGTACCGGCCTGACAAGAAACCGGCGGTCAGGGCCGAGGGGAACAAAGTTGCCGTTACGGTCATCGATCCTGTGCTTAATGAGGAACTGACCATTAGAGCCGACATTCTTGGTTTGAGTGCCGCCATCGTTCCACGCCGGGACAATCAAAAACTAAGCCGCTTGTTCAAGACCCCACTTAATCCCGATGGCTTTTTTGCCGAGGCGCATATGAAACTGCGCCCGGTCGACTCTGCAAGTGATGGGGTCTACCTTTGCGGCCTGGCGCACGCTCCCAAAATGCTGAGCGAATCACTGGCACAGGCCGGGGCCGCCGGCATGCGCGCGGCCACGATGTTGAGCAAGCAGCGGCTTGAAAGTGTGGGGACCAGTTCCGTGGTAGATCCCGCCCTGTGTTCGGGCTGCGGTCTGTGTGCTGCGGTGTGTCCCTACGAGGCGATAACCATTGACCCCGAACGCGGAACGGCGCAGGTACAGGAAGTGGTATGCCGGGGCTGTGGGACGTGTGCGGCTACCTGTCCCAGCGGTGCTTGCCGCCAGAACGGTTTCGAGGATGAGCAGCTCCTGGCCATGGTCGAGGAGGCACTCAGTAATCAGTGAGCAGTAAACAGTAAACAGTAAACAGTAAACAGAATGTAGGGGAGGGTTTGTAACCCTCCCGGACCCGTAAGGAATGCCCGGCAATCCTACCGTATCACCACTGTGTCCCCACTGTATCAAAGCCCAGCACTCAGTGCTGACAATGATGGATAGATGCACTAAAGTATCATTGGACAACTGGAATGGACATTTGAACTCTGCGTTGTTTACTGAGTGCTGGGCGTTTCATCATTGACAAGGCCCTGCCGTTTATGTTATAGTGATATTTGCTGATGGAACGGCCACGGAGGGGTGTCCGAGCCCGGTTTAAGGAGACGGTCTTGAAAACCGTTGAACCCTGAGTGGTTCCGTGGGTTCGAATCCCACCCCCTCCGCCAGTTGCGGATGGTAGTGGGATACCTATATTAATATAATACTGCGGAGAGATGGCCGAGCAGGTCGAAGGCGGTCGCCTGCTAAGCGACTATACGGGCCAAAACCCGTATCGTGGGTTCGAATCCCACTCTCTCCGCCATATGCGCCCGTAGCTCAACGGATAGAGCGGCAGACTACGGATCTGTAGGTTGGGGGTTCGAATCCCTCCGGGCGCGCCATAAGTAAGGAAGGCGAGAAGTGCGGGGTGCGATGTGAGGGTAATCTCACAGTGCATTTTCCACTTCTTTAAATTTTAAATAAGCGCCCGTAGCTCAGGCGGATAGAGCAGTGGTTTCCTAAACCACGTGTCGGGGGTTCGAGTCCCTCCGGGCGTACCATACCTAATGCATATTATGTTATGAATAGAGATATTATTAATGACCCGCAGGAACGTATCCATGCCGGGTATATGTGCGAGGCGCTGAAAGAAGCGCGCAAAGCCTATACACTGGGTGAGGTTCCCGTCGGTGCCGTAGTGGTACGGGACGATAAAATTATAGCACGGGGACACAACCTGCGGGAAACCACTAAAGACGCAGCGGCACATGCCGAAATGCTTGCGATGCGCCAGGCCGCCGGGGTTTTGGGTGACTGGCGGCTGGAGGGAGTTACGGTTTATATAACTCTTGAGCCGTGTCCTATGTGTGCCGGCGCTCTGGTACAGTTTCGGGTGCCGCGCCTGGTTTTTGGAGCGTATGACCCGAAGGCGGGTGCGGCGGGAACAGTAGTTGACCTGTTGCGTGACGAAAGGTTCAACCACCAGGTGGAGGTAATACCCGGTGTGCTGGAAGAAGAGTGCCGTGCTATTTTACAGCAGTTTTTTAAGGAACTGAGAAGCGAATGAGTTTTTAACAAGCGGAGAGATGGCTGAGTCTGGTTTAAGGCGCTCGACTCGAAATCGAGTAGGCGGACCAAAATCCGCCTCGTGGGTTCGAATCCCACTCTCTCCGCCAGAACAAGAACGTTAAAGGGGTTTCGCGATTGAACGCGAACCCCTTTTCCTATATGGGCTGACAAAGGAAGCTATAATGCCGGACATAACCGAAATTTGGAAAGAGATTCAGGCCGAAGGATATTGATGTACGCCTGAAGACTGACACTAACAACTGACGCCCCCTTGCAGTTGAACGGTGAAACGTGTATAATATATAATTGCAGCGGTTGAAGGTAAAAAGTAAATACTTCTGGTTACAGCTAATCATCCAAGCGTGGAGAGATGGCCGAGTGGATGAAGGCGCACGCCTGGAGAGCGTGTGGACGGTTGTACCGTCTCGTGGGTTCGAATCCCACTCTCTCCGCCATACATGTCCATAATCGTCGGAAGTCGGTTTTGACGATCCGGCGATAATTTTTCGGCCGTGCTAGACGGGGAGGTAGCGGTGCCCTGTAACCCGCAATCCGCTATAGCGGGGTTGAAGTCCTGCCTGAGGATGTGACTTGTGGGGTCTGACCTCCGTAAGGGACGTAGACGGTTGGGTCTCGCGCGACGGGGTCTCCCGAACCGTGTCAGGTCCTGGCGGAAGCAGCACTAAGGGAATCACTCCGGGTGCCGCGAGGGTGCCTGGCCCGAGTTACCTGCGGCAGGTAACGCCCGGAAGTTGCTTTCAAGGGCAGGTGCACGGCCAAGTTTAAAGATGAGGCGCCTGAAAGGCGTCTTTTTGATTTATATGCCATAATAAACCAAATGCAGACATAATAATCCATAATAAGTCATAATCAGGAAGTAGTAAACAGTGAACAGTAAACGGTAAACAGTGAGGAGTGAGGCATGAGGAATAATCAGGAAGCAGTAAGCAGGAATCAATGCCCAAAACAAACAGATTGTATATTCTACCAGATTTTTATTGGATCTCTACCGGATCTCTACTGCATTCCTTGACCTCCATGTAAGCCTGTGCTAATCTTGAAAATGAGGTGGAAAAATGTCCTATCAAGCTCTGTACCGCACTTGGCGGCCGCAGACGTTTAATGAGATTGTAGGCCAGCAGCACGTAACGCGCACGCTGGCTAATGCCGTGCGCCGCAGCAAACAGGCGCACGCTTATCTTTTCTGCGGGCCGCGTGGTACGGGCAAGACGACTACAGCCAAGGTACTGGCTAAGGCTTTAAACTGCCTTAACCCGGACGGGGCCGAACCGTGCAACAGCTGTTCTTTGTGTTATTCCATTAACGCGGGCGCGGCCGTTGACGTGTTGGAAATTGATGCGGCCTCCAACCGCGGGGTGGACGAGGTGCGCGATCTTCGTGAAAAGGTGAAATTTCGCCCTGCGGCGGCATCATATAAAGTTTATATTATTGACGAAGTGCATATGCTGACTAATGAAGCTTTTAACGCGCTGCTCAAGACGCTCGAAGAACCTCCTCCTCACGTCGTTTTTGTTCTGGCCACGACTGAACCGCATAAAGTGCCTTTGACCATTATTTCACGCTGCCAGCGCTTTGATTTCAGGCGCATTAGTACCCGTGACATCCTAACGCGATTGGAAGAGGTCGTTAAGGGAGCCGGTCTTGCGGTTGAGCCAAGGGCTTTGATGCTGATTGCCAAAACCAGCGAGGGCAGCCTGCGAGATGCGCTCAGTATCCTGGATCAAGTTGCAGCCCTCAGTGAGGGTCAGGTAACGCTGGATGACGTTCATGCCATCCTCGGAACGGTACAAGAAGAGATACTTGAACGGATGCTCCGTTACCTGGCTGAAAGAAAGGCGGGACCGGCTCTTTGTTGTATCCATGAATTGGAACACGACGGCAAAGATTTGCGTATTTTTACCCAGGAACTAACCGACTACGTCAGAGGTTTACTGCTGAAGACCCTGGAGGGGGGCAATGTTCCGCTTGCACTCAATACCAGGCACCTCCTGCGTCTGGCCGATCTGTTGTCCAAAGCGGAACAGGAGATGAAATTTGCCAGCCGGCAGAGTATCCCTCTGGAATTGGCCGTGGTTAAGTTCATCTACCTGGACGACGACTTGGAACAGCGGGTGACGGCACTGGAAAGAAAAGTGGCGGGTCTCCCGGGCAAGCCCATACCACCCGCTTCTTCTCTCCCGCCGCGGCGTACGCCCGGAGCACCTCCGGTAGAGCCCGCTGTAAATGATAAATGGCCGGAAATTATGGCGGAGTTTAAGAAAAAGCGTCCACCCGCGGCCCCTTTTTTGGCCCGTGCCACTCCGGAAATGGCAGGGAACAGGCGTCTTATACTCCGTTTTTCCCAATCCTTTGCCCGAGAAAAAATTGACCGCCCGGAGAATAAAAACACTCTCGAAGAAATCTTGTCCATTTTCTTCCCGGGGAAATGGCTCATAGAATGTGTTAAGGACGATAGCTCCGGGGAAGCATAAAAAAGGAGGTACCGGTAAGTTGGACATTAACAAAATGATGAAACAAGTTCAGAAGATGCAGGCCCAGATGGCTAAGATGCAGGAAGAGTTGGCAGAACGTACCGTCGAAGCTACGGCGGGCGGCGGGGCCGTTAAAGTGGTTGCCAACGGCAGGCAGGAACTGGTTGCCGTCGAAATCAAACCGGAAGTGGTGGACCCGGAAGATGTAGAAATGCTCCAAGACTTGGTTCTAGCCGCCGCTAACGAAGCTTTACGGCAATCGCACAATATGGTGGCCAGCGAGATGAGTAAACTGACCGGCGGGATGAAAATCCCGGGCCTGTTTTAAGGAGCCGCAATGTACTATTCCCGACCTGTAGCACGTTTAATCGAAGAACTGAGCAAATTACCCGGCATTGGTCCGAAGACGGCCCAAAGATTGGCTTTTTATCTTATAACCACGTCCAAGGAAACAGCCGTTAACCTGGCCGAGGCCATTCTCGAGGCCAGGGATAAATTGAAGTTCTGTTCCCTGTGCGCTAATATTACCGATACCGATCCCTGCGGGTTTTGCCGTGATCACACGCGTGATCCCAAAGTGATTTGCGTTGTGGAACATCCCCGTGACGTGGTCACGATCGAAAAGACACACGGGTTTAAAGGGCATTATCACGTGCTTCACGGCTGTTTGTCGCCTATGGACGGGGTTGGTCCCGAGGACCTCAGTATCGATAAATTGTTGGCCCGGGTCAAAAACGCGCCGGTCGAGGAAGTTATTGTGGCTACCAACGCCGATTTGGAGGGAGATGCTACGGCTCTTTATCTAGCCAAGCTTCTCAAACCCCTTGGTATGCGGGTGACCCGCCTGGCCTACGGTTTGCCGGTGGGGTCCGACCTGGAATACGCTGACGGGCGCACGCTGGTCAGGGCACTGGAAGGTAGAAGAGAGGTATAATCCACTTCCCTGCATTCATATCTATGAATTAGGACAAACCGGGGAGGAGGATTTTTATGGATTGGCAAATGGTGCTGTTGGCGCTGATGGGGTTGCTGGGTTTGTATTTGGTGGCCACATTTTTTATTACCCCGTTCAAGTATTTATGCCGCTTGGTAGGGTATATGGTACTCGGTACGGTATTTTTATTCCTGGTAAACCTGGGAGGATCGGTTTTTGGCTTTCATATCGCTATTAATCCCATTACCGTGCTGACGGCGGGTATCCTGCAGGTGCCGGGAGTGGTGCTGTTGATACTGCTCAAGTTGTTTGTCATTTAGGTGCGGGAATCGACCGTTAGGAACTGAATACATTGTACTTAACCTCTCATGATTGACGGTCCGAAATTTATGAATTATCATAAAGGAACATTTTGGAGAAAAGTTTGTTTTTTTGGGGTGCAAGACGGATAACACGTGTAGTTGAGGCATATGTCGGGGAATATGCCAGCGGGAAAAGCGAGGTTGCCGTAAACCGGGCCTTGGAGATGGTGGCCTGGGACGAACCGGTGACGCTTGTGGATCTGGACCTGGTAGAACCCTGTTATACCCTGCGGCCTATTAAAAAAGAATTACAGGCTTTGGGTGTAGATGTCATTGCCTGGGAGACCGGCGACAGTATTGGCTGGGGCGAGACCGGAAATATTTTGAAAGCGGAGGCCAAGTGGGCTCTCAGGCGCCCCGGTAATATTGTTTTTGACGTGGGCTACGGCGTTGATGGCGCGAAGTCCCTCAACCTGGTTGAAGGGCTTGCTGGCGAACCTTCTTTTAAGGTCATTATAGTCATAAACATCAGCCGCCCCATGACGGCCGGTGTTGACGATATTGTTGCGCTGGTTAAGGGGCTGGATAAGGTGGATGGCCTCATCAATAATACCCACCTGGGAGATGAAACCACGCCGGAAGTGGTACAAGAAGGGGCGCGGGTGGTCACCAGCGCCGCCCGGAAGCTGGGATTGCCGGTAATAGCCACTACGGCGGTCAAGGAAATAGCCGCACAATTAGGTTCATATGATGCGGAGGGCAATCTCGTCCGCCCGTTAAAACGGTATATGCCCCGTAGTTTTTGGTAGGATAGTTGTTAGGAGGTGCTGTCGTTGGCGGAGAAAGTCATTGCCGGAGAAAAGCGGGTTTTCATGACCGGTAATGAGGTAGTGGCATGGGCGGCACTGGCCGCAGGAGCCGAGATTATGTATGGTTACCCCATTACACCGCAGAATGAGATTATGCATTACTGGACCCGCCTGGCGCCCAAATATAACCGCAAGTTTTTGCAAACGGAAGATGAGCTTTCGGCAGGGTTTACCACCGTCGGGGGCGTAATGGCCGGTAAACGTGCCTTCACAGCCACTGCCGGTCCCGGAAATACCTTGATGCAGGAACCGATTTCAATGGCGGAAGCGATGCGCCTGCCCTTTGTAGCGATGATCATTCAGCGAGGCGGTCCTTCCACCGGGACGGTTATTTACTCCCAGCAGGAAGTAATGATGACGGTCTTGGGCGGTAACGGTGAGGGATTGCGTATTGTTTACTCTACGGCCAACCACCAGGAACTCTTCGATTACAGCATCAAAGCTTTTGATACCGCGTGGAAGTACCGGTTTCCCACTTTTGTCCTGGCAGACGGCTATCAGGGTAAGATGAGGGAGCCGCTGACCATCTATGACCCTGACGACCGGGGCATTAAAATCTCCGATACCGAGCCGTATGTCGGGCGGCCGGGTACACCGGGGGTTGACCGCCCTCCCGGGCATTACCGCAACACCTATAATGTTGAGGAAGAGCTGTATGAGGTACTTCAGGACCATATCAAGGATTTCGAAAGCATCGCAGATGAAGTAAGTGAATATGAATCCATGGCGAGTGACGATGCCGAGTTACTGGTTGTTGCTCACGGTGTGGTGGCCCGCGCCGCCAAGCAGGCCACTGAAGCGCTGCGGCAGCAGGGGCTGAAGGTTGGTTATTTCCGTCCCATTACCCTGCGCCCGCTGCCGTCGACACCTTTGCGCGAAGCGGTAAACCGGGCGGGCAGAATGCTGGTTGTGGAATCGGCTTACGGGCAGCTTGGAAGACTCCTAAAGGAAGCGTTATACGGGGCGACGGCGGAATTCATTCCTTATTACAAGCCGGGTGTTGGCTTTACACCGGAAGAAATTATGGCCCGTTGCCGTGAACTCATCACGTAAGGAGGTTAAATTTGATGGCAGAAAAACCGGCGATGCCTGCATCCTGGCGCGTTGAATCCAAACCTCACAAATTCTGTCCGGGATGCGGCCACGGTATAGCTCTGCGGGCCCTGGGACAGGCTATTGATGAACTCGGGATTCAAGACCGGACCGTCTTTGGATGCGATATTGGATGCAGCCTGCTGGCTTGGGACTTTTTTAATGTCGACACCATTCAGACCCACCACGGGCGTACTACTCCCGTAATGGTGGGCGTTAAAAGGGCCAACCCGGATCTGATATGTATCGCTTATATGGGTGACGGCGGCGGTTATGCGATCGGTGCCCAGCACCTGGTGAACGCCGCCTCGCGCAATGATAAAATTACGGCCATTCTAATCAACAATACCCAGTACGCTATGACCGGCGGGCAGATGGCCCCCACCACGATGCCGGGGCAGAAAACGGAAACGACTCCATACGGTAGAGACCCCGAGTTAACCGGGTTACCCGCCCAGGGACCGGAAATGATTGCCACCATTACCCCGGAGGGAGCCTATGTGGCCCGCGGTACGGTAAGCAAACTGCGGCAATTAAAGAAAATGATGGTCCGGGCTCTAAAATGCCAAATGGAAGGTAGAGGATTTTCTTTCATAGAAGTACTGTCCACCTGTCCTACGAACTGGCGTACTAATGCCAGGGAAACCTGGTCCTTCCTGGAGGAAAAAATGCCTCAGTATTTCCAGATTGGAGAAATCAAGATACCGGTAAGTGAAGGGGATGCTGATGAGTAAACCTGTCAAGATCGTCATAGCCGGTGAAGGCGGCCAGGGAGTACAAGCTGTCGCCGAGATTTTGGCCGAGGCCGGGTACGAGGAAGGCCGGGAAGCGCTTTATATTCCCAATTTCGGTGTGGAGCAGCGCGGGGGTGTCAGTGTAGCTTTTCTGCAAATTGGTGACGAACCTATCGGGTCACCCAAGTTCGCCAAAGCGGATATTGTCGTGGCTTTGAGCGAGCGGGCGGTAGGCAGAACGTTCCAGTACGTCGGGCCGGAAACGGTTTTTGTCTATGATACCCTGGCGGCACCCGATGAGAAGGATATGCCGCCGGAGGTAAAACAGGTTTTACCTATTCCCGGGGTCGAAACGGCCAAAAAAGAACTTCATCCCCGCGTGTTTAACGTTTTAATTATGGGGGCCGTAATCAAAGCCACCGGTGTTGTTAACTTGGAAAATGCGAAAAAAGCCCTTGAAAAAAGACTTGGTCACAAGTTTGCGCAAAACCCCAAGCTCAGGGACCTGAACCACCGGGCTTTGGAACGTGGTATGGAACTTGTGGGAGAGGTCATGCAAGGAGGTTAGCAATGTGGAAGGCTTTGAACCAAGATCACGGGATTTGAATAAAGGCATCTTCACCATTTTCCCGGGATTATGCAAAGGCTGCGGGCTGTGCATTGAAAAATGTCCCAAACAGAGCCTGCACTGGTCCGAGGTGCTGGGGGTATACGGAACGCCTACGGTCGAGACGAACGAGGATTGTATCCTTTGTGGCATTTGCGCCATGGTATGTCCCGATACGGCCATTGCCATTACGCAAAAACCGCGGGACGGCGGGGAGAAAAACACCGAAAAAAAAGAAAAACCGCTCAAGCACTAAAAGTCCCTTCAAGGTCCAGGAAGGGACTTTTTAATGGGCACGCTTAATGAGATAATATCCAGGGGTTCAAGGGCATTTGCAAAACCACTATGCTCGCCGGGAGAAGGGAGTGTTGTTATGAACCAGCGGCGGGCGCCCCTTTTTGAGGCTCTTAAGCGCTATCGCCGCAAAAATCGCGCCGGTCTACACGTCCCGGCACACGGGCAGGGGCGGGCGCTGCCGCGTGCTCTGCGCGCTTTGGGCGGCGCACTGGTGGAACTGGACCTGACCGAGCTGCCCGGGTTGGATGACCTGCACCGGCCCGCCGGGCCGATTGCCCGCTCCCAGGCGCTGGCTGCCGCGCTGTACGGTGCGGACCGAAGCTTTTTTCTTGTCAACGGGAGCACGGTAGGCATTCAGGCCTTGTTATTGGCTGTATTAAAGCCCGGAGATAAAATTCTCATGCCCCGCCATGTGCATCGTTCCATAATTAACGGGTTAATTCTATGCGGGGCCAAACCGGTGTACTTACCGCCTGTAAGAGATAATGATTTTGGTATCCCACTGGGACCTAAGCCGGCTGATGTCATAGCGGCATTAGAAGCCCACCCCGGTGTAAAGGCTTTACTGGCAGTTCATCCTAATTACTACGGGGTCGGCGGGCTGTCGCCGGAAATGGTGGCGGCAGCGCACAGCAGGGGAATACCCGTCATCGTGGATGAGGCCCACGGGGCACACCTGCCTTTTGCCGAAGATCTGCCGGAGCCGGCCCTTGCCTGCGGTGCCGACGCCTGTGTTCAGAGCACGCACAAGCTGGGTGGGGCCTTTACGCAAGCCTCTTTGCTGCATCTGAAGGGATCGCGGGTACCGGCCGGCCGGGTGCAGAACGCTTTGTCCTGCCTGCAGACAACAAGTCCCTCCTACCTGCTTATGGCGTCGCTGGACGTGGCCCGGAGACAGCTGGCATTACGAGGCCCCCGGATGGTACGGCGGGCATTGGGTTTGGCACAAAGGGCCCGGGATAATTTATGTGCGTTCCGGCGAGTAGAGGTCTTGACTCCGGAATATTTACCACCCTGGGTGCCGGGTTACGACGGCACCAAGTTAACGGTATCACTTCGCGAGGCCGGTTTGAGCGGCCACCAAACGGCACGCCTGCTCCATCGCGAATACGGGGTGCAGGTGGAAATGGCCGATGCAGGGAACATAGTGGCGGTTGTAGGTATCGGCACCGCTTCCCGGGAGGTGTGGCGGTTTGTAAAAGCCGTTACCCACCTGGCTGCCAAGAACAAGGCAAATGCACTGGACTTACCGCCCGAAGCTCCGGTACCGCCGCAGGTGCTTACGC
The DNA here is from genome assembly GCA_017656185.1 of Peptococcaceae bacterium. GTDB lineage: Bacteria > Bacillota > Desulfotomaculia > Desulfotomaculales > JACDOK01 > JACDOK01. The sequence continues at coordinate 76,600 of JACDOK010000002.1, read as the reverse complement.
CTCGACAGAGCTGGTTGGCTGCATCCCGCAGCGTCCCGCTGCGGGATGCAGCGGGATACGTTGCCGCGGAGACGGTTAGTATCACGCCTCCGGGGACTCCGGTGTTATTTCCGGGTGAAAAGATCATTCCGGAGATGGTAGAATACATTAATGAGATGCGCAGGCGAAACATTCCATTACACGCGTCGGACCCGAGCCTGGAGACGCTCCGGGTGGTGGACGGCTGAGTTTTTTATATAACGGGTGATTTTGTGTCTGGTATCTTAATTGTTTTTGAGGGGATTGACGGGGTTGGTAAATCCACCCAGTTGGAGCTGCTTTATTACAAACTGAAAACGCGGGGTCTTGAGGTGTGCCGTACCAGGGAACCCGGCGGCACACCTTTGGGAGAAGCCGTGCGCCGTATTCTGCTTGATCCCGCCTATAAAGGGATGGCGCCGCAATCCGAAGTGTTCCTGTATGTTTCTGCCCGGGCACAGTGTGTGGCCGAAGTTATCCGCCCGGCCCTGCAGCAGGGGGCAGTGGTACTCTGTGATCGTTTTACGGATTCCACCTTGGCCTACCAGGGTTATGGACGCGGCCTGGAACTCCAGGCGCTGCGCAAGGTTAACGAACTGGCTACGGGCGGAATAATACCGGATTTAACGGTACTGCTGGATATGCCGGTTGAAGAGGCGCTCGCCAGGGTACGCCGTGGCGGTACGCTGGACAGGCTGGAGCAGGAAACCTGTGATTTCTACCGCGCGGTGCGTAACGGGTACTTGGCGTTGGCCGGGCAGCAGCCGGAGCGCTACCTGGTGCTGCCGGCGTCCTTGGGTAAAGAAGATTTGGCGGCTCTTATCTGGTCCCGGGTGGAGGTGATATGCCGTGCGCTTCAGTGATATCCCCGGCCAGAGCATAGCACGGCGTTATCTCGGCCGTATCCTGCAGCAGGGCCGGGTGGCTCAGGCCTATATTTTTACCGGCCCGCAAGGGGTGGGTAAAGAAGCGCTGGCGACAGCCTTCGGGCGGGCCCTGCTTTGCCTCAACCCGGACGGTGACGGAGCGTGCGGCCAGTGTGAGGGCTGCCGGAAAGTACAGGCCGGCATGCATCCGGACCACCATTTTATTAACGGTAATGAAGGCCGCATCGGCATTGCCGCCGTGCGCGATTTGCAGCGGAAAATCCAGTTTCGCCCCTTCTACTTCAGGCATGTTTGTGTGATGACGGGGGCCGAAAACCTGACCACCGAAGCGGGAAATGCCCTCCTGAAAACGCTGGAAGAACCAAATACCGAAGTGGTTTTTGTGCTGATAACTTCTTATTGGGATCGCGTGCTGCCGACCATTCTTTCAAGGTGCATTAGGGTTTCCTGCCATTTGTTAAGCCGGGATGAAATTACGGGTGCTCTGGAAAGAATGGGTTATGAAAGGGAAAAAGCGCAGGTTGCCGCTGCTATGGCCGACGGCAGTCTCGACCGTGCGCGGGCGTTATTGGAGGGGGAACAGGAAAGATTAGCCCGCGAGGAACTACTGCAGTTGGTTTTCCGGTTGGACCATGCCGGTGCCGCCGAGTTGTGGGATGTCCTGCAGAAGGTAGATACGGGGCAAAACCTGGAGAAAAAACTGTCTTTGTTGGCCCTTTGGTACCGTGATCTTTTACTCTGGCGTGAAACGGGCAATCAGCGTTTGCTGGTGAATGTGGACCGGTTGGAAACCATTAAAAAACAGGCTTTTAAAAGGACGCCGGCGGAATGGATGCAAAAGATTGCCCAGATCGAAGATGCCCGTAAAAAGCTCCGTTTTAATGCCAACCCGCGCCTGGTGGCGGATATGCTGCTGCTCCGCCTGGCGGGGTATGGGAGTGAGGAGTAAGCAGGAAGCAGGAAGGGGTAATGAGTGAGGGGTGAGGTATTCCTCTGGGGTCTTCATTTTGACGGGGTTAACAGGATTAATAGGATAGTATTCCATTATAGGAATGCCCCCAAAAACAATGGTATATTCTACTGGATATTCTACTGGATACTCCATCGCAGAGGAGGTTTGGCATGGCCGGTAAAGTGGTTGGCGTGCGATTTAAAAAGGCCGGCAAAATCTATTTTTTTGACCCCGGTACCTTGGACTTAAAACCCGGGGACGCGGTTATTGTGGAAACGGTTCGTGGTTTGGAATTGGGCAGGGTAGTGGAAGGACCCGAAGTTGATGATACCGAAAACCGGGAGCAGCCGTTGAAGCCGGTGGTGCGCAAGGCATCGCCCGAGGATATCGTTAAAGCGGAGGAACTGAAACAAAAGGAGCGCGAAGCTTTTAAAATCTGTCTGGACAAGATTGCAGCCCACGGGTTAGATATGAAGCTCGTGGACGTGGACTACACCTTTGATGAAAGTAAAATCATATTTTATTTTACCGCGGAAGGCCGGATAGATTTTCGCGAGCTGGTACGGGATCTTGCCGGTGTTTTTCGGACCCGTATTGAACTGCGGCAAATCGGGGTGCGTGATGAGGCTAAGATGATGGGGGGGCTGGGTTGCTGCGGTCGGGAACTCTGCTGCGCTACATGGCTTTCAGAATTCTCACCGGTATCCATTCGGATGGCCAAAGACCAGGGCCTCTCTCTCAACCCGGCCAAGATCTCGGGCATTTGCGGCCGCTTAATGTGCTGTCTCAAGTATGAGAATGATATTTATGATGAAGCTAAAAAGGAATACCCGGAACCGGGTACCAAGGTTAAGACCCCCGAAGGAGAAGGGCGGGTAACGGCAATGAATATTTTCAAGGGTACTGTAAGTGTAGAACTGGCAGATACGAAAGTTGTCAATGAGTTTCCCCTGGATGAGGTTGAGACGCTCCCCGCACAGGAGGGATAGCGTTAATGAGTGGTACGCTTTATCTTTGTGCCACCCCGATCGGCAACCTGGAGGACGTGACTTTACGCGCTTTACGTGTACTGAAGGAAGTCAACCTGATTGCGGCCGAAGATACCAGGCATACCAAAAAACTTTTAAATCATTACCACATTAAAACTCCCGTAACAAGTTTTCACTCCCACAACCAGGATGCCAAATCCGCCTTTATCCTCTCCTGTCTCCGGAGGGGACAATCCGTGGCCGTGGTATCTGATGCCGGCATGCCCGGCATTTCCGATCCCGGCGCGCTTTTGGTGTCCCGTGCCGTTGAAGAAGGACTGCCGGTGGTGCCTGTTCCCGGGGCCAGTGCCTTAGTGGCAGCCCTGGTAGTATCGGGGCTGAGAACGGACCGTTTTGTCTTTGAGGGGTTTTTGCCGCGCAAGGGGCGCCGCGGGGTGCTGGACCGTATTGCCCGTGAACCGCGAACGGTGGTTCTCTTTGAAGCTCCTAACAGGGTTAGGCAAACCCTGCGGGATCTTTGTGAGATGTGTGGGGGCGCCCGCCGGGTAGCCGTGGCCAGGGAGCTTACCAAGCAGCATGAGGAAGTGTACCGGGGTACTCTGGCCGGGGCAGTGGACTATTTTGCGGAACACGATCCAAGGGGGGAATTTACCCTGGTGCTGGAAGGATGCAAAGATGCCGGTAAGGATCTTGAGGCGGTGGATGCCGACAGTTTGGTTCGGGATGTTGATGCTCTGCGCGCGCAGGGGTGGGCGCCGCGCCAGGCCGTTAAAGAAGTAGCGCGGCGCAAAGGGCTGCGGCCGAATTTAGTTTATGAATTGGTGAAGGGCCACAAGGAGTGAGCTTTGAACATCGAACCTCGAACTTGTTAAAATGAAAAAGGAGGCGCTTGTCCTCCTTTTACATATTGATTTTAAATTATAAAGGCAGTATTCTTATAAGGCTGCCGCTTTTTCAAACATTTCCCTGGCGCAGTCCTTGCAGACCAGCTTGCCCCGGTAATGCTGCACGTTCCCCGCGTTACCACAAAACACGCAGGCCGGTTCGTATTTTCTGAGGATGATCTTTTCCTCATCAACGTAAATTTCCAGGGCATCCTTTTCCTCGATGCCGAGGGTCCGCCTCAGCTCGATAGGAATCACAACACGACCCAGCTCGTCCACCTTGCGCACAATACCTGTCGATTTCAAAAACAATCCCCTCCCATAATCCAAATTTCCATTCGACAGGATATTACAAAATGATGCAAGTAAATGGTACCAAGCATGTCATTAAAAGTCAACATTATTTTTAAAAATTTTACAGCAGAACCAAGTCGTATCGCACCAAAAATAGGAAAACTTGACAAGCAGGGGTACAACGAGTAGAATTTTCGGTAATTCAGAAAAATGGAAGGGGTAGGGTTGTGAGTAAACCAACTTACTACATTACCACTCCCATATATTATCCCAGTGATAACCTGCACATCGGACATGCTTATACGACCGTGGCTGCCGACGCGGTAGCACGATTTAAAAGACTTACCGGCTACGATGTGTGGTTCCTTACCGGCTCTGACGAACATGGACAAAAAATACAGCGTACTGCCCGGGCCAAGGGTAAAGAACCTCAAGAGTATGTTGACGGGATTGTGGCCGGGTTTAAGAACCTGTGGGCGCGCCTTAACATATCGTACAATGACTTTATTCGTACTACGGAAGAACGCCATAAACGGGTAGTGGCGCAGATTACTGAGAAACTTTACGACCAGGGTGATATCTACAAGGCATCGTACGAGGGTTGGTACTGCACCCCCTGTGAAACATTTTGGACCGAGAGACAGCTGGAAGAAGGCAATTGCCCGGATTGCGGCCGGGGTGTCGAGCTGCTGCAGGAAGAGAGTTACTTCTTCAAGATGTCCAAGTATGCTGACCGCCTTCTGCAGTACATCGAGGAACACCCCGATTTTATCCAGCCGGTGTCACGGCGCAACGAGGTTATAAACTTCATTAAGATGGGACTGGAAGACCTATGCATATCCCGTACCACTTTCGACTGGGGGATCCCCGTACCTTTTGATCCCAAGCACGTGGTTTATGTTTGGGTGGATGCCTTGACCAACTATATTTCGGCACTGGGTTACGGCAGTGATAACGACGAATTATACCGGCGCTATTGGCCTGCAGACGTGCACCTGGTGGGTAAGGACATTGTTCGTTTTCACTGCATCATCTGGCCTATTATTCTTATGGCGGCAGGACTGCCTTTGCCCAAGAAAGTGGTTGGTCACGGGTGGCTGCTGTTGGAAAGCGGTAAAATGTCCAAATCGAAGGGTAATGTGGTAGACCCCTTGGTCTTGATTGACAAATACGGAGTGGACCCTATTCGTTATTACTTATTGCGCGAGTTGCCCTTTGGTGCTGACGGCTATTATTCGGAGGATGCCCTTATCAATCGTATTAATGTTGACCTTGCCAATGACCTCGGCAACTTGCTCAGCCGCACGACGGCTATGATCAACAAGTACCTGGGTGGAGTTATAGAGAAGCCCGCGGGGGGCAGCACCGATCCCCTGGATCAGGACCTTATCGACTTGGCTGTTGCCACTCCACGGGAAGTGGAACGCCTGGTGGACAACCTGGAGCTGTCCGCGGCATTAGCGGCGCTGTGGCAGCTGGTGGGGCGTGCCAACAAGTACATTGAGGAGACGGCTCCGTGGTCGCTGGCCAAGGACCCGGCCAACCGGGAGCGCCTGGTGATGGTGATGTATAACCTGGCTGAATCATATCGCTTTATTACCATTATGCTGGCTCCCTTTATGCCGGATTTCCCAATGCGGGTATGGGAGCAGCTGGGCATTAAGGAGCATACTGACCTGCACACCTGGGATTCTCTGGAGTGGGGGCGTTTACCCTCCGGCATTAAAATTTCCCGTGGCGCTCCTCTGTTCCCGCGGATTGATACGAAGAAAGCATAGCTTGTTCCACGCTCAAAGTTCGACGTTGGTATTAGGGCTATCTAAAAAAGGTGAACAGTAATGTTGATAGATACCCACGTGCACCTGGACGATGAGAAATTTGACGAGGACCGTGAGGACGTTATTGCTCGCGCGCGGGAAGCCGGGGTTCGTAAATTAATTACCGTAGGTACCGACCTGCCCTCTTCCCGCAGAGCGGTGCGCATCGCGGAACAGTATCCTTTCATTTACGCTGTGGTCGGGGTCCACCCTCACGAGGCGGCCTCTGCCGGGGAGAATTATTTGCAGCAGATCGAGGAGCTGGCCGGTCACCCGCGCGTGGTAGCCATCGGTGAAATCGGGCTTGACTATTATTACAATTTTGCACCCCCTGAGACCCAGCACCGGATTTTTGAAGAACAACTGGTTTTAGCCGGGCGGTTGGAGATGCCTGTCGTGGTGCACAGCCGCGACGCTGACGCCGATACCCTTGCCATTTTGAGGGAAAAGGCTGCTTCACCGGTAGTACTGCACTGCTATACCGGCACGTGGCAATTGGCCCGTTTGTATTTGGAAATGGGTTTCTATATTTCTTTGGCCGGTGTTGTTACTTTTGCCAAAAGTGACGAACTCCGCGTCGTGGCGGCCAAGATTCCGGCAGACCGGTTTTTCCTTGAGACGGATGCCCCCTACCTGGCTCCGGTACCGAAAAGAGGCCGGCGAAATGAGCCTGCGTGGATAACATATACAGCAGCAGCGGTAGCCGAGGTACGTGGGATGTCCCCGAAAGAAGTGGCGCAGGTCAGCACGGCTAATGCCATAGAATTTTTCCGCCTGGAGGGTGTTAAATATGACGAGACGCGGGCTTAATATGGTTTTCACCGGCAGCGGCAAGGGTAAAACAACAGCTGCTTTAGGATTGGGGTTACGGGCCTGGGGCCAGGGCATGAAGGTGCTGGTACTGCAATTTATGAAATCGGAGTCCTGGCCGACCGGGGAGTTAAAGGCGGCAAGGCTGCTGCACGGTTTTGATATCCGGCCTATGGGGGCCGGTTTTTTACGTTACGATAAGCCGGATGAGTTGGAAAGACACCGGAAAGCGGCCGAGGAAGCCTTAGCGGCTGCACGGGAGGCCCTGCAGCGTAAGGAATATGATATGGTGATTCTGGACGAAATTTGCGTTGCTCTTCAAAAGAACCTCGTCACCACGGGCGATGTTTTGGACCTTATGACTTTAAAAGGCACACAGCAGCATTTGGTGCTTACCGGGCGGGGTGCTCCGGAAGAAATTAAGGCCCGTGCCGATTTGGTTACCGAAATGCGTGAAATTAAGCACCCTTACCCCACAGTCGAAGCCCAGCCGGGAATCGAATACTAGTAAACAGTGAGGGGTGAGGGATCTGTAAATATTTTACAGCCAGCAGCAGGAAACACCCGTCCTGTATCGAAGTATACCGCCGGGTGATTGCCATGAAATGGAATGCATGGAAGGACAAGTACATAGAAAGGCGCCGCCGTGACCTTAAAGTAAGGTTGTTAAGGTTGGCCTCCATGCTGGTAATCTGCGTTATGGCTACCAGCTTAATATTCGGTGGTTATGCTTGGGCGGAAAAGACGGTGACTCTGGTTGACGACGGTAAAGTCAGGGAAATCACCACTTTCGGTAATACGGTAGGGGCTGTGCTGCGGCAGGAAGGTATCAGGCTTGGCACGCAGGACGTTGTCACGCCTACCGAACAAGAAAAGGTTGTAGACGGGATGGTTATTGACATTGAGCGTGCCGTTTCCGTCAGTATTACTGTGGACGGGGGAACACGGAAGATCCTCACCAGGTACAAAACGGTGGAAAAAGTCCTGGCGGATGCCGGGATAACCGTGGACGGGAATGATATTGTAAAACCGGGCCTTTCGGCGCGAGTGGTAACCGGTATGGATATCAAGATTACCCGCGTCGAAATTAAGACCGAAGAGATGGAAGTTGTCATTCCTTACCGCATTCGGCGGCTTTGTGATTACAATTTAAAGGCCGGTGAGTCCCAAATAGAGCAGGAAGGACAACCGGGGCTTGAATTGCAAACCTGGCGTGTTACACTGCACGATGGAAAGGAAGTCAAACGTACCCTGGTATCGGCCGTAATGAAGAAGGCGCCGCGGGACAAAATCATACGGGTAGGAATGTTGAATACAGTGACCATTAGTCCGGGACGGGGCACAGTCTCCCGGGCGGGCGAGGAATATCATATCAAAGATTCTTTTATAGTAAGGGCTACCGCGTATACCTATACCGACAACAATACGGCTACCGGGGTACCCCCGCGAGTCGGTGGGATCGCCGTTGACCCGCGCGTAATTCCTTTGGGTTCAAAGCTCTTTGTAGAGGGATACGGCTACTGTGAGGCTATTGATACCGGCGGACTTATCAAGGGTAAGCGGATTGACGTTTTTTTCCCGACTTATGACCAGGCCATAAACTGGGGCGTAAAAAACGTTAAGGTATACTTGCTGGAGCTTTTGGGAGCAATTTGGAAGTTTATAGTAGGTTAAGGGGATTATTTCGGTGCTAGGCACACCACCGTGTCACTATTGTGCTACCACTGTATTGCTGTGAACGAGGTGAACGTGTATTTCACCTCCAATCTCTCGTATTCCACTCTCAAATGTCCCCGACTTAAATTCTTGTTTTCGAAAAGTTACGAGCTACCTTGCGTGATTATTGGGATATAATAGTAGTAACATATCAGAACGGGTGAACCGGTGTCGTATTTAACCAGTATCAGTAAAGTTAAGTCCCTGATCGAAAAATACGATCTTAGGCCGCGTAAATCTTTGGGGCAAAATTTCTTGTTGTCTCACGGGGTGCTGGAACAAATTGTTGCCGCTGCTGCTTTGGAACCGGACGATGTCGTTTTGGAAATCGGCCCCGGGTTGGGTGTGCTTACCCGGGAATTGGCTGCTGCCGGGGCCAAGGTTATAGCCCTGGAATTGGACCGGGGTTTTTTAACCGTGCTGCAGGAAAGCCTGGCTGATTGTGACAATGTTGAACTGGTACACGGGGATGCCCTTAAAATTGATTTGCGAGCGTTAATGGCTCAAAAGAGCAACAATGGACGGTTTAAATTAGTATCCAATCTTCCCTATTACATTACGACACCTCTGGTGACCAGGGTTTTGGAAGAGGAAATGCCATTAGAACGTATGGTGATAATGGTGCAAAAGGAAGTGGCGGCACGCTTCACGGCCTTGCCGGGTACTAAAGAGTACGGTTCACTCAGTGTTTTGGTGCAGTATTATACCCGTCCCTCGATAGTTTGCCGGGTATCTCGCAGGGCTTTTTACCCGCCACCGGAAGTGGATTCCGCCGTAGTGAAGCTGGTTAAGCGGGACGTTCCTGCGGTCAGGGTTGCGAACCGGTCGTTATTTTTCAAGATTGTCCGGGCGGCCTTTGCGCAGCGCCGTAAAGTTTTACCCAAGGCCTTGGCAGGCGCGGGGCTGGCCGCCAGCAAAGATGAATGGGCCAAAATTTTACAGAGTGCCGGGATTGATCCGCGCCGCCGGGGGGAAACTTTATCATTAGAGGAATTTGCCCGCGTAGCGGCATCAGTAGAGAAAGTTAGGGGGACGTTGCTGGTATAGCATATCAGAGTGTCCGGGGATGTGAGAACGAATGCACCTGATAAGTCCGACCAAGGGCCGGATGACTTTTGATGAAATGATGAAGGACATTATGGGGTATATCACCGGCCTGCCCAGTTCTTCGTACAAAATCATCGTCGGTTCCGATTCCCAGGTGATGAAGGGAAAAACCTGTTTTATTACGGCTGTTATTGTACACCGCCTGGGAAAAGGGGCGCGCTATTATTATCGTAAACGTTCTCACCGCAAAATAAAAAGCCTGCGGCAAAAAATATTCTTTGAAACGGCTTTGAGCTTAGAGTTAGGGGGCCAAATCGCCAAAAGGTTCGCAGAAACCGGACACGATGATCTTAAAGTAGAGATCCATATCGACGTCGGAACCCACGGCGAGACCAAAAACCTGATCCGGGAAGTAGTGGGGATGGTTACCGGAAGTGGATTTCAAGCCAAGATCAAACCTGAGGCGTACGGTGCTTCCTCTGTAGCCGATAAGCATACTAAATAGATTTGGGATACGGTAGAATATCCAATAGAATATACGGTTGGGTGAGTGGGCTGATACCGGGTTTTACAGTTTCATAACAACGTGAGGGTAACCGTTATATTGATATAATTCGCTAAGAGTAGCAGGGACAAGGTTGCCTTCCGTCGTTAAAGAAAAAAGTTTAGCTCCATACCGCTCTGTGATATCACTTAATAAATGGTATAAGGGAAACCAATTATCTTTTAACATTCCCCTGTTTAGTTCAAAAACCACTGTATCAATAACCTTGTTTTTAATCAGATCGGCCATTCCTCGAAACGCGTGATACTCACCACCCTCGATGTCCAATTTGACTAAATCTATATGTTTTAGCTGTCCTAAATATATATCGAGTGGTTCAGCCGGTACCTCAATTCGGCGAACATTATCGTTATAATGTTTAAAGTACTTTTCATCATGTTCGTTAATAGAAGCATTTCCTCTAAATCGCTCTGTGATATAAAAAGACAATTTACAAGTAGATGAATAAATTGCTTTATTGTGAAGTGTTATACGATCATAAAGATAATTAATTGATACATTATCCCGTAGGAGATTAAAGCTACCGGGATCAGCTTCGTATGCTATGACTTTACCTCCTGGTCCTACTAAGTAGCCTAGCAATACTGTAAAATATCCCAAATTTGCCCCTATGTCCACCGTAGTATAGTTGGCCCTTATAGTTTTCAATAAGTAATTGGTCAACTCAGGTTCATGAACTCCGTGCATAATCAAATTTGGCGCTACGCTTAAATCGTCCGATGGTACAAGAAGTTTGCCTCCCCAAACAGGACAAACTAATGCCTTATTATTTCCGATGTAAATTCCTTTCAATTTGTTCGCCCCGCAGGTAAAATTTTTTATCATTAATCTACTATATGTTTAGAATCGTACTGGGGTTCTCGTGACCCATTAGGGAGCCCCTAAAGCCCTTTAATAAAATCCTTTCTGTAGATCTGATCCTGTTAATCCTGTCTGTTCAACAAGATTTTTCCACAATTATCCATGCAATTTTTTGGAACGAGAGCAATTTTGCATAGCATAGGATGTTATAAGAGGCGAGGGAGGGATATTTTATGACCGGTTTTAAGCCGGGGGATATTGTCCTGCGGTATTCGTACGAGCGTGATGTATTTTTTAAAATTGTTGATATCTTTTTCAGGGATGGAAAGCAGTATGCCTTGCTGCGCGGCTTGGATATTAGATTATTTGCCGACGCTCCCTTAGATGATCTTCTCAAGGTTACCGCAGAAGAAGCCGAGGAGCGGCGCCGCCAAATAAAAAAACAGACACAAGAATGTGTAGCACACTGTTTACAGCAAAGAGAAGCCCGTTTAAAGGGTGCTATGACATAGAAATGTTTTTCCAAAATTTTCATCTTTAAGGTGCCATAATGTGGTACCTCCACATATGATACAGCAGCAAAGGAGGTACCTTAAATGTCCGAAATTAAAGCGGGCGATATTGTGGCACGTGTTTCGCATGGCCGGGATGTACTTTTTAAGATTACAAAATTCTTTACAAAGCGCGGCCACGATATGGCCACACTACGAGGACTGGATATCCGGCTGGAAGCCGATGCACCTCTCCCAGACCTGGTTAAAATCCCGAGGGAAGAGGTTTCCGCCTACTGGAAAAAAGTAATGACCAAAGGTGGCGAGCAGGTCAGGCGCTGTTTTGAACGCCGGGAAAAAGAACAGATTAAAAACAGGCCTAATGACAAGGCTGAGCCTTTCGACGTTCCGGGTAAGGTGCTGCATATCGACGGGGATGAAGACTACTTCGATTTGTGCATGTCTACTTACAAACAGTTAGGGGTACCGGCGGAAGGTTATAACATCCCTGAAAAAGACCAGCCCCAGCGAGTGCAGGAATTACTGCAAAAGCACATGCCCGACATCCTGGTTTTGACCGGCCATGACGGTTTTAAGAAGGGGAAAAAAGATTTCAGGGACATCAATAATTACCGTAATTCCAAGTACTTTATAGAAGCCGTGAAAAATGCCCGCCGTTATGAGAAAAACCGTGATGATCTGGTCATTTTTGCCGGTGCTTGCCAGTCATACTACGAAGCTCTTTTGGAAGCCGGGGCTAATTTTGCCAGTGCGCCGGAACGTGTTTTGATACACGCTTTTGATCCGGTGTTTGTGGCCGAGAAGGTGTCTTATACACCGGTGTACAGACAGGTCCCTTTACGTGAAATTCTGGAAGGTACTATCACCGGATACCCCGGGGTGGGCGGTATTGATACCCTTGGGAAATACCGTATGGGTGTACCAAAATCAAATTATTAAACTAACTAATCAAGTTAAAATAAATCTTTATATGTTTTTAAGGCGTCGTTCCGGCGCCTTTTTTGTGCACCAAAAGAGAAAGGGTGGAAGGTGTTGCAATTTAAACCAAAAATATTATCAAACTTCCTTTTATTGTCATATAGTGACATGGAAAGGAGGGTGCCTGTGTATAGTAACGTTTATCTTACGTTAATTAATGATGTTCCCGTCATTGGCGCCCGCTTTTCCAAACATGAAAAGGCCGTGGCCAAAGCAAAAGAACTTATGAATCGTGTGGCTTCTTTTATCAAAGCGGGAGAAAGAACCAAAGTGACGGTGAAGTTCCTGCTTCAGCAGGACGGCTGTTATACTTTGCAACTGTGGGGTGACGAGGAGGTTATTACCGAGGTACCGGACCTGGATGAGCTGCTCTTAAAACGATTTCGCAAAGCTTATGGGAACAAAAATATGTTTATTTTAACTTGCTTCGTCAATAAAAATGGGGAATCGGAGCGGCCACACTGTCTGGTTACCAGCAAAGGTTTGGGAGTGGTGGTTTACCGGCTTTAATGAATCGCAATCACCCGCTAAGTGAAGGCGAGTTTTTGTAGGCCAAGGGAAATTTTAGCGGGACTATCACTTTTTGGATTAATTTGCCATATCATGAACTAAAAACCTTAGAGGGGGGATGTCTTACATGGCTATTAGAAGGCTCTCTGTGGATGAAGTAACTACCATAACATCGACATTATCCGAAACGGTTACATGTACCAACCCGGCGTATACCCCTACCGGACCGGGCGATGAGTGCAATATCGTGCTGTATAACATAGGGGTGAACCTGGGTACCACTCCGCCGACGCTATCGTTCTCGTACGACGCTCAGTTTGAGTACCAATATTTGCACGAGGGAGGAGCCACTTTTTGTGACTTCTGCGACGTATTCGGCAGAAGTGGGTCCATAACGCTTCCCAGCGGCGTAACCGTATGCTGCGGTACAACGGTACCCAGCGTAACTTATTCGGCTTTGTGTAATCCCGGCAGTATTACCACAACTGCAACTTCGGTATCCGGGCCCGTCACCGTGTCCTTTACCGTTACCAACCTCTGCTCCAAAACAATCATTTGTGTGGACGACACCACCTGTCCGTAAGCCGGGAAAAACGAAAGAGTGAAGCTCCATCCTGAGGATGGAGCTTCACTCTTTCTAAGTCATTGCTGTTTGTGCCAGGCCACCAGATTAGGTTTAGGGTCGAGAATGGAGAGATATTGTGCCATTATTCCGTACCGCCCTAAAGGGTCCAGTTTCATGTAACGGTAGTATTTGGCAAGGCGATCGGCGGGTTTCATCCAGCCGAGATGTTTTACCCGCAGGGAATTCCGCACTGTTTTAAGTTCTGTGATGTTTTTGGGGAAACGCCCGCAGTGCAGGGGAGTTTCATACCACACATAGTGGAAACCGGGAATGTACCGGACCATAAACGGGCGGTAAAAGTGATGTGCCCGCCAGTACTCATCTTCACGGTAATGATTTTCATCCCACATATCGTAAAGGCGAAAAGTGTAAACGTCAACCTCGGGATTGGCAGCGAGTAAACGGAGTTCCGTTACCGCCCGGTCCTCAAACATTTCATCGGCATCCAGGATTAATATCCAATCGGGGTTCACTCCGGTTGCCAGGTTCCACAGCTGTTTACGCAGGACGACTTCATTATGGAAAGAAGGTTTGGCGTTAGAAACGAGGGTTAAGGGGATACCCTGCAGGGTGTCCCGGCATATTTCTACCGTATTGTCGTCGCTCGCGTCGTCGAGAATGACGGCCCGGTCTATGTACTGGGCCGCGTGTTTGAGAACCCTCTCAAGATAGCGGCCTGCTTCGTTTCTTACCAGCATGGCCAGGGTAATACTGCCGCTCTTTTTTCTTGGCGGGGATTTTCCGGATTCCCCAGGGGTACGGGAGATTGCGCCGGGTGAAAGATTGTTTTCGGTAAAGGTGCGGAAAACGCGTTCCTTATAATCTTTAAGACCGGATAATTCCGACTCCCGGTAAATATGGTAGGGTGGGTAATGAGTATCGGCAAATAGTTCTAAACCGAGCGCGGCTGCCCGCACGCAAAAGTGCCGGTCTTCGCCGACAAGATCCAGGTTGTATATTTCACAGAAAGATATTCCCATCGATATGGCCCTGCGGCTAATCAAAGTGCATGCTCCAAGACCGCCTACCTTATAGGTTCCCGGCTGCTTCAACATGGTCAGGAACGCTTTTACCCGCCGCTCGATGGTCTGTTCGTCCAGCACCTCACCCTGTTTCATATGATACAGGCGGTAATGGCCGGCGACCCAAACATTGGGCAGCGGGGGAAGGTCGGGTTTCCACCTGGTCCAGAAAACTTCCGAAACGATATCTTTGCGGAGTCCGACTAAATGTACCAGTGTTTTGGGGTGGAGAACCAGGTCCGAGTCCACGAGGAATAAATAGTCGAAACTCTTATCTTTTGCCATTTGAATAAACCGGTCTTTGTAACGGGCTACTTTCCAGATTAAATCCTGCCGCCAGTGATGCTGGTTTTCATCGCAGTGGTAAATATCCTTTCCTTCACCCCGGAAGATGTGTACGTTATCTTTTCCGACGGCAAACTGCTGCAGCAGGTCACTGGGCTCATCGTGGTCATCTATAAAGGCATATTCCACCGTTAATCCCGTTGTTTCCATCTGATCAAGGGACCACAGGAATTCCTTTAGTATAGACGACTTTTGTCGGACCGGACTCGCAATGAGTACCCTTGTCATGGCGAACAGTCCTTTCATAACCTCAAATTTAGGGTGGGTGACCAAGGCGGGCACAGCCCTTTGACCACCAGTTCCAGGGTGGCCGAGGCCAGTTCTGCAATTCCCTGCACCGCGGAAAACAGTCCGCACGAAAGACCCTGGTGCGCTGCTTCGACGTACCAGAGCATCTCATCGCTGACGGCAAGCAGGTAATCACCGAACAGTCCCTGCACGGAACGGGTCTCGGTGCAGTGCTTTACGGTAAGATGGTATTCCCGGCAGGCTGTGGCTAATTCCCCGCTGTCCCCGGCAGCCACCGCCTCGACAACTACCAGCAGAGCCAGCACCAGCGCCAGGGGTGATTCCCCGAGTTTAACCAGTTTTTCCCGCAGGACCTTCTTACTTGACAAGGAATCGAACCGGCTTAATTCAAGCCATCCGAACCTGCTGTTGTTCCGCTGTATTAAGCCACAAATCTGTGTCAGGGGGTAAAGCACGTGCGGGGCAAGGCGGAGGGCCTCGAAATACTCATTTTCCGCATCCCCGTACCGGCCCATGGTGTTGTAGGCGTCCCCCAGCAGCGTGTGGATGTGGTGAGGCGGTAGAACCTGGCTGCCCCCGGTCAGGGCATACTGCAATTCCCGTGCTGCCGTTGCGTGCCGGCTATCGCGCAGCGCCAAAATACCTTTAAGCAGATGTAGTTCAGGATCATCAGGCAGCATATGCAGGGCCTTGTCGAGCAGAAGCATCAACCTGTCTGTTTGACCGGTTCGTAAAAGTCCCAGCCCCAGGGCGAGCAGCACATCGCGGAAATAACCCTCGCCCCCGTGCATTAAGGCCAGCGCCTTTCCCAGTGGCCCAATTCCTTCCGCGACCTTATCACACTGGAAGTACTCGATACCTAGGCTGTATAAAAGAAAGGGATCGTCAGGCTTCTCGGCCAAGGCCTTCTTGATGACGGAAATGTTACGCTGGCGCTTGTTTTTGGCCTGTACCGGCTGGTTAAGATAACCGAAGTGGTGGATGACCAAATCCGAGACCACCAGGCCTTCCCCATTATTGTGTCTTTTAATGGCTCCGGCTACCTGTTCGTGAATGGCACCCTCAAAACGGTAGGCCGGCTTATTCCTGAATAACCGTACCACTTGGTCTTTGGCCACCCCTTGACCGTTGTCTAGGTAGCTATGGATGTTTACAAAGTACCCCTCTACCTCCGATGCGGCGAGAAGACTTCCAAATTCCTCCGCTTTTACCGGCCCTAGGATTTCATCGGCATCCAGCACCAGGATCCAATCCCCTGTAGCTTGGGCCAGGGAATAGTTCCGAGCCGCCGCAAAGTCGTCACGCCAGGGAAAGGTAAAAATTTTGGCTCCGTACCGGGCCGCTATTTCCGGTGTGGCGTCGGTCGAACCCGTATCGACTACGATTATTTCCTGTACCAAGTGCCGGGCACTCTCGATGCATGAGGTGATACAATGTGCTTCATTTTTTACAATCATGCACAGGCTTACCGGTGCTCCAATATTCACCGGCAGAGCCTCCCGGCAGGCCGGTATTTGCGGTCCATCATTTGCCAAACGGCGTTGGCCTTCTCCTGCAGATAAGACGACAGGGCCAGGCAGCCCCGGGGTGAAAGTTCGGTTAAGAACTTTATTGCCTTTGTTATCAGCTTGCTATATCGGTCATTCGCATGGCTTGCTGTGTTAGGATGTTGGGGGCGGTAACGCAAACATTTCTCAATTATGGTCAGGGTTGTTTGAATGACCACAGGTTCACGCGTTTTTTCCGGTTTTCCACACCAGCGATCATTAGATGATAACGAGATCAAATTCAATAAAGCCCAGGCTGTGCTGCGCTCTTCCGGTTTGTGCCACAGTGACAGCGCCCTTGCCCTAGCCGTATCGTAATCGTTGCTGAGGATGAGGGCGATAACCTCGTCAACAGCCAGATCAAGGTCTATTTCCCCAGATGTGCGCCGGATACTGTTAATGAACGGGATTGCCTCGCCGGGTCTTCCCCCATATGTCAGGCTCCGGGCGAAAATGTGGGCGCAGTCACTGGTTGGATCGCCGGCAGGTGACACAGGAGCTTGGAAACAGGCACATGCCAGGTCCGGGAAACCTGCTTCAAAGAACAAGATGCCCAGTACTTTAATCCCTTGAGGATGGCTGAGGTATCCGGCGGCTTTTAAATAATCAAATGTGCCCAGCGGTCCTGTTTCAGTCAGATATGTCAGGAATAGATTGTAAAGCGGATAGACATAGTCCGGGTTGGATGCAAAGGCCTGCTCGTAATAGTGCCGGGCCTGCCGCTGCTGTCCCAGTTTCTCGCAGCAGTAACCCAGATGGTACAGCGACAGGAAGCTTTCTGTGCCGTTGGTGTGACTGAACATTGGCGGCGGTGAGCCGCATTTGAGGGCTTCCTGGAACCATTTAATGGCTACCTCGTACTCCCCTTTTTGCTCAAAAAGGACGCCTCCATCAAAGAACAGGTCCGTATAGAATGGATAGCGGGAACTTTCCTCCATACAAACACAAATGGCTTCGTCCGGTTTCCCCAGAGTTTTTAAACAGTGGATTAGATAGCGGACGGCCGGGGCCCGGAAAAGAATGTGTCCATCCGTAAGTTGTTCGGCGGCCTGTTGAAAGTACGGTAGGGCCTGTTTAACTTTCCCCAGGCCCAGCCACTCTACCCCAAGATAGTACTGCAAAAAGGGGTTGGCGGGATCCTCTGCTGCTGCCTGCCGCAGTAAGGCAAGGTTGCGGTTACGTTTGCGGTTGCGTTCTTTCACGGATACCAACCGGTGCACAATCACCGGGGTCCCGGCAATACCTACCACTTCCGGGCGGTTGATAACTACTTGTTCATGAATGCGCCCCTTAAAACGGTAGGCAGGCGTATTGCGAAACAGCCGTAGGACGAGAAACCGGGTGTAGGCGTCGGGAAATTCATCCGTTTGGTTGTAGATCGGCAAGAAAAAGGCCTCGTATTCTCCACTACTAGCTACCAGTTCGCGCAGGTCACCGGACGTGGTATCAAGTTCTTCATCGGCGTCCAGGGACAAGATCCACCGGCTGCTGCATTGGGCAATGGCGTAGTTGCGGGCAGCGCTAAAATCACCGTCCCACGGGTACTGGTAAACCTTTGCGGTGTAGCGGCGGGCGATTTCCAACGTGCGGTCGGTCGACCCGGTGTCCACAATTACGATTTCATCAACCGTGTCCTTGACGCTGTCCAGGCATCTTACCAGGTTTGCCTCTTCATTGCGCACAATCATTGCCAAACCTACACTGTGTTTCATGTCTCAGCCGGGGCCTCCTTTAGAAGCTCGCGGAAGACGCGCACCTCGGGGTATCTTTGGATTGCTTCCTCCAATATTGCGCGGCGCATATTCTGGTACAGCCTGACAAGCTTGACATAATAGCGTGGTTCCCCCGGGTTCAATGTCTGGGCCTGCCGGTAATGTTCCCCGGCTTTTGTGTAGTTGCCCTCCTGTTCTTTAATTTCACCTAATAAAAAATGAGCTTCGGCACATTCTGGGCTGCCGGCAAGATGAATATGCAGGTAATGTTCCGCTGCTTCCCGGTAACGGTAACGGTAAAATAGCTGGCCGATTTTTTTGGCGTTCTGGTTCAGACATTCCTGGTTCAGTCCTTCTAATAGTGAATCGGCGCGCTTCTTTTCCTGCAGGTCAAGTGTCCGCCCCAAGAGGTCGAGGAACAGCAGCATACCCTCTTGGCCCAGGTGGATCCCGGGGGCTTTATGGCTGCTTAGGGAATCTCTTAACAGGCCGACAACGGCACCGGTATCAATAGAAAGCCCGAGGGCGAACAGGTCGTCGGCGAGAGATTGGACCTTGCGGTGGTTGCCCTGCAGCCAGAAGCAGAAAAGCTCGTTCAGTTTAGCTAAAGGATACAACGGATGATCTATACCAAATTCATTTAAGATACGAAGGGCTTCCAGGAACCGTTCCTGCTGCATCAGGCAGATTGCTTTCCAGAGCAAGAGTTCCGCCGGTATGTTTTCCTGCTGTTCCATACCCCGTTCCAGGTATACCAGGGCCAGCTGATAGGCGGACTGCCGGAACAGGATCTGCCCCACCAAGAGGTTGGCTTGAGGGGTGCAGAAGTCGCAAACCTTTTCGAGGCATTCCTTGGCATATTGTGGGTCGACTTGCGGCTCCAAAATGCGGGTGATGCTTTCGAGGGCGGGGGTAAAAGACGGGTTATCCCGCAGACCTGCGATGTAGTAACGCAGAGCTTCTTCATAGTTTAAGAAAATTTCGGCCAACCGTCCCAGCTGGTAATAGGAACGGAAGCCCCTTATCCCGCTGAAAGGGGCGTAATAGGCTGGCTGTTCGGGCATCTCAAGGGCTCTTTGAAAGAACTCGTAGGCCCGGGCATAGTCTCTCTGTTCATAGCTAATCACCCCTCCGTAGTAATAGAGGTCGGCGTAGTTGGGAAAAAGGCTTAGCCCTTGTTGGATAATTTCTAAAGCCTGTTCGGGTCTGCCGGCGGCGTGGTAAGCCAGGACGATATAGCGCAACAGCTTGGGCAGGTAGATCGTTTGGGGATCGATGCCGTTGGCTGCTTTGGTTAATTCCTCGGCGGCTTCTTCGTACCTTTCCGCCCGGTAGAGTTCTACCCCGTAGTGATAGCGCAGCAGGCGATTGTCCGGATCCTTGGCCAATTCTCTTTGGAGCAGGGCCAGGTTACGGTTTTTCTTATCCTTGGCTGCGATCTGCTGGTTCAGGTAACCGTAGTGGTTGATGACCAGGTTATCGGCAATCTGGTACCTGGCCTGGTTGTTTCTTTCTAAGATGACATCCACGATCTGCTCGTGAACGGCTCCATGAAACCGGTAGTCCGGCCGGTTCCTAAAAAGGCGAAAGACCAGGTCCGGGCAGGCTTCGATCCATCCTTCGTTACCGAGGTAGTTAATGATCTTGACAAAATAGCCTTCTACCGTATCGTCGGCCGTCAGGGCGCGTAGAACATCCCGGCTTTCTTTGGCCAGTTCTTCATCGGCATCAAGAAACAGAATCCAATCTCCGGTTGCCAGTTCCAGCGAGGCGTTCCGGGCGTCACTGAAGTTGTCGTTCCACGGGAACGAGTGCACTAGGGCGCCAAATTCGCGGGCTATTTGTGGAGTGCTGTCGGTGGAACCTGTGTCGACGACAATGATTTCGTCCACGGCCCCGGCCACGCTTGACAGGCACCGGCGTATGTTTTGCTCTTCATCCTTTACAATCATGCACAAGCTGATTTTAGTATTCATAATTCCCTCAACCTAAACGATTTTTTTGGTTAATATATGCACTAAAACTGTAACGTTCTACCTTTTGAACAAATATTATGCAGAAGAATTGTAAATTACTTCCATAAGGGAAGGGGAGAATTCTTATGCCAAACTTTAAAATCTTTCAAGATACGCCAGATCAGGCGCGTATAAAAATCTACGGGAGCCAGGATGTGGCTCTGAACACCGACTCAACAGGTAACATGGGCATTACCAGCACCGGACTGTCTGTCACCGCTCCGGCCAACGGGCTGATGGTGACAGCGCCTGCAGAAGGCCTGTCAATCACCCCGCCGGCCAGCGGTCTGAACATTACCAGCACCGGACTATCTGTTACCGCTCCAGCCAACGGGCTGATGGTGACAGCGCCTGCAGAAGGTCTGTCAATCACCCCACCGGCCAGCGGTCTGAACATTACCAGCACTGGACTGTCTGTCACCGCTCCGGCCAACGGGCTGATGGTGACAGCGCCTGCGGAAGGCCTGTCAATCACCCCGCCAAGCAGCGGTATTCTGATCACCAGCACCGGCCTGGCAGTGGAGCGGAGTTTGGCCACCACCGACGTATCGACAACGGTAGGAAATTTTTCGGATACTGCAGGGGCTCCCGACACCACTTATAACGTCCTGCAGCAAAGCAGTTATACCTTCGGCATTGTCAACGCATCCACAACCATTGCGCCTGCAACAGTCAAGCTGCAGATCAGCCCGGACGGCACTAACTGGATCGACCATGTCGGCCCGATCACCTTGCAAACCGGGGACGTCGATACCCTGGTAGCTTCCATCTTTCTGAAATACGCCCGGGTGTACTACGCCGCCGTTGACTCTAACAGCCCCGTTACCCTGAACATTTTCTTCCAGGGCCAGGGCTAAGATCGGGGGAGACCGCGGCCTTCTCTCCGCGGTCTCCCTTCTTCCAGGGCAACATCATTTGTATCTGTGGCAAGGAGGGAAAGTCTGTAATGCGGGAATCTAGTGCCGTACCGTCTGTTAGGCATAGAACCAGTACCACGGCATCCGCCAGGCGGAAACTCAGCGTTATGCCGCCTGTAAGGGAGGAATCTAACACCGTACGGGATGATGTTAACAACCTTTTCCTGTATTACCCGCCGTATTTGTGGTGGACACTGAGCGTTTTTCTTATCGTTATGTCCTGCGGCGGCTTATGCCTCTGGTGGCACCATAAACCCTGTTTTACGAGTATCGTGGAACGCAACCTGGTTACCGGAGACCAGGAACGCTATAGCAAAACCACTGATATTTCCCGAATCAGGACTTTTTCGTTCCTGGTCCTCAATGATGGTCCTAACCCTGTGGTGGTCCAGCCAGAGCTAAGTCCGGACGGAATCACCTGGGGTTCCTTCGGTGAATCGGAACATGTGATCGAACCCGGGGGAAGGCACCTGTTCGTCCTCCAGTTTTTCCTGCGTTACGCCCGCATCAAGTTCCGGAACAAGGTGCCGGGACGCGATTCAGTTGTTACCGTGTGGTTCCAGGGGCAGGGCTAGCAGGTGAATGAATGTAAGCATGGTGGAAGCTCCCATATCTAAACGATGGGAGCTTCTTACATGCCTTGAATAACTTTTATTTAAAACCATCAAACTCGTATTTCAATATGTTAACAATCCTTTGATAGCGGCTTTCCCAGGTATGAGATGATAACCAGTTGTTGACCATTCTTTTATTGAAAAAAACTTGTGAAGATAGTATTCTGTCGATGTGTGCAATAAATGTGTTATGGTCTTTCCCAATATACACGTTAGGAATATTTCTGGCCTCCGGCAGGTTGGTGGCGACGACGGGTTTTCCTGCTGCTAATGCTTCATACATTTTAATGGGGTTTGTAGCCAATGTGATTTGGTTGATTTTGAAAGGGATGATACAAACATCACAGTGATAAAGATAGACCGGCAAGAATTCATAGGGTTTATAACCGACATATATAAGATTAGGTATGGATTTATCAACAGCAGCTCCAAATTCCACCCCAATGATAGAAATTAACGCCTCGGGAAAAGAGCGGGCTACTTTTTTGACTAAATCCTGGTCGACCCAGTGCGCCCATGCGCCAACATAACTGATAATGGGTCCCTTGTGTTTTTGGTATTCGATAGGTTTGGCCGGAGGATGATCCTCGTATTTTTGAAAGTGGCGAATATCGCATCCATTAGGAATTAAGTAGCAGGGTTTATCAGGAAAGGTTTGTTCGATTTGTTTTTTAAGTACGGAAGCCGTAGTTATAATCACATCGGCGCGATTAATCATTTTATCAAGATAGGGACTCCAATCAGGAAAATCGTCTACATAATCATATACGACAAAATCCGGTGCGTATTGATCCACAAAAAGATGCAGCTTGGACCACGAAACCCATACCAAAATCTTTTTGCCCTGCTTTTTCAGGTGGGGAATGGTTTGCCTGATAAACGCTTTGTTATCGTGTACTATGGTCAGGTTAGGTTGTATCTGGGTAAAAATTTGATCTTTAGCTTGAAATTTGTTGCAGTAATATACTTCGTGCCCGTGTAACGCAAATTGCTGCATTAATTGTTGGGGTCTTTGCCTCATAAAGTGCCAATCAATGGTCGGAGGATAAATAATAACGGTATTTGATAAGTGAATCGTGTTCTTTATACGATTTAACAATAAAATCCTTTTGTTATTTCTTTGCATCTGTTCGTATTCTGTTGGAAATAAAAATAGATGTTTAATATCGTTGTATTCGGAAGGGTATTCGATCACGCTTATGCTCCTTTCTTGTATCTTGTAGTCGAAAGTTAGCGGCAGTACTGTTCATAAATGCGTTCTAACTGGGTAGTGTTCTCTGTAATATCATAGTAACGACGGATAATCTCGTAACCATCCCTGGCTAATTGATCGCGGTATTGTTTATCTTCAGCTAAACCGGCCAGTGCACATATTAATTCTTCATCTGTCAGCGTATGGAAACCGCGGACGTTAAACAAAATTTCATGATGATTGTTTTGATCTACAACCCCCGCAAAACCATTTCGCATAGCAAAAACAGGTCGTTGACATGCCATAGCCTCTAAAGCTGCCCTGCCGCAAGCCAATACAACGTCAGAGAACGCAAGGAATTTTTGAACATTATCTTGGCGTCCCATAATTTTGATATTTATATTTTTACTGTTAGCCAACAACGACGTACCGGCTTTCTCAACTTGAGGATATGAAGGCCCATCACCTACTACCATGAGGTTCAGACCCCCCAGGTGACGGGCTAATGCCGGTGCACAGCGTAAAAGCTGCAAAACGGCATATTCTTTACCATTGGCTAACCGGCTAATGGCTGCAATGGTAAACCAGTCAGGGTTTAGTGCCAGTCTTTGTCGTCCTTCCGGATCGCATGGAATGGGATGAAAATCATTCAGGTTGATGCCATTGCGTATGACGGAGATTTTCTCCGGGTGTGCAGTGTCATTTAATAGAAAGGTGGCTGCTCTAAGGTCAACGGCAATGATGCGCTGCACATATTGACTGGTCTTATAACCTATTGGTGAGCGATCCAAATAGTGGCCATATGCCCCGTGTATGGTTACTATAAAGGGTTTTTTAAGAACTTCCGCCACCTGCTGTCCTTTTAAAATGGCCTCAAATGGGTGCGCATGAATAATGTCGGGATTAAAAGGCTTTACGTCGTTCACAGGGTCACCGGTCCATGAAATATAGTGGAAAGTGCTGTCGTTATCTCGGACCTGAGATAGGATTTCAGGGACAGCCGAAGCGGTATAGAGCAGTATTTGATGACCCCGCTCTAGAAGTTCATTGGTAAAAGAAATGATATGTGTCTCTAATCCGCCTAAGACCAAATGGTCCGCTAAAAACGCTATTTTCATTTCTGTTCATCCCACCATATTAGCATTTGAGTCCCAAGGCCTGTAGTATGTTGGCCACACGGTGCTGGTAGGTGTGCTTTTCATAGACAAGTTTTTGACCGTTAGCTGCCACCTTTTGGCGGGCGGCATCATTTTTCAGGTAAAAATTCATAAGGTCTACCGTTTCCTCGTAGCTTTCGGACCATACCAGGTGCTTGTGGTT
This sequence comes from Peptococcaceae bacterium, assembly GCA_017656185.1. Classification (GTDB taxonomy): domain Bacteria; phylum Bacillota; class Desulfotomaculia; order Desulfotomaculales; family JACDOK01; genus JACDOK01. Next base: position 52,262 of record JACDOK010000002.1, on the reverse strand, counting down.
TTCAAACATGCATTCAATCGCCTTCGTATGCTGCGTTAAGAAGAACCCCCCGCATCCCAGCACCTCGAACGTCCTCATCGACTGCATCGTCTTGGAATTCACAATGGAATGGACCCCGAGGACAATTTTTGCTGATGAATACGCAATAACCGTTTCTTCGTGCGCCATATATCCTTTATAGTACTTGGGATCTACGTTGAATCTGTGTTTGGGATTAGTCCAGTCCCAACCGTATATCTCGATTTTCTTCCCTTTGTCGATAAACGGTTGAATGATGTATTGGTAGGCCTTATATCTTTCCTCGAACCAGTCGTAGTTGTTGCCGATATGAATGGCATCTAACAATGCAAATTTCTCGTGAAGGGGCCTTTTGTAGTAATAGTCAGGGTCTACCGCAAACGGGACACAAATGGCTTTGTGCCCGTTTTTTCGGTAGTTTTCAACCATTTCAATGCAGGGAGTAAGGACAAGGACGGATTTTCCGGCCCATTCCATCGCCAGCCCACTGGCAATGGGGTCTTCGATGGCCCAAAAAATATGCGGTATCCCCGTCTTTTCCAACACAGGGAATACAAATTTCTTGGTGTCCACGCCCCCTTCGGTAAAGATGTAATCTGGTTTGAATTCGTCTATTTTCTTTTGGAGTCCCTGCTCCGTCTGCTCCGGGACTTCGATGCGTGCAGTTTGCCAGCCGTGTTTCTCAAATCCTAACTGCATCCCGTATTTAATGACGGGGGTAGGGTTGGTAAACAAGATTCTCACCGGATAGCCCCTCCATTAATGTCAAGAATTGGCATATCTCTTTTTTAGAATATGCGTTCAAGTACTACATGTGCTTTCCTAACCATGTTTTCCGTTATCCCAACCCCAGTCGTGTGACAATTTTCCATTTATTGACATGCCGGCAAACGGGATTTTTAATAGCCCTAAATATTTAATTCCTTTGTAAAAACTGAGTCTTCGGGTAGGTTTTGTGATGCTTCTGAGATGAATTTTCCCAACAATGTATCGATGGCCTGAATTATGTTTGTATAACTGCGAGGAGCAGGTTCTTTGGCCATCAAGCCGCTGGCCAAAGATAGATATTTGAGGCTGTCGTGGTAGCGGCCTTGTTTGGCCAGTATACGGGAGGCGATGCTGAGGCTGCGGTCGTTGAGAATACCCTTTTCTGCGAGAAAACGGTCGAGAGGCAGGGGTAATTTGTCTTTTAGAAAAACGATATTTTCCACCGCCTGATCAAAGGCACCGGGAAAGGCGGCAGCTTGGACAAACATTTCTAAGGCCTCGTCGTAGTTTTTCTGCCGGGCGTAGACCGTACCCAGGGAGCACATAGCTTTAAAGCTTCCTACTCCCGGTGTAGCAGTGTATTTGTCCCAGGGAGTTTCCCCCATTGCCAGACATTGATGCAAGAGCCGTGCAGCCCCTCCGGTTTCGCCCTGCATGAAACGGGTAATGGCCTGTAAATAAACCAGATCGGTATAATCGGGGAATAAGCTGATGCCCTGGTCCAAAACCTCTGCCGCACGGTCATAGTTTTTGTTGTTTATCAACGATAGGGCACAGTAAAAGAAAACATTTGGCAGATAGGCTATGGGAAGGTACTCAATCCTTTCAAGACAGTAATCGAGGCATTTAACAGCAGAGGTAAAGTCCTGCATGTAGAAGTGTTCGATACCCAGGGCATAGTTCTGCAGGAGGGGATCGCCGGCCGTCCCCGACCTGATGACCTCTAGTTTTAAACACCTCTTAGCGGCGATATGTTTATCTTCTGCCGTATAGTGAAGGTGGTTGATGGTTATATCGACCGGCGCGATGTCGTTGTCGTCTGCAAAGGAGAGAGTGACATCCTCCAGCACGGCTCCCGTATAGCGGCGGTTTTCCCTGCGGAACAGCCTGCACTGTCCTGTAATGTGACAGTTGGCGGGAGACAGGGTACGATCCAGAAAGGTGCATATTTTTAAGAGATATCCTTTTTGGGTGCCTTCGTTAAGCAGCTTTACAATCTTTTCCCGGCTCTCATCCGGCAGCGCTTCATCAGCGTCAAGAACCAGGATCCACTCTCCTTTGGCCTTATCCAGGGCATAATTGCGGGCTTCGGAAAAGCTGTTGTGCCAGGGCATATGGTAGACACTGGCCCCTAACTGGTAGGCTGCAGCCGGGGTTTTATCACTGGAACCGGTATCAACAAAGATCACTTCTTCAGCAATTTCGTTGACGCTGATAATGCAGCTGCCGATATGGTCCGCTTCGTTTTTACCGATAATGCACACGCTTATGTCCGGACAGCCTTTACCGGTAGAGAGTGCGTTAACGCGTTTCATGAAGTCATCCACTGAGGACCCCTGGAAAACAGTTTCCGTAGGATACCAAGCGGGAGGGGGTGGCATGGCAAGATAGTCCTGCAGGCGTGACTTGCCTTCGGAATAACGCCCGCAGCGGATATGACAAATTGCCTCCAGGAACACCAGGTCGTTGAACTGCGGGTAAATGGTTTGGTAATAGCGCAGCTGCTCGACGGCATCCCGGTACCTTTGCAGCTCCATAAGTGTGGTCATTGTTCTCTTTACCAGCACAGGCCCGTAGGACTGGGTGGGTTTGGTCATTTTCAGGGCCTTAAGGTAAGCTGCCAGAGCCTTTTTCTTTTCTCCAAGGCGGAGGTATTCCGTGCCCAGGTTGTAAAAAAAGAAACCGTCCCTTTTTTCATCGGGGTAACCTTCAAGGATCGCGAGGTTTCTATGCACCTTAGCTTGAATGTGTGTGGTACTGGCATTGTACCCGTGGTGTATAATCCTGATTTCGCTGTGCCCGATACTTTGCTGTCCGTAATTTTCGATGATAGAGTTAACGATTTGCTCGTGGATTTTGCCCCTGAACCGGAAGCATTTCCTGTTTCTGAACAGGCGAATGCTGGGAAAAGTCAATTCAATATCAGTTTCCGTTTTGTTGGTAACGAGAACGAAAAAAGCCTCATAAGGGGTATTGTCAATTATTTGCCGCAGTTCCACGGCACTGTCCGGAGCAAGCTCTTCGTCGCAGTCCAGAAAAAGAATCCAGTCCCCGGTGGCATGCTCCAAGGAGGTGTTCCGGGGCGCGCTGAAATCATTTTGCCATTCTTCCTCGATGACTTTCGCCCCCATGGCTTTGGCGATTTCAATGGTATTATCCGTCGAACCGGTATCCACCAATATAATCTCGTCAACAATATCTTTGACGCTGTTCAAGCACCGGCCGATGTTATCGGCCTCGTTTTTGGCAATCATGCAGAGGCTGAGAGTGGCGGTCCGCACTATAAACGGCCTCCTTACAATACTGTAGTTTTCTTTTCAAAGAAGTCAGCCTGAACAATTCCTGCCGCAGCACGGCGTTATTCTTTTCCAGGTTTAACCCGTTAATGACAAAAGCCAGGCACTCGTTAACCAGTGACTGGAGGGCACAGGCGGCAAAGAGTTCGTTCTCCGGTGCCTGTTTGAAGGCTTCTAAAAAGTAGCCGAAAGCTTTGCCGTGCAGGTTCAGGTTGGCACACGCCGTGCCGAGAAGGTAATAAATTTCTTTAGTGGCACTGCCGCTGTTTAATGCCTGTTTCAGTAATTCCTTGGCTTCCGCATAGCAGCCTTTCTGCAGGACGTATTCCCCCAGGGTGCGGTAAGCTTCTTGTATTTTATGACCGGTAACGGTAAGGCTGATCATCATGGATAAATCCCTGTCTCCTAAACGGAGGGCTTCCAGGGCGATGTCCAGAGCATGTTCCCGGACGTCTTGCTGCTGCAGGGTGGCGGTACTGCCGATCAAGGAGTTAATGGCTTGACAACAAACGGTCGCCGGGTGACCCGGGTTATTGCCGGCTGAAGCCGGCATCGCGGCATCACGCCGGGGATTCCGCAGCCAGGCAGTGAGGCTTTTTTGTTTAAGTCCCTCCACGACCAGATGGCAGCGGGGGTGAATTTTTTGCAAAGCTTCCGCCGCTTTCCGGTAGTGGCCCAAACGTATAAGGCATTTCGCCTTTAAAAGGGCCATTTCGGATCCGGCAGGAGTATCTCCTATACAAGCGAGGCAGGCCTCAAACTCCTGCGCGTCAAACAGGATGCGGGCCGCCGTTTGCCGTTTGATCTTCAGGCTTTCCAGTAAATAGGCGGCAATCGCGTTTCCTTGATAATTTTTTTTCTGCAGTAGCGAGCACAAGCGGGATAACAATCGATAGGACGGCTGATGCTCGATGGCCCGGGTAATGTGATCTACGGCTTCGTCCCAATTACCCTCCAGTGCGCAGATCTCGGCGAGGTTTTCAAAAGCCAGGTAGCTGGTTACCCCTTCCATAGTGGTATATTCCGGGGGGATCTTCCGGAAGCGGGTGCACTTCAAGAAACTGGCCTTGGCCTCGGGAAGCATTCCAAGATCGCAAAATACCTGTCCTTTGATGAAATAGAGGTCCGGGTAGTCGGCGAAATAGATCAGGGCCTTGTCGGCTGTTGCGAGTGTTTCGGCATACTCGCCCAATTCATAGAGGCACAGGCAGTAATTGCGGTACAGTACGGCTGCAAATCCTGCTTTTAGGTCCGCGTGCTGCAGGGCTGTTTCATAGTGCCGGCGGGAACTTTTCAGGTCGCCCAGGGTAAAGTAACTGACACCCAGGTTGTAATGGTAGAAAGGGTCTGCGGGGTTTGATGCCAGTGCTTCTTCGAGTATGGCAATATTGCGCCGGGTTTTGGCCCGGCGTTCTCCGGTATCACGAACATAGCCGTAATGGATGATGGCCAAATTGGAATATTCTATAACGGCACCGGGGTTGTGTCTGAGAATGCTGGGCTTAACCTGCTCGTGAATTTTACCCTCAAAACGGTATATATCCTTGTTTCTAAACATTCTCAGGTTGAGATGCTTTGTCTTGGGGCCGTCTTTTCGGGAAAGTACCGGGCTTACGATGGTAAAAGTCCACGCCTCGACACCCGGTGCGCGCGCCAGGTCTCTCAGTTTGTGCGCCGTTTCAGCTGGCAGCTCTTCATCAGCGTCCAAAATAAGAACCCACTCCCCTGCGGCATGTTTTATGCTCTCATTTCTGGCCTGAGAAAAGTCGTTCTGCCAGGGTGAATGAACAACCACGGCTCCATAACTCTTGGCAATATCGGGAGTAGCATCCCGGGAACCGGTATCAACAACAATGATTTCATCAACATAACCGAGCGCGCTCTTAAGACACCGCGCAAGGTTCTTTTCCTCGTCCCGGACAATGAGACAGAGGCTGATGGTACCTTTATTGGCTGCCATTACTACCACCTTATGAATTAGGGAATCCTAGTCTATCGTATAGGTTGGGGCTGAATTTTGTTACTAAGAGGGGATGTCGGTATCTGGCCAGTTTGCTGAGCAGTTCCTCTTTCGTCTTTTTTTAAGGTAATCTGTAAATGGCGACACACATATGCCGGGCTGTTTAATATGATATTTTAGGATCGGCTGGTGGGAGAGGAACGTATGACCCGCTATGATTGGCAGTTAGGGTACCATCAAGGTTATGCCGAAGGTTATGACCTGGGTTATGAAAGAGGTTACCAGGAAGGAAAGGCTATTGGCTATAATACGGGGCTGGCCGAAGGCCTTACAGACAACCTGGAAGGCAAATCATCCCATGCGTTATTACCCGCGTTGATACACTATATCAACGCCGGGTTGGTCCGGGTGGTACTGGCAGGCCCGGCAAGCCAGGATGCGGCGGAACTTTGCTGCCTGATTGGTATAAAAACGGAGATATTTAAGGTGGAGAATCCAAATAACTCCATCCCGTCCAAAAAACATTCAAGCAGGAAGAAAAGGGGTTCATAGCTTGAATCGTCTTTTGTTGCCAGGGATGAGCAGTAATACCCACATTTGCCTTCTTTACCAGCACTGTTTTACAATTTTCTTGGACAAGTTCCAAAATTTTAGCAAAGGAGGGTATGCATGCAGCGTCTTTACGGCAAAAAGTTACTGGTAGTAATGGTCGTGCTGTTATGTACCATTTTAGGGGCATCAGCAGCATGGGCGCAAGATGGATTGACAGGTGATGAGAACCAGATCGTGCAGAGTATCAACGAAGCACGTGAGAAGAAGGGGTTGAAACCTCTTGTTGTTAATCCCGTACTTTGTGACATAGCCGGTTCTTCCGATTCCAGCGGTGTATTCAAGCTGATGCGCGAGCGGGGTATCAAATACGGATATCCCTATCCTTCATCTATTGTAGTGTATTCTTCGAATGTCGAGTGGGTAGCGTCAGCGCTGGCCCGTACAAGAACCGCCCTTACGCCGTCGTATGACCAGATCGGTGTGGCGGTATCCGGGAGACGGGTTGCCACGATTTTCATACATGGTAACCGGCTGGCGCCGGCACCGCAGCCGAGACCGGAGCCCGAGCCACAACCTCACCCGCAGCCACAGCCCGAACCGCAGCCACAGCCGCAACCTGAGCCGGGGGATAGCCAGGGTATCCTGACGGCTGACGAGGCCAAGATGTTTGAGTTAGTTAACCAGGAACGCGCGAAGCGGGGCCTGGCGCCGCTGCAGGTCGACCCCGAGCTGGTAAAACTGGCGCGCTTAAAGGCGCAGGATATGGTGGACAAGGGCTACTTTGCCCACTACTCGCCTACCTACGGCTCGCCTTTTGATATGATGCGCAAGTTTGGAGTCAGCTACCGTTACGCCGGGGAGAACCTGTCCGGCGCGCCCACTGTGGAACGGGCCCATACCGGCTTGATGAATTCTCCCGGACACCGTGCCAACATCCTCAGCAAGAATTACACCAGGGCCGGTATCGGTGTTATTGAAGGCAGCCGCTATGGGAAGATTTGGGTGCAGATGTTTACAGGGTAAAATGTAAATTGTAAGTTTTTAGGGCAAATATTGGATTGGAATGTCTCACACTTCCCCCTTGGCAGCATATATTAATACCAAAAATGCTGAAAGGGGGAAGTTGTGTGCCATACAAACATCAACAACAATTATTTGAATGCCGCGAATTTGTGGTGCGCCAGGTCGTCGGTGAACAAACCAGACAGACCAATATTCGCACTACCATGACGATTCCTTCCCGGAAACCGCCGGCCGAGCAGGTGCTCGACTGCAACGTGAGCGCCAAAGTTACCAATACCGAAATTCTACGCAACAAAGTCGTCGTAGAAGGTAAGGCTAACGTCAAGGTGACCTATGTGGCCAAGACCAAGGAAGGTGACCAGCCGGTACACGCCGTGCATGGGGACGTAACCTTTACTGAGTTCCTCGATATTCCGGGGGCCGAACCTGGTGTTGGTCAAGACGTTTTCGTCCGCCTTACGGTGGAGCAGGCCCGCTGTGAGCTGGACCATAATGACCGCACTGGCCGTAAGATTATTGTAACCATTATTATCAGGATTTTTGCCAAAGTTACCGTGACCGAAGAACTTGAGCTTCTGGTTCAGACTCCGGAGGGAACTATCCCGCTGCCGCCCGGAACCGAACCAATAGAACTGGTCCTGAATCAAATTGTGGGCCAGGGTGAACGCCAGGTGGTGATCAGTGAAACCGTAAATGTCAAAGATTTAACCGAAGGATGTAAGCCCTGCCCAGAACAGGTAGTTGACACCATTTGCGACGCCGCCATCACCCGGAGGGAAGTAATTGACGGCAAAGTTGTCCTGGAAGGGATGCTCACCCTGCAGGTGATTTACGTCGCCCGCACCTGGGAAGGGGACCAGCCGGTCCACCACGTGCACGTGGAAATCCCGTTCTCCGAATTCGTGGAAGTACCTGGCGCCGAACCGGATGATATTATTGACGTCAGCTTTGAGATTGAGGACTGTGAGGCTGTGGCCCGCAACATCTGCGACTTGCGCATCACAGCTGTCCTGGCCCTGAGAGCCGATATTTTGAGGGAAATGGAGCTTGTAGCTGTTACGGCACCGGAAGTTGGTCCTGTCGCACCCGGCTTTGAAGCGATACTGCTGCGTACGGACCGCATCGTTGGTGACGTGGCCCAACAGATTGCCCTTAAGGATACCCTGGTCATTCCGGCCCAAAAACCACCGGCTCAAAAAGTTCTGGAATGTATGATTACCAGCAACACAATTCAGCAAACCGAGGTATTAGAGGCTGCCAACAAGGTACTGGTACGCGGTGCGGCGGAAGTCAAGATTACATATGTGGCCGACAAACCGACCCAGCCGGTGCACGCCTTCCATACTGAGGTGCCTTGGAATATTAGTGTGGCAATTCCGGGCGACGTTACCCGGGACGATATTGTAACGGTGAACATCAATTCCGAATTCTGCAGTGTAGAACTAGTAGGGGAAAATATTGATTTTACCTTAATTTTAGGGGCTATGGTCCGGGTAACCCGGATTGTCCAGGAGAACCTGGTCATTTGCGTAGAGGAAGTTCCCGCACCGGCAGACGTCTGCCCGCCCGGCACCAGGCAGATTAGCTACACCATCAAGGCTGGCGATACGCTGTTCGCACTGGCCCAAAGGTTCCGCACCACGGTCGATCAAATTATGGCGGTGAACCCAGGTATCAATCCGAATAATTTGCAAGTCGGCCAAGTGATCACGATCTGCGAAGGCGGGTTGGGTTAAAACGCAGCTAGTCAGTGAAATGACTAGACATAAAGAGACCCGGGTTTTCTCTATAACCCGGGTCTCTTTATGTGCAGGTAATAAAGGTAGTTATACCATTCCTTATTACCCCGTCCCAAAGTTAACTCTCAGCAGCCTCATCACATTCGAAATGCGGTTAAGCACCGTTACGCGATCCGACCCGGCAAACAGCAGTCCAACGGCCTTATTGTCATCAGTGAGAACCAGGGAACCACTGTCTCCCGGTTTGCTCATGTTGGTGGCCAGAATCTGGTCCTCAAAGGGTAGCTGCCGGTCTTCTCCATAGTCGACGTTGATGCTCACGTCAATATGAGTGATAGTGCCGTAAGTAAGGCCGGTAGTCCGCCCGCTCTTTTTGACCATCATATCTATTTCGGGTTCTGTGGTGCCGGTTACCCTTCCTATACCTAAGATTTTGCCGGTAATCAAGCTGGTTTTGACGGGTTTGGCCACGGCGGCGTCCACCAGGTTGGCAGCAGCGGTTTTTCTTTTGTAAACCTTCACAAAGTACTGGGGGCGTACCGTGTATATAAGATTGTTAATCAGGTTTTGGAATTGCCCGGCGGCCTGGCAGGTGGATTCCTGTACGTCGGGTTCCAGGGGCACGAACCGTTCCAGGTGTGCTATGATATCGGATTCTATTGTCCCGCCATCATACGAACCCGGTTGCAAAATGGGATCCCCAATACTGGCGCGCTGGTCGGAACCACTGGTAGAGTTCGCCAAAACGTGATTGTTGGAAAGGATTAGAGGAGTGCCGTCATGTTCATCATATACCACGGCACCAAAGGTGCCGGCGGTAACTAAGTAGTGACCGATGCTGCAGCCCGGGGGGGCCGGGCGGTAACGCTGGGTTTGTTCATTTAAAAGGCGTATTTGGCCGACCTCCACTATGTCCGTAGGCAGGTCATCCAGGCGGCGTGGTATGCGATAGACCCTGGGGAGTTCTTCCCGGGGAACTTTTTTCTTGACAAAAACTGTAATGGCCTTTTCTCTGGTTCTCTGCCCGTCGATAATTTTATAACCGATCCCGGTACCTACAACGTTTGGCAACCTCATTAGCTTCCGCTTGTTTCTATTAAGAGCCTCTCGGTAAGCCTGCAAAGTAATCACCATCCCAAACCCGGCATGATTTGCCTAATTTTGCTATTAAGGTATGTGCCGGAGGTGAAAATGGTGACGAACTTACCCGGTTAGGACTGGTATATTGCGGCTGGTGGCGGAGACAATATCGTGGGAGAGGATGGTGTTGGTGGACGGAATTAAATCAACGGCCTTGTTGGTAGCCGCCCTGTCCGGTGCAACGATGGCCTTACAGGGGGCGATCAATTCGGGTCTTGGCAAAGTCATTGGTCTTCTCGAAACAACATTTATAGTACATGTCATAGGACTGGTTTTAGTAGCTGTCCTTCTTTTTGCTTTTGGTTTGGGAGACGGTTCCCTGGCACGTGTGGGGGAGGCACCCTGGTATTCGTATCTGGGTGGGATTCTGGGGGTGATTATCGTATATACCGTGGTGCGCAGCATGCCCAAAGTAGGAGTAGCGCCGGCTACTACGGCCATAATTGTGGCACAAGTGCTTACCGCCACTCTTATCGACCATTTCGGCTGGTTTGGCATGCGGCAGATTCCTTTTAACTGGTATCGTGTGGTGGGGGCGATGCTGATGGCGGGTGGAGCCTTTCTTGTGTTAAGGGACTAAAGTAGTTGCAGCGACTATCGCCAGCCCGTACAAGAGTCCCCGGGCGGCGGACGGGACGTGCTGCTGAAAGGCGTGCGGGATGAGTTCAAAAATAACGATATAGGCCATGGCCCCGGCCGCGGCGGCAGACATTACCCCCAGAGAGAAAGGCCCGGTGGCTGTGAACCAAAGTCCCAGTAGGGTTCCGAGAGGTGTTACCAGGCTGACGAAAGCATTAAGGACGACGATTTTCCATGCCGCAGTACCCGCGGCGCGTAAAGGCACGCTGGTGGCCATACCTTCCGGAAGGTTGTGCAGCCCGATCATGAGAGCCATTACCAGACCCAGGTATGTGGTAGTGGCGAAACCGGCGGCGATGGCGAGCCCTTCGGGAAGATCGTGCAGGGCAATACCCAGGGCTACCAGAACCCCGGTTTTAAAGAACCCCTGTCCATAACCGATGATACGGCCAAGACAGGTATCCAGCACCGCGATACATACCAATCCTGCGCAAGTACCTCCCCAAACCGCCTTATAGCCTCCCATGGAAATAGAAGCCGGTAACAGGTCAAGGACCACGACGCCGCCCATGACGCCTGCGGCCAGGCCCAAGAAGAAAGCCAGCGTTTTGGCCCGTGGGGTACCGATGATTAATACCAACAGGGATCCCAGGAGGGTACAGAAACCTGCCAGTATGCTCAAGGTAAGTGCCACGCCAAGCCCGCCCCGAAAAATCAAATTTACATTGAATATATTTGCGGGCAGGAAGATTTATGTTGGTGTGTAATCACGTTACGATGACCGGATGAACAGGATTAAGGGACAGGATTTTACAAAGTATTTTGAACAACGTTAGAACATGGTTTTTAAAAATTGCTGACCTGTGAAGAATGCTTTAGGATGTTTATATAATTTAATTATTTATCCTGTTAATCTTGTTAATCTTGTCGAAATAGAGGTTAGAAAAATAATGCTTAAAGTGAAAGCTTATGCGAAAATCAATTTGTTTCTGCGGGTTTTGGGGCGACGTGACGACGGTTACCACGAAATTGTTTCGGTGATGCAGCAGCTTGCCCTGCATGATACCCTGGAATTGTGGCCAGAACCGGGGGACAGAATAAGATTGGAAACTAATGCTCCCGGGGTTCCAACCGGTCCGGACAACTTGTGTATGCGTGCCGTGATGTTGGGGGCTCAGCATACCGGTATTCGGAAAGGTTTGCGGATTGTTTTGCATAAAAGAATTCCGGTGGCGGCGGGGTTGGCCGGAGGGTCGGCCGATGCTGCCGCCACCCTGATGGGACTGAACCACCTGTGGCGGCTGAATTTGACAAAGAACGAACTTTTGGATTTGGGGGCTGCCATAGGTTCCGATGTCCCTTTTTGCCTGCTCGGTGGAACGGCCCTAGCGCGGGGGCGCGGGGAAGAACTGCAGCCCCTTTTACCGGCACCCCAAATGGGTGTGGTTTTGGTTAAAGCGCCCTTCGGCCTGGGAGCCGGGAAAGTATACCGGCATTTTGACAGTTTGCCATCGGCTGCAGGAGCCGATTCCGAAGCTATCTTGAGATCCATCCAGGCGCAGGATGTGACAGGTATAGCTTCCTGCTTGGTCAATGACCTGCAGCGGGTGGTATTTGATTTGCACCCCGGCTTGCGGCAGGTGCGGGAAGACATCTTACGGGCCGGGGCCTTGGCGGCGTTAGTTTCGGGTAGTGGTCCCACGTTGTTCGGAGTTACACCTGATATACGGCAGGCCGAGGAAGTAGGCGAAAAACTAAGACGTAAGGGGCGGGATGTAATTGTAACGACGACGGCCTCCGGCGGCCCGCAGGTTCATCCCGTCAATCCTATTGTACATTCCATCCCCCGCCAAAATTGAACCGTTCGGTGATCATTTGTTGCCGTTTTGCGCCCCTTAGATTTAAAATTAAAATATGTTATTGTAAAGAATAGAAAAAGGAGATGCGCTCATGGAGAAGCAAAGACGTCTGCTGCCGGTCAAGTTGGACACTTACAAGCCTCTCCGGGAAGTAGTGTTCGAATCCCTGCGTGAAGCCATTATTGCCGGTAAGCTCAAACCGGGGGAGCGGTTGATGGAGATGCAGTTGGCGGAGGAACTTGGTGTGAGTCGTACGCCGGTCCGGGAAGCCATCCGTAAACTCGAACTGGAAGGCTTTGTGATGATGGTTCCGCGCAAGGGGGCGTATGTGGCCGGTATTTCCGACAAGGACATTACCGATGTGTTTGAGGTACGGGCCGCCCTGGAGGCTCTGGCCGCCGGTTTGGCTGCCGAGCGTATTACGGATGAGGAAATTGAGAATTTGGAACGTTCTGTGGTACAGACCACTGAAATCGCCGAAAAGGGAGATATCAATGCCCTGGTGGAAGCTGACACGCAGTTTCACGAACTTATTTACCGGGCCAGCAGGAACAAGCGTTTAAAGCAGATTGTCACCCACCTTTCAGAACAAATTCAGCGCTTTCGTGCCAGCACATTGTCGGTACCGGGACGCAACAGGCAGGCGCTCGAGGAGCACAGGAAAATAGTGGAAGCAATTAGCGAGCACAATATAGAATTGGCTCAGGCCTTGGCCAGAGAACATATTGAAAATGCTGAAAACAGTTTGTTATGTTTTCAGGAGGAGGCCGCAGAAGATTGATTGACTGTATTTTATTGGCCGGCAGCCCTAACGACGGGCCTTTAGCCGCAGTAAGTGATGAAGCCTACGAGGCACTAATACCCATTGGTGATAGCCCTATCATTGATTATGTGCTCCGGGCACTGCTTGATTGCCGGGAGATCAATCATGTTTTGGTGGTAGGGCCGAGTGATTTGAATGCTGTAATCCCATTGGGCGGAAGAGTAGAACTCCTGCCTCCGGCGGGGGGACTGATGGAGAACCTGGAGCAAGGTTTGAAGGCACTAGGCGATGAACAACACGTTTTGGTAGCCACGTCCGACATTCCACTAATTACCGGCCCAATTGTGGAGCGTTTTCTGGCGCAGTGCGGTGACCGGTCAGCCGAAGTATATTACCCCGTTGTTACGGAGGATACCGTTGCTGCCCGCTATACGGGTGCCAAAAGGACCTATGTGCGGCTCCGTGAAGGCCGTTTTACCGGTGGGAATATGGCGCTTTTACACTCTTCTGCTTACGAGCGCTGCCGCCGCTTGGCGGCCTTGTTTGCTGAGAACCGGAAGAAACCGCTTAAATTGGCGAGAATAGTAGGCATCGGGTTGTTGCTCAGGTTTGTCACCGGAACGTTGAGTCTCCAGGCCGTAGAAAGCAAAGTCACCGCTTTGGCGGGTATAACTGGTAGGGCGCTGGTTTGTCAGGATCCGGAAATAGCAGTGGACGTTGATAAGCCGGAGGATTACGAGCTGGTTTTGCGCGAGCTGGGAAAACTCCACTAACTGGCAATTTGGTTATAAATTACTACTAGGGTTGTGAGCCTGGTATGGCGGGGCATGTGGTGTGGAGGGAATGCATCATTGACCGGGTTGAGGTTGACGTCTTTAGTGAGTAATCATAAAATACCGATTAAGGAATTTCTATCTTAGTAATAAACAGGGGTGAGTATTTTGATAGAAGTAACGGATAAGGCTCAAGAAAAATTTAAGGAAATATTGGCTGAAAAGAATGGATCTGGTGCGTATATCAGGTTGTATATCCAGGGTATCGGGTGAGGCGGCCCGAACTTCGGTATGGCTCTGGAAGAGTCAAAACGCGAGGACGATACCCTGGTGGAAGCGGGGGATCTCCGCTTTATCATTGACAAAGACGCCATGCGCTATCTTTCAGGAGCGACGGTAGATTACCGTGAATCATTCCTGGGTGGTGGTTTTACCATTAAGGGTCCGGGAACTTCACACTGCTGATGTCTCAATTCTAAATTCTAAAAGTAAAGGTAAAAAGCCCGCTTTTTGAAGCGGGCTTTTTCGTGTGGAAATGTAAGATTATTTTTTTAAGATAATAACATAATCCCCATTTTCTTCGGTGATTTCCACCGACCAACCCTGGCTCTGTCCAAGCCGCTTGATATTTTCTCTTGCCGCTGAATTATCGGCCAGGGCTTTTATGGTCCCCGAACCAGCAGCTTCGATAGCTCGTTTAACCATCAGCATGGGTTCGGGACATAGAAGTCCCCGGGCATCAACTACTCGCTCGTTCATCGACGACCCCCCTTTGTGTGGTGGCCTTGGAGGTAATAGTGGCCAAAGCAAAGCCTACCACGATAAGCAATCCCAGAATGACGGCGATCTGACCGTTAACAGGAACGCCGGCCGGGCTGGCGGCCAATTTCCAGTTATGTGCCATAGCTGCACCGGCCAAAAGGCCCATGACGGTTACGGCAGCATCAGTGTTGCCTTCCGCTGATGCTACAAGCTGGCGCAAAGGACAGCCGCCGGCGAGGGTCGAGCAAAGTCCGGCCAGCGCCATGCCGAGAAAATTCCAGAGCCCGTCGTTATGAGCAATAGGAGCTTCAAAACCGACATTAAAGGCACCTACCGCGATATTACCTATTAACGCTACCGTAAAGATTACTCCCAGCCCTGTCAGCAGGTAAGTATCACGGAAGAAAAGGAAATCTCTGATACCTCCTACCAGGCATAAACGCGAGTACTGGGCCAGACCTCCGATGATAAGTCCGGCGGCTAGACTTAGGAATACCGGTGCGTGCATAGCACCAGGTCCTTTTTCACTTGCCACAATAAATGATGCTCCTGCAAGAAATAGGATGGTCAGACCAATAAATATGCCCGGGAAAAGGTAACCGTTGACGGCGCTGCGGGGTGTGGCGCGACCAAGGGAAAAACCATTTTTTATAAACCCGACCCCGGCTCCTACTCCGGCAGCAAGGCCAACTAAACCGACAACGGCGTTCAGATCGCCGGCGGCAAGGCGAATGGTCATACGCAGGGGGCATCCCAAAAAGACCAGGAATCCTATCATGGCCAAGAATCCCAGCAGGAACCTGGCCATAGCACTGGAACCGCCCACCGGTCTAAATTCCCGTCTTATGAGTGCCACGGCAAAAGCTCCTATTACGATACCCAAAATTTCCGGGCGCATGTACTGCACTACTGCAGCCTGGTGCAGACCAAGGCTGCCGGCAATATCTCTTAAGAAACAGGCAATACATATACCCATATTGGCGGGGTTACCGGCCTGCATCAAACCAATGGCAGCAATGCCTACCGTTGTGCCGGCTAGAATAATGGGAATTTTTTGCTTCATCGGTGCTTATGTACCTCCTTAAAAGTAATGCAATTTAAACCCAACAATAAGCTTAAGTATAAAAATATTTCACCCCCTGGATAAAATTTGGTTTTATGCCTATGCTTCGCGTTAAAGAAATAAGCTCCTGTTATCCGTTCGATTGCTCTTTGGAATAAATAAGGATGACGATAAAGTTAGTTAGCATTTTGGTCTGGTCGTTATTATGAAAAGTCATGGAGAAATGAAAATAGAAATGGAGGAGGGAAGTGGGAATCGAACACCACCCCTGCCTTAACGGCTAAGGCCAGCGGATTTGCAGTCCGCGGGGAGCACCAGCTCCATTCCCTCCGGTTAAAAAATTCGGTCCAATATATAAAATTCCTCTATATTAAACATAACAAAAAGTAATATAAGATTGTTTTTAGCGGGCGGTTTTTACCTGTTCATTCTGTCCAAAATTGGGAGTGCCTTACCGGGACTGCACAAAATTAAGGAAAGCTTGTGCCGGCGGGGACAGGAGTCTTTCGCGGGGGTAAATAAGATAAAGGGGTCTTTCTAAAGAAACGTTTTCCAGTGGTACAATTTGTACGCGCCCGTCGCGGGCGGCCCTTTCGGCGGCATAGCGCGAGACAAAGGACATGCCGGCACCGGCGGAAACGGCTGCGACGACGGCTTCGGTACTTCCAAATTCACCGGCGTTTTGTAAATCTCTAGGATTAATGCCGGCTTCGGCCAGTTTGGTTTCCACCACCTGGCGCGTACCGGATGTTTTTTCGCGCCAGACTATTCTTTCCCCAACCAGGTCGGACGGTTCTAAAGACGTTTTCTGCGCTAAGCGGTATTGAGGTGGTGCAATAAGTACAATTTCGTCCACAGCAAATGGTTGGCTCGCGATGTGAGGGTGTTCAACAGGTGCCCCGACAGCGCCAATGCTAATGGCGCCTTCTAAAAGACGGGCCACGATGTGCCCGGTGCCCGATACTTCAAGATAAGTTTTCACGTGGGGATAACGACGCTGGTAGGTACTTATTAGGCCGGGCATAACATAATGCCCCGGAATGGTACTGGCTCCTATTACGAGCTTTCCCCTCACGCCTATGGCAAAGGAATGCAATTTGGCCTCCGCAGCTTGCAGGGTATCCACTACTTGCTGGGCATAGCGCAGCAGTGTTTCTCCAGCCTCGGTTAATTCTACCCGCCGGCTGCTCCGGTCTATCAGTTTAATACCGTAGTGGTTTTCGAGCAGGGCGATGTGTTTGCTGACAGCCGGTTGGGTAAGGTTTAAAGCTTTGGCAGCAAGGGAGAAACTCTGTAACCTGGCTACCGTGATAAAGGTTTCCAGATAGCTGAGGTTCATCGTAACCTGTCCTCCATATCCTTATCTAGAAATTATATTCCTTTTTGTTATCTGTGCAATAAATCTTTTTCTAATTTCTAGGGAAAATAATGCTATGGTTACAGCGTTATCACGTGTCGTATTATTGGGAAAAATATTGACACGAAGAAGGATTATTTGTCCAAGGCGCAGAAATTTTTGTGCATTCAGGATCTTGACATATTAGGGTAGGGAGGTGGTGAGCAGCGATGGAAGTAACTGACGTCAGAATTCGTAAAGTACTCGAAGAAGGCAAGATGAAGGCCATTGTTTCTGTAACACTGGACAATGCTTTTGTGGTTCACGATATAAAAGTCGTGGAAGGCCAAAACGGCCTCTTCGTTGCTATGCCCAGCAGGCGTACCCCGAGTGGGGAGTTTCGCGATATCGCCCACCCCATTAACCAGTCTATGCGGGCGCTGATACAAGATGCCGTACTTTCTGCTTATGCCAGCCATAATCAAAACAATGAGCAAGAAGGCACGGAAACACAATAAAGAAAGGGGGACAACGTCCCCCTGAATATTGTTTTTAGAGGAAGAATGCGTTCTCTGTGGAACTGTATTCAAAATAATTTGATGTAATATTACTATCGCTTGGGGGAACGCATCTAATGGCTTTAGCTGCGGTTATTTTAGCTGCCGGAAAGGGTACACGTATGAAATCCCGCCGGCCCAAGGTGCTGCATCCCGTGGCCGGCTTGCCGATGCTGCATCACGTGCTTCGGGCCGTTCAGGACGCAGGGGCACAAAAAGTGATTGTGGTAGCCGGTTACGGATTTGAACAAGTCAAGGAAGCGGTGGCCGGGCAGGCGGAAGTTGTCTGCCAGGAAGAACAGCTTGGTACGGCGCACGCCGTGATGCAGGCTGAACACCTATTGCAAAATTTTGAGGGGGATATACTCGTAGTGTGCGGGGATACCCCTCTTATTACGGGAGCCACCTTAGCAGCCCTGGTGGCACATCACCGCAACAGCAGGACGGCGGCAACCGTTCTTACAACAGAACTGGAAAATCCTTATGGGTACGGTAGGGTTATCAGGGATAACAGCGGTATGGTGGTCCAGGTTGTGGAACAAAAAGACGCCACTGCCGAGGAACAGGCCGTTAAGGAAATTAATACCGGTATTTACTGCTTCGCTGCGGCAGGATTTTTTGCAGCCCTTAAAGAAATCGGTAACGCCAACCGCCAGGGCGAGTATTACCTGCCGGATATCATCGGCATTTACCGGCGGCATGGTTACCAAGTGGCTTCCTACCGGACGGATAACCCCGATGAAATTCTGGGGGTCAACGACCGGCGGCAGCTGGCGGTCGTTGCGGATTTAATGCGGCGGCGTATCCTGGATGAGTTGATGCTTTCGGGCGTGACCGTAATTGACCCCGCCTCCACTTTTGTGGACCGGGGTGTTGTTATTGCCCCCGATACCGTTATCGCACCTTTTTCCTTAATTGAAGGAAATTCTGTAATCGGGGAAGACTGCCGTATCGGTCCTTACGCGCGGCTTGTTGACGCCCGTATAGGTTCCGGGGTACAGCTTATGCAGAGTACCGTGATAGAAGCATATGTGGCCGACAGGGCTGTTGTCGGTCCCTATGCCTACCTCCGTCCCGGTACCAGAGTTGGTACGGGAGCCAAGGTCGGCGATTTTGTGGAACTTAAGAAGGCGATTATTGGGGACGGCAGCAAGGTGCCGCATTTGAGCTACGTAGGTGATGCCGAGGTCGGCGCGAAGGTAAATATCGGTGCGGGTACCATTACCTGTAACTATGACGGGGAGAAAAAACACCGGACCGTAATTGAGGACGGTGCTTTTATAGGTAGCAATGCCAATCTGGTGGCGCCGGTTAGAATAGGCCGGGGGGCTTATGTCGCCGCAGGGTCTACCATTACCGAAGATGTACCCGCGGCGGCTTTAGGCGTGGCCAGGAGCAGGCAAACCAATATAGAAGACTGGGTTACAAGAAAAAAAGGAAGAAAGGGACATACGGGGGGATCGTAGTGTTTGCACGGCACAAAAAACTGAAACTTTTTTCCGGCAATGCCAATACCGCCCTGGCTCGCGAGATTTGTGACTATCTCGGCGTACCCCTGGGCGATTCGTCGGTATCCCGTTTTTCAGACGGTGAGATTAAAGTGCGCATCAATGAAAACGTGCGGGGCGCCGACGTGTTTGTGATCCAACCTACCTGTCATCCAATTAATGAAAACTTAATGGAACTCCTGGTAATGATCGATGCGATACGCAGGGCTTCGGCGCGCCGTATTACGGCCGTAATCCCCTATTACGGCTACGCGCGTCAGGATCGCAAGACCAGGGCACGTGAGCCTATTACTGCCAAGCTGGTAGCCAACCTCCTAACGGCGGCCGGTGCCAGAAGAGTGATCACTATGGACCTGCACGCCGGGCAGATCCAAGGCTTTTTTGACATTCCGGTCGACCACCTGGTGGCTGTTCCTATTCTGGCCGGATATTTGCGGCAAAGCCATTTGGAGAATGTTGTCGTAGTTTCACCCGATGTAGGAGGGGTTGTCCGGGCGCGTGATTTGGCAGAACGCATCGGAGCGCCGCTGGCCGTGATAGATAAACGCCGCCCCGAGCCCAACGTGGCCGAGGTAACCAATGTCATCGGCCCCGTGGAAGGCAAAACGGCCGTGGTGTTGGACGATATCATTGATACGGCCGGGACCATCACCAAAGGTGCTGCCGCCTTACTGGATTACGGCGCGCGTGAAGTTTACGCCTGCTGTTCACACCCGGTACTTTCCGGCCCGGCCTATGAGCGGCTTCAGGAATCAGTAATTAAGAAGGTCATTGTGACCAATACCATTCCCTTGCGTCAGGACGTGAACCGTGATAAATTCAGGGTATTGTCGGTCGCGCCGTTGTTGGGTGAGGCCATTATCAGGGTTCACGAAGATTTATCGGTAAGCAAGCTTTTCGACTGATAGTGGTTTGGTTCAGCATTTTGGTCGGCGGAGGTTTGTTTTCCGACCGGGTTTTGTAACGGCGCCACAGGCGTCTCGTTTTTCTTCCAGTCTTGTTCCGGTCTGTTCGGTTATGATGACCGATTTGCTTGCCGGTTCTTCTAGCCCTTCCAACTTGCCTGTTTCCAGGTTTATGTAGTAGTCTTGTATATAGCCCGGCGCTGTGTTTTGACGGGGCTGTGAAGGATAGCCGTTTGATATGGCTGTTAAGAGGGAATATTCTTATGTTGGAGGGATTTGAATGGCTAGCGCAAGTATGAAGGTAGAGCAAAGGGATGATCGCGGCAGAAGTGCCCGTAATCGCCTGAAGGTGGAAGGCAAAATTCCGGCGGTCGTTTACGGCCGTAAAATCGGTAGTGTGGCGATAGCGGTGGAAGGACGGGTGTTGGAAAGTATTCTTTCCAACTTCGGCGGCAAGGCCTTGATCGAAATGGAAATACCCCGGAACGGTGAAACGGCAAAGTATCATACCATTATTAAAGAGTTACAACGCCACCCTTACAAGCAGGAAATACTGCACGTTGATTTTCAACAAATTTCACTGGAGGAAGAGCTGGAGACCACAACGGCATTACACCTTGTCGGTGATGCGGCAGGGGCTGAAAAAGGCGGCGTTGTTGAACAACTGCTCTGGGAAGTGGAGATAAGCTGCTTACCGACCAATATTCCCGAGTACCTTGAGGTCGATATATCGTCGCTGGATGTCGGTGAAACTTTGCACGTTGCCCAGATTAATCCTCCGGAAGGGGTAAAAATCCTTACCGATCCGGATACGGTGGTTGCTTCCTGCTACCTGGAGAAAGCAGAGACCGAAGCGGAAGAAGAAGCCGGGGAAGAGGAAACGGCCGGGGGCGAAGCCAGGGAGACAGCGGCTGAAGCCGGCGAGACCGAGTAACAATGAAACTGATCGTAGGGCTGGGTAACCCCGGTGCCGCTTACCGGCGTACACGTCATAATGCCGGGTTTATGGTTCTGGACCGGTTGGCTTCCAAAGTGCAGGCACAGGATACCGGTAGGCGCTGCCGTGCCTTAACGACGGAGGCCGCCATTGAAGGGTATAAGATAACCCTGGCTAAACCCCTGACTTACATGAATTTAAGCGGCGAGGCGGTAGGGTGCCTGGCCCGTTTATTATCTGTCGCTCCCGGTGATATTTTGGTGATTTACGACGATATGGATTTGCCCTTTGGCAAATTGCGCCTGAGGTCACAGGGTGGTTCGGGAGGACATAAAGGTTTGGCTTCCATCATTGCCACTTTGGGGACAGAAGCTGTGCCGCGTTTGCGGATCGGTATCGGGAAAGCGGGAGACGCTGTATCCCACGTGCTGGGGGAGTTTAGTCCCGAAGAAGAGGCAGTTCTGGATGAGGTTTTGGAAACATGCGTGGAGGCCGTTATCACCGCTTGCCGGGACGGGCTGCAGCAGGCCATGAACCGGTATAATAACTGGCAGGTGAGGGGCAGTAATCAGTGACCTGTTTCCTATTTCCTATTCACCGTTCACTGTTCACTGTTTACTACTGGATCTCTACTGTATATTCTATCGTAAACAATGGTAATGTATCGTAACAGGTAATAATACACAATAGTGAGGAGCACAACCAAGGAGTCGTTGCCTTGGAAGGTTTAGGAAGCATATTGTTGGGAACCCCTCCTCTGGCGGATGTGCCTGACCTGCTCCAGAGGGATGCGGGTCCTTTACTCGTGTACGGGGTAGGGGGAGAACACCAAGCGTTAGTCGGTGCCGCTCTGGCACAGGACCAACGCCCTTTGCTCATTGTTACACCCGGGGAAAAAGAGGCCTCCCGGATCGCGGAGGACCTTTCGATTTTACTTCCCGGGCGGGATGTTTTTGTCTTTTTGCCCTGGGAAATTTTACCTTCGCAGGTCTTGGCCTACAGCAAACACCTCAGTACCAAGCGGTTGACGACCCTTCAGGCCTGTCTTTTCAACCGCGCTCCGGTGGTAGTGGCCCCGGTAGAGGCATTACCCAGGCGTTTGGTACCGCCCGATTGTTTCCGTTCCAGCCTGATAGAATTGACGGTCGGAGATACATATGACTTGGGGGAGCTGCGCACCCGGTTGGGGGCACTGGGTTATGAACACGTAACCCAGGTTGAGGCCGTGGGAGAGTTTTCTACCCGGGGCGGTATTGTCGACATATTTCCTTCCACAAGTGAAAAACCATTACGCGTGGAATTCTGGGGTGATGAAATCACATCACTGCGTGTCTTTGATCCGGAAACCCAGCGTTCCGAAGACAGGATCGAAGCAGGCCGCAAGGTGTTTATTGGTCCGGCCTATGAGGTGGTAGTCTCTGAGGATCGCTGGGAGCCGGCCCGCCGTGCCATTGATAAGGAACTACAGTCCCAAATAAAGAAGCTGCGGCGGGGCGGCAACGGTGAGGCCGCCGAAACTTTGGAAACCTTGTTTGAAGAAAAACTGACCCACCTTTCCGTGCACAACTATTTTCCCGGTATTGAAGAACTGCTGCCTTATTTCTATCCGGAGGCGCCTAACCTGTTTGGCTACCTGCCTCCCGATACAACGGTAGTGGTGGCCGAACCGGGGCGGGTGGCGGAAGTGGCTGAAAGGTTTGAAGCTCAGCGTGCCGAAGGATACGGGCTTTTGATGGAGAAGGGTCAAATTCTTCCCGGCCAGTATGATGTTTATTTACCTTATGCTGCCGTAATGGACCAGCTGAAGAAACACCCGCTGGTATATGCTGCTTTTTTGCCTCGCGCAGCCGGCTTTCCCAAGGCAGCACGGCAGGTAGGTGTTGTCGCCAAAGGGATTGCCAGTACTCTAGGCAGTTTGACAACTCTTGTTAACGAGATTAAGAACTGGCGGCGACGCAATTACGGTATCGTGCTGCTGGTAGGTACCCGGGAACGCGCCCGCCGCCTGGTCGGCAACTTGCGTCAGAATGGGGTTAATGCTTTTCATACCGCTGCGATTAAGAAAGTATCCCCGGGTGACGTGATAGTGGGGGTAGGTACCCTTAGCCAGGGTTTTGAATACCCGGCCGCTTCTATGGTGGTCTTTACCGAAAACGAGATTTACGGTAGAAAACTGTACACCCGCCGTCATAAGGTATCCAAAGGTAAGACACTGGAGGAACTCGATCTTCAAATAGGTGACTATATTGTTCATGTCAGCCACGGTATAGGAAAGTTTATGGGCATTGTCCCGCTGTCCATTGGTGGTGTGCAGCGCGAATATTTACTGTTGAAATATGCCGGCGATGATAAACTTTACGTGCCCACTGATCAACTGGGGCTTATTCAAAAATTTATCGGCGCCGAAGGCGAGACACCCCGTTTATCCCGCTTGGGGGGCAGCGACTGGTCGCGTACCAAGAAAAAGGTGCGCCAAGCCGTTCAAGAAGTGGCCGAGGAATTAATTAAGCTTTACGCGGCACGACAATCAATGCCGGGATACGCCTTTCCGCCCGATACGCCCTGGCAGGCCGAATTTGAGGCGGCTTTCCCCTTCGAGGAGACTCCCGACCAGCTGCGGGCCATCGCGGAAATCAAGGCCGATATGGAAAAGCCTCGCCCTATGGACAGGTTGTTGTGCGGTGATGTGGGCTACGGCAAAACCGAGGTGGCCATGCGGGCGGCTTTTAAAGCTGTGATGGCGGGTAAGCAGGTAGCCGTTCTGGTCCCTACCACGGTACTGGCACAACAGCATGAACAAACCTTCAAAGAAAGGTTCCAAGGTTTCCCGGTTGAGATTCAGTCCTTGAGCCGTTTTAAGACACCCCGGGAGCAAAAGGAAATATTAAAAGGCCTGGCGCGGGGAACGGTGGATATCGTCATTGGTACCCATCGCCTGGTTTCGCAGGATGTGAAATTTTATGACCTGGGTTTGGTGGTAGTGGATGAGGAACAGCGTTTCGGCGTAGTGCACAAGGAACGGTTGAAGCTGATGTGCGCCAATGTGGACGTTTTAACGCTTACGGCTACTCCCATCCCTCGCACGCTTTACATGTCGTTAATCGGCATCCGTGATACCAGCCTGCTGGAAACGCCTCCTCAAAACCGTTTCCCGGTGCAGACTTATGTGCTCGAGGAAGACCCGGTCATCATTCAGGAGGCTATACGCCGTGAATTAGCCCGGGGAGGACAGGTTTACCTGGTTCATAACCGGGTGCAGGAATTGGACCGGGTGGTAGCATGGGCGCAAGAACTGGTACCCGAGGCTTCTATCGCTATGGCCCATGGTCAAATGAGGGAAGAGGACCTGGAAAGGGTGATGCTGGATTTTGTGGCCGGAGCCTACGACATCCTGGTCTGTACCACGATCATCGAGACCGGTATGGATATTCCCAATGTCAATACCCTTATCGTCAAGGATGCCGATCAATTAGGGTTGGCTCAACTCTACCAGTTGCGGGGAAGAGTGGGTCGTTCCAATCGCTTGGCTTACGCCTACTTCACTTTTACCCGGGACAAGATATTGAGTGAGGCTGCCGAAAAACGCCTTAGCGCGATCAGAGATTTTACCGACTTTGGTTCAGGATTTAAACTGGCTAAAAGGGATCTTGAAATCCGGGGTGCCGGTAATCTTTTGGGTACCGAACAGCACGGCAACATTGCCGTCGTAGGTTTTGAAATGTACTGCCGTTTGCTGGAGGAAGCCGTGCGTGAGATCAAAGGTGAACAGCCGGCGGAAGAAGAGGTGGATACTCTGGTGGAACTCCCGGTCACAGCTTACTTGCCGGATGAATACGTTCCCGATGCCGAACAAAAGGTGAAGCTTTATCGCGCGCTAGCAGCGGTAAAAAATCATGAGGAGGTGGAAGACCTGGCAGTTGAGCTGCGCGATCGTTTCGGCAATTATCCGTCTCCCGTGCAAAATTTGTTGGCGGTAGCACGTGTGCGCGCGATGGGACGAAACCTTAAGATCAAGGCCATCAATCGCCAGGGTGGGTATTACCGGTTTGTTTTTATGCCGCGCCATACCCTTACCGGTAATAAACTGGTGAAAGTGGCCCAAGCCTATTCAGGGCGGGTACGTTTTAAAGAAAAAGAGGATGGCTTTGAAATTTGGCTTAAAGCGGCCCAAAATACAGATAATTGCGACTCCGTCCGAGAAATAGAGACCTTTTTAGCTAAAATCTCCTAAGGAATGTTTTAAAGAGCTAATAAAGGCAAGTCCTATGTAATCACGATTTTGCTTGGAAAAATAAGAATAAATTAAATTTTATGGATGTATACTATTCTCAGAAAGAAGGCGAAAGCCTATGGAGAAAAGGAGGGACGGAGTCTATGAAGGCAACAGGTATTGTACGACGTATCGACGATCTAGGCAGAGTAGTAATCCCTAAAGAAATCAGACGGACTTTACGTATTCGGGAAGGGGATCCGTTAGAGATTTTCGTTGACCGGGACGGCGAAGTAATTTTAAAGAAATACTCACCGATTGGTGAGTTGGGTGATTTTGCTAAGGAGTACGCCGATTCGCTGTATGAGGCTACCGGCCATATTGCTTGTATCGCCGACCGTGATACGATTATTGCTGTTGCTGGGGCACCCAAAAAAGAATTCCTAAATAAACCCATATCACCTGCGGTTGAGAAGGTGCAGGAGGATCGCAAGGCGATTGTGGTGAATGCTCCCGGTGAAGATGAATACTGCAAAGAATGTATTACGGCTGAAAACGGGGAATGCAAGTACACCGCAGAAGTGATTGCACCGATCATTGCCGAAGGTGATCCTATTGGCGCTGTCATGTTGATTTCCAAAGAACCCGGTACCAAAATGGGGCAGTTGGAATTGAAACTGGCAGAGACGGCGGCGGGTTTTTTGGCTAAGCAAATGGAGCAGTAGTACCGCAGTTGGGTTTAAGGTTTGGCTGGGATGCAGGGATTTGTTAAAAAGGGTCGTGTTTTTGGCCGTAAGGCCATTTTCTTTTGGAGTTAGGAGGTAGATTATGGACCG
This sequence comes from Peptococcaceae bacterium, assembly GCA_017656185.1. GTDB lineage: Bacteria > Bacillota > Desulfotomaculia > Desulfotomaculales > JACDOK01 > JACDOK01. The sequence goes on along the minus strand of JACDOK010000002.1, from coordinate 26,458 downwards.
AAGGATAACCATTGGAGGACTGGGTCCGGGGATCCATATTTACAATGCCCGGCATTTGGACAAGCAGCCGTCACTCAGCATGCAAGATTATACCATTATTACGGGCATAACCGATGCAGGGGTGGCAGCCGAGGTGAAGAGGTGGCTGGCACGGCATCTTCCCGACTGTCACCCGGTCAAGGTGGTGCAGTCGGCGGGCATACCCGATTACCAGCAAATTATGGAAATCCCTTTAAGTGAACTAGAGAGCCTGGATCGTTTTGATGATCTGACTTTAGTTATCATTCATTATCCAACCGATAATTTTGTTCGTGCCAATTTACGACCCCTGGTAGAGGTTATGGCCAGGTTGCGGGGAGAAAACGGGTGCCCGTGGGATAAAAAACAGTCTCACCAGACTCTTAAACCTTACCTCATTGAAGAAACATATGAAGTTTTAGAGGCTATTGATAAAGGGGATATGCATAGTCTTTGTGAAGAGTTGGGAGACTTATTACTGCAAATAGTGTTTCACGCCCAGATAGCATCAGAGAAAGACTTGTTTAACATTGACGATGTCATACGTACCATAGTCGAGAAAATGGTGCGCCGGCATCCTCACGTTTTTGGTAGTACGGAAGTAAACAGCGCGTCTGAAGTCTTGGTGAACTGGGAAAAAATTAAACAGGAGGAAAAAGCACAAAAGCCCGACCGGCAGCGTTCCTTATTGGACAGTATTCCCCGGCAGCTTCCGGCGCTGCTGCAGGCCGAGCGGGTCCAGTCCAAGGTAGCCCGGGTAGGATTTGACTGGCCCGATTACCGTGGCGCCCTGGACAAATTGCGGGAAGAGATGAGTGAGCTAGAACAGGTACTGGCCGGGGGCAGTTACGATGAACAGAAAAGCGAGCTGGGTGACCTTTTGTTCGCTGCCGTTAATGTGGCCCGGTTGAACAAAATTGACGCGGAAGATGCACTGAGGCAAACTCTTGACAAATTTAAACGTCGTTTTACATACATCGAGCAAAAAGCTACCAAAACCAATAGGGACCTGGCTTTGGTTCCCTTGGAAGAGATGGATCGGTGGTGGGAGGAGGCAAAAAAGTTAGAGGAATCCTAGGAAAAGTTTACTACAAAGCAGGAAAATACGCATACTTAACGAATAAGGGTAAACCAAAATCACAATCCAGGAGGGATCAGTGTGAATAAAGCAGAATTGGTTTCCGCTGTGGCCGAAAAAACCAATCTTACGAAAAAAGATGTCGAGAAAGCGCTTGCCGGGCTATTGGAAACCATCAGTGAGGTTCTGCAAAAGGGTGACAAAGTGCAGATCGTTGGTTTCGGCACTTTCGAATCCCGGGAAAGAGCGGCCCGTAAGGGTAGAAATCCGCAGACCGGCGAAGAAATTACCATTGCGGCCACCAGAGTGCCCGTTTTCAAAGCCGGTAAGGTTCTCAGGGACGCTGTTGCCAAGTAGCAATTTGTTGTGCGGCTGGATAAGTTTTTAAAAACCGCGCGTATTATTAAAAGGCGGTCCCTAGCCAAGGAAGCTTGTGAACGGGGGGTTGTATTCGTAAACGGCCGGGTCGCTAAAGCAGGTACACAGGTGCGACCCGGTGACCGGGTAACGATTCGCTTTGGGACCCGAGAAATGCGGTTTGAGATTTTAGAAACCAGAGACAACGTGCCAGCCAAGGAAGCCGGTACACTGTACCGGCATTTGGATAAGTAAACTTATATCGGCCTAATCTTCCGCGCCATATCCGGCGCGGTTTTTTATTTAGTAATCAGTAATCAGTAGACTCAGATAAGCCCAAGATACAAGCCTCGCTGAGTGCTGGGGAACGAAATATTCCTGTCATACTTTAAGTGGGTATGAGAATATCCATTAAGAGAGAGGTCTACCGTCATTTCTCACAATGGGGGGATCCAGATGGAAGTGGAGCGCCGCCATCGACTGGAACTAACCGAACGCCAAAAGCTCTTATTGGAAGGTGTACAGAAAGTGGAAAGCTTTACAGATGCCCAAATTGACCTGGAAACTAATATGGGGTTTTTAATCCTTTCCGGAGATGACCTGCATATCACCCAGCTTAATCTTGATGAGGGCATGCTGGTGGTGGAAGGTCTTTTCAGCGGCATTCAATACAGTGAAACGGCCAAAGGCGGGCGCCAGCGCGCTAAAGGTTTTCTGAACAGGATTTTGAAATAGGCGTGGGGTGTCACGTTGTCTCTTTATGAGCAGTTATTGGCCTTCGGGGTTACTATTGTAATCGGCATAGGCGCGGCTTTTTTGTATGATTTTTACCGTGTTATCCAGATAACGGCACGTTTGAAAAAATGGCGCCTGCACATTGGTGATTTGTTGTTCTGGATCGCACTTACCGTCCTGGTATTTGGGGCTTTGCTCCTAGGAAACATGGGCGAAGTACGTTGGTATGTGTTCCTGGGTATCATTGTTGGAACTTTGTTTTATCAAAAGTTATTGGCCCGTGCCGGATTTATATTTTGGCAAAAGTGCTTCCGTTTCGGCGGTTGGGTGTTGCGAGCCACCCTGGCGCCATTTGCTTTTACGTGGCAGGTGTTGACCTGGCCCTTTCGTTTTAGCGGGAAAGTTACCCGTATTCTTAAAAGGCGTTTTGCTTCAAAGCGTTCCGGCCATACTCCTGATGGAGAAGGCATAGAATAGGAAAAGTAGATCTTTTCGTGATTACAGAGGGTGGACAAGCCTTAGGGTATAAATGGAAGATAAAACTTATTATGGGGGAAGGGAATTGTGTTTTTAAAGAGAAAACTTAAGTACATAGATAATTTTCGAAGTACTTGTAATAACTTGTTCCTTATTTCAATTGACTGGCCGCAAGTTAGGAGTGTGGTGTTGTGGGTTTCGGATGCAACAAGAAGTATTTGGCCTACTGGGAACAGATGAACGTGGCCTGGTGTCGCCTGTTTGGTGTCGTGCACCCTGTCTGCGGCCTTTGCCGGTTCAAAGAGTGGCATCAGGCGGGATTGACCTTGCAGCAAATGAGAGAGCGTTGGCTGAAAGCCCAGGAAAAAGCCGCTAAAATCTTAACATCCAAGGGGGAAAAACTGATAAAGGGTGGAGCAGAAAGTTTATAACCCTTGGTAAAGCGCATGGGGAAAGGGGCCTGGCACTCAGTGCGCGACTAAGAGTTCTGAGTGCCGGGCTTTTTTCATGAAAAAGGTTTTTCCAAAAAGAAGGAAAATTTTGAATGGCGTTGAAAACATGTCCTTACCTTGTACCTAATATGTACTAAAGTTGTACACAATATGTGGATAAACAGTGGATAAAGATATGGTTTGGCCGGGGATAAGTTATGCAAATAGAAATTAGAGGTGCCGAGCGGCTTAGTTTTCGTGAAAAGCAGGTCGTTGTTCTCAAGGAGCAGGGGCTTTCCAACGAAGCCGTAGCCAGGCGGTTAAAGTTAAAGAGCAGTACGGTGGCTACTCTTTATAATCGTGCCCGCAGTAAGGGCTATCAAGTCGTAATTGTGATCCCCGGTGATATCCTGGGTGTATTCGACGAGGGGGAGGATGAGGCCGATGATGGAAGCGAGGTCGGGTAAAAGAAGATTTAAATTATCCAAAAGCAAACTCCCTTTTCTCTTTTTGATTGTTCTGCTTTGTTATTTGGCCGGTTCCCTTGCGACCCAGTTTTCCTGGCTTATCACCATGCAGCATAAACTCGAGAACGCCGAACAGCGGATAACCGAGCTGCGGCAAAAAAACCAGGAATTATGGGATCGCTTGGAGTATTTGTCATCCGATACATATATTGAAAAACAAGCGCGCGAAAAACTGGGATTGGTAAAGCCGGGCGAAGTCCGTATCATACCTGTACCGGAGGAAAAGCAGCCCGTTAACGATAGCATTAAAGACTAAAATGGAAGGGAATTGGACACAAAAGTGGAAAACACCAACTAGGGGATGAAATATGATGACCGTAACAAATCTACCAGCGAAAGGAGCATTGAAAAAAATGCGTACGCGGGTGCGTACGGGTATCGGGTTTGCGTTAGGTTTAACGCTGCTGGCCCTGGTGGATCTATGGTATTACTTTTTGCCCAAATTCACCGGACGCCTGCGCCGCCAGTATAAATAAGCTCCAAACTAGTTCCTGAGACAAAGATCACCGGTGAACCCGGGGTTGCATGCCCCGGGTTTTTTTGGTCTAAGGTTTATGGTATCACCTTATTCAGCGGGTATTCAATAATATCCTGGGCACCAGCGCGCCTCAACTTGGGGATGATCTCACGAACCTCCAGCTCGCTGAGTATGGTTTCAACAGCGACCCAATCGCTGCCGTACAGCTGGGAAACAGTGGGGTGTTTCATAGCCGGGAGAATGCTCAGGACATCCTTGATCTTATCTCCCGGGACGTTCATCTTTAATCCTACACTCCGTTCGGCTCGTAAGGCACCCAGTAAAAGTACGGCCAGGTTCTGGAGTTTTTCGCGTTTCCACGGGTCCTCCCAGGCGGCCGGGTTGGCATGGAGTTTGGTTGTCGACTCCAGGATGGTATCTACAATGCGCAGGTTGTTAGCGCGCAGCGAAGCCCCTGTTTCCGTAAGGTCCGCGATGGCATCTACCAGATTCGGAACCTTGACTTCGGTAGCACCGTACGAGTATTCCACCGCGGCCTGAACACCGTGCCGGTCCAAATAGTTTTTGGTGACCTTGACAAGCTCGGTAGCGATGCGTTTGCCCTGCAAGTCTGTAACATGCTGCACCGGGCTGTCTTTATGGACGGCGAGTACAAGTTTTACTGGTTTTTGGGACTGCCGGGCATAGACCAGATCGGCTACTTCCACGACGTCGGCTTCATTCTCCAAAATCCAATCCAAACCGCTCAAGCCGGCGTCAAGTACGCCCTGGTGCACGTAGCGCGGAATTTCCTGCGCCCGCATTAAAAGGATTTCCAGGTCCGGGTCATCGATGGACGGGTAATACGAGCGGTGGTTAATGGTAAGATGGTAACCAGCCTTCTTAAAAAGCTGTCGTGTTGGTTCCAACAGGCTCCCTTTCGGTAAACCGAGACGCAGTTTCAATGCTGCTTGTCCTCCTCATTTCACATGGATAATTTTTTTAAATAACGAGGAATACCCTAGAAACAATTGTATATTCTATCGTATACTCTACCGTATATTCTACCGTATACTCTACTGTATACTCTATTGTTGACTCTTACGTCAAGAAGGACCGGGGTGATATGTTGCGCGTTGGAGCGGTAGATATCGGCACCAACTCCACACGATTATTAATTGCCGAAGTAGAGGATGGCCGCGTGCGGCCACTGCGCAGAGCATTAGAGACTACGCGTCTCGGCGCCGGGCTCCGTGAGGGAATACTTCTTCCCGAATCCATTAATCGTACGGTGACGACGCTATGCCGCTATCGCGGGCTTTTGCAGGAAAGCGGTGTGACCAGGGAGATTGCCGTAGCCACCAGCGCTGTGCGTGATGCCGCGAACCGGGATGAATTTGTGGAGGTTGTCAAAGGAGAAACCGGTTTCGACGTTCGTGTCATAAATGGGCACGAAGAAGCCGCTTACAGCTTTGGGGGAGTGGTTTCCGGCCTGTCTTTGCCACCGGATCAGGTTTTAGTAATGGATGTCGGCGGGGGCAGTACCGAATTTGTATGGCAAAATGCCGGGGTTCTGCAGAAAAAGAGCCTTGCACTCGGGGCGGTACGAATGACTCTGGAAAGCAGTACCAGTGAAAATATGCGCGAAGTTCTAAGGCCGGTAGCGAAAATGGTTTCCCGGTTATCCTCTTTGAGATTGGTCGGGGTGGGTGGCACCTGCACGACTTTGGCAGCCATTGACTTGAAGATGGAACACTATGATCCCGACGGGGTTCACGGTTATATATTAACCCGCCGGCGAGTGGGAGAGCTTTTGGACGAGTTGGCAAGGTGTACCCTTGAGGAACGGCAAAGAATACCGGGCTTGCAGCCGGAGCGGGCGGACATTATCGTGGCGGGTGTACGGATAGTTTTTAACGCCATGATGGTCTTCAACAGGGACCAGATACAGGTAAGTGAGGCCGATATTCTTTACGGTTTGGCGCTAAATGCGGCACAAGATGTCGAACAAAAAGGTGGTGCAAGTTACTAGATATGACATTTATTTCCTAATCCTTATTCTATAATATGGGAGAGCCTTTAAGGATTAGGGGTGAACTTTGTGGCTGAATTCCCGACCACAACATATCGCCAACGCTCCAGGAGTTGGGCGAAAGTGCAGCCGTGCCGGCGAACCGCGAAGTGGTCTTTCCTGAAAGAAATACTGGTCTGGCAGCGGGTGGCACTATGCTTGGTGGGCTTCTTTCTGGGAAGGGCGATGCTTCTTGGCGAGTTAGGGCCATTCAGCCCGGCATTTGCGGCGGCGGCCCTTTTCGTTTACGGTCGCTGGGCCTGGGTGGCTGTGGGAGCCTGTTTGCTGGGACAGGCTACCGTGCTTCACGGGGCGGCCCTGGCCCAGGCGATGGTTATTACCGCTTCGGTAGGAATGCTTTTAAAAACGGTACCTGGTGACTTGCGCAATCCCAAACTGGTTATTGCGTCCTTGACATTGGCGGTGGATGTTGTCATCCGGGCTTCGTTTTTAGCTTTTAGCGATGCACTGTTGTACGATTATGTGGCCGTTCTTTTTGAAGGTGTAATGGCCGGGGTGCTGACCTACGTTTTTATAAATGCTTTCACTCCCAAAGTGCGGTCGCTCTCGGGTGAGGAATTTTTTTGCCTAATGGTGCTGCTTGCCGGTGTGGTAGCCGGTACGGGCAGTTTGGCCTACAATGGGGTAACCTTAAAAGGTATCCTGAGTAAATTCGCTGTTTTAATGGCCGCTGTACTGGGCGGCGGCGGCCTTGGTGCCGCTGCGGGTGCCATCGTAGGGGTTATCCCCGGTGTAGCTTATGCGGTAGCCCCGGCAGGTGTGGGGGGATATGCATTTGCCGGATTTTTGGGCGGAGTGTGCCGCCGGTTCGGTAAACCCGGCGTTGCGGTGGGCTTTCTTCTCGGTAATATTGTTCTGGCCGTGTATATCAATGATTATGCCAGCCTGGCCGGGGTATTAAGCGAAGCAGCCATAGCAATAGTGGCCTTTACCGTCATCCCTCTTAAGTGGATGGAAAATGTGAGGGGCATGCTGCCGCCCGGCACCCTGGATGCAGCAAGTTCCGGTATGAAAATTCAAGAACTTGTTAAAAGCAGGGTCCGCAGCTGGTCCAAGATGTTTGCCGAATTGTCCCGTACGTTTGCCCAGGTTTCTTCCGCCGGGACCGAAGTGGCGGGTGATAAGACGGTACGCGAACTTTTTAATGAAATACGCATTCGCATCTGCCAGGATTGTGCACTGCAGAAAACTTGTTGGCAGCGTGAAGCAGATCGTACCCACCAAACCCTTATGTATGCTCTGGGTACGGTTGACCAGGCGGGGGCTGTCAAACCCGAAAATTTTCCCGGGCGGTGGCGGCAGCGCTGCTTGCGTATTAAGGAATTGGCCGTTGCTGTAACCTGTTTGTACGAAACTTACAAAGTAAACCGCTACTGGTACCGCCGTTTGTTGGAAAGCCGGGAAGTACTTTCCGAGCATTTGCGAGGTCTTTCCAACATTATGCAGCAGATGGCCACCGAACTTGCGAGTGCCGTGGAGCGCGCGGGTAAGGTGGACGTTGTCCTGCGGCAAAAGCTCCAGCAGCTTGAGATACCGGTGAACCATATCGAAGCGGCTCCCCGCGAAGACGGCAAGCTGGAGATAACGATTTCCCGCCCGCCGTGCCGCGGAGAAATGGCCTGCCGCTATATTGTTGCCCCGCTGGTCTCAAAAACGGTAGGCCAGCCTTTCACAGTGGCGACGACTAACTGTACCTGCCGGGAGCAAGGTGCTTCCGAGTGTGCTTTCAAACTGCATCCCGCGCTGCGCTACCGCATTAATATAGGGGTAGCCAAGGAGTGTAAAACCGGGAACACTGTCTCCGGGGACACTCATGCTACGCTTGATATGCGCGAAGGTAAGTTTGCAATGCTGCTCAGTGACGGAATGGGAGTGGGACCCCAGGCCGCTCTGGAGAGCAGTACTACGATCTCATTGCTGGAACATCTTTTTGAATCGGGATTTGGTCAGGATATGGCGGTAAAGACCGTGAATTCCATTCTGATGCTGCGTGCTCCTGATGAGAGTTTTGCCACTGTTGATATTGCAGTAATTGATTTGTACGGTGGAAAGACCGAATTTGTTAAAATTGGCTCTGCGCCAAGCTTTATTGTATCCGGTGTGACAGTCCAGACGGTGCACAGTTCCTCATTACCGGTAGGCATCATTAAGGATATTGAGGTATCATCGGTGGTCAAAGGGCTTACGGCGGGCGATATTGTGGTGATGGTAACGGATGGGGTGTTGGATTGTTACCGGGATGAGGACAAAGAGGATTGGCTGGCGAATATGCTGGTGACGTTATCTGACCTGGAACCACGCGAAATCGCCAATGCTGTTTTGCAAAACGCCAAGGATGCCGCCGGCGGGATTTTGCCGGACGATGTTACGGTTTTGGTCGGGCGTCTGGAGAAGGCGGAGTGATTTTCGCTCATTTTCCCAACCTCTAATCCCCTTACCCTAACCTTACTATTCCCTGCTTCCCGCTCACCCCTCACCCCTCACCCCTTACTGCTCCCTCCTTAATTACTGATCACGAATTACTGTTCACTGATTACTAATTATATGGAGGAAAAGGGGCTTTCATGTGGAAGATTTTCCAGTTAAGTGGAAGGTGAGTTTTCTGGTTATGCTCGACAAGGTTCGACAAACCATAGCGCGCTGGGATATGATCTCTCCCGGTATGACGGTGCTGGTGGGAGTGTCCGGAGGCCCCGATTCGGTCGCGCTTTTGGATATCCTGGTGCAGCTGCGCGATGAACTGCAAATTTCCCTCTGTGTGGCTCATTTAAATCATAAGCTCCGCGGGCCTGAAGCAGATGCCGATGCCGAATATGTCAAAGAGTTAGCGGGGCGCTATGACATCCCGGCTGTAGTGGAAGAGGCTGATGTTGCTGCTTACAGGAAGGAGCACGGTCTTTCTATGGAAGAAGCTGCCCGGGAGGTGCGTTACCGTTTTTTTGCCCGCGCGCTGGGTCATGCCGGTGCGGATCGTGTCGCCCTGGGCCACCAGGCCAATGACCAGGCCGAAACGATACTTTTTAACATGATACGTGGGACGGGATTGGCGGGTTTGGCCGGGATACCCCCGGTGCGCGGTTTGTATGTTAGGCCGTTAATTGAAGTGACCCGGCGGGAAATTGAACAATATTGTACGGCCAGGGGGTTAAACCCCCGGACGGACAGTTCCAATTTAAATGTTGAATACACGCGTAATCGTATCAGGAAGGAGCTGATACCATACCTGGAACGGGAGTTTAATAACGATATCGTGGCGTCGCTTTTACGTACCGGTGAAATTTGCCGGGGAGAAGAAGCGTATTTGGAAGAACAAGCTGCCAAAAGCTACCGCGCGGTATTGCGTGATAAAGGTAATGAGTCTATAACACTCAATATTGCGGCCTTAATGGATTTACCTTTGGCCATCCAAAGGCGGGTGGTACGGTTGGCGTGGGCGGAGGCCAGCGGATCCCGGGGTCTTGCTTTCCTGCACGTGGAGCGGGTGTTAGCCTTGGCCTCGCGACGAAATGGGGCGTCATCACTGCATTTACCGGGTGACATAGTCGCTGAATGCCAGTACGACACCTTGCTGTTCAGAGCGTCAGCATATGAACGGGGCCCCTTTCATTTCGTTTATACGCTCCGAGTACCGGGCTGCACTTATATTCCCGAGCTGGATGTGTCGCTGTGGACGGAAATATGGCAGGATTTTACGGTAACAAATCCCGGGGGCTTTCCGGCCAACGAAGCGGTGGTCGACTATGATCGTGTGAAACTGCCGCTTAAAGTGCGGACCCGCCGTAAAGGTGATATTTTTGAACCCTATGGTCTTAAAGGGCGTCTGAAACTAAAGAAATTCTTTATCAATATTAAGATGCCGCGCCGCGACCGCGACCAAACTCCGCTGGTAGTGGATAACCGGGAACGCATAGTATGGGTGGGCGGGCAGAGAATAGCCGACTTTTGCAAACTTACCGGGGATACACGCAAGGTGCTTTTTATGCGCCTCTTGCCCGGTTCTCCGGGGTTTGAATAATATTGAATGCGGGCATAAAATGTGATAAAATGTTTCTGTTTTGAACTAATTTGTTGAAGTTCGAGAGGAGTGGCTTTTTTGCAGAGAATCATTAAGAACCTTAGCATTTATCTCCTCATCGTACTTGTCATCGTGGCGCTGATCAAGTTTGCGTCTCCGGCACAAGACGAGGTTACTACTTTAAGATATGACCAGTTTCTGCGTGCGGTAGAACAGGGGCAAGTACAGAAGGTAACAGTTCGTACCGAAAACAATACCAATGTTTTTACCGGATTCTTGAAGGACGGCACCCAATTTGAAACTAAGGGGCCGGAAAATCACGAGCGGGTATTTGAACTGTTAGTTGAACACAATGTGCAGTGGAGCCAAGAGGAGCCGGATCAACCGGGATGGTGGGCTACTCTTCTGACGACCCTGTTTCCCATTTTGATATTTGTCGCCCTGTTCTTCTTTTTGATGCAGCAGTCGCAGGGTGGCGGCAGCAGGGTGATGTCTTTCGGTAAGAGCCGTGCCAAGCTTCATACCGATGAAAATAAAGAAAAGGTTACTTTTGACGATGTGGCCGGTGTGGACGAAGTAAAAGAAGAACTGGAAGAACTGGTGCAGTTTCTGAAAGACCCGGGGAAATTTAATGAGATCGGGGCGCGTATTCCGAAGGGTGTCTTATTGTTTGGCCCGCCCGGTACCGGTAAGACACTCCTGGCGCGGGCGGTAGCCGGTGAGGCCGGTGTGCCCTTTTTCAGCATCAGTGGTTCCGACTTTGTCGAAATGTTTGTCGGTGTAGGTGCTTCCAGAGTACGGGATCTTTTCGAAAACGCCAAGAAAAATTCGCCTTGTATTGTGTTTATTGATGAAATCGACGCCGTAGGTCGGCAAAGGGGTGCCGGTTTGGGCGGCGGCCATGATGAGCGCGAACAAACTCTAAACCAGCTGCTGGTTGAAATGGATGGCTTCAGTCCTAATGAGGCCGTCATCATTATCGCGGCCACAAACCGGCCCGATATTCTGGACCCGGCTTTGCTCCGCCCGGGACGTTTTGACCGCCAGATAGTGGTGTCGCTACCCGATATCAACGGTCGCAAGCAGATTTTGCAAGTACACACCAAAAGTAAGCCCCTGGAAGATGACGTGGACCTGGATGTTCTGGCACGCAGAACGCCCGGTTTTTCCGGGGCCGACTTGGCTAATGTGGTTAATGAGGCGGCGCTGTTGGCGGCGCGCGCTAATAAAAAGCGCATCGGAATGCACGAATTGGAAAATGCTATTGAAAGGGTCATTGCGGGACCGGAGAAAAAATCCCGGGTTATTAGTGAAAGGGAAAAGAAACTGGTTTCTTATCACGAAGCCGGGCATGCCCTGGTAAGTTACTTTTTGCCCAACCAGGATCCGGTGCATAAGATTTCCATTATCCCGCGCGGCAGGGCTGGTGGTTATACGCTGATCCTGCCCAAGGAAGAGCGTAACTATATGACGAAATCCCAGCTTTTGGACCAGATTACGATGCTGCTGGGCGGGCGTGCTGCCGAGGCCCTGGTATTAAAAGAGGTCAGTACGGGCGCGCAGAATGACCTTGAGCGGGCCACCGAAATCGCGCGCAAGATGGTAATGGAATATGGTATGAGTGACAAACTGGGACCCCTTACCCTGGGCAGTAAACAGGATACGCCGTTCCTTGGTCGCGATATTGCACGGGACCGCAATTATTCCGAAGAGGTGGCCTCCGCCATTGACCAGGAGGTCCGTAGGATCATTGACGAGAGCTATCACCGGGCCGAAGAAATTCTCAACGCCAATATGAATGGGCTTCACCTTGTGGCCGAAACTTTGGCTGAGAAGGAAACAATCGAGGGTGCCGAATTTGAAGAATTGATGAAACAGGCTATTAGAGAAAATGGCGCCGGGGATGCGCAAGAAGATCAGAGTAAGACGGAAGGGGACAGTAATCCCAACTAACAGTTTAAGGAGGGTATTGGGCTTGGAGCGAACCTTTGTGATGGTCAAACCGGACGGTGTGCAGCGAGGCTTGATCGGACAAGTATTGACCCGCTTTGAGCAAAAAGGCTACAAACTTGTGGCTCTCAAGCTGATGCAGGTAAGCCGCGAGTTGGCCGAGAAACATTATGCGGAACACAAGGAGAAGCCGTTCTTTGAGAGCCTGGTACGTTACATCACTTCCGGTCCGGTGGTTGCCATGGTGCTGGAAGGCAAAGGAGTTGTGGCCGGTGTACGGGAAATGATGGGAGCTACCAACCCATCCAACGCCGCCCCGGGCACGATTCGGGGTACCTTCGGAATCGATGTGGGGCGCAACATTGTACACGGTTCTGATGCGGTTGAAAGTGCCGAACGTGAGATAAACCTCTTTTTTGATCCCGGTGAGATACTGGCCTATGACAGGGCTGTTGATCCTTGGCTTTACGAATAGCCGAAAGCCTGGTAGCTGCCGGGCTTTTCGGCTCTTACTGTAAGGTTACTGTTTCCTATTCGTGTTATCCGGGCGTCGACGGGCAGGTTTCCTGTATCCTAGCCGGCAGTCTAATAACCGTGCCCGGGTTACCGTCTCACCCCGCCGCTCACCGGCTGATATTGAAGGTCAAGGACGTGTCATAGGGTTGTTCTAGTAGTGTGTTTGGAAGTGTTTTGCATTATAACTTGATTTGTCTCCCAGCCTTTAAATGGTACAAGGTGGGGTGGTCTGTGAAATTGTTGACTTATGCTCACTACTAGAATATACTTTTGAAAGGCGATGAGAGCGTGGGAAGACCTCCCAAGTGTCGGCGCGTAGAGTTTATGCCCCATATTACGTTTTTTAAACCGGCAGGGGTACCTCTATGGAGACTGGATGAAATCACTTTGACGGTAGAAGAGGTAGAAGCCCTGCGCCTTAAGGATATGGACGGCCTGGAACAGGAAGCCTGTGCCGAGCGTATGGGTGTTTCCCGCCCTACTTTTCAGCGTATATTGACAGGTGCACGGGGAAAGGTTACCCGCGCGCTGGTAGAAGGCAAGGCTATCAAGGTCGAGGGCGGTAATTTCGAATATGTGGCGCGGCGTCTGCGCTGTGGCAAGTGCCGCACGGAGTGGGAGCCCCGTCTCCCTGGCGACAAAGATACCATATGCCCCAAGTGCGGCAGTGAAACGGCAACTCAACTGCCCGCGAAATATGGCGGAAAAAGAGGGATGCATCGCCACCAAGGCGAGTACAATAAAGAATAATGTTGGGCGAGGTGAGCACAGTGGCAGAAAATAAGAACGGTAATTCCTGCAGCCTGGCTGCGGAGGGCAAATGCCCCGGCAGCGCTTCATGCAACGAACCGGACGCCGCTTCCTGTGGTGCAAGCGCGGGTCCTAAAGAAAGCGGCCCTCCTACAGTTCTGGAACCCAATGACTCGTCTGAGATTGAGCACGTAATTGCCATAGCTTCCGGAAAAGGTGGCGTTGGCAAGTCTTCTGTAACCGGGATGCTAGCCGTAACCCTGGCGCGCCAGGGTCATAAAGTCGGTGTATTGGATGCCGATATTACCGGGCCGAGTATTCCTAAGATTTTTGGCTTAAAGGAAACGCCGGGGCAGGTGGGTAACTATATTCTGCCTGTCAAGTCCAAGGAATTAAACATAAAGGTAATGTCGATTAACCTTATGTTGGAAAACGAAGATGATCCCATTATCTGGCGCGGTCCTATTCTAGGTACGGCTATAAAGCAATTTTGGACCGATGTAGCCTGGGGTAAGCTTGATTACCTTTTGGTGGACTTGCCTCCCGGCACCGGTGATGTTCCGTTGACGGTGATGCAGATGCTGCCGGTCACCGGGCTGGTTATGGTTTCGTCTCCGCAGGAACTGGCCACGCTGGTTGTGGGCAAGGCCATTAAGATGGCTAAGATAATGAACGTACCGATTATCGGGCTCATCGAAAATATGAGTTATGCCGAGTGTCCCAAGTGTGGCGAAAAGATTGAGTTATTCGGTCCGAGCCGCGCCGAGGAAGTGTCTGCGAAAACCGGTATTCCGGTAATGACCAAGCTGCCTATCGACCCGTCATTGGCGCAGCTGTGCGACCGGGGCGAGATCGAAAAATACGAGAACGAAGCCCTGCAAGGCATTCCCTCAATCTTTGAAAAAAGAATGAAGGAGCTTCCGAAAAGCCAGTCATCAGCGGACTAGAGCGATATATTCTGAAAATTTTTAAAAGATAATTGACAATGAATAAACAAAGAATTATACTGAGGACAAGAAGGAGCAGTATGCCCCGTTGGAGTGGGGTATTGCACTTCGCCTCAGTTTTTTTGTTATTTGGGACGTTTCCTAGTTAACTTATTAACTTATGAATTAAAAAGGGGGGATGAAAACACACTGGCCGCTATTTCCCAAGTACGGAGAAGACAGGTTTTGACTTGGCAAATTGGTTTGCCGAGAACCTCAAACGGGAGGACGGGTGTGATGCGTTATGGCAAATAAAGTTGGATCTGTAATGGTTGTCGGTGGCGGTATCGCCGGTGTACAGGCATCCCTGGACCTGGCGGATGCCGGATACTATGTATACCTGGTTGAGCATTCTTCAGCCATCGGCGGTACGATGGCGATGTTAGACAAAACTTTCCCCACCAATGACTGCTCAATGTGTATCCTTTCGCCCAAGCTGGTTGAGTGCGGGCGGCATCCCAATATCGAACTCATAACTATGGCCGATCTGGTTGGTTTGGAAGGCGAGCCGGGCAACTTTACGGCCAAAGTACACCAGCGGCCGCGTTACGTCGACCCCGACAAGTGTGTCGGCTGCGGAACCTGTGCCGAAAAATGTCCGGTAAAAGTTGAAGACGAGTTTAATGAAGGCTTGTCCATAAGAAAGATCATCGGTAACAAGTATGCCCAGGCCGTTCCCAACACTTATGCTATTGAATGGCCGGAAAAATGCTTGTATCTGACCAAAGGTGTCCAGACCGGCAAACCCGTATGTATGCTCTGCCAGAAGGCGTGCGACAAGGACGCCATTAACTTCGAGGACAAGGCCAAGGATCTCGAGCTCAAGGTGGGTGCCGTGATTCTCGCGCCCGGTTTCGATGAGTTCGATCCCTCGAGCTTGGCTGCTTTAGGCTACGGTAAACTTAAGAATGTCGTAACCAGTATCGAGTTCGAACGTATCCTCAGTGCTTCCGGTCCTTACAGTGGTCACCTGGTGCGCCCGTCGGACCACAAGGAACCCAAGAAGATTGCCTGGATCCAGTGTGTGGGTTCCCGTGATACCAAGACCGGCTGCACCTACTGCTCTTCGGTTTGCTGCACCTATGCCATCAAGGAAGCCATGATTGCCAAAGAACACAGTGCCGAGCCGCTGGATACGACCATATTCTTTATGGATATGCGTACCTTCGGTAAAGGCTTTGAAGCTTATTATGAACGGGCCAAGAACGAAACGGGCATTCGTTTTGTACGTTCCCGTATCCACAGTATCGACCCCGGTTCCGGGGAGGATACCCTTTCGATCCGTTACATCCAGGAAGACGGGACGCCGGTGCGGGAAGAGTTTGATATGGTCGTGCTTTCCGTCGGGCTGCGCCCGTCCAAGGCCGCCATTGAAATGGCCGGTAACATTGGCATTGAACTTAACGAATTCAACTTTGCCAAGACCTCTCCTAACGCTCCGGTAGAGACTTCCAGACCAGGTGTCTTTGTCTGCGGTGCCTTCCAAAGCCCGATGGACATCCCGATGACCGTTATGCAGGCCAGCGCGGCCGCCAGCGGAGCGGGTTCACTCCTTTCCGAAGTACGCAACACGCAGGTTAAGGTTGCCGAAAAGACCGAGGAAATGGACGTCAGCGGGCAGGAACCGCGCATTGGCGTATTTGTATGCCACTGCGGTATCAACATTGGTGCTACGGTCGATGTGCCGGCGGTCAGAGACTACATTGCGACCCTGCCGAATGTGGTCCACTGTGAAGACAATCTCTATACCTGTTCCTCGGACAGCCAGGAACGGATCAAAGACATGATCAAGGAGTACAACCTGAACCGTGTGGTTGTGGCTTCCTGTACGCCGCGGACGCACGAGCCCCTGTTCCAGGCCACCTGTGCCGAGGCCGGTCTGAACCCGTACCTCTTTGAAATGGCCAATATCCGTGAGCACTGTTCCTGGGTGCACATGCACGACAAGGAAGCGGCCACGGCGAAGGCTAAAGAGATTGTGGCGCGTGCTGTAGCTAAGGCCCGCCTGCTTGAGCCGCTGTCCACCGTTACGGTTGACATCGACAAGTCGGCGCTGGTTGTCGGTGGCGGTATCGCCGGTTTGAACGCGGCGCTGGACCTGGCCAACCAGGGCTTTAAGGTCAGCCTGGTTGAAAAGGCCGGGGAGCTTGGCGGTATGGCCCGCAAGATCCACTATACCTTGGAAGGTATGGATGTCCAGTCCTACCTGGGTGGTCTCATCAGCAGTGTAACTTCCAACCCGAACATCACGGTTTACACTAACGCCCAGATCACCGAAGTGACCGGTTATGTCGGTAACTTCACCACCAAGGTGAACGTGGGCGGAGAAGTAAAAGAGATCAAGCACGGTGCTACCGTGATTGCGATCGGCGGTAAGGAATACGAACCGACCGAATACCTGTACGGCCAAGATGACCGTGTAATAACCGGTCTCGCCCTGGAAGAAGAAATTGTCAAGGGCTCCGACCGGGTCAAAAACGCTAAGAACGTCGTCATGATCAACTGTGTAGGGTCTCGTGAGGAAGGCCGGATGTACTGCAGCCGCATCTGCTGCAGCGAGGCCGTAAAGAACGCCCTGAAGCTGAAAGAAGCCAACCCGGATGTCAACGTTTACGTGCTGTACCGTGATATGCGGACTTACGGCTTCAAAGAAGACTTTTATAAAGAAGCGCGTGAAAAGGGCGTTATCTTCCTCCGCTACGACCTGGATAACAAGCCCGAAGTTAAAGCGGACGGTGGCTCCCTAACCGTGAAGGTGAAGGATCCCGTTCTGCAGCGCGAGGTTGTTATTGATGCCGACCTAATTGCGCTCGGTGCCGCTACCGTGCCGCCGGATGACGCCAAGCAGATCGGCCAGTTCTATAAGGTGTCGCTGAACGACGAGGGCTTCTTCCTCGAAGCGCACATGAAACTCCGCCCGGTGGACTTTGCTACGGACGGCGTCTTCCTCTGCGGTTTGGCGCATTCACCGAAATTCATCGAAGAAAGCATCGCGCAGGGCCGGGCGGCGGCTTCCCGTGCCGCTACGGTGCTTAACAACGACACCCTGACCAGCAGCGGTATCGTATCCTGGGTTGATAAGGACAAGTGTGCCGGCTGCCGGATCTGCGTCAACCTCTGTCCTTACAACGCCATCAGCATCCTGGAAGACGAAGGCGTGGCCGAGGTCAATCCGGTGGTCTGTAAGGGCTGCGGTACCTGTGCATCCGCTTGTCCGTCGAACGCTATGGTGGCCAAGGGCTTCAAGAACAAGCAAATCTTTGCCGAGATCGAAGCCTTCTTGGCTTAACGATGATAACTTCCCGGGCCCTCAAGCGGCCCGGGGGATTCCAAATTCAGGTTGGTGGAGGGATAACGTATGGAAGCCCTAGCTTTGAATAAAGTGGCCGACCCCAATTTCCGGGCGGAGGTTATGGAAAAGATCGTGCCGCAGGCTACCAAGATGGACTTCAATTACTGTCTGTCCTGTGGTACCTGCACCGCCGGGTGTGTCTTCGGTGATGTGCACGATCACTCCGACCCGCGCCAGTTTATGCGCAAGATTCTCTTGGGGTTAAAGGACGAAGTGCTGAACGACCCGTTTGTCTGGGTATGTACCGCCTGCGGGCGCTGCACCATGGAGTGTCCCATGGGGATCAACATGGCCAACGTGGTGCGCTGCATCCGCGGCAAGTTCGGGCTTACCGCTCCGGGAACGCTGCAGCAGGTAGCCAATACCCATCTCGAAACCGGTAACCAGATGGGGGTTCCGGTCGAGGAGTTTATTGATACTGTGGAGTGGATGGAAGAAGAGGCCCAGGACGATTACGAAGACCCGGACTTCAAGGTCCCGGTTGACCAGAAGGGCGCGGAGATCCTCTTCATCCCGCACCCCCGTGAAGTAAAGTATTATCCTGAGGAAATTAAAATCTGGAGCCGTATCTTCAACGTTGCCGGCATTAGTTGGACGCTGTCCAGCAAGGCCTTTGACGTTACCAACTTCGGTCTCTTCAACGGCCGTGACGATGAGGCGACCAAGATCTTCAAATTTACCGATGATGCCGTTAAAGAACTCGGTGTGAAGCGCGTTGTTACCACCGAGTGCGGCCACGGTTACTGGGCCTTTAAGTTTGGTGCCCAGCATTGGATCAAGGCCGACTATCCCATCCAGCATATGCTTGAATTCCTGGCTGAATTGATCAGGGAAGGCAAGATCAAGGTCGACAAGTCCAAGAACAAAGAGGTCGTTACCCTGCACGATCCGTGCAACGTGGTACGTAAAGCCGGTGTCGTTGACGAACCGCGCTACATCTTAAACCAGGTTTGCGAGAACTTCGTTGAGATGTGGCCCAACGGCCCGTACAACTTCTGCTGCGGTGGTGGCGGCGGTGCCCTGGCGATGGGCAACGAGATCAAGAAGTACCGTATGAAGAAGGGTAAAATGAAAGCCGACCAGATCAGGGCTACCGGCGCAGAGCTCTGCTGCGCTCCCTGCCACAACTGCTTCGACCAGCTGAATGACATTAACAAGGAATTTGACCTGGGCTTGAATATCGTGCACGTTTACCAGCTGGTTGAGAAAGCACTGGTCGTAGAATAGATAATATGTAAGTCTCGCTGTGAGATAAACCGTGAAGGCCGCGCGGCCTTCACGGTTTTCTTATTGTTGTATTTGGTAATGGAGGAACTCATGACTTTCGGGCTTCTTAATTACCAATACTGCTGAACGTCTAACCAACGGAGGGAACCTGGTTGAAAAAAGAAAGCAACGTACTTTACTACTTGATGCTGTTTATGGCGCCGGTGATGTGGGGCGGTACTTTTACGGCGGCGAAATACGTGGTAATGGAGCTGCACCCGCTGGTCGGGGCTAGCCTGCGCTTTATGATTTCATTTTTGTTTTTACTCCCTATCTTACTAAAGAGGGAAGGTGTTAGATCTTTACCCTCCCGTAAAGACCTGCCGATACTTGCTTTCTTGGGCTTGACCGGCATTTTCCTCTATAATATCGGTTTCTTTTACGGTATGGAGACTGCGGCGGCTACCGACGGCGCGCTGGTAGTAGCCTCAGGCCCCGTTGTGACTGCCATTTTATCAGTCTTGTTATTGAAAGAGAAGTTTAGCTTCCGTCAAGGTATAGGTTTTCTTTTATGTTTCTTAGGGGTAACTACGATTGTTGCCAAGGGGTCCTGGACGGTGATTGCGACCTGGGCCGTTAACCATGGTGACTTGCTGCTTTTTGGCAGCGCTGTTTCCTTTGCCTTTTATACTGTGGCGGGGAAAAAGGCGATGGCACGTGTTTCCCCCATGGCATCGACCACTTTTGCGACCGGCTTCGGAGCTTTAATGCTGACTCTTCTGGCACTGCCGTATTATTCTTGGAATGAAATTACGCGAGTTTCCATGCCGGCCGTAATGGGTTTGCTGTATTTGGCCATCCTGGGGTCCGGTGTGGCTTTTCTGTTTTGGTTCTTTGGCGTTAACAGGGTAGGAGCCGGTACGGGAGCGGTGTTTATTAACTTCGTACCCGTCTGGTCGGCGATCACAGCTATGGTTTTCTTGGATGAGCGGCTGGCGCTTTATCACCTGGTAGGAGCCGCTTTGATCATTTCGGGAGTTTATTTGGTAACTGCTAAGAAAAAACGCGCTGCTGAGGTCGGGAAGGATGAGTTGGAAGAAGTGGCAGTGGGGAAGCGAGCAGGAGGCAGGAAGCAGTGAGGAGTGATATTCCTCTGTGGTCGACGGGAGCTCGCACCCAGCACTCAGGTAAGCCTCAAATGCCAGCCCAACTGAGTGCTGGGCTGGCATTTTCCCCCTGTGCGCATTATAATAGGCAGGAGAGTCGAAATTATGGGAGGAATGGCGGTGACTTTCAAGGTAAGACCGGTAAAGGTCGACAACGCTGATGAAGCCTGGGCGGAAATCGAAAGAATAGGGGCGACCGACGACGGTTGTTTGATTATGGCTCCCAAAGCGGTCCATTATGTACTGAAGGTAACCGGAGTGGATTTTCGCCAGGCCAGCATTTTAAAACAGGAGATGCTGGCACGCGGGGCCGAGGCCGCTGTGGCAAAAGGCGTAATAAACCATACGGTAGAGCATACCGATGTGCTTTTGATGGGCACGCTGCAGCAATATGGTTCGTTAATGGACAAGCTTAAGAAACAGTCCTTCAATTTACCTGAACTGGCCGAGGAGATACGCCGGGTCCTTTATCACTTGGAGATAAAAGAACCGTTCACAATTGACTGCAGGGGACGCAAACTGGCAATCGGCCGCGGCACCGTGGTGATGGGCATCCTAAACGTTACTCCCGACTCGTTCTCAGACGGAGGACAGTATATGGACCCGGAGGCGGCCCTGCAGCGGGCGCGTGAAATGGTGTCCCAAGGGGCTGAGATCATAGACGTCGGGGCGGAGTCAACGCGCCCGGGCTATGAGCCGGTAACGGCAGAAGAAGAAATTGACCGCCTGATGCCTGTTTTGGAAGCCCTTCTACAGGACCGAGAGATCGGGGTTCCCATTTCGGTGGATACCTCCAAGGCCGAGGTTGCCCGCCGGGCCCTTGATGCCGGGGCACATATGATCAATGACCAGCGGGCGCTGGAGGACGAAGGAATGGCGGAAGTTGTAGCATCTGCCGGGGCGCCGGTAGTATTGATGCATCACCAGGATCATACCGCGTACCGGGATCTGCTGGGCGATATTGTTTCTTACTTGCAGGACCGGGTGGAGTACGCGGTCAAAGCCGGCATTGCACGGGAGAAGATTATCGTTGATCCCGGTCTCGGCTTCGGCAAAACGGTGGAACAAAACCTTGCCGTGGTCAGGCAGTTGTTCGAGCTAAAGGGCTTAGGAAGGCCAATTTTAGTGGGTCCTTCCCGCAAGTCAATGATCGGTAAGGTGCTGGATTTACCGGTAGATGAACGGGTGGAAGGGACAGCGGCCACAGTCGCGCTGGCCATTGCCAACGGGGCCGATATCGTCAGGGTACACGATGTTAAGGAAATGGTACGGGTGGCCAAAATGGCCGACGCCATCGTAAGGGAGGGTTAACCATAGCCGGCGGCGATAAAATCGTCCTCCGCGGCATCGAGGTCTATGCCCATCACGGCACCCTGCCTTCCGAGCAGGAACTCGGGCAGCGGTTTATTATCGATCTGGACCTGATGCTGGACCTGCGCCGGGCGGGACAAACTGATGACCTTGATGCTTCGGTGAACTACGCTGAGGTTTACCGTTGTGTATGTGCGGAGTGTACGGCCAGACCTTACAACCTGATCGAGGCGGTGGCGGAAGCCATAGCGAGCACGCTGCTGAAGCGTTTCCCGCCCGTCCAGGCTGTTAAAGTGCGCGTTAAAAAACCCCAGGCACCTTTGCCGGGGCATTTCGACTATGTGGGCGTGGAAATAGCGCGGGAAAGGAACGGTTAGGGGCCAGGTGTTGGATATGAGTACCGCATATATCGGGTTAGGCAGCAATATGGGAGACAAAGAGGGCCAGATTAAACTGGCCCTCTCGATGTTGGATGAACTGCCCGGAACCAAAGTGGCGCGGGTGGCGTCCCTCTACCGTACGGCGCCTATAGGCGATACGGATCAAGATTGGTTTATCAATACGGTGGCCAGGGTCGAAACCAGGCTGGGGCCGCGCCGACTGCTGAGATCCCTGCTTGAAATTGAGAAGAAGTTAGGACGGGTGCGCACCAGGCGTTGGGGTCCCCGGGTTATCGATCTGGACCTGCTGCTTTATGACAATGTCAGGATCAACGGGCCGGATTTGATTGTACCTCACCCCCGTTTGACAGAGCGGGCCTTCGTGGTAGTGCCGCTGGCCGAGCTGGCACCCGAGCTTGTTTTGCCCGGGGGTAGTACTGCTACGGAGTTGGCACGGGTGCTGGCGCAACAGCAGGATATTACGAACCTGCATCATAACGGCAGCGAGGAGCGCGCTTTTCCCGACTATATCGATTACAAAATCCTGAAATACCTGGCGCAGCTCGGTCCTGAATATGCCTTCCTGCTTTCTACCCGGATCGAACCGGATTACGAAGAAACGCGCCAAAGGTTAGAGCGCCTGGAAGCGGAGGGGCTGATCCAAAAAGTGGCGGGACGTATTGTAAAGTACTACCACCGCCGCCGCAAAAACGTCAAGCACCGCAACCATACCTATTACGAACTCACCAGGAAAGGTGAACACCTCCTGCGCAAACACCGGCAATTTGTTGCCGGCATCACGCTCGATATTGACCGCCCCAAAAGATAACGGCTGCGTCGTGTTTAGCGACAGCTGTTAATCCGGCATGCCAGGAGACCCGACCCGCTATTTAAGGCGGGGTTTTGTTTTTCAAAAAATGTCGAGAAAGAGAGAAACTTTTCTTTAAAAAACGTAAATCAAAATGCTGTTGCAAAAGGCACGTAAGGAAGGAAGTTAAACTGGAAATATAGAAAAATTTAGATCGA
The DNA here is from genome assembly GCA_017656185.1 of Peptococcaceae bacterium. Classification (GTDB taxonomy): domain Bacteria; phylum Bacillota; class Desulfotomaculia; order Desulfotomaculales; family JACDOK01; genus JACDOK01. The sequence goes on along the minus strand of JACDOK010000002.1, from coordinate 3,628 downwards.
CCATACCAGTTCATATCTGCTACGTATTCCCAGTCAGACACTAAAACTTATTTAGTTTATAACACAGAGATTAAGATCCTAAGGAAAGGTTTCGATATGAAGCCCGAGGAAAAGGCCAGACAAAAGATCGATAAACTACTTCAAGCCGCGGGTTGGAGTGTCCAGGACTATTCACAGTTAAATTTAGGAGTTTCTCTCGGTGTTGCGGTCCGCGAATTTCCACTTCAATCTGGTACGGCCGACTACGTCCTCTTTGTAGACAGAAAGGCTGTAGGGGTTGTTGAGGCAAAACCCGAAGGTACTACATTAAGTGGCGTAGCAGAGCAATCCGAAAAGTATCTAACAGGTGTTCCTAAAAGTGTTTTACGTGTCCTTGAACCTCTTCCGTTTGCATACGAAAGTACAGGTATTGAAACCTTTTTTAGGGATTTAAGAGACCCGGAACCTCGTTCCCGAAGAGTATTTGCTTTTCACAAGCCCGAAACGCTTAACGCTTGGATTTCGCAGGAGAAAACCCTCAGAGCAAGACTTAGAAACCTTCCTCCCTTAATCACAGTTGGGTTAAGAGATTGCCAGGTCAAGGCCATCAAAAACCTGGAAGTATCTTTAGCCGGAGATCGGCCCAAGGCATTGATTCAGATGGCGACGGGTAGTGGTAAAACATTTACCGCCGTCAGCTTCATTTATCGGCTGATTAAATTTGCTAATGCCCACCGGGTGCTGTTTTTGGTTGACAGGAGTAATTTAGGGCGTCAAACCTTGCGAGAATTTCAGCAATATGAAACACCTGATGATGGGAGAATGTTTACCGAGCTTTATAATGTCCAACATCTGACTTCAAATACCCTGGATCCTGTGAGCCGTGTGTGCATTACCACCATTCAAAGGCTTTATTCCATGCTCAAAGGGGAGTCTAAATTTGATGGCGAACTGGAAGAGTATTCCCTTTTTGATGTCTCACCAAAGGATGATAAGCCCAGGGAGATTTCCTACAATCCTCAAATTCCCATTGAAACTTTTGATTTTATCGTTACTGATGAGTGCCACCGCTCCATTTACCACCTTTGGCGGCAGGTGCTTGAATATTTTGATGCCTTTATTATCGGACTGACCGCAACACCGTCGAAACAAACTTTCGGTTTCTTTAACCAGAATCTTGTTATGGAATATAACCACGAGCGTGCTGTTGCAGACGGTGTTAATGTGGGCTACGACGTTTACCGCATCAAGACTGAAATCACTGAAAAAGGTAGTACAGTAGAAGCAGGCTATTACGTGGACAAGCGAGATAAGCTTACGCGGCAAACACGGTGGGAACTGCTGGATGAAGACCTACAATATCGTCCCAGCCAGTTAGACCGTGACGTAGTCGCTGTAGATCAGATAAGGACAGTTATAAGAACGTTCAAGGACAAACTCTTTACCGAGATATTCCCAGGCAGAACGGAGGTCCCCAAAACCCTCATCTTTGCCAAAGATGATTCTCATGCCGAGGACATTGTTCATATCGTGAGAGAGGAATTCGGCAGGGGAAATGAGTTCTGCAAGAAGATAACCTATAAAACCTCAGGTGAAAAGCCAGAAGATTTAATTGCCAGTTTTCGCAACTGCTACAACCCCCGCATAGCGGTAACGGTAGATATGATTTCAACAGGTACGGATGTAAAACCCTTGGAGTGCCTGCTGTTTATGAGGGACGTTAAGTCGGGGGTCTATTTCGAGCAAATGAAAGGACGCGGCACCAGGACTATTCCTCCAACGGATTTGCAGGCCGTTACTCCCGACGCCTCTTGTAAAACGCACTTCGTCATAGTGGATGCCGTGGGCGTGTGCGAGAATGATAAGACTGATTCCAGACCACTTGAACGCAAAAGAAGTGTGTCTTTTGAAAAACTTATGATGTCTGTTGCTATGGGTAACAGGGATGAAGATACTCTCATATCTCTCGCAGGAAGACTTGCCAGGCTGGACAGAAAGATAGACGACAGCGATAGAAAGGTCATTGAAGAAGCCGCAGAAGGTAAGTCTTTGAGGCAAATCATCAATAACCTTCTGGATGCGGTTGACCCGGATAAACAATTTGATAAGGCCAGGGAAATTTTTAAGACGGCAACGCCAACAAAGGAGCAGGTTAAGAAGGCATCCGAGGAACTGGTAAATAAAGCCTGTGCTCCGTTCGACGATCCTAAGCTTAGGAATACCATCATTGACATTAAGAAAAGAAACGAGCAGATCATAGATTACGTGAGTAAAGACACTGTAGTTTTTGCAGGCTTTGATGAACAGGCAAAAGAAAAGGCCCGCACCGTCGTGGACAACTTCAAGAGGTTTATCGAGGACCATAAGGATGAAATCACGGCTTTGCAGATTATTTACAGCAAGCCGTACGGCAAACGTCACCTTACATTTGAACAGATAAAACAGTTGGCCGCAGCAATAGAGAAACCGCCTTACCATTTAACCCCCGAATTGTTATGGCAGGCTTATGAACAGCTGGAAGAAACGAGAGTAAAAGGGGCCGGGCCGCAGAAGCTTTTGACCAACATTATTTCCCTCATACGCTTTGCCATAGGTGAGAGCGATGTCCTTGAACCTTTTACGGAAACCGTCAACAAAAAATTTCATAATTGGCTGTCTGAGCAAGAACAGGCCGGCCGCAGGTTTACACCGGAGCAGATGGAATGGCTTACGATGATAAAAGACCATATTGCTGCGAGCTTAAGCATTGATATGGATGACTTTGAGCTTGCACCCTTCTACGAGAAAGGCGGACCCGTAAAGGCGTATCAACTCTTCGGGCAGGAATTGAACCATATTCTGAAAGAACTTAATGAGGTGTTAGTAGCGTGATGGAAGACAAAAGCAACTTACCTGAATTGCCAAAGAGCTGGGTTTGGACAAGGCTAGGAGAACTTTGTAAAACAACAAGTGGCGGAACACCAAATAGAAAAAGGCAAGACTATTTTGGTGGTAATATACCATGGCTTAAATCTGGTGAACTAAACTACAACATAATAAGATCTGTTGAGGAATTTATAACTGAACAGGGATTAAAAAACTCGAGTGCTAAAATTATTCCCAAAGGAACATTACTAATAGCATTGTACGGTGCAACTGTTGGGAAACTTGGCATACTCGGAATTGATGCAGCAATAAATCAAGCAATATGTGCTATTTTTACACCTACTTATTTAGACAAAAAATATCTTTATTGGTATCTAAGCACCTATAGAAATAAATTATTAAACGCTAGAAAAGGTGGAGCTCAACCAAATATTAGCCAGCAAATTGTAAAGAATATTATATTACCTTTTCCACCTATTTGTGAACAACATCGTATTGTTACTAAAATTGAGGAACTTTTTACCAAACTGGATACTGGTGTCGCAACGTTAAAGAAGGTAAAAGTGCAGTTAAAACGCTATCGCCAGGCAGTTTTAAAATATGCTTTTGAAGGAAAGTTGAGCGAGAAATGGCGCAGGGCTAACAAAGATAACATTGAGCCTGCCGATGTACTTCTGGAGCGGATTAAAGCGGAACGGAAAAAGAACGCAAAGAGAAAATATAGGCAACTTGAGCTTCCCCCGCAAAAATAGACACTAAGAATGGCGGGTTTTCTCCTGGTTTC
>JACDOK010000001.1 GCA_017656185.1 Peptococcaceae bacterium | reverse complement strand
TGAAACCAGGAGAAAACCCGCCATTCTTAGTGTCTATTTTTGCGGGGGAAGCTCAGAGACACAGTAGAGGTACAGTGGGGACACGGTGGGGATACGGTGGGGATACGTAGAGACACAGTAGTGATACAGTGGTGATACAGTGGTGATACGGTGGGGACACGGTGGAGGTACAGTAGAGATACGGTGGAATATACGGTTGAATATACAATTGAATACACAGTTGAATACACAGTTGAATATACGGTGGAGTATATGATGGAGATGCGGTGGAGATACGGTGGAGACACAGAGGTATACTTGCTTGGAGGGGATGTTGATGGCGAAGGGGGCAGAAAGTAGCCTGTCCCCTTTTTTACGTGCCGTTGAAGAGGTTTAGTTTAAGGTAGTAGTATCCCAGCTTCAGATACTCCATAAAGGTTATTTGGCAGCTGTCCTTGGCCTGCCACCAGGTACCGGGTTGATACCACGAGTTATCAACGGTGCAGTAGGTAAGGTCGATATTCTTACCTTGGAATACTTTGTCGAAAATGAGTTTGACCCGCCGCATGTGGTAAGGGGAGGAGACCACGATCGCCGAACTAAAATTGTATTCCTGCATTAATTGCAGGCTGTTGACGGCATTTTGATAGGTGGTAAGGGATTTTGTTTCTTTGATGATAACCGGTTCGGGCGTATTCAGGGCCATGGCATGCTCTGCCATAAGATCGGCCTGGGTGATATCCCGGTAAACGGGCCCGCCGGTAAAGATGATGGCGGGAGCGTAACCCTGGTGGTAAAGACCGGCGGCGTACGCGGTCCGCTCGCCTCTTTCTCCGCCCAGGACGATGATGGTATCGGCGCGTTTAGGCTGCTCGTCAATTACGAGGAAGTGGCCTATGGCGGGGAGGTTTACCCATAGAAATACCGCCAGGATAAGTATGATAGCTATTACCAGGATAAGCCTGCGAAACAATTACATCACCCGGATTTTTATATGCAGTTTTTTAAAAGTATACCATGCCAGCAAGGAAACCACCGTCATTAAAACTTTAGCATAAGTAATTGTTGGTAATAAATTTTAGGAAGGGAAAAATTCTTCTTGTCTAATTAAGTGCATAAAATATGGGCAAAATCCAAAGTAGTAATGGATGACATATACAATATAAAGGATGTGACTTTTAATGACGGCGGTACAAAAAGGTGCTGGGGACCGGGATGTTATTTTGCCCGGTGGAGAAAGAACGATCTATGACTATATCCCCTATGCAGGGGAAGAAATGATAGAAAGGCTCGTAAAGTTAAGCGAGGAACTGCACGGTATTACCGTACAGCAGGTTAACTCGGCGCTGGTTGGGGGCGGGGTGGCGGAGATGCTGCAGTCCCTGATCCCCATACAGCGTTCCATGGGGCTGGACGTGCAGTGGAATGTGATCACCGGCGGTCACGAGTTTTTTCGGTTTACGAAAAGTCTGCATAATTTCCTGCAGGGCAAGGAAACGGCACTTGACATCATGGGGGCCAAGACATACTGGGAGACGAATGCGGTAAACGCCAGGCTGATTGACGGTACGGCGGACGTGGTGCTGATACACGACCCGCAACCGGCAGGGCTGATTGCTCTGGTGGGACCGGAAATACGTGCAAGGCAAAAGTGGGTTTGGCGCTGCCACATCCAGTTGGCCCGGGAAATCCATCAAGTAACGGATTACCTGCGGTCTTTGATCGAGCTTTACGATGCCGCTATCTTTTCTTCCGCCAGGTCTTTACCCCAGTGGAACATTACATCGTACATAAGCCTTCCTTATATTGATCCTTTGGCGGAGAAGAACCGGGAGTTAACGGACGAGCAGGTACAGGGAATACGTGCCGAGTACGGTATTGACGATGCCGAGAAAAAGCCGATAATATTGCTGGTTTCCCGCTTTGATCCTTTCAAGGGTCATGCTTATGCCATCGAGGCCTTTGAACTGGTACGCCGGGAACGGCCGTGCCAGTTGGTGCTGGTCGGCGGTACGGCCGCTGATGATCCCGAAAACCAGGAAATTTTCGAAGAGCTTCAGGACAGGGTGGCGGGGCGCCCGGATATTCACCTCTTGAACCTGCCTCCCGACAGTCACCTGGTGATCAATGCTCTGCAGCGGGCGGCATCGATCATTTTACAGCCGTCAATCAGGGAAGGGTTCGGGCTTACCGTTAGTGAAGGCATGTGGAAGGGTAAACCGGTAATTGGCGGTGACGTGGGTGGTATCCCGGCCCAGATCGCAGACGGGTACAACGGGTTTCTGGTGACACCGGGCCCTGACGGAGTGGATGAAATGGCGCTGCGCATATCCTACCTGCTGCGCAACCCTTTGTTGGCCCGCGAAATGGGCCGGCGCGGGCAGGCCACCGTAAAGGAACGTTTTTTAATTACGCGCGGCATATGGGACGAGCTTACACTGGTTAAAAACCTGGTGACACAGTAGAGACACGGTAGAGATGCCTTCAATTTACCAATTAAATAACAAAGGTTTTTCGTTTTTCATATAGAATCCTTATGGTGGTAAATTTTCGTAAAGGGGCGTTTGTTTTGAGGCTCAATTCTAAAAGGTTACTTGTGCTGTTAGGGGTAGTACTTGTGCTGTCGGTTTTAGCTGCCGGCTGCGCAAACACGGGTGACCCGGTGGCCGTGGTGAATGGTGAGGAAATTTCCAGCAAAACCTTTGAAGAAGAACTTGCGGCGGCAAAAGATTATTACAAGCAAATGGGTACCGACTTGGATGCTGAAGAGAATAAGGAGCAGTTGGCTGAGGTGAAGGAACAGGTACTGGACCAGTTGATTGACCGTACCTTGTTGGAACAGAAGATCGAGGAAGAAGGCATTGAGGTATCCAAAGAGGAAGTTGACGGCGAAATTAGCAAGATTGAAGAACAGGTGGGCGGCAAGGAGGAACTGGACAAAATATTAAAGGAACATAACCTCAATGTCGACCAGCTCCGCAGTGACATTGAATACCAGCTGGCCTTGGAAAAGCTTGCTAAAAGCCGCGTGGACCCGGTAAGTGAAGAGGAGATCCAAGAGCTTTATGACCAGTATGCTCAGAACATGGAGAACCCGGAATCACTGGAAAATATGCGCGGCGAGATCGAGCAGTTTCTGGTACAACAGCAGCGGGAGAAGGTTTTGATAGAACTGGTGCAGGAACTCCGTGATAATGCGGAAATTAAGAAGTTTTTGGGGTGATAGGCAGACTTTAGCAGCTACACGAAGCCGGCGGAAATACCGCCGGCTTTATGCTTACGTTGTGCCATTGTGTAATTTATTGTATCTTCCACAGTATATTTTATCGTGTATGTGCTACTATGCTTTCGTAAACTCTTTCACCAGTTTGCGAAAGATTTCCTTAACGGGCAGGATATCCTTGATTTTGTACACGTTCTGGCCACAGAAGATTACGCCTTTGTCTACGTTGCCTTTTTGGCTGTTATCCAAGGCCTTGAGGATGCAGTAGTCCCTAGAACAGACCTTCAGGCATTTATCGCAGATTTCGGGCTTGGGCGCATTCTGTTCCAAAATCTTAGAAGCAAAGGCGTTTTTCAGGGCTCGTCCCGGCATTCCCACCGGGCTCTTGATGATTACCACGTCGTCCTTTTTGGCATTAAGATACTGCTGTTTGAAAGCATCGGAGACGGTACACTCTTTGCTAAGCACAAAACGGGTGGCCATCTGGACGCCGTCGGCTCCGAGTTTAATCATACGGGCAATGTCATATCCGTTAATAATACCACCAGCGGCGATAACGGGAATTTTAACAGCTTTCCTGATTTCTGGCAGGATGTCCCTAACGGAACGGTCCGTTCCGAGATGCCCTCCGGCTTCAACGCCTTCGGCCACGACGGCGGAAGCACCGAGTTTTTCGGCTATTTTGGCCAGCCGCGCTGAAGATACAATGGAAACAATAGGTGTGCCCGCTTCCCTGCCCCAACTGAAAATGTCTCGGGAGAAACCGGCCCCGGTAAATATTAGGTCGATTTTTTCCTCCAGGGCAGTACGCACCAGCTTGGCAAAGTTCCGGATCGCAAACATTATATTGATGCCAATGATCCCCTTGGTTTGTTTCCTGGCTTTACGGATTTCGGCGCGCAATTCATCCGCCGGCATTCCCGTGGCGCCGATAACGCCGATGCCACCGGCTTCGGCGACGGCTGCCACCAGGGGTGCGGTAGAAACACGGAGAGCCATGCCGCCCTGAATAATAGGGTAACGCGGAACCAATCCCCCAATATTAAGTTTTGGAAATTGCAAGGTTCAAACTCCTTCCTTTTGAATTAGTATTTCAGATAAAGGCTAAATTTGCAATGCATTTTTTAAACAAAGTTACGATTTATTTTTTTGGCGGCGTCCGGTAAGGGGTTTTCTTTTCAGCGACTTGAACGGCGTCCTTCTTGTTAGTGGATTGACGCAGTAAGGCATCGGCTACCAGTTGAAGTACAGCTAACTGTTCAGGAGACAGGTGTTTAATGGTGTTGAGTAAAGTTCTCTGTTCAGGGGTAAGAGGAGCATATTTTTGAGCGGTAGGGGCAAAAAAATCGGCCAAGGTTATACCTAGTGCACGGCACAATTTTTCTAGAACTCTGATGCTGGGAATTACTTTTTGTGATTCTATTTCACTTATGGTAGATTGGGCTACTCCTGCACGCTTGGCCAGAGCATTGCCGCTAAGTTGCACTTGTTGGCGTATTTCTCGTAAGCGTTTGCCAATATTCATTCTGCTCCTCCGTAATCGCTGAAGCGATAGGTATGCTACTAAAAATATATCCTGCAAAAGGCTATATGACAAGAAAAAATCAAGAGAACGAGAGTGGTATATAAGAGCTAAGCTATCGACAAAGCCCATAACCTCCCTTGTCTAGTATCGTAAATAGCGATAATATGGGAGGGGAGGCGATAAAATGCATCTGGGGAATAAACTGGTGCAGTTGAGGAAAAGATGGGGGCTTAGCCAGGCGGCGTTGGCTCGTAAAGCCGGGGTAGCCCAATCTACCGTAAGTGATATTGAAGGAGGTCATATTGACCCCAAGGTTTCCACCGTGGTTAAACTCTTGCGGGTGTTAACAGGCGCATATGAAATGCGGGAATGGGAGAGCGTATTATTCTTGGAAGTAGATGGCTGGAAAATTGATCCAGTCATGGATGAAATAGTGGATTGCCTAACTGTAATCAAAGGTCGTGCCGAGATGATGTTGGAAACGTTAGAGTCAGGTGGTATGGATAAAAATATGGATCAGCTGCTCCAACACCTGCAGACCGTGGTAGCAGAAACGGAACGATTGCACGTGTTAGTCAGACGCGCGGAAGAACGGGAATCCGGCGCTGTAGTTCCTCGTACGGACAACGAGACAAAGGAAACAGACTTAATTTACTTGATACGGTGAAAAGGTGTTTAGGACATCAATCCGGACGGGCCGTAGGGCCAGGTTTGGAAGCCGCCTTCTAAATAACCAACATTTTTGAAACCGGCGCCTTCCAAAGTCCGTAGCGCTTCATAGCTGCGCACGCCAGACTCACACATTAAAACAATTTCCTGGTCACGCGGGATTTCGAACAAGTGTTCGCGCAGTTTGTCAAGGGAAACTGATAAAACCTTCTTCGCGCCTCTGAAGCGCTTTTGTTGAAATTCACGCTCGGTACGCACGTCCAGCAGCAAGAAGTCGTCCCCGCGGTCGATTTTGGCTTTCAGCTCCAGCGGTGTGATGGCGCGGGCCAACCCTGCGAGCTTGTTGCGCAGGGAATTGGCCGTATGTTGGAGAGGGTCGATCGACGTACTGTAGGGCGGCGCATATCCCAGGTCGAGGTCGGCCAGGTCGTCAATAGTGGCGCCGAAGTTGAGGGCGGTCGCGGCGACGTCGATGCGTTTATCAACTTCACCGGGACCGATGGCCTGGACGCCCAGGAGTTTACGTGATCTTCTGTCCATAATCACTTTTAAGATTACCAGACCGTGTTCCGGGTGGAAATGGGTACGATCGTGGGCCGGTGTTATGGCTGATACCACCTCGTAGCCGAGATCCTTGGCTTCCTGTTCCCCCAGGCCCGTACGGCCGATATTCCAGTCGGTGACCTGGAGCACGGCTGTGGCCAACACGCCCTTAAACCGGCTCTTATGGCCGGTAACGTTGTCGCCGGCTACACGTCCCTGGCGGTTGGCCGTTGAGGCGAGGGGTAGGTAAATTTTGCGGCCGGAGATAAGATGGGTGTTTTCCACGCAGTCGCCGACGGCGTAAATATCGGGGTCGCTTGTTTGCAGGTATTCGTTAACGGCGATGGCCCCTGTCGGCCCGATGGTCAATCCGGCTGCCCGCGCGAGCTCGACGTTAGGCCGTACCCCGGTGGCAATAATGCAGGCATCAGTTTCGATGGTTCTTTTATCGGTAATTACCTCCCGCAGGTTACCCCGCTCGTCCCCTTCAAAGCGCAGTACCTTTTCTTTGAGGTAAAACTCAATACCTTTGGCTTGCAACCTGTTGCGCAAAACGGCTTCCAGGTCGGGGTCCAGTACGCCCGCGAGAGTTTGTTCCTGCATTTCCACTACCGATACGAAGAGGTGGCGGTTATTCAGGGCCCCGGCGAGTTCCATGCCGATGAACCCACCGCCGACCAGAACGACCTCCTCGATCTCATCAATTTTTTCGGCAATGGCCCGCGCATCATCGGGATGATACAGCCGGAAAACACCTTTTAGCTCTAAACCTTCAAACGGGGGGATAACGGGTGTCGCCCCGGTGGCCAAGACCAGTTTGTCATACGGGAGGGTGTAAGTATCGCCGCTATCCAGGTTGCGTACCTGAATTGATTTGGTGTCACGGTTAATGGCCTGTACTTCGGTACGTGTGAGAACGTTGATACCTTTTTCGCGCAGGAAATATTCTTCGTCCCTGGTAACGCCGTAAGAGGTGCTGACCAGATCTTTAAGGTTCTTTACCGTTCCGTCAAGGTAGAAGGGGAGGCCGCAGCTGCCGTAGGAAAGCATGGTACCCCGGTCGATTAACGTAATTTCGGCTTCGGGTGCCATGCGGCGTGCCCTGGCAGCGGTTTTGGGTCCGGCGGCAACGCCGCCGATAACAATGATACGCAATTTGTCGCTCATACCGTCAGTTCCTCCCGGCCTGGCATCACAATTTAGTGTACCCGGGAAAACGGGAAGAAATGCGGTATAGTTAGTGTGTTGGTGATGATTGTTGTGGAAACGGGTGAAATGATATTGTAAAATAAGCTTTGTTGGAACAAAATCACCGTGAGATACGAGGTACTTATATGCAGAACGTTCAGAAGCCCGGCACAGAGTATCCGGCTGATAAAGGAACGGGTGAAAAAAACAAACCGGTAAGCCAGGGATGGGGGTTATTACTGGTTATTATTGCCACACTTTGTTTGAGTACGGAGGCGGTTGCGGCCAAGATTGCCTACCGGGGTGGGGCCACAGTAATGACGGCCCTGGTGGTGAGGTATGCCATTGCGGCCTTTATTTTTTGGGCGGTAACTTTATTATGGCGAATGCCCTGGCGGTTGGGGGCCCGCAGGTTCTGGCAGGTAGTGCTGGTCGCCGTGGCCGGACAGGCGACTACGGTATTATGTCTTTTTTATGCTTTTCAATATATCCCGGCCGGCATGGCTATTCTCTTTCTGTATTTTTATCCGACCTTTGTGACCATTTTGGCCTATTTCTTTTTGAACGAGGCTTTAACGAGCCGCAAGGTACTGGCACTGGTGCTGACTCTGACAGGGGCGGCGGTTATTCTGGGACAGCCGGTACACGGACTGGATCTTAGAGGGGTAGGTTTGTCCGTACTGGCCGCCGTATTCAACGCCGGTTTTTTTGTGGCCGGGGCACGCCTGTTAAAGGATATGTCCGTCTGGGTGTTTGATACTTATATAGTAAGCATAGTGGGGGTTATTTTCATGGCAATGGGCCTGGCGGGCGGGACACTGCACTTTGGATTTGATGTGCGGACCTGGTGGGCCCTGATCTTTCTAGGTGTAATGACGACAGTAATAGCCCTGGCCGCCATGTTTAAAGGAATCGAACTTTTAGGGGCTTCGCGCGCGTCGATTATCAGCACGATGGAACCGGCATTTACGGCTCTTTTGGGTTATTGGTTGTTAAGTGAGGTGCTTACCGGGGCACAGATCGTCGGGGGAGCGCTGATATTGGTAGGCGTTTTGCTGCAGGTGAGGGAGTGAAGAACTGAATGTCCGGAAGAACGATTGCCCGCGCCACGATTGTGGTGATGGTTATGTCCCTCCTGTCTCGCCTGCTGGGTCTCGGCCGCGAGACGGCCATTGCCCACCAATTTGGGGCTACCGGTGCCACCGATGCCTACTTGGTGGCCTATACTATCCCCAACATTTTCTATGCCGTGGCCGGTTTGGCCCTGGCTACGGTCATCGTCCCCGTTTTTACCGGCTATATAACCAATAACCGGCGGGAAGAGGCCTGGCGGTTGTGCAGCCTGGTGATGAACGCGCTGGTAGCAGTCACTGCCGCGGCCGCGGTGCTGGGTATGTTCGGGGCGCCCCTGATCGCAGGCGTGCTCGGGCAAGGGTTCCCGCCGGAAACAATACGGCTGGCCGCCCAGCTTACCGCCATTATGATTCCCTCCATTATATTCTTCAGCCTGGCGGGGCTATTTATGGGTATTCTTAATGCCAACAACGTTTTCGGCGTACCCGCTTTCGGATCGGCGGCGATGAATATCGTCATTATTTTCGGTGCGCTGGTACTGGGCGAGTACTACGGTATTTACGGTCTGGCGGCGGGCGCCCTGGGAGGCGCGGCAGCGATGGCCCTGATCCAGTGGCCGGTACTGCGGCGGTTAGGATTTAAGTACTCTTTTGAAATCAATTTCGGGCATCCCGAGGTTAAACGGGTGCTGTACCTGATGCTGCCCCTGACCCTGGCGCTCAGTGTTAACCAGGTATACCTGATGATCGACTGGATACTGGCTTCGGGCCTGGCCGAAGGCAGCATCGCTTCCTTGAACTATGCCAACAAGTTGATCCAGCTGCCGCAGAGCCTTTTTGTACTAGCCATTTCCACGGCGATATTCCCCACCCTGAGCCGTCATATATCGGAAGGACACCCGGATCAGATGGCTGAAACGCTGCGCCGCGGCATCAAGGTCGTTTTTCTCCTTACTGTCCCGGCCGGCCTGGGCATTCTTCTGCTGCGCCAGCCGATTGTCAAACTGCTTTTTGAGCGGGGTGCCTTTGACGAACAGGCAAGTGCTATGACCGCCGTGGCCCTGTTGTTTTTCGCCGTGGGCCTCGTGGGCCACTGCCTTGTAATGCTTTTAAGCCGCGGCTTCTTTGCCATGAAGGATATGAAAACGCCTCTGGTCGTAACTTTTAGTACCTTGGTGATAAAGTTGGGTGCAAGCCTTTTGCTGATACCCTATTTGGCACATGCCGGACTTGCATTGGGAACATCAATTACGGCTTTACTGAATATGGTTATTTTACTGATATTACTCCAGCGCCGCCTGCCGGGCGTAGTGGCAGCCGACCTGTGGCGTTTTACGGGCGGTGTTGTGGCTGCCTCCGGGATAATGGCAGTAATAGTAACGGCGGTGGACGCCAGAATGGCCGTAATGCTGGGTGGGGACGGGTTTGGCTTGCTGACCCGGTTGATGGTTGATATTTTTTCCGGTTCCGTTGTCTTTTTTCTTGCAGGGATTTTACTAAAGCTTGACGAACTAATACACATCATCGGCTATGTGAAGAGCATAATTACCGGTAAAGTGGCGGGTTTTAGGACATAAGAGAGTATTGAACATAGGATGAAAATTTTCAGGGTTGTACTATGTGCATCTTTCTCCCGTACTTGAAAAGGAAAATTCTTTTTGTTAGAATAAGAAAAAATATTCGGACAAGTTAGTCAAATGATAAAAACAATAGTTTATGTTTACTGCTTAAACAATTGGTTAATTAGTCCGGAGTTTTATTATGAAGTAAGTATGATCACGGAAAATGGGCAAGACGGGGGTGAGAGACAAAAACATTCCATCGCGAACCTGAAGATTTCTCAAATTCTCTAAAGAAAGAAGGGGCGGGAATGGAGAAAGCAAATTTTGAACCGAAAATTATTGCTTTCCTATGTAACTGGTGTAGTTACGGTGGAGCCGACTTGGCCGGTGTCTCCAGGCTTCAGTACCCACCGAATGTACGGATTATTCGTGTGATGTGTTCCGGGCGGGTTGATCCGCAGTTCGTTTTCAAGGCCTTGAGTGATGGTGCCGACGGCGTGATGGTGGCCGGGTGACACCCGGGTGACTGCCACTATGTTAGTGGCAATTACAAGACGATGCGCCGGTACCAGTTGATGATGAAAGTTTTGGAACAGTTCGGTGTTGAGAAAGAAAGAGTCCGTCTCGAGTGGATCTCCGCAGCGGAAGGAAGTAAGTTCGCCCAGACCGTTAAGGAGTTTACCGACCAACTGCGTGAGCTTGGTCCGTTCAAACAAAAAGATGAAGTTGCTGCTGGTGGGGAGGGTTAATATAGATGGGTAAGTTAAAATTAGCTTCCTTCTGGGCTGCGGCTTGTGGTGGTTGTGACGTAGCGATTCTGGACATCCATGAAAAGATTGTTGACCTGTCTAAGGTAGCCGATATTGTCTTTTGGCCGATTGCAACGGACTTTAAGTATAAAGATGTTGAGGGTTACGAAGACGGTTACATTGATGTCTGCCTCTTCCACGGAGCCATCCGCAACTCCGAAAACGAATATGTTGCCAAGCTGCTGCGCAAGAAATCCAAAGTTATGGTAGCTTTCGGCAGCTGCGCTATGTTCGGGGGTATTCCCGGCCTGGCTAACTTTAAGCAGCGCCTGGATATCCTGAACAAGGTTTATGTGGAAAGCCCGTCCACGGTAAACCCCGAAAAGGTTTTCCCTCAGACCGAGTATAAAGTGCCGGAGGGTGAACTTGATCTTCCGGAATTCTATAAAGACGTGAAGTGCCTGGCCGACGTTGTCGACGTCGATTACTACATGCCGGGCTGCCCGCCTGCGGCGCACCAGATCTGGGCGGTAATCCAGGTTATCGCCTCCGGTAACCTCCCACCCAAAGGTTCTGTCGTCGGCGCTGAAAATAAGAGCTTGTGTGATACGTGTAAGCGGGTTAAGACGGACCGTAAGGTCAAGAAATTTGTCCGTCCTTACCAGATCAAGATCGACCCGGAAAAATGCCTCCTGGAACAGGGACTGCCCTGCATGGGGCCTGTGACCCGGGCGGGTTGCGGTAACCAGTGCACGAATGCCAATCTCCCGTGCCGCGGTTGCTACGGGCCGCTGGATGGCGTGATTGACCAGGGAGCCAAGTACATCAGTGCTCTGGCCTCTGTTGTAGATGCCGATAATCCTGAAGAGGCTGACAAGATCATCAGCCAAATTGTTGACCCGGCCGGTACCTTCTACCGCTACGGGCTGCCTGGGTCGCTGTTAAGGAGGGCGAAGTAATTATGGGGAAGAAGATCAGCATTGATCCTATTACCAGGTTGGAAGGCCACGGCAAGATAAACATCTTTCTGAACGATGAAGGTGGCGTTGAGAACTGTTACTTCCAAATTCCCGAACTTCGCGGTTTTGAGAAGTTCGTAGAGGGGCGGCCGGCAGAAGAGGTTCCGCAAATCGTGAGCCGCATCTGCGGCGTCTGACCGGGCGCGCACCATTTGGCCTCGGGTAAGGCCATGGACATGGTTTTCGGCGTTCAGCCGACGCCAACCGCAGTCAAACTGCGCCGGTTGTTCTATATGGCGCATTTCATTCACAGCCACATCGCCCACTTCTATGCCCTGGCGTCGCCGGACTTTGTGATGGGCCCGGACGCGGATCCCGCCGAGCGCAACATCTTGGGCGTGATCGGCAAGGTGGGTCTGGAAGTCGGCGGCGAGGTCATCAAGCATCGTGCCTACGCGCAGCAGATCCAGGCGATGCTGGGCGGCAAGGCGACGCACCCGGCCTGGACGCTGCCGGGCGGTGTAAGCAAGGGCCTCAATGAAGAAGAGCGTAAAGAAATCGAAGAGATGGCGAAATCTTGTGTTGAATTCGCCAAGTTCTCCTTGAAACTGTTTGAAGACGTCGTTCTCAAGAACCAGGGTTATGTGGACCTGATTTTGAGTGACGGTTACAAGCTGGTTACCAACTACATGGGTCTTGTCAATGATAAGAACCAGGTGGACTTCTACGACGGCAAAGTCAGAGTGGTTGACCACGAGGGCAAAGAGCTCTTCAAGTACAGCCCGGTGGAGTATGTCAACTACATTGCCGAGCACGTGGAGCCGTACAGCTACCTGAAATACCCGTACATCAAAGAACGCGGCTGGCAGGGCTTTGTGGAAGGCCCCGGCACCCCGATTTACCAGGCTGCTCCGCTGGGCCGCCTGAACGCTGCGGATTCGATGGCTACGCCGCTGGCGCAGGAAGCCTACGAGAAGTACCTGGAAACACTGGGCGGCAAACCGGTACATCACATCCTGGCCACGCACTGGGCCCGTTTGATCGAGCTGATGCAGGCGGCTGAGCAGCTGCTTGAGCTGGCCCAGGATCCGGAGATTACCAGCGACGACATTATCAATATCCCGACCGGGACCCCGAACGAAGGTGTGGGTATCCTGGAAGCGCCGCGCGGTACTCTGACCCACCACTATAAGACCGATGAGAACGGTATCGTGGTGAAGGCCAACCTGATCGTGGGTACCACCAACAACAACGCCCCGATTACCATGGCCATCAAGAAGGCCGCCGAGAGCGTGATCAAGCCCGGCCAGGAAATCACCCAGGGTGTTCTGAATATGGTGGAAATGGCCTTCCGGGCATACGACCCGTGCTTCAGCTGCGCGACGCACGCCATTCTGGGCGAGCTGCCGCTGAAGATGTACGTGTACGACAGTAAGGGTGAGCTGTACAAGGTCCTTAGCCGGGACTAAGCTTCGATGGCGCGAACGCCCTTCCGGTATTACTGGAAGGGCGTTTCTATTTCAGTAAGCAGTTGAGCGGGGCGCACGAATTTCCAAAAGGATAGTCACACCTCAGGGGCGAATAATAGAGGATATATGACCGGATCGTAAGGAGTTTGTCGTGTTGGCGGAGGCAAAGATCAGGATTCTAGGATGTGGTAACATCATCGCCGGCGATGACGGGGTGGGGGTTGAAGTCCTGCATGAACTTCAAAAGAGGACTTTGCCCGCCGGCGTGGAGTTAGTGGAAGCGGGTGCGCCTGGCCTGGGGATGCTGGACTTGATGTACGGCGCCCGGAAGGTGATTATTGTTGATGCCGTGGCGGACGGCGGCCCCGCTGGCCGCGTGATACGCTGGAGAGAGGCTGAGTTACCCAAGAAGACTTCGCGGGCGGTGTCGGTGCACGACATAAGCATCCGGGACGCGCTGGCTTTTGGCCGGAAATCGGTACCGGCGATGATGCCCGACGAGATCGTCGTTATCGGTATCACCGTGGAGCGTATGGAGAAATGGCATATGGGGTTGAGTCCCGCGGTTGTCGAGGCTGTGCCAGCAGCGGTAGAAGCGGTAATGAAGGAAATTGAGCGGTGGGTAGGACAGGATAGACGGGATTAGTTTTATCCATAAATCCTGTAGGTCCTTCTGTGTATTTAATGGTATTTGACCTCTGTCCCGGATTACGTTACCCTAGGGAATGGGTGATAGTTATGCACGAGGTCGGGATTATCCAGGCTGTCATGGATGAGATAACCAAGGCGGCCGAGGACCATAATATTACCAAGATTAACAAGGTAAAACTGGTGGTCGGCAAGATGAACGGCGCGCTGCCCGATGCGCTGGAAATGGCTTTTGAAATCTTGACCCCCGGCACAATGTTTGACGGTGCCAGCCTGGAAATCGAGCGCCGGGACGTGGTGCTGCAGTGTCCCAAGTGCGGTGCCGAGTCCACCGTTAAGGATATCACCTTTTTCTGCCCGGAGTGTGATGCCAGGGCCAAAATAGTGGCCGGCCGGGAATTGTATATCGACTATTTTGAAGGAGACGAAGAAGGAGAGGGAGATACCGGTGAAGGTAGTGATGGCGCAGAAGATTTTGCGCGCCAATCAGCAGGTGGCGCGTGAGAACCGCGAACGCTTGGCTTCCCTGACAACGATCAACCTGATCAGCTCTCCCGGTGCGGGTAAAACCACCCTTCTGGAAAAGACCATAGCGGCCTTGAAAAACGATTTCCAGATGGGGGTCATTGAGGGTGACATTTATACGACACGCGATGCCGAGCGTATTGCCGGGCAGGGCGTAGAAGTCGTACAGGTCAATACGAGCGGTTTGTGTCACCTGGACGCCAACATGGTGAGCCGGGCGCTGAACGAGATTGATTATGAGCAGTTGGATCTGCTGTTCATTGAAAATGTCGGTAACCTGGTCTGCCCGGCTGAATTTGACCTTGGTGAAGACTACAAGGTGGCCGTCTTGAGCGTTGCCGAAGGCGGGGACAAGCCGGCCAAGTACCCGCTGGTATTTCAAGAAGCCCAGGTTGTGGTCATCAACAAGTGTGATCTATTGGCATTGAGTGACTTCGACCTGGATACGGTAACGGCGGAGATAAAGAAAATTAAGCCCGAGCTTAAGATCTTTCCCGTATCGGCCAAAACGGGCGAGGGGTTGGAGGCATGGTATGCGTGGTTAAGACAGGTGATCCGGGAGAAAAAAGAGTCCGCTATGAGATAACCATTAAAGGTACGGTGCAAGGGGTCGGATTCCGGCCTTTTGTGTACAATTTGGCACACGCATACAAAATTGCGGGAACGGTTCTTAATGCCGGCAAGGGAGTTGTGATTGAGGCCGAGGGACCGGAACCCTCGGTCCGTTGTTTTTTGAATGACCTGCAGACACGCCCGCCGCGCCTGGCGAATATTACTTCCTGCACTTGGGAGGAAGTAGAGCTTAAAGGCGACGATAAGTTTGAAATCGTTCAAAGTGTGGCCGGGGCGGAAGTCGAAGCCTTGGTGCCGCCCGATGTGGCTTTGTGCCGGGATTGCGCGCGGGAAACATTTGACCCGCAGGACCGGCATTACCAGTACCCGTTTACGAACTGTACCAACTGTGGTCCCCGGTTCACGATTGTCAAAGACCTGCCGTATGATCGGCCCAAGACTTCGATGGCCGAGTTTCCGATGTGCCCGGACTGTGCCAGGGAGTATCACGACCCCGGGGACCGCCGGTTTCACGCGCAGCCGGTAGCTTGTCCGGTCTGCGGCCCCGAGGTGACGCTGGTTGACGACCGCGGCCGCCCGGTGGACGGCGACTGGCGGGAGCAGTGCTGGCAGATATTGGGGCAGGGTAAAATTCTGGCCATAAAGAGCCTGGGCGGTTTTCACCTGGCCTGCGATGCGCATAATGCGGAAGCCTTACGCTTGTTAAGGCAGCGCAAAGGCCGGGACGCCAAGCCTTTCGCCGTGATGTGCCGCGACCTGGAGACGGTGCGCCGGTACTGCTACGTGAACGATCAGGAGGAAGAACTGCTGACCTCACCGCAGGCGCCGATCGTGGTACTGCGGCGGCGCGCACAGGGGGACTTGCCGAAAGAACTGGCACCGGGGCTGGGCACCCTGGGTGTAATGATACCGTACACCCCACTGCATTTTTTGATTTTCGGCGGTCCGTTTGATATGCTGGTGATGACGAGCGGAAACTACAGCGAATTGCCGCTGGTAAAAGATAATGAAGCGGCATTGGACGAATTGAGCGGTATTGCCGACTATTTCCTGATGCACAACCGCCGTATCGTCAACCGCTGCGATGATTCTCTGGCCGCCGTTTTTGACGGCGAAGTGCAGCTGTTGCGCCGCTCGCGGGGTTATGTCCCGCGCCCGGTATTCGTGCCGGTGCAGGCCGGGCCCGTGGTGCTTGGTATCGGCGGCGAAATGAAAAACACCTTCTGCCTGTTGAAAAAGGACCAGGCTTTTGTTAGTCAGCACATTGGCGAGTTGGACAGTATTGAAGGCGAGGAGAACCTCTTCAGCAGCCTTTTGAATTTCCAGCGGCTGATTGATGTCGAGCCGGAGATTGTCGGTTACGATATGCACCCGAACTACCGTTCCTCACGCCTGGCGGAAAGAGTGCCCGCACGGGCGCGGTTTGAGGTGCAGCACCATCATGCCCACTTGGCGAGCTGCCTGGCCGATAACGGCGTGGACGAGCCGGCCATCGGGGTTATCCTGGACGGCACGGGATACGGCACGGACGGCAACTTGTGGGGGTTCGAAATTCTTACCGGAGATTACGAGGACTTTACCCGGCACTGGCATCTGGATTATGTACCACTGCCGGGAGGGGAACAGTCGGTAAGGCAGCCGTGGCGCACGGCGGTATCATATCTGCAGACCTATTTGGGAGATCAGGGGACTGATGTTGCCCGGCGGTTGTTCGCCGCCCAGGGGCGCGAGCTTGATATCGTGCAGCAATTGATTAAAAGGCGGTTCAATTCCCCGCTGAGCTGCGGCTGCGGGCGCTTTTTTGACGGCGTATCGGCCCTGTTGGATGTCTGCCGCAGGAGCACTTATGAAGGACAGGCGGCTATCGAACTCGGTGAACTGGTTTTGGAAGTAGATGAGGGTTGTCAACTACCGCCTTATGAGTTTACTCTTAAAGATGGTGTTATTGATCCGGGTCCGACCATTGCCGCTGTAGTCGAAGATATTACACGCGGGGTGGATAAAGCCGTTATAGCCACGCGTTTTCACAACACGGTCCTGGCAATGGTGCGTGCTGGCGTGCGGGCCGTAGCCGAGGCAACGGGTATTCGTACGGTCGCTTTGAGCGGCGGTACCTGGCAGAATAGATATCTTTTTACGGCGGCGCGAAAAATACTGTCCCGGGACGGTTTCACCGTGCTGCATCACCGGCAGGTTCCTGCCAATGACGGCGGGCTGTGTCTGGGACAGGCCGTAATCGCTCATCGGAGGTGGGAGAGGTGTGCCTAGGAATTCCAGGTAAAGTGGTAGAAGTGGATCCGGAGAACAACATTGCCGTCATCGAGGTTTTCGGTGTGAAACGTAAATGTAATACGATGATGGTCGGCGAGGTGTCTCTGGGCGAATACCTGATGGTCCATACCGGGTATGCCATTGAAAAAGTCGATCTTGAAGAAGCGCAGGAACGCCTGAAATTATGGAAGGAGATACTGGGAAATGCAGCTCCTGGAGAAAATTAAAGACCCGGCCATCAGCAAAGGACTTTTGGAAAAAGTAATACTGTTGGCCGAGCGGGTGCGGGAGAAACTCGGCCGCCCGGCGGTTTTTATGGAGGTATGCGGCACGCATACCATGGCGATATCCAAGGCGGGCCTGCGCAGCCTTCTGGATGGTTTGGTCGAGCTGCGCAGCGGACCCGGTTGTCCGGTGTGTGTGACCGACTACCAGGATATCGACCGGATGGTGGCCTTTTCCCGTTTACCGGGGGTTACCCTGGGGACGTTCGGAGATATGGTCCGTGTCCCGGGTAGTACTACCTCGCTGGAGAAGGAAAAGGCGGCCGGCGCCGACGTGCGCGTCTTTTATTCGCCGGCCGACGCCGTGCAGTGGGCCGCCGATCACCCGGAAAAGGAGCTCGTCTTTCTAGGGGTGGGCTTCGAGACGACGGCTCCTACTATAGCGCTGAGCCTAATGCAGGCGCAGGCGCAAGGGGTAAAGAATTTCAGCATCTATTCAGCCCACAAGATTGTACCCCCGGCGATGCACGCACTGATAGCCGGCCCGGAACTAAAGCTGGACGGGTTCATCCTGCCGGGGCATGTAAGTACCATTATCGGTAGAAAAGCCTTTGATTTCATTGCGCGGGAATACGGCCTGCCGGCCTGCGTCAGCGGTTTTGAAACCGTTGATATTCTCGATGCTCTCTACAACCTGTTACGCCAGGTGGATGCCGGCGAGGCGCGGGTGGACAACGGTTACACACGGGTAGTCAGAGATGAGGGGAATCCCCGGGCGCAGGCTTTATTGGAACGCTACTTTGATATTGCCGATGCCTCCTGGCGGGGTTTCGGGGTTATCCCGATGAGCGGTATGGAAATTAAAGAGGCGTTTCGGGATATGGATGCTAAGGTCAAGTTTGAAGTGGAAGTTCCTGAGACCCGTGTGCCGAAAGGCTGTGCGTGCGGCGAGCTTATGAAAGGTAAATTGACGCCGCTTGGCTGCCGCCTTTTCGGCAAGGTCTGTACACCGACCAACCCGGTGGGGCCCTGTATGGTTTCGTCGGAGGGCGCCTGCGCGGCATATTACCAGTATGAGCGGAGGAAGTAACCCGTTGGGCTTGCTGTGTACAACCCTATAGGCCTGTGACACAAGTGATACGTAGTGATGCATTTGCGATAGAATACACGATAGAATACACAGTAGAATACACGATTGGGTATACAATTGTTTATTCTCGGGTTTTTGTTATGGGTTGCGGGAGGGTTACAAACCCTCCCCTACATCCCACATGAGCTGCTCTTACCAGTCACCTACGCCAATGCGGCTTGGTAAGGTAAACTGGGTCCGAAAAAGATAATGGGGTAAGTTTGGATAAGGGTTTCTTAATTACCCCTGGAGGAGGAAGCATATTTGTCCGGCAGAAACAAAAATAATGAAGTAGTGGTATTGGCCCACGGTGACGGGGGCCGGCTGACGCACGAGCTGGTGGAAAAGATATTTCTGAAACACTTCGGCAGTCAGGTGCTGAAACAGCTTGGTGATGCTGCTGTGACGGAAGTTGAGCGGGGACGCATAGCAGTGACTACGGATTCATTTGTTATCGACCCGATGTTCTTTCCCGGGGGGGATATCGGGAAACTGGCCGTATGCGGCACGATCAACGACCTGGCCGTTAGTGGTGCGGTGCCCCGATACCTGACGGCAGGCTTTCTGATTGAGGAAGGTCTCCCGATGGCCGACCTGGAGCGGGTAGCGGCATCGATGGCCCGTACCTGTCGTGAAGCCGGGGTGGAGATTGTGGCCGGAGATACCAAGGTGGTAGAACGCGGTCACCTGGACAAACTGTTTATCAACACGGCGGGAGTAGGACTTGTACCTGCGGGCGTAGACCTGTCGTATGATAAAATACAGCCGGGAGACGTTGTACTGGTTAACGGCACGATGGGCGATCACGGAATGTCGATTTTAAGCGCGCGCGAAGGCTTTGGTTTTGGCGAACAACTGGTGAGCGACTGCGCCGCCCTTAACGGAATTATTGCTTCTTTGTTGGAAGAGGTAAAGGGTGTGCGGTTGATGAGGGATCTTACCCGCGGTGGTTTGGCTACCAGTACCAAAGAAATTGCCGGTGCGGCAGGACGGGATATTTGGTTAGATGAAGCCAGTATTCCGGTCAGCGAAGCCGTGCGCGGCGCCTCCGAGATGCTGGGGGTAGACCCGCTGTACCTGGCCAACGAAGGCAAGTTTATGGCCATCGTGGCCCGGGAAGAGGCTGAAAAAGCTCTGGCGGTGCTGCAGAAGCACTCTCTGGGGCAGAACGCCCGCATTATCGGCGAAGTAAAAGAGGGTCCCGGCAACGTTTACCTGAGAACAGCTCTGGGTGGGACGAAGTACCTGGATCTTCTGGCCGGGGCGCCGCTGCCGCGAATCTGTTAAATTCATTCAGACAGGATTAACAGGATTTAACAGGATTATATTAATTATAACAATAGGAGTATGGGGGGAGGGTTACAAACCCTCCCCTACATTATTACCCGCCCAATCCTACAAATCAAACGCGTGGATGACGAGGCCGGTGATGAGCTTGGGGTAAAAGTAGGTTGATTTTTGCGGCATTTTGTCGCCGGCTTCCGCGACCGCAATCATTTCCTCGACCCCGGTGGGGTTAAGGAAAAATGCGAAGTCATACTCACCCCGGTCGACGTGTCCTAATGCCGTTTCTTCTTCTTGTGTGTACTTAACCAGGTCATCACTGCTCCGTTCGATGGCTCCGATCCCGAAATAGCGCTCCAGGAGAAGGTGGTGCAATACGGCTACATCAAGGTGACACCATGCGTCTGACTTGTTATCGGGCATCAGACGGTTCAGGTCAACGGACTCCTTCAGGCGGAGCAGGTACATGTCCCCTTGGCCGGTATAAAGACCGAAGGCATGCTTCCCGGCTTTATGCAGGGAACCCATAAAACTTTTCAGCCGGGCTGGATCGACCTCCATCTTTTTAACGTCGAAATGGTCCTGAATTTCCCTGGTAACTGTTTCCCCGGATACTGGACGGGGACTTTTTATCAGGCGGTGGGTAGGCAGGATCACCAAACCGGGGTCATGAAGATTGACGAGCGTCATTAGAACCGAATGATGGAGTCCCAGGCGTTTTTGTTCCTGGGAGTAGGCCAGCGCTGTTTCATACCTGTGATGGCCGTCGGCAATATAAATGCGTTTTTGGAGCATGACATAGGCGACGCGGTTAATGGCTTCTTTGTCGGTAATAACCCACAAGCGGTGCAGCTGGCTCTCTTCATCCCGCAATTCTATATCGGGTTCCCGGGCAGCAGCGCCGGTGAGGACCTTATCAATCGTCATATCGGGATCCCGGTAGACCCCGAAAATAGGGCTGAAGTTTGCCCGGCAGGCACGCAGCAGTTTCAGACGATCCTCTTTAGCCTTGGGCAGTGTTTCTTCGTGCGGCAGGATCTCGCCTTCGCTGTATGGTTGAAGATAGGTACGGCAGAAGAAACCGCGGCGGGTAAAGGTTTTACCGTTGACGGTGAACTCCTGCTCGTAGAGATAAAGGGCCTCTTCCTGCTCTTTCAACAGGACACCGTTTTGGCGCCAGGATTGAAAAGTCTCTCGGGCCCTGGTATAGACGTTGTTTGTCTCGTCATCATCCGGAAAGGTTTTTCCATATTCCAGGCGGATGATGTTATAGGGGTGCTTGTCATAATATCTTTCTTGGGCGTCACGGTCGATAACATCGTACGGGGGTGTTACAACCCGGGCAAGATCTTTCACGATGGCAGGGTTATAACGCAGACCTTTTAAGGGCAAAACGCGGGCCAAGTTTACTGCCTCCTTGTATGGATGATACTCAACATTTAATCCTGGGCTGGCTCGTCTCCTCTAAACATCCCAAATTATATCTTGAATCACAAGTTGATACAATCCTACATTAGAAATCCAATGGAGATCCAATGGAATCCTTACCCCTCACTTTTCTTCGTCCATCGGTTGGCGTCCCTGCTGTTGTACTTGTTCATTACGCGGCGAAAGGCTTCTTCCAGGTCGATGTTAAGCGAGTTGGCATAGCAGATAATAATGAAAAGGATATCGGCCAGTTCCAGGGCCAAGTCACCGGGCGGTTCGTCAGGTTTTTTAGGTTTTTCCCCGAACCGGTGATTGACTTCGCGGGCCAACTCGCCCACCTCTTCGGCAAGCCGTGCCACTAACGTCATAGGGTGAAAGTAGCCTTCCTCGTATTGGCTGATGTAGCGATCTACTTCTTGCTGCATTTCCTTAATATCCAATCTAAGAACCTCCCAGTTTCAAGGTCCAATGTATATTCTAATGCATATCCCATCGTATACTCCATGGATGTTGGCAAAAAATAATGCCGGGCAGGTTTGATAAGAATTATCTTTTGGTAAACAATAGTTCTAAACTAAAATATATCAGAGTGACAAAGAGAGGAGATACGCTATGCCGTACAACGATGTGATAAACACACCGGAAGGCGAGGCCGGCAGTATGCCGGGGTTCGTACTGACCAATACCGGACAGGCTGCTGCCTATATAATGGATAACTTGGGTGAACACGAGGTATATATTGATGTCAAAACCGGTGATGGTTATTCTGTTGCTGGTTTCTCCGCCGTGTTGGGAAGCGTGCAGAACGTTTCCACCGGTCCGGAAGGACGGCCCGAAACCCGGAAGATGGTAGTGCTGGCCGAAGAAGCCTTGCAGGTTAATGATGAGGAACTTCTGGCCGTTTATGCGGCGCTACCCACTCCCAATAATCAGGTTGAGGCGCGTATGACGCCTTACAGGGTGGACTTAAGGAGCCCGGAGGCCAACCTGACAATGAGCATCTCCCGGTTGGATAACCTGCTGGAAGACCTTCGTAAAAAGTAGATGGTAATTTAGGAATATTTAGATACGGCCCGGCGTATCATTAGGTAAGTTTGCCTGTGAGGAGGAACCAGGATGCGCTGGGTTGTTGTGCCCCGTAGGCCGGTGGTGTGGGGTATTGCCCTCGTGGCACTTATATGTATATTGTTTTTGGGACTGCGAAGCTGCAGCCGGACCGCGGAAATTGGAAAGGAACAGTATCTGAACGAAGCCCTTGAAAATACCAAGGCCAGCGAAACCTACCGGTACCGTATCGAATCACGATTGATTGGTCAAGATGGTGAAAGCACCCTGCAGAGTAAAATCGAAGGCGAACGAGAAGCCCCTGACCGGATTCATATCCGCGGTAAACTGGTAAACAGTCCTATTGAGTTTATCCAGGTCGAGGATACGACTTATATGAAAGATCAGTTTTCCGGGAAATGGCTGGTTATAAAGGGTAACCGCCTGGCGCAGAACGAACTGTTTATAACCGAACTCAACCCCTTAGCGGTATTTGAATTCAAGGATATACCTAAGATTACTTATAAAGGCCGGGATGGTAGTTTCAGAAAACGCCTCGACCTTTTTGAAATCAGTCCTTTGGTGGCCAACACCTACCTGGAAACGTTGTTTACCGATTTCAAGTACCACTTGTGGGTTAACCCCAATGATAAGCGTATCGTACGTGCCTCGGTGGAAGCTGTAAGCAGGGGGAATGAAAAGGAAAGACTGCTGGTAGACTTGGAGTTCTGGGACTACGGGGCGGAAATTACGGTAAAAGCGCCGGAACAAACGAGTGAGCAACAATAGAATCACACGGTAGAGTACACATAGAATATGCGATAGAGTGTATTGAGGAAGGCCTGCGCTCAAAGCGCAGGCCTTTAAGTTTGCACTTTAGGATCTTTTTAGGTGGGAGCGGATACATTGACACTATCTTTACTTCCTTGATATAATGGGCCAGATTTTGAGAATTTTTGCACGTTCGGTTTCCTATGCTGGGGGGATGGGGTATGTTTTCCGATCTGGGCGAATGTTTGATCAGCGCTGAACAGATCCAGGACAAGGTGCGTCAGATGGGAGCAGTGATCTCCCGCGATTATCAGGGTAAAGACCTTGTGGTAGTAGGAATTCTTAAAGGGTCAGTTCTTTTTCTGGCCGACTTGATCCGGTATATTACGGTTCCCCTGTCCATTGATTTTGTCGCCGTTTCATCTTACGGCGCTTCTACCACCTCTTCGGGGGTGGTCCGTATTTTAAAGGACTTGGAGGAAAGTATCGAAGGGAAGCACGTGTTGATTGTCGAAGATATTATTGATACGGGATTGACCCTGAAGTATCTTTTGGAGAACTTATGGGCGCGTAATCCGGCCGATGTTAAAGTGTGCGTGCTGCTGGACAAGCCTGAGCGCCGAAAAGTTGATGTAAAAATTCACTACCAGGGTTTTTCTATCCCGGACAAGTTTGTAGTAGGCTATGGCCTGGACTATAACGAACATTACCGGAACTTACCCGGAGTGTGGACATTGAAGCCGGAAATATATAGCAAGTAGGGGGCTTGACGATGCAGGGACCGGCCCGTGAAATGGTGGTCGTCCTCGATTTCGGAGGACAATATACCCAGCTTATTGCACGGCGTATAAGGGAATGTAAGGTATATTGCGAAATATTACCGTATAATACACCCGTAGACGAGATCATTGCCCGGCAGCCGCGGGGCATTGTCTTTTCAGGTGGCCCCTCCAGTGTTTATGTTGACGAGGCTCCAAAATGTGATCCCCGCATCTATGAAGCCGGGGTGCCGGTTTTGGGGATCTGCTACGGCATGCAGTTAATGGCGAAGGACCTTGGTGGGGTAGTGGCTCCGTCCGACCGGCGTGAATATGGCAAAACCACCTTGGAAGTGGTGGCCGGCGATGTTTTGTTTGCCGGTATGGGGCCGCGCCAGCAGGTGTGGATGAGCCATGGTGACCGTGTTGACAGCGCCCCCCCGGGGTTTAAAGTTACGGCGCGTACCGAACAGTCGCCGGTAGCGGCAATGTCCCACGGCGGGAAGAAGCTTTATGCCGTACAGTTCCATCCCGAGGTGGTACACACCCTGCGTGGAAAGCAGATGCTGGAGCATTTTCTCTATGATGTTTGCGATTGTGCGGGTACCTGGACGATGGAATCTTTTTTGGAAACGACGGTCGCCCAAATTAAGGAAGAGGTTGGGAATGGCCATGCCCTGTGCGCCCTGAGTGGGGGGGTCGACTCATCCGTGGCCGCGGTACTGGTGCACCGCGCTATCGGAGACCGGCTGCATTGTGTTTTTGTCGACCACGGCCTGCTGCGCAAGGGTGAGGCGGAAGAAGTATGCCGTGTGTTTCGTGATAATTTCAAGATCAATCTGGTTGCCGTAGACGCGAGGGAGCGTTTTTTACATCGTCTGAAAAATGTTGTCGACCCGGAGCAAAAACGTAAAATCATCGGCGGGGAGTTCATCCGCGTTTTTGAAGAAGAAGCCGCTAAATTAGGGAATATCGAATACCTGGTACAGGGCACCCTGTACCCCGACGTCGTGGAGAGCGGCACGGCTACGGCGGCCGTCATCAAGTCCCACCATAATGTCGGGGGCCTGCCCGAGGATATGGAGTTTAAGCTGATTGAACCCTTGAAATGGCTCTTCAAGGATGAGGTACGGGTGCTGGGAGAAGAGCTGGGATTGCCGGATGAGATCATCTGGCGGCAGCCTTTCCCGGGGCCGGGACTGGCCATAAGGATTATTGGCGAGGTGACACCGGAACGGCTGAAAATATTGAAAGAAGCCGATGCCATCGTAGTGGACGAGATTCGTAAGGCCGGGTTGTACAATCGCATCTGGCAGTCCTTTGCCATCCTGCCTGCTTCCATGCGCAGCGTCGGCGTGATGGGAGATGAGCGTACCTATACTTACAGCATTGCCCTGCGCGCCGTGGAAAGCGTGGACGGCATGACGGCTGACTGGGTGCGCCTGCCGTACGAGGTATTAGAGAGTATTTCTAACCGTATTGTTAATGAAATTAAAGAAGTCAACCGTGTGGTATATGATATAACTTCCAAACCCCCGGCCACTATTGAGTGGGAATAAGGAGGCATAAAGTCAGTGCGGAAGCGTGTGGGGATTGTGATGGGCAGCGATTCCGACCTGCCGGTTATGCGGCAGGCCGCCGCGGCTCTTGATGCTTTGGAGATTTCTTATGAGGTTAGGATTATTTCGGCACACCGCACGCCTGAACAGGCGGCGGCCTATGCGCGGGAAGCCGAGGGGCGCGGTCTGGAGGTTTTGATTGCCGGGGCCGGCGGTGCGGCCCACCTGGCCGGCGTGCTGGCGGCTCATACCGTGCTGCCGGTTATCGGGGTGCCGGTTAATGCCGGGGCGCTCCACGGCTGGGATGCGCTGTTGGCTACGGTTCAGATGCCGCCCGGTGTTCCTGTGGCGACAGTGGCTGTCAACGGGGCCAAAAATGCGGCCATACTGGCGGCACAGATCATCGCTACCGGTGATGCCGCTGTGCGTGAGCGTTTGCACGCTTTTAAAGAAAAAATGGCGTCCGAAGTGGCGGCTAAGAATGAGAAATTGGATGCGCTTGGGATAGAAGGGTACCTAAAAGAGAAATTTGGTAATTAAGAGTAAATCCGAACGGAGGTTCGTATTGTGATCGACCGTTACACCCTGCCGGAGATGAAACAAATCTGGTCCGAAGAAAACAAGTTCCGCAAGTGGTTGGATGTTGAAGTCTTGGCATGCGAAGCCCTCGCCGAGCTGGGGAAGATTCCCCGCGAGGCTGTGGAAGTGATCCGGAAGAAGGCGAACTTTTCGGTTGAACGTATTAATGAAATAGAAAAGACGACGCGCCACGACGTCATTGCTTTTCTGACTTGTGTGGCCGAGTATGTCGGTGATGAAGCCAAATACATCCATATGGGGTTGACCTCTTCGGATGTGCTTGATACGGCCCTGGCGGTACGCATCAAGGAAGCGGGGCAGCATATCCTGGGCCGCCTGAAGACACTGCATGAAGTCTTGTTAAAGCAGGCGGGGGAACACCGGCATACCCTGATGATCGGGCGGACGCACGGCATCCATGCCGAACCGACGACTTTCGGCCTGAAGATGCTGCTCTGGGCGGCCGAGGTGGAGCGCAATATCGGGCGTTTGCAGCAGGCCATCGAGGAAATTTCGGTCGGGAAAATTTCCGGGCCGGTGGGTACTTATTCCAGCATTGACCCGTTTGTGGAAGAGTATGTCTGCCAGCGTTTGGGGCTCAAACCGGCCAAGGTTTCCACGCAGGTCATTCAACGCGACCGTCATGCCGCTTTTTTATCAGCGCTGGCTGTGATCGGCAGCTCGCTGGAGAAATTTGCCGTGGAAATCCGCAATCTGCAGCGCACCGATATCCGGGAGGCTGAGGAACCCTTCAAAAAGGGGCAAAAGGGTTCTTCCGCGATGCCCCACAAGCGCAACCCCATTGTGTGCGAGCGGATCACCGGTATGGCGCGGCTGCTGCGTGCCAATGCCATGGTGGGTCTGGAAAACGTGGCCCTGTGGCACGAGCGCGATATTTCCCATTCCTCAGTGGAACGCGTAATTATTCCGGACAGTACCACCGTCCTGGACTATATGCTCTATAAAATGATCTTTGTAATGGAAGGGCTGCTGGTTTACCCGGAAAATATGCGGCGCAACCTGGAACGCACGCGGGGGTTGGTTTTTTCGCAGCGTGTACTGCTGGCCCTCGTTGACAAGGGTTTGTCACGCGAACAGGCTTATGAAATTGTGCAGCGCAATGCCATGCAGTCCTGGGAAACGGGGCGTCCTTTACGGGAACTCCTGCGCGAAGACGGGGAGGCCGCTGCCCATTTGAGCGCCGAGGAGCTTGACAGTTTGTTTGATTATAGTTATTTTACTAGGCGGGTCGATAAGATTTACGCCCGGTTTGGGCTATAGTTTTAACGCAAGTAGGAGGTCATTTCAATGAAGAAGGGGCGGTTTCTTTACGAGGGCAAAGCCAAGAAAATTTACGAGACCGATCACCCGGGTTATTACTGGATAGAGTACAAGGATGATGCCACTGCTTTTGACGGACTGAAAAAGGGCAGTATCGCCGGTAAAGGCGTTGTAAATAACCGTATTTCGGCTCATTTGTTCCAATTGCTTGAAGAAAAAGGGATACGGACGCATTTTGTGGAATTGGTAAGTGACCGGGAGATGATCGTGAAAGGCGTAAAGATCATCCCCCTGGAAGTAGTAGTGCGCAACATCGCGGCAGGCAGCCTGTCAAAACGCTTGGGTTTGGAGGAAGGAAAGGTCCTGCCGGAGACGGTGGTCGAGTTTTACTACAAGAATGATGATCTGCACGACCCGCTGGTAAACAGTGACCACATCAAAGTATTGGGCCTGGCGACACCGGAGCAGGTGGCTTTTATGAGGGATACGGCCCTTAAGGTCAATAATATCCTCCGGGATTATTTAGCAGGGTGCGGTATTGATCTGGTTGATTACAAACTGGAGTTCGGCACCCATAACGGTGAGATGCTGTTGGCTGATGAGATATCTCCCGATACCTGCCGCTTTTGGGACCACAAGACCAAAGAAAAACTGGATAAAGACCGTTTCCGTCGTGATCTCGGTAACGTAGAAGGAGCTTACGCCGAAGTATTACAACGCCTGTTGGGATAAGGGAGAGTTGGAGTTATGATGTGGGCTGCGGATAAACCGCGCGAGCATTGTGGTATTTTCGGCATTTACGGCCCGGGTCTGGATATAGCCAGGCATACTTATTACGGCCTGTTTGCTCTGCAGCACCGGGGACAGGAGAGTGCCGGTATTGCCGTTACGAACGGCAGGAGGATTAATCTCCATAAGGGAATGGGCCTGGTACCGGAGGTCTTCGACAGCCGGACGCTCGATAACCTTGCCGGGCTGGCGGCCATTGGTCACGTGCGTTATTCCACTACCGGTGCCAGTCACCCTATCAATGCCCAACCGCTGGTGTTTTATTACGCCGGCGGGCAGATCGGGTTGGCCCACAACGGAAATCTCACCAATGCCGTGGAATTACGCAAACAGCTTTCTTCGACCGGCGCGGTTTTCCAGACCACTACCGACAGCGAAGTGATTATCAATTTAATAGCCCGGTACAGTCAAAGTACCCTGGAAGAGGCGCTTATGAAATGTATGATCGACATAAAGGGAGCCTATTCCCTGGTAATGCTTACTGAAGACCGGGTGCTGGCCGTACGTGATCCCTACGGGTTCCGGCCCTTATGCCTGGGCAAGATCGGTGAAAACAAATTCGTCGTGGCATCCGAATCTTGTGCCCTGGATACGATAGGAGCCCAGTTTGTCCGTGATGTTGAGCCTGGTGAGATCGTTATCCTGGACCAAAACGGGATAACGTCGCGGAAGGGCTTGGCCCATAACAAGCGGGCTCATTGTGTTTTTGAATACATCTACTTTGCCCGCGCCGACAGTAATCTTGACGGTTTCAATGTCAACCGGGTGCGGCGGGAAATGGGGCGGCAGCTTGCCCGGGAATATGCCGTGAAAGCCGATGTTGTGCTGCCGGTGCCCGATTCAGGAATCCCCGCGGCCAAGGGATTCGCGGAAGAAGCCGGTATCCCGCTGGAAGAAGGCCTGATGAAAAACCGCTATATCGGGCGCACTTTCATTCAGCCTTCCCAGGAAATGCGCGACTTGGGGGTAAGGTTAAAACTCAACCCCATCAGGGAGGTGCTCCACGGCAAACGTATCGTTTTGGTGGATGATTCGCTGGTAAGGGGTACGACCAGTGGTAAGATTGTACGAATGCTGCGCAAAATGGGGGCCAAGGAAGTACACCTGTGTCTGAGTTCGCCGCCCATTATCCGGTCCTGCTACTATGGCATTGATACTTCCAATGAAAAGGAATTAATCGCATCACGGAAGTCTATTGACAAAATCCGTGAGTTTATCGGTGCCGACAGCCTGAACTACCTCAGTTTGGACGGCCTCTTGAATGTATTTGGTGACTACCGGGACCATTTTTGCACGGCCTGCTTCAGCGGCAGGTACCCGGTAGAGCCGTCTGATGCCAGGGACGGCAAGTTCAGCTTGGAGGAAGGATTTCATGACACAGTCGGACAATACTAAAATTAAAGGGCTGACTTATGCCCAATCGGGTGTGGATATTGCGGCAGCCAACAGGGCTGTGGAGATGATGCGCGATGCGGTACGCCGCACTTTCCGTCCCGAAGTGCTTGGGGACCTGGGAGGTTTCGGCGGCCTTTTTGCTTTAAACACCCGTAAATACCGGGAACCCGTATTGGTAGCCGGTACGGACGGTGTGGGTACCAAGCTGCGCCTGGCCTTTATGATGGAGCGCCATAACACGGTTGGTATTGATCTTGTAGCGATGTGTGTCAACGATATCCTGGTGCAGGGTGCGGAACCCTTATTCTTTCTGGACTATCTCGCGGTAGGGCATTTGGCGCCTGAGAAGGTAGCCGCCATTGTAGAAGGTATTGCCGAGGGCTGCCGGAAGGCGGGATGTGCCCTGATCGGCGGCGAAACGGCCGAGATGCCGGGTTTCTACAATAAGGACGAGTATGATATGGCAGGTTTCGCCGTCGGAGTGGTGGAAAAGTCCAGGCTAATTGACGGGTGTGCGGTAGAGATCGGGGATGTCTTGATCGGTTTACCGTCCAACGGATTGCACAGCAATGGTTATTCGCTGGCCCGCAAGGTGTTTTTTGAAATAGGCCGCTTTGAGGTTGACAACTACCACCACGAGCTGGGACGTACGGTAGGTGACGAGCTGCTGGTGCCCACCAGGATTTATGTGCAACCGGTACTCTCGCTCTTAGGCACGTTCAAGATCCACGGTATGGCCCATATTACGGGAGGGGGATTAACGGACAATGTTCCACGCATGCTGCCTCCCGGAACGGGGGCTATACTCCGGCGGGCGTCCTGGCCGGTGCCGGCGGTATTCCGGGTAATACAGGATATCGGCGGCATTTCGGATGAGGAAATGCTGCGGACCTTTAACATGGGCATCGGTTTTGTGCTGGCCGTTCCCCGGGTGCAGGCCCAAGAAATCGTGGGTGCGCTTAAAGAACAAGGCGAGCAGGCCTATGTGATAGGGGAAGTGGTGCAGGGAAACGGTACGGTGGAGTACCGCTGAAGATGAAAATGGGGGTATATTGGTGATACCTTTTGTATTTCTAAATCCCCGTATTTTGGTTTGATATTCTATCTTGCGGTGCTGGGCGTATCACAGAAGCGAGCGAATCCTAAGATGTTTTTATATGTAGATGGAGGATAAAATGGGTGTTTTGAAAATTGGCGTTTTGGCCTCGGGAAGAGGGACCAATTTGCAGGCCATTATTGATGCTGCCCGGGACGGGCGGCTGCAGGCCCGGGTCGTCGTGGTCATCAGTGACAAGGAGCAGGCCTATGCCCTGCAGAGGGCGGCCAAAGCGGGTATACCGCATTTCTTTATCAACCCGGGAGCGTACCCTTCCAAGGACTCGTATGAAAGGGTTATTGTTGACATATTGCGGCAGCACGAAGTGGAACTGGTATGTTTGGCCGGGTATATGCGTATCGTCGGACCGGTGATGCTGGAGACTTTTCCTAACCAGATGATGAATATCCATCCTTCTTTGCTGCCCTCTTTCCCCGGTCTGCATGCGCAGCGGCAGGCCGTGGAATACGGGGTCCGTTTTTCCGGCTGTACTGTGCATTTTGTGGACGAAGGGGTCGATACCGGGCCGATTATCCTGCAGGCGGTAGTGCCGGTACAGCAGGATGATGATGAGGAGAGTTTAGCGGCCCGCATCCTGGAACAGGAACACCGTATTTATATCGAGGCCATAAGGCTGTTTCAGGAGGGGCGCTTGATGGTAGAAGGAAGACGGGTAATTATTAATTAGTATGGGTTTTGACAGGATTAACAGGATTATTAGAAATAGGTATTTTTTTAGGGCAGTCCTTTGGGGTCCTTAGTTTTAGATAGGATCAACAGGATTAACCGGATAATTCAATTAAAGGGCTTTAAGTATTCCTCTGGGGTCTTATTTTAGACACGATTCTGCACTTTCTTTGTTATTAATCACCCAAATAAATTGCGACTTTATTGCGTAATCCAACAGTTTCTTTTTATCGGAGGCGGAATTATGCAGGTAAAAAGAGCTCTCGTTAGTGTATCGGACAAGACGGGCATAGTTACCTTTGCACGCGGCCTGCACGAGCTGGGCATAGAAATTCTGAGTACGGGAGGCACGGCCAGGGCACTGCACGAAAGTGGCGTACCTGTCACCGAAGTATCTGCCGAGACCGGTTTTCCCGAGATTTTGGGTGGGCGTGTCAAAACTTTGCACCCGAAGATCCACGGCGGCATTTTGGCGTTGCGGACACCCGACCATCTGAACCAGCTACGCGAATTCGGTATCAAGCCTATTGATTTGGTGGTCGTAAACCTGTATCCCTTTAAAAAGACGGTCGCCAGGGAGGGCGTTACCCTTTCGGAGGCCATCGAAAACATCGATATCGGCGGGCCGGCGATGATCCGGGCGGCAGCTAAGAATTACCAATATGTCGGGGTTGTAGTAAACCCGGCGCGTTACACGGAGGTTTTGACGGCCTTGCGCGATAACGGTGATTTGGACGGTGATTTGCGTGTAACGCTGGCTCAGGAAGCCTTTGCCCATACTGCCCATTACGATGCGGCCATTGCAAGCTACCTTACCGACTTCAGCCCGCGTCGTGAGCAGTTTCCCGCTGAAATAGCCCTGCCTTTCGAGCGTGTTCAAATCCTGCGCTACGGGGAGAACCCGCACCAGAAAGCTGCCTTCTACCGTGATTTGCGGGTGAGAGGGGCCTGTATCGGCAATGCCCAAAAGCTGCACGGTAAAGAGCTTTCTTATAACAATATCCTGGACTTGAACGCGGCCCTGGAATTGGTTCGTGAATTCGATGACCCGGCAGCCGTGATAATCAAGCACAACAACCCCTGCGGCGCGGCTACCGACGAAGTGTTGGCCAGGGCCTACCGGCGCGCCTACCAAGGGGACCCGGTATCGGCCTTTGGCGGTATTGTAGCGCTTAATCGCGAGGTAGATCGTGAAACGGCCGAGGAGATGCACAAAATCTTTTTGGAAGCCGTCATTGCTCCCGGCTTTACCAGGGAAGCCCTGGAAGTATTGACTTCCAAGAAGAATTTGCGGCTGCTGCGCACGGGTGAGATATCTCGTTTAACCCCGGATTGGATGGATATACGTAAGGTCAACGGCGGTCTTTTGGTGCAGGAGGCGGACCGGGAACTGGTACCTTCCAGTAAGTACCGTATCGTTACCGGTGTCAAGCCCACTGCCGAGCAGTTAGCCGAGATGGCATTTGCCTTTAAAATTGTAAAGCATGTTAAATCCAATGCCATTGTGGTTACGAAAGACCGCATGCTGTTGGGGGTGGGCGCCGGCCAGATGAACCGCGTAGGGGCGGCCAGGATTGCTTTGGAACAGGCCGGGGAAAAGGCCCGGGGAGCCGTGCTGGCTTCGGACGCCTTCTTCCCGTTTGCCGATACTGTTAACGAAGCTGCTAAGGCCGGCATCGCTGCCATCGTGCAGCCCGGCGGTTCGGTGCGTGATGAGGAGTCGATTGCCGCGGCCAATGAGCATGGCATCGCCATGGTGTTTACGGGACAGCGGCATTTCAGACATTAGTTTATTTAATCTATTTTATGCAGGAGGTTCTTCCTGAGATGAAAGTCTTGGTTATCGGTGGTGGCGGGCGGGAGCATGCTCTGGTCTGGAAACTCAGCCAAAGCCCGCGTGTTAAGGAAATTTTAGCAGCACCCGGGAACCCGGGGATGAGCGATCTGGCTACCTGTGTCGACATTAATGCCGGGGATGTGAGCGGGCTGGTGGCTCTGGCCAGGCAGGAACAGGTGGACCTTACCTTTGTAGGCCCCGAGGAACCCCTGGTGAAAGGCGGGGTCACGGCCTTTGAAACCGAGGGACTGAAAATCGTCGGGCCGGGGCGCCGGGCTGCCGCATTGGAAGGCAGCAAGAGTTTCGCCAAGGGTATCATGCACAAGCACGGTGTTCCTACCGCTGCTTATCGTAGTTTTTCCAATCCTTCCGATGCCGCCGACTACATCAGGCGCATCGGTGGAAGGTGTGTGGTAAAAGCAGACGGGTTGGCGGCCGGCAAGGGAGTTGTTGTTGCTGAGGACGAAACTGCGGCTCTCCAGGCTGTCGAGGACATTATGGTTAAAAAACGCTTTGGCGGTGCCGGCAAAACTGTCGTGGTAGAAGAACTGTTAGAAGGAGAAGAAGCCAGTGTTTTAGCCTTTACCGACGGTGAAACGGTACTGCCCCTTTTGCCCGCCCAGGATCACAAGCAAGTTTGGGACGGGGATAAAGGCCCTAATACCGGGGGTATGGGCGCTTATGCCCCCGCCCCAGTGTGCACACCGGAGATATACCACACGGTTGTAGAAAAGATCTTAAAGCCTACCATCCGGGGTTTGAAGGAGGAAGGCTGTACTTACAAAGGTATCCTTTACGCCGGGCTGATGATAACTTCTGAGGGTCCTAAAGTGCTAGAGTTTAACGTGCGTTTTGGCGACCCAGAGGCGCAGCCGCTGTTGACCCTGCTGGATACCGACCTTGTCGAAATTGGTGAGGCCATTATCGAGGAAAGGCTGCACGAGGTAGACTTAAAGTGGAAACAGGGAGCGGCGGCCTGTGTGGTTCTGGCCTCCCAAGGATACCCCGGTAGCTATGAGAAAGGTAAACCTATCGAAGGTCTTGATGATATACCGGAGGGTGTGACCGTTTTTCACGCCGGAACGGCGGTAAAAGACGGGCGGTTGGTGACGGCGGGCGGCCGGGTCCTGGGCGTAACGGCGCGCGGTCATGACCTGGCAAGCGCTATTGACCTTGCCTATGAGGCAGTGGGACGGATTAATTTCGAGGGCATGCATTACCGCAAAGACATTGGGCAGAAGGGACTGCGGAGGAGTAAGATTTAGTTTGCGTGCCGTGTAAGTAAAACGCCCCGCTAAACAGCGGGGCGTTTGAGTGAACTTCCCTATTTCTTTTCCAGCGTTTCGTCTTCGGCGCCGGCGCCTTTAGCCCCGGTTAAATTATTCAAATCAAGGGCTTCCTTGGCGGACTCGACGGCACGTTCTACGAGACCTTCTTGTTCACCTTTTGTTTGTCCGGCATCTTTTTTCCTTTCAGCCAAAGAAATCACCTCTTTCTGTAAATATTGGATAAAGAAACCCTGCGTTAAATCTCATTCTTTCCTCCGATCCTTGCTTAATAGATCCCAATAGTATGCAGCGTTGCTTTCATTCAGCTTTTCAAGATTCAACAATTCTTTATTGTTTTCGGGGTTTTTCCAGGTGGTTTGATGCTGCCGGCCGGCTTTTTGTTTTTTGAATTCGCTAAGTTTGTATACCTTAGCCATAAAAAACACCTCAATGTTCCATTATTACCTGATCACTAGAAATTATTCATTAAATATGCTGTAGAGGATGATTTGTAATCCTCCTGATAATCTCTCTTATTGTTCAAGTGTTGGGGAACGAACGGAAGGGGTTTTTTGTCGCAGGGGAAAGTATTATAATCATACTATTAGTGAACCAAGCAGCACATAGGAGGATGAACCTTGGTAAAGATCCTACAATCGGAAGACCCGGCCCTGGCGAAAGCAATGCGCCGGGATTTTAGTGTTGCCGATGAAGTGGTCCAGGCGGTTGATGAGATCATAAGCATTGTGCGGGCAGACGGTGACCGTGGCCTTTGCGGGTTGACCCGGCGTTTTGACGGTGCATCTCTGCAGCCGGAAGACTTGCGCGTGACGCCTGACGAAATCAGAACGGCTTATCGTATGGTTGATGATAAGTTTTTGCAGGCTCTAAAGACGGCGCGTGACCGCATCTATGAATTTCACTGCCGCCAGATTTCCCGGTCCTGGCTTGAGACCGGAGACGAGATTATTACGGGGCAGATGGTTCGTCCCTTGGAAAGGGTCGGCATTTATGTGCCCGGAGGTACCGCAGCCTATCCTTCTTCGGTATTAATGAACGCTTTACCGGCTAAAGCTGCGGGGGTAAAGGAGATTGTGATGGTCACGCCTCCGGCCCGTAACGGTACGGTTAACCCGCATACGCTGGTGGCGGCATCCGAGGCCGGGGTAACTGAAATATACCGTGTCGGCGGTGCGCAGGCCGTTGCGGCATTGGCCTACGGCACGGAGCATATACGTAAAGTGGACAAAATCACCGGTCCCGGCAATATCTACGTGACCCAGGCCAAACAAAGGGTTTACGGTCAGGTGGACATTGATATGCTGGCCGGGCCGAGTGAGGTTTTTATCATTGCTGATACATCAATCGATCCGGCCTTTGCGGCTGCCGATATGCTGGCACAGGCCGAGCACGACCCTATGGCTAAGGCCGTACTGGCTACTCCCAGTTGGGAATTGGCGGCGGGAGTGCGTGATGAACTGCGCCGGCAGCTTGAAAAACTCCCCCGGCAGGAAGTTTTGGCGCAGTCTGTGGAAAAGGGCTGCCTCATTGTTGTAACGCGGGATCTGGAAGAAGCTTTTGGACTGGCCAACCGCTTTGCACCGGAACACCTGGAAATAATGGTAGCCAATCCCTGGACCTGGTTGGGGCGGGTACGTAATGCCGGCGCCGTGTTTTTGGGCGCTCATACCCCCGTGCCGGTCGGCGACTATGCCGGGGGACCAAACCATGTGCTGCCTACTGGCGGTACGGCCCGTTTCTTTTCCGCCCTCGGCACCGATGCTTTTGTCAAGCGCATCAATGTAATGAGTTGTTCCCCGCGGGGCTTGCTTCAGATTAGGGACAGTATCATCGACCTGGCGGAGACGGAAGGGCTGGCAGCGCATGCGGAAGCCGTACGGATCCGTTTTGAAGGGGGCGAAAAGAATTGACTTTTAATGTTGAAGCGTTAATGAGCGCGCAATTACGCGATCTCGTACCTTATGAAGTTCCCTCCTGTGATAACGTTATCAAACTGGATGCCAATGAAAACAGCTACTATTTTCCCCGTCCTGTAATGGAGGCCATTAACGATGCTGTCGGAGCGCAGACTTTCAATCGCTATCCGGATGCGGAGACCCGGTACCTTAGAGAAGCAATATCATCCTACACCGGGGTCGACGTTAACGGTATTATGGCGGGTAACGGTTCCGATGAGTTGATTTTCAACCTCTTACTAACTTTTGCCTCCGGGGGAAAGGTAGCGATAACGACGCCCACTTTCGGTATGTACCGCATTCATTCTATTATTGCGGGAGCGGAACCGGTGTCCGTTCCCCGGCGCGCGGGAGATTTTGCCGTGGATGTGCCTGCGGTATGTGAAGCGGCGGCCTCACCGGAAACCAAAGTTACGGTGGTGTGCTCGCCTAATAATCCTACAGGCAATATTACTTCCTTGGAGGACATCGAAGCGGTGCTCCGTGCGGCCCGCGGGTTGGTAATCATCGATGAAGCCTACTTTGAATTTTGCGGGGAAACGGTTCTGCCCCTGTTGGACCGTTATCCCAATCTGGTTGTTTTGCGCACTTTTTCGAAGGCGTTCGGGTTGGCCGGCCTCCGCGTCGGTTATATGCTGGCCGATCCGGCCGTGGTGCAGGCTGTGCGGCGGGTAAAGCAGCCGTTCAATCTCAATGCTTACAGTCAGATAGCGGCCGCAGTGGTGTTGTCACATCTTTCGGTTTTTAAGAAGAGGATCCGGGCTATTTGCCGCGCAAGGGACCGGTTGCTGCCGGAACTGGCGAAGATACCCGGGGTGGAATGCTACCCCTCACGAGCGAATTTTATCTTGTTCCGGACCCCGCTCAAGGCAGCGGATATTTTTCAGGGCCTGCTGGCGCGCGGTATTCTGATTCGCAATATGGACAGTCCCGATCTGAGGAATTGTCTCCGTGTTACGGTGGGACAGCCGGAGGAAAACAGGCTTTTCCTGCAAGCTCTTGCTGAAGTGTTAAACAGGTAACGTTAGCAGAGGTGAACAGGGATGAGAAAAGGTGAATACGAGCGTCAAACGAAAGAGACCGATGTACGGGTAGTCCTGGTCATAGAAGGGAATGGGGCCTACAACATACAAACGGGGGTTCCGTTTTTCGAACACATGTTGGCTATGCTGGCCAAATTCAGCGGGATGGACCTTAATATCTATGCCCGGGGTGACCTGGAAGTTGATGCCCATCATACGGTTGAAGACGTGGGTATCTGCCTTGGTGAAGCTTTAAACCAGGCACTGGGGGACAAGTCCGGTATCAGGCGTTTTGCTCACGCGGTTGTTCCGATGGATGACGCCCTGGTGATGGTGGCTGTAGACCTTAGCGGTAGGGGTTACCTGGCCTATGATGTTGAGATGCCGGCCCCCACAGTGGGGACTTTTGATACCGAGCTGGTCTCCGAGTTCATGCGGGCCCTGGCTGTGTACGGTCGTTTTAACCTGCACGTGCGCCTGCTGGCGGGCCACAATACCCACCATATTATTGAAGCTTGCTTTAAGGCCCTGGGACGTGCCCTGGGTGATGCCATGCGGGTCACTGCTGCCGGCGGCATACCTTCGACCAAGGGCGTGATTAATTAGTTCGCTCCCCAGCACTCAGTGAATAACGTAGGATTTAAATGTCCTTTTGTTTGCCAGTGATTGCCTTAATGCTCATATCTCTGGTTATGAGCCCTGAGTGCTGGGTCGCTGTGATACGTAGCCTAAAGGCTACTGTGATACGGGCCTTTGGCCCTGTCATTCGCTCGTTTCACTCGCTGTCATTCACTCGCTGGCGCTCGCTTAGTTTTGGGGTATTTCTTTTACTGTTTACTGTTTACTGTTTACTATTTAAGTGGGAGTTGTTAAACTTGATCGCCGTCATAGATTACGGAATGGGCAACTTGAGAAGTGTCCAGAAGGGCCTGGAAAAAAGCGGGCAGGAAGTACGGATTGTTACCAAACCGGAAGAATTGGAACAGGCCCGCGGCATTGTACTGCCCGGTGTCGGTGCTTTCGCCGATGCGATGCGCAACCTGGTAGCCAAAGGTTTTGATAAGGCGATTGACCGGGCTGTCGAGGCTGGCAAACCTTTTTTGGGGATTTGCTTGGGACAACAGCTGTTATTTGAGTATAGCGAGGAATGGGGATTGACCCGTGGTCTGGGGATCTTCCCGGGCAGGGTGAGGCGTTTACCTCCCGACCTTAAAGTGCCGCACATGGGGTGGAACCAGGTGTTTATGAAACGGTATAGTCCATTGATGGACGGTATCCCCGACGGTTCCCGCTTTTACTTTGTGCACTCATACTATGTTGAGCCGGGCACGCCCGGCATTGTCATCGGCGAAACTGATTACGGGGTGCGGTTTGCCTCCGTCGTGGGCAAGGGATACGTCTATGGAATACAGTTTCACCCTGAAAAAAGCAGTATTTTAGGGTTACGTATTCTCGAGAATTTTGGGAGGATGGTAGACCAATGTTAATATTCCCCGCCATAGATCTGCGCAACGGCAGGTGCGTGCGCCTGCTGCAGGGGCGGCTTGACCAAGAAACAGTTTACAGCTCCGACCCCAGGGCGGTGGCTGCTTCCTGGGAGCGGCAGGGAGCGCCCTGGCTGCACGTGGTGGACCTGGACGGCGCTTTTACCGGCGCGCCGCAGAATGAAGAGATTATTAAAGCAATTGTTGCCGGAGTAAAAATACCTGTGCAAGTCGGGGGCGGTATTCGTAATCTTAACACCGTGCGGCGCTATTTGGAGATGGGTGTTGCCCGGGTCATACTGGGTACGGCGGCCGTTGCCGACCCCGGTTTTTTACGGCAGGCCGTAAATGAATTTGGTGAACGTGTTTGTGTCGGTTTGGATTGTCGCGACGGTCAAGTATGTATTGAGGGTTGGGATACCACGGCCTCCAGGAGTTATGCCGAACTGGTGCCTGAACTTGAGGAATTGGGTGTACAGCGGATTATCTTTACCGATATCAGGCGCGACGGTACACTGCACGGACCGAACCTGGACGCCGTCGCCGATATTTGTGCCAAGACCGGTCTTAAGGTTATCGCTTCCGGGGGAGTAGCCCGGTTAGAGGATATCATAGCCTTGAAAGAGATGGCTCCCCGGGGAGTCGAAGGGGTTATCATTGGTAAGGCATTGTATGCTGGGACTGTGAAACTCAAAGACGCTTTACGCATAGCGGAAGGTGAGTAAAGATGCTGGCCAAAAGAATCATTCCCTGCCTTGATGTGACCGGAGGCAGGGTTGTCAAAGGTGTAAATTTTGTGAACCTGCGCGATGCGGGAGACCCGGTAGAATTGGCGGCGGTTTACGACCGGGAAGGTGCCGATGAGATTGTTTTTCTTGATATTACGGCCTCATCGGATGACCGCGAAATAATGCTTGATGTGGTACGCCGCACGGCGGAAGAGGTTTTTATTCCTTTTACCGTGGGTGGAGGTTTGCGCAACCTGGATGACATTCGTGCAATGCTTACGGCAGGGGCTGATAAGGTGTCTTTGAATACCTCCGCTGTAAAAAATCCAACGCTCATTGCTGAAGCCGCGGAACGGTTCGGGAGCCAGTGCATCGTCGTCGCCATTGATGCCAAACAGGTTGGCCCGGATAAGTGGGAAGTGTTTACGCATGGCGGCCGCACGCCTACGGGTTTAGATGCCCTGGAATGGGCCCGCCGCGTGGAATCTTTGGGAGCGGGTGAAATCCTGCTTACGAGCATGGACCGGGACGGTACCAAGGACGGCTATGACATTCCTCTAACCCGGGCCGTTGCCGAAGCGGTTAGAATTCCGGTTATCGCCTCTGGTGGGGTCGGTACCCTGGAGCATATTGCCGATGGTCTTACCGATGGACAAGCTGATGCGGCTTTAGCTGCTTCCATCTTTCATTTCGGTGAATATTCCGTCAAGGAAGTTAAGGAATACCTGGCCGCACGCGGGATTCCGGTGCGGATTTAACAAGTTTATGCGCCAGTGGTACACTTATTATAGTAGCGATACGGTAGAGACACAGTAGAGACACGATGGTGATACGGTGGTGACACAGTAGAGATACGGTGGAGACATGGTAGAATATACGATTGAATATACGATCTTCCTGTTCACTGCTTACTACTAATAAATGGGAGATGGAGTTGTTGCAGTATGACATTGAGGGGTCTTAACAAACTCAAGTTTAATAAGGACGGGCTTATTCCCGCCATTATTCAAGACAGCCGCACCAACAAGGTTTTGATGATGGCCTGGATGAACCGCGAGGCTTTGGAAAAGACATTATCCAGCGGCCAGACCTGGTTCTGGAGCCGCAGCCGCCAGAAACTCTGGCACAAAGGAGAAACTTCCGGACACGTGCAGGACGTGGAAGAAATCTATTTCGATTGTGATGCCGATACTCTACTGATCAAGGTGGAGCAGCACGGTGCGGCCTGTCACGAAGGTTATGACAGCTGCTTCCACTATCTTTTAAACCCCTCCGGCGGGGTAGCTATCGTTGGAGATATGGCTTTTAATCCCGAGAAGGTATACGGGAAAAATGCCGTAAGAGAAGAAGAGGCAGCCGCTGGTGTACCGGCAGATCCCCCTGTAAATCAGGAGGATGCCCCTGGCTGTTCGTCGCGGGCCGTGATTTTGGATGAGCTTTTCCAGGTTATTCGTGATCGCAAGCAGCGCCGCCCGGCGGGAGCGTACACCAGTTATTTGTTTGACAAAGGTTTGGATAAAATCCTTAAAAAAGTGGGCGAGGAAACCGCCGAGACGATTATTGCCGCGAAAAACCACAGTGCCTCGGAATTGACGTATGAAACGGCCGATCTCTTGTATCACCTGATGGTTTTGTTGGTTGAACAGGGCGTTTCGCTGGATGATGTTTACAGGGAACTGGAGAAGAGGAGGCATAAGTAAGTTCGCTAATTGGAGGCCTATTTTGGACATCTACGCAGACCTGAACGAAAAACAATATGAGGCGGTAGTACACGAAGGCGGGCCGCTGCTGGTGCTGGCAGGGGCCGGTTCAG
The DNA here is from genome assembly GCA_017656185.1 of Peptococcaceae bacterium. Lineage (GTDB taxonomy): Bacteria > Bacillota > Desulfotomaculia > Desulfotomaculales > JACDOK01 > JACDOK01. The sequence continues at coordinate 152,799 of JACDOK010000001.1, read as the reverse complement.
GCAAAACCAGGGTGCTAACGTATCGTGTCGCCCATTTACTCCAGCAAGGGGTTCCCGCCCGCAACATTCTGGCCATAACCTTTACCAACAAGGCGGCGCGCGAAATGCGGGACCGGCTGCAAGTGCTGGCTCCCGATATGTCCCGTGATCTATGGGTGTGCACCTTTCACGCTGCCTGCCTGCGTATTCTGAGGCGGGAAATTCAGCACCTGCATTATGACCGTAATTTCGTGATTTATGACGAAAATGACCAGCAAACGGTTATCAAGGATTGCCTGAAAGAGCTTAACCTGGATCCCAAGAAATACCCCCCGCGTTCTTTCAGCTGGGCGATTTCGGCACAGAAAAACAGGTTGATTTCCCCGCAGGAATTCGGTAAGCAGGCTGCGGGGCACTGGGAAGAACTGGTGGCCAGAGTGTACTTGCGGTATCAGGAGCGCTTGGAACAGAACAACGCTCTGGATTTCGACGACCTGCTGGTTCTTACGGTACACCTTTTTGACCGGTTCCCGGAAGTGCTGGCCTATTACCGGCGCCGTTTCCAGCACATTCTGGTGGATGAGTACCAGGATACCAACCACGCGCAGTACGTACTGGTCAATATGCTGGCACAAGAACACCGTAATCTCACCGTAGTGGGTGATCCGGACCAGAGCATTTACGGATGGCGCGGCGCCGATATCAGTAACATTCTGAACTTTGAACGGGATTACCCTGATGCCGTTGTGGTCAAGCTCGAAGAAAACTATCGTTCCACCAACTTTATCCTGGAGGCAGCTAACAATGTCATTAAACATAACGCGGGTCGTAAAGAAAAGCGCCTGTGGACCGCCCGGGGCGACGGGGAGCCTTTACAGGTCTATTACACGGAGGACGAGATGTCCGAGGCCCGGCTGGTGGCCGACATGGTGCGCCGGATGCACGAAGAAGGGCGGCCTTTTCGTGACTTTGCCGTACTTTACCGCACCCACGCCCAGTCGCGTGTGCTGGAGGAAAATTTCCTGCGCTACGGTATTCCCCACATTATTGTCGGGGGCCAACGCTTCTACGACCGTAAAGAGATTAAGGACGTGCTGGCCTACCTGTCCGTTATCGTCAACCCTTCTGACGGCGTCAGTTTGAGCCGTATTATCAATGTGCCGCGCCGGGGTATTGGTAAGACTTCGGAACAGCGGTTTTTTGCTTACGCAATGGAAAAAGTAATACCACCCGCCCTGGCCCTGCAGGAGGCGCACAAGATTCCGGGGCTGACCAAAAAGGTGCGTTCCGTCCTCCAGGAGTTGGGTGATATGCTGGCAGAGTGGCGCCAGTCCACAATGTCTGTCACCGGTTTAACAGAGGAAGTGCTCGAGAAAACGGGGTACTGGCGGGAACTGGCCGCCGATCGCTCGGTGGAAGCACAGACCCGGATAGAAAACATCAGAGAATTTTTCTCGGTTACCAAAGAGTTTGATACCAGCCGCGGTGGAACATTGGGTGAATTTTTGGCCGATCTGGCTCTTTACAGCGACGTTGACAGTTTAGATGAGGAGACGGATCAGGTATCACTCATGACCCTGCATGCTGCTAAAGGTCTGGAATTTCCGGTGGTTTTTCTGACCGGTATGGAAGAAGGTGTTTTTCCTCACTCGCGTGCCTTTTCGGAACCGGCCGAGATGGAGGAAGAGCGGCGGTTGTGTTATGTGGGTATTACCAGGGCGGAAGAAAAGTTGATCCTCACGCACTGTGCCCGGCGCACCCTGTACGGGAATTCCTTTTATAACCAACCGTCGCGTTTTCTGTCTGAAATACCGGAGGACTTGATGGTAAGGGAAGGGCCGCAGCCGCCCGGTGTTCTCCTTAAACAGAAGCCTGCCGGGAACAGGCCTGCTTCGCCAGGGGCAAGAGGCGACGCTGTATCTTTCAGCCCCGGCGATAAGATCCGTCACAGCAAGTGGGGCGAGGGCACCGTGGTGCAGGTTGACGGTGAGGGACCGGACGCCCAACTAAAGGTGGCTTTCCCGCAGCAAGGGGTGAAAACGCTCTTGCTGCAGTATGCGCCAATTGAGAAGATGTGATACGTTCCCCAGCCTTTGTAAGGCTCCTGAAAAATACAAGGATAAAAAAGGATTCCAACAAAACATATCCAATAAATACCATACTAACATAGAACTTGTCTCGCCTGGCGACATAAGGTAAAATTGACCCCGCATAAAAGGGCAGAATAGTAATAATGATGACACGTTTATTGATCGTCGCTGGCCTAACGGCTGTGATCCACGCCATCAACACACTGGTTTACGGTGTGCGGCTGGCGGGTGTCCGGACCCGGCGCCTGGCAACGGCGATTTCATTATTTAATATTATTTTTTTGATTTCCAGTACGGCCAACCTGATACAGGCGCCCCTGCTGTCATCTCTCGTGGAGCGCGCTATTAACGCCGGGCTGAAGGAAGCTGCGGAAGGCGGGGCGGCGGCCGACATACTGGCAAGCGCTTTGTACCAGCAACAGCTGGCGATTTTGGCACACGATATGCGCCTGGTAATTGTAGCGGCTTCGATCGGTACGGCTATAGGTGCCTTTCTAATTCCGCCGTTTGTTACATTGTTCGCCCGTATGATAATGCTTTTTGACGAAGTCGGGTCGGTACCGCGCCTTATTATAATGATACTGGTTTCACCGCGGCGGTTGATACGCTACCTGAGGCGCTTACAGCTGCCCCGGGCGGACATTCTGGCCCGGGCCCGCGGCAAGCCCCTTCCGCTGCCGAGAATGTTTTTGTTTATGAACATGATCGTTACCGGTATCTATACCATTGGCGTTTTGTCGGCCCTTTATGCAGGGGCGTTATTTCCCGCCTACCGTGGTACGGCCATACTTTTGTCAGGAATTGTAAATGGAATAGCTACCGTTATGATCGCCACCATTATTGACCCGACGGCCGCCAAAATTACCGACCAGGCGTTGTGCGGCGAGCGCCCGGAAGGCCATGTCAAGAACATGGTTTTATATTTAACCGTCACCCGCTTTTTGGGAACGGTACTGGCCCAGGTGTTCTTTATTCCCGCCGCGCTGTTAATCAGGTATGTGACACAAATTATCGTTTGATTGCAAGGGAGAAAGGTATGAGTAGCGTGATGAGTTTTGATGAAGCCCGGGCACGGGTCGAGGAGCTGCGCCGGGAAATTGAGTATCACAACTATCGTTACTACGTGGAAGACGACCCGGTCATTACCGATGCCGAATTCGATGCTTTAATGAGGGAGCTCCAGGAACTGGAAAAAAAGTGGCCTGAGCTTGTGACACCCGATTCTCCTACCCAGCGTGTCGGTGGGCAGCCCCGTGAAGGGATGGTGCCGGTATCACACCGGGTTCCTATGTTGAGTTTGGCCAACGCTTTTGAGGAAGGAGAATTGAAAGATTTTGACCGCCGGGTACGTGCCGCTTTGCCGGGTGAAGAAATCGCTTATGTGGTAGAGTTGAAAATCGACGGCTTGGCCGTATCCCTTGTTTATGAGAACGGCCTTTTGGTACAGGGCGCGACGCGCGGCGACGGTCAAACCGGCGAGGAGATTACGGCCAACCTGCGTACCATACCCACCGTTCCCCTGCGCCTGCGTACCGATAATCCACCGCCGGTATTGGAGGTGCGTGGTGAGGCCTATATGCCCAAAAAAGCGTTTGCCGACCTCAATACGCGCCGTGAGGAGAAAGGCGAAAGCGTTTTTGCCAACCCGCGCAATGCCGCTGCTGGCTCACTGCGGCAGCTCGATCCCAAAGTCACGGCGGCGCGCCATCTCGACCTTATGGTTTACGGGCTGGGTTATTACGAAGGTGAGATACCCGCCACCCATACCGGTGTCCTGCGGTGGTTACGCGAGCTGGGTTTTAAGGTTAACCCGCACGTTAAAAGATTTTTCAGCATTGGTGATGTCTACGAATATTGCACTCACTGGGAACAGCGGCGTTTCGAATTACCGTATGTCATTGACGGAATGGTGATTAAAGTTGACAATTTAGCGCACCAGCGTCTTTTGGGCGCGACGCTGAAAAGCCCGCGTTGGGCCATAGCATACAAGTTCCAAGCGGAACAGGCTGAAACTACGGTTGAGGACATTATTATCCGGGTTGGCCGCACCGGTGTGTTGACCCCTACGGCTGTTTTAAAGCCGGTTAAAGTGGCCGGTTCCACTGTCAGCCGGGCCGTATTACATAATGAGGATATTATAAAGGAAAAAGACATTCGCATTGGTGATACGGTAGTTATTCACAAGGCTGGTGACGTTATTCCCGAAATTATTCGTCCCCGGGCCGATTTGCGTACCGGGGATGAAAAGGTGTTTCATTTTCCTGAAAACTGCCCGGCCTGCCGGTCACGAGTGGTGCGGGAAAAAGGTGAAGTAGCGGTGCGCTGTACCAATATCTCGTGCCCGGCCAGGCTGCGCGAAAACTTGCTGCATTTTGTTTCCCGGGACGCGATGGATATTGTAGGTTTGGGGCCGGCCGTCATCGACCAGCTTTTGGCCCGGGATATGGTTAAGGATCCTGCCGACCTCTATTTGCTGGACGAGGATGATTTTTTGAAGCTGGAACGGGTAGGGCCGAAATCGGCTGAAAACTTGGTTACTGCCATCGCCAAAAGCAAAGAAAACCCCCTGTCGCGGTTAATCGTCGGTCTGGGCATCCACCACGTGGGCGCGCGTGCAGCACGGCTTTTGGCAGGGCATTTTGGTTCCATAAAGCGCTTAATGCAGGCTGGTTATGAAGAATTGACGGCGATTGACGAGATCGGTCCCAAGATCGCAGAAAGCGTGCGTAACTTTTTTGACCGCGACCAAAACCGGGAGGTCATTGCCAAGCTGGAGGCGGCAGGAGTTAACATGGTGGAAAGGCAAACCGGGGCTGGCTCACAGGCGCTGGCGGGTAAAACCTTTGTTCTTACCGGGGCGTTGGAAACATTCACACGTTCCGAAGCCAAAAACATCATTGAACGGCTTGGCGGCAAAGTAACCTCAAGCGTCAGTAAAAAAACGGACTACGTGATCGTAGGGGAAAATCCCGGTTCTAAGTACCAAAAAGCGGTGCAACTGGGAGTTAAAATTTTACATGAAAGTGATTTTAAGAGCCTTATAATGGAATCCGGCGCAATATTGGATTAGGATAAATACGCGTTAATTTATGCTAACATAAAAGCGATTTTCGTGAGGCACTCTAAATTCAGAAGGGAGATGATTGAAGTGCCTCGCGTTTTTATTAAGCGCTCAGCGTTTATTTTTTTTGCTATGCTTTTACTTTTAGGTTGTTTAACCCCTACGGCCCGCAGTTTTTTTGGCTTGCCGACCCATTATAAAATGTATGTCGGAGATTCCCTGGCATCCCTGTCGTTTCCACGGGGATTTTTAAATGACAAGCTCGTTTGGGAGGTTAGTAATGACGAGATTTTTCAGGTAACCGCGGGTGAACCCATGGTGGCTCGTACACCGGGCCGGTGTATAGCCAGTCTTAAACTGTTCGGTATTATACCGTTGCGACATATTGCCATTACCGCCGTACCGCTTCAAAAGGTGGTACCGGGGGGACAATCCATTGGTGTATTGTTGCATCCCTATGGTGTCCAGATAGTAGGTGAAGCACCCATAACCACTGTTGACGGCTACGAAAATAATCCGGCGCTGGAAGCGGGGCTGCGTATAGGAGATATGATTCTGAAGATCAATAGTGAAAAAATGGTTAGCGATTTAGATGTGAAACGTGTTATTGACCAAGCCGGTGCACGGGGTGACAGTTTGCACATCGTGGTTAAACGCCGGGGAAAAGTTTTAGCCTTTAATGTCAAACCACGTTACTGCCCCGAAACCGATCGCTATCGCATAGGTGTTCTTATTCGCGACAGTGCCGCCGGCGTGGGAACTTTATCTTTTTACAGCCCTAAAACAAATTGTTTTGGTGCCCTGGGACATATGATCACTGACGGTTATTCGGCACAGCGAATGGAGTTAAGCGACGGCAAGATTGTAGAAGCCTTTATTCAAGATATTAGATCTGCCAAAAAAGGTCAACCAGGCGAAAAATTGGGGATATTTTACGGCAGCAACAATATTGCGGGAACCATTTCAAAAAATACGGTCTACGGCATTTTTGGCACGCTCCATGAACCCATAGCCAATTCCCATTATAAGAAAACCATTCCCGTGGCGTTGTTAAATCAGATTGAGGTTGGCCCGGCGGAGATGTTGACTGTGATTGACGGGAATAAAATCGAGCGATTCAGCCTGGAAATAGAAGAAGTAAGGCCTGAAGCGTTTCGAGATGGAAAGGGACTTATTATCCGTATAACCGATGACAAATTACTGCGCCGGACCGGGGGTATAATCCAAGGAATGAGCGGCAGCCCGATTATCCAAAACGGGAAACTGGTGGGCGCTATAACTCACGTATTTATCAACAATCCCGCGCGGGGTTACGGGGTACCTGCCGAATGGATGATACGGGAGTGCGGCCTTCTTAAGCAGGAAAACTTACAGGGCAATCGCGAGACCAGTATCAATTCCAATCAGCGATACCGTAAAGTGGCATAAAATGGTGAATTGTGTCAAAATATAAATATTTCTGAAATTAATGCCTCCTAAGCAGGATATTTTTACCTGTCGTCGAAGTAGCTTTGTAAAATATAGAAACAGCTAGGGGGCGGATATCTGTTGCCGGAGAAAAACATTAGAATCTTAATTGCAGATGACAACCGGGAATTTTCAGACACCCTCAAAGAATTTATCAATCAGCAGGAAGGGTTTGAACTGGTCGGTACGGCTTATAACGGTCTGGAAGCCGTTGAAATTATTGAAGACAAAAAACCGGATGTTTTAGTTTTGGACATTATAATGCCGCATTTGGATGGTATCGGTGTGCTGGAAAAATTAAGTTCGGGACTTTTGATGCACCGGCCCAAAGTTATCATGCTGACGGCATTCGGGCAGGAAAGGATTACGCGGCGCGCGGTTGAATTGGGTGCAGATTATTATATTTTAAAACCGTTTGATTTTTCCGTACTGGCGACTCGTATTCGTGAGTTAGCAGAGGGCAAAACAGTTACCCCTTATGTATCCGCCGTGAAAGGAAAAAGCCTGGAAGTGGCTGTTACCAACATAATTCATGAAATGGGCGTACCGGCTCATATTAAGGGATATCATTATTTAAGGGATGCCATTTTATATGTCATTAATGAGGTCAGTTTATTAGGAGCCGTAACAAAAGAATTATATCCCATGATTGCTCAAAAATACCAAACAACACCCAGCAGAGTGGAACGAGCGATCAGGCATGCGATTGAACTGGCTTGGGATCGTGGAAATGTTGAGTTAATGAACAAGTTTTTCGGCTATACCATTAATCTCGAGCGTGGGAAACCTACCAACTCTGAATTTATCGCTATGGTAGCTGATAAGTTGCGAATTGAAACAAAAGCCGGTTAAGCATTATTTTTGTCGTACTAATGGCATTAAGTTTAATTGCAAAAAAAACCTGGCGTTGTCCGGGTTTTTTTGTGTAGTAAGCCGGAAAAAACTAAAGTTGATAAGCAATTTGGCAAAGTTTATACTGTCAATTAGGTATGAACGGAGAGGCTGGTTATATGTCCGGGCTGCCTGTCATCAAAGGGCGTGTCAAGATTGACCGCCGCACCAAAAACCTTATAAAGCGTTTGGAAGCACTTGATATTGCGGTTATAGCACATGAGGGTATTGACAAACTGGGTGCGGAGGGATTAATCAAGGCGCGTCCCAAAGCCATTATCAATGTTTATTCTTCATTAAGCAAAGACTATCCCAACAGTGGTCCCGGTATGATTCTCAGGGCCGGCATCCCCATTATCGATGAGGTGGGACCGGCCTTAATGGAGCAGATTAAGGAAAATGATACTGTAGAAATTATAAATGGACAAATTTTCCATAAGGGTGTCCTTGTCGGCCGAGGGGTACGCCTGACGATGGAACTGGTTCGGCAGGGTAATGAAGAAGCCCGGGCTCGTATGGATGAAGTTTTGGCAAAGTTCGTAGAAAACACACTGGACTACGCCCGCCAGGAAATAAACCTGGTATCGGATAGGTACCTCAAAATACCGGAGGTAAAAACCAGGTTTCGGGGGCGTCACGCCCTGGTGGTTGTCAGGGGTGAAAACTACCGCGAGGACCTCCAGGTGATCCAGTCCTATATTAGGGAGATGAAACCGGTACTGATCGGTGTGGACGGGGGTGCCGACGCTTTAAGGGAGTTTGGTTTTAAGCCGGATATTGTCATTGGTGACATGGACAGCGTCAGCGACCGTACTTTGCGTGAGGCTAAGGAAATTATCGTTCACGCCTATTCCAATGGTAAGGCTCCCGGACTGGAAAGGATAAAGAAACTGGGTTTGTCGGCGGCGATTTTTGCTGCTCCGGGTACGAGCGAGGATATCGCAATGCTATTGGCTTTTGACAAGGGAGCCGAACTTATCGTAGCCGTGGGTACCCATTCCAATATGCTGGATTTTTTGGAAAAGGGGCGCAAAGGAATGGCCAGTACATTCTTGACGCGCCTCAAAGTAGGTTCCATACTAGTTGATGCCAAAGGTGTTTCCCAGCTTTACCGACGCCCTCTGCAGCCCAAGCACGTAGCACAGCTTGTCTTAGCGGCTTTGCTGCCTTTAGCGGCGGTTATGAGCCTGGCGCCTGCCACCAGAGAAATTTTACATTTGTTATATATTCAAATTCGAGTACTGTTAGGTATTTGAGGTCGTTACTATGATTATTAACTTGCGTTATCATATTGCGTCACTGGTTGCCGTTTTCTTGGCGTTGGGAATCGGTATTTTGGTGGGCAGTATCATTATGGGTAATAACGCCCTGGAAGAACAACAACAGCAACTGGCGGACCGTTTAGAAAAACACCTTACGGATTTACGCCGGGAAAACGAGCTGGTACGGCAGCAGTTAGGTGAGTTGGAAGCTGTAGTCGACCGGCAAAAAAACTTTGCCGAAAGCGTTTTCCCCTATCTGGTTGCCGAGCAATTAAAAGACTATAATATTGCCATTATCGAGACCGGTGAGGATGCTGCATGGCAAGAACTGGAAGTCAGCCTGGAGATAGCGGGGGCTAATGTGCAATCTTACACCGTTTTTAAAGATTGGACTTTTGAGGGTGTGGATAAAGACGCTGTTTTAAGGCTTAGGGGTTGGGACCATATACCCGACACAAAATTGGTGGCAGCCATAGCTGCTGCTGTGGCGCAGGATATTTTATCCGGGTCCTCTCCTTTAATTGAGTATCTGGAACAAGAAAACTTTTTGATGCGCAGGGGAGAATACGGTCACCCCATTGATGCCGTGGTAATTGTTGCTGGCGACAACGGTGGGAAGGAACGCCTCCGCAATTTGGATTTAAAGATAATCCAATACTTCCGGCAGCATGATATACCGGTATATGGTGTGGAAAGAAGCGATATCACCAAATCTTGTATGCGGGAATATCAACAGGTATGCGTGGCTACGGTAGACAATATTGACCAGATACCCGGGCGTTTCGCGCTGGTAATGGCGCTGGCGGGGAGGAACGGGCATTACGGGATTAAGGATTCAGCCCAAAACCTTATTCCTGTTTTCGGCGGTACGGAGGGCCTGAACGTTAATGGTTAGCGTGGTCATTCCGGCTTTTAACGAGGCTGATCGTATCGGAGACACGGTGCGGGCCGCAAAGAGCCTTCCCGGGATTGACGAAATCGTAGTGGTAGATGATTGTTCCAACGACGGAACGGCTGATGAGGCTGCCAAAAACGGCGCCCGTGTCCTGCGCCTGCCTTACAACCAGGGTAAGGGACAGGCCTTGAACCACGGCATCAGGGAAGCCCGGGGAGATATACTGGTGTTTCTTGATGGCGATCTTGGTGCCACCGCAAAGGAAGCAGCCAAGTTGATCCAACCGATCCTGCGTGACGAGGCCGACCTCACCGTGGGTTGTTTCCCCAAGGCCCGTAAAAAGGGCGGGTTTGGATTGGTAAAAGGATTAGCCCGCTACGGTATTGCACGCTACACCGGGTTAAATATCCAAAGTCCCATTTCCGGACAACGCGCTATGCGGCGCCGTGTAGCTGAGAAGCTGCTTCCCCTGGCTTCGGGCTACGGCGTTGAGGTGTATATGACGATTATGGCGGCACGCCATGGGTTTAGGATTTTGGAGGTTCCTGTAAATATGACCCACCGTGAAACGGGCCGGGATTTAAAGGGTTTTCTGCACCGTGGGCGGCAGTTTCGCGATATTTTTTTAACCCTCGTCAGGTTAAAAACCTAAAATTAATACATTACCCTATAATCCTAATAAATCCGTTAAATTATTACGGATTGTTTTTACCACAAATAGTAGAAGCCGGAATGGTAAGGTGATCGCGATTGTACTTGTTGCTTTTTATGGCCCTAAGTTTTTTTCTGGCTTATCTTCTTCTCCCGCTGTTAAAAGACATGATTGTCAAAGCCGGTTTTGTCCGGCCGAACTACAACGGTAAAGAGGTACCTCTCGGAGTCGGCTTGCTTTTTCTTTTTGTTCCGCTGTTTGTTTTCGTTCTGACACTGCTGTTCATTGAAGACGAAACCCTGCGCTTGCTGACCGTGGTTTACCTTTTTGTAACGGCCATTATGGCTTTACTGGGATTGATTGACGATGTTTTCGGTTCCCGGGAAACAACCGGCTTTAAGGGGCATTTCAAACACCTCTGGCACGGAAGACTGACGACGGGGGCATTGAAGGCCATCGGCGGATTGGTTGTGGCGGTTTTTGCAAGCTTGGCCACGGCTCCTTGGGATGAAGTGGTGCTTAACAGCTTGCTGATTGCCCTGGCTGCCAATACTTTGAACCTGCTGGATCTCAGGCCGGGGCGTGCCGGTAAGGGCTTTCTGGTGGGAGCGGCATTGCTGTGCGGAGCCGGTTGGGGTCATCCCGTGCTGATTTTACTAGCTACTGTAACCGGGACCCTTTTGGCTTACCTCCCAAGCGATTTGAAGGCCGAAGCTATGATGGGGGATACCGGTTCCAATGTGCTCGGGGTTTCTCTCGGGCTTGTGGCCGTGTGGATTCTTAGTGTCCCCACCAAGATTGCTCTCGTGGTTGCGTTGGTGGCTATCCACTTTTTAGCCGAAAAATACTCCTTTACGCGTATCATTGAAGGTAATCGTGTTCTGCATTTTTTTGACCGTTTAGGACGCAAGGAGGAATTCAGTAAAAAATAACGAATAGGGCAGAATATAATGAGCAGTTGGCAGTTAAAACGGCTTAACATCATTGTGGGGGCTCTTGGAAGCGGGAAAACAGAGCTGGCCATTAATTTGGCGTTGTATTTAGCGGCTCGTAAACCCACGGCGATTGTTGATCTCGATATTATAAATCCGTACTACCGCACGCGTTATACAAAGGATAAACTTGAAAAAATGGGACTGGAAGTAATCTGCCCTCCCCACGGCATCATGCAGGCCGACATCCCGGCACTTCCCGCATCCATACTTGGCGTTATTACCGGGGAAGACCGTTACGGCGTTTTCGATGTCGGGGGTGATGACATAGGGGCCACTGTCTTGGGGCGTTTCAAAACTTTTTTACCATCCGGCCAATACGCCGTTTTTTTTATTATCAATACCTGCCGGCCCGCTATGGGTACCCCCGAGAATATTATCACGATGTTAAATGGAATTGAGCGGGCATCACGGGTTAAGGTTACTTATCTGGTGAACAACACCAACCTGGGTTCTGCTACCGACGTGGCTACAGTAGCCTCCGGTTACCAGGTCGTTGCCGAGGTATCACGGCAGACCGGGATTCCGGTAGCGTTTACAGCCGCACACGAGGAATTGCAGGAGGAAGTCGCCGGGCTCGATCTCGGAACGCCCGTATTTCTCCTGCACCGTTTCATGCGCCCGCCGTGGGATGAAGAATAAGCAGGAAGCAGGGGGGGTTTTGACCCTCCCGTTGATCTTTGAGGAATGCCCTAATTGTAATTCTATGGTATACTCTACTGTATATTCTACCGTGTATTCTATGGTATATTCTATCGTATTAAACAACTAGCAAGCGATACCAGGGAGGTAATTCTGAATTGGTCCGTATTTATTTTCACGAGGAACGTTGTAAGGGTTGCGGCCTTTGCGTAAAGTTCTGCCCTAAAGAGATCATTGTTATGGCCGAACATATCAACGCTATGGGTTTTCACCCGGCCACCGTCACGGACCCGAGCAGTTGTAAGGGTTGTGCCGTCTGTGCCTGGATGTGCCCTGACGTGGCTATTGAATTGGAAAGGGATGAGGTACATGGCTAGGGTTTTAATGAAAGGTAACGAAGCTTTCGGCGAAGGGGCCATCAGGGCCGGCTGCCGCTACTTTTTTGGTTATCCCATTACACCGCAGTCGGAATTACCGCATTTTCTAGCCAAGCGCCTGCCCGAAATCGGAGGTGTATACCTGCAGGCCGAAAGCGAAGTTTCCGCCATCAACATGGTTTACGGCGCGGCAGCGGCGGGAGCACGTGTAATGACGTCGTCATCCAGCCCCGGCATCAGTTTGATGCAGGAGGGTATTTCGTATATTGTCGGCGCGCAATTGCCCTGTGTGATTATAAATGTTATGCGGGGGGGGCCTGGCCTGGGAAATATTGCCCCGGCCCAGGGTGATTATTTTCAGGCCACCAAAGGCGGCGGTCACGGGGATTACAAGTTGATAGTATTAGCCCCCGCTTCGGTGCAGGAGATTATAACACATATGCAGCTGGCTTTCGACCTGGCCGATAAATATCGCAACCCGGTGATGGTAGTCGGTGATGGAATATTGGGACAGATGATGGAACCCGTCGACCTGGAGGGTACTGGCGGGGAAATGGCCGAGCCTTCCAAACCGTGGGCCACTACCGGGATGAGGGGCCGTAAAGAGCGCAACATCGTTAACTCGCTGTGTATCGTTCCCGAGGAAAATGAAAAGAACAATTTACAACTAGCGGCAAAATACGGGGAAATCCAGCGGAGTGAGCAGCGCTGGGAAGAATACGGCCTGGATGATGCCGAGTGGGTGCTGGTGGCTTTCGGTACCGTAGCACGGGTTGCCAAGGGTGTTGTGGATAAAGCACGGAAGGAAGGTATCGCTGCCGGCCTCATCCGCCCCATAACCCTGTGGCCTTTTCCTGAGAAGGCTTTCAATAAAGTCATTGACCAGGTCAAAGGCTTTTTGACGGTAGAAATGAGCCTGGGGCAAATGGTCGAGGACGTGCGTCTCTGTGTCCAGGGCCGGCAACCGGTACGGTTTTTGGGGCGTCCGGGTGGGATGGTGCCCAGTGTTCGTGAAGTTTACGAGGAATTGAAAAAGATGGCGGGGGTGAAGACCTGTGGCTAAGATCTTTCAGAGACCTGCAGCCTTAACCGGCAAAGCATTTCACTATTGTCCCGGATGCACCCATGGTATTGTACATCGTATTATCGCCCAGTGCATTGATGAACTGGGCATCCGTGAAGATACGATAGGCGTCTGCCCGGTGGGATGTTCGGTATTCGCGTACGAATACTTCAACTGTGATATGATTGAAGCGGCACACGGGCGTGCACCGGCAGTAGCCACCGGGGTAAAACGGGTACTGCCGGATCGTGTCGTATTTACCTACCAGGGGGACGGAGACCTCGCCGCCATTGGGACGGCGGAAGTCGTTCACGCTGCGGCCCGGGGTGAAAAGATTACCACCATATTTATAAACAATGCCGTGTTCGGAATGACCGGTGGGCAGATGGCTCCCACAACCTTGGTGGGCCAGAAGACCACCACGACCCCCAAGGGTCGCGACCGTGAGACGACGGGGAGCCCGCTGCGTGTGGCGGAACTGCTCAGCACCGTGGAAGGGGCGGTCTATGTGGCCCGGGTCTCGGTGCACAATCCGGCCAGTGTGATACGGGCCAAGAAGGCCATCAAGAAGGCCTTTGAAGTACAGCTGCAGGGCCTGGGCTTTGCTATCGTGGAGGTCCTTTCGACCTGTCCTACCAACTGGGGACTGAGCCCCGTTGAAGCCTTGGAGTGGCTGGAGAAGAATATGGTGCCGATTTTTCCATTGGGAGAATTCCGCAAACCGGCAGAATGGGATAAAAACGGTACGGGGGAGGGGGCATCTTGTTAGAGGAGGTTCTTATCGCCGGTTTTGGCGGTCAGGGGATTATGTCTACCGGCCAGTTGCTGGCGTATGCCGGCATGCAGGAGCAAAAACACGTGGCATGGATTCCTTCTTACGGGCCGGAGATGCGCGGCGGTACCGCCAACTGCGGCATTACGCTTTCAGATACCCCCATCAGTTCTCCTTTGGTGACGGAACCGACCTGTTTGCTGGCAATGAACCAGCCGTCTTTTGAAAAGTATGCTCCGATGGTGGTACCCGGCGGGATCATTTTTTACAACAGTTCTTTGATTAATACCGGGGGAATATCCGTTCCGTACCCCATCTTTGCCATCCCTGCCAACGCCATTGCCGAAGAGCTGGGAAACGTCAGAGTGGCCTGTAACGTTCTGCTGGGTGCTTATCTTGGGTATTCAAAAGTAATTCCCGTCGATGCGGCCGTACGTGCCCTCGAAAAAGTATTGCCGCCCCACCGGCATAAACTAATACCGGTGAACCAAAAAGCACTAGAAAAAGGCGCGGCACTAGGTCGCGAGTATCGCAAAGGGGGCGCATAGGTTGGTTGACAGGAACCGTTTGATCGAAAGTTTTATGGAAATGGTGCAGATCGACAGCCTTTCCAGAAGGGAAGGCCGCTTTGCCGAATACCTGCGGAGCGTTCTTAACGACCTTGGAATGGAGGTAACGGAAGACGGTACCGCGGCGATTATTAACGGTCAGACAGGCAATATTGTCGCGCACCTGCCGGGAGAGCTAGATGCTCCGGTACTTCTCTTTTGTGCCCATATGGATACGGTGGAGCCGGGCCTGCGGGTCAAACCCAAGGTGCGGGACGGCGTGATTTCCAGCGCCGGCGATACCGTCCTGGGCGGCGACGATAAAGCCGGTATTGCGGCCATAGTTGAAGCCGTGCGTGCTGCAAGGACGGAAGGATTGCGTTTGCCGGCGGTTAAACTTGTTTTCACCGTAGCCGAAGAGGTAGGCCTTTTAGGCTCCAAAAATCTGGATTATCATCTTGTGGGCAGGGCGGACATGGGTTTCGTTTTGGATGGCGACGGCGCGCCGGGGAAAATTATCGTAAGAGCCCCGTCACAGGACCGCCTGGTTGCTACCGTTCACGGGCGTGCCGCCCACGCCGGCGTTAATCCCGAACAGGGTATTAACGCCATTCAGGTGGCGGCTAAGGCTGTTGCCGGTTTACCTTTGGGTCGTATTGACGAAGAGACGACGGCCAATATAGGTGTAATTCGCGGCGGCCAGGCCATTAACATTGTTCCCGACAAGGTGGTACTCGAGGGGGAGACCCGCAGCCTTGATGACCGGAAAAGAGCGGCTTTGACCGCCCGGTTAACCCGGCTTATGGAAGAAAGTGTCCATGGTACCGGCGCCGAGATTACCATAGAGGTGGAACATCTTTATTCATCGTTTCGGTTGGACGAAAGTCATCCGGTGGTACGGGCCGCCGTCAAAGCTGCTGAAGCGGCCGGGCTGCAGCCGGTTTTGGAGCAGAGCGGTGGGGGCAGCGATGCCAATATGCTGAACGCCGCCGGTATCCCGACGGTTAACCTGGCCATTGGTATGGAGAAAGTTCATACTACCGAAGAATACTTGCGCATTAAGGACTTGATGGACAGCTGCCGGTTGGTTTACAGCATTCTCAAGCTTGCTTCGGAGGGTGATTTGGGATAATTTAGTAAAATGAAATTGTGCTTAGGAGGCGATGGCCTTGTACTTTTCCAAAATGCAGGGCTTGGGTAATGATTTTGTAATCGTGAACGGGTTAGAACAGAAACTGCCCGGCGATTTACACGCTTTGGCAGTCGGGGTTTGCGACCGCAACTTTGGGGTTGGAGCCGACGGCTTTGTGGTCATTGTGCCCTCAGAACATGCGGATATCGGGATGCGAATGTTCAATCCGGATGGCAGTGAGGCCGAGATGTGCGGCAACGCCATACGCTGCATTGCCCGCTATGTATATGAACGTGGCATCATAAACAAGAAAGAAATCAGGGTGGAAACCCTGGCCGGAGTGATGATCCCAGAATTGATCTTTGATAATCATAACCAGGTAACCAGTGTCAGGGTTAATATGGGTCAGCCCCGCCTGGAGCGCGAAGACATCCCGATGGTTGGTGACCCCGGGCGTGTAGTTGCGGAGGAACTGGAGGTTGGGGGACACAGAGTCAAGGTTACGGCCGTTTCGATGGGTAACCCGCACTGTGTTGTATTTGTACCTATGATTGATGAACTCACTTTTTCCACGCTCGGCCCGGCTTTAGAGAAGCACGAAGTCTTTCCCAAGCATACCAATGTCGAATTTGTGCGTGTGTTAAGCCGGGACGAGGTGCAGGCTAAGGTATGGGAGCGTGGCGCGGGTGCTACCCTGGCCTGTGGTACGGGTGCGTGTGCCGCGGCCGTGGCATCTTTTTTGAACGGGCACACCGGCCGGAATGTGAAGGTCCATTTGCCGGGAGGCCCGCTGTTTATTGAGTATGCGGAAGACGGTTTCGTATATATGACCGGCCCGGCGGAAGAAGTCTATGAAGGTCAGTTAAAGCCGGGCTTTCTGCAGAAGATCTTAAGCGGCCATCAAACCAAAGACTAGTTCATTTTATAATCAATCGTATATCCCATCGTATATTCTACGGTGTATTTTATTGTATATTCTACCGTATATTCTATCGTGTACTCTATCGTGTACTCTATCGTATATTCCATTGTAACAAGGAGGTTTACTCGTGCGGTTTCAAGAAGCGAAGCGTATAGAAAAACTGCCGCCATATCTTTTTGCCCGTATTGAAAAACTTATTGAAGAAAAGAAGGCCCAGGGTGTTGACGTAATCAGTCTGGGGATCGGCGACCCCGACACGCCGACCCCGCAGCATATCATAAAAAGAGCCCAGGAGGAGCTTGAAAACCCGGCCAACCACCAGTACCCTTCCTCGGCCGGAATGCTCAGTTACCGCCAAGCGGTAGCCGACTGGTATGACCGCCGGTTCGGTGTGCAGCTTGACCCTGAGTCCGAAGTTGTTTCCCTGATCGGGTCCAAGGAAGGTATCGCCCATATTGCCTGGTGTTATGTGGACCCGGGAGATGTGGTGCTGGTACCTGACCCCGGCTATCCCGTTTACGGCCAGGGTACAATCTTGGCCGGTGGTGAGCCTTATTACCTGCCGCTCAAAGCTGAGAACGGTTTTTTGCCCGACCTGTCTGCTGTTCCGGAAGACATCGCCCGCAGGGCCAAAATGTTATTTATTAATTATCCCAACAATCCTACCGGAGCTATAGCCACCAAGGAATTTTTTGCCGGGGTAGTGGACTTTGCCCGCAAACATGAGATTCTTGTATGCCATGACGCCGCTTACTCGGAAATTGCCTTTGACGGGTACCGGCCGCCGAGTTTCCTGGAGACCCCGGGGGCCAAAGAGGTGGGCATAGAATTCCATTCCGTGTCTAAAACCTACAATATGACAGGTTGGCGTATCGGTTGGGCCGTAGGCAACAGCGGTGCCGTGCAGGCCTTAGGACGCTTGAAAACCAATATTGATTCCGGGGTTTTTCAGGCGGTGCAGCACGCGGCGATTACCGCCCTATCCGGACCGCAGGACAATGTCAAAGAATTGTGTGAGATGTACCGGGAACGGCGCGACCTTGTGGTCGACACTCTCAACAACCTCGGGTGGAACCTGGTAAAGCCCAAGGCCACTTTTTACATTTGGGTTCCCGTACCGCCGGGATACACCTCGACCTCCTTTGCGGAGGAAGTCCTGGATAAGACCGGGGTGGTTATCACACCCGGCATCGGATACGGGCAGGAAGGTGAGGGTTACTTCCGTATTTCGTTGACTATTCCCAAAGAGCGGCTGGCTGAGGCCATGTCCCGTAT
This sequence comes from Peptococcaceae bacterium, assembly GCA_017656185.1. Classification (GTDB taxonomy): domain Bacteria; phylum Bacillota; class Desulfotomaculia; order Desulfotomaculales; family JACDOK01; genus JACDOK01. The sequence continues at coordinate 134,779 of JACDOK010000001.1, read as the reverse complement.
GAAAGAAAACCTGGGGCCGTTTTTTGAGAAGTAATTGGTAATTAAGAACCTCGCAGTTTTCTCTTGACCAAATAATATTTGGTGTTTTGTTTTTCTATCTTATCATAATAGGGCATTTAATTACCTGAATAGGAGGCACTAGTTTGCAATGCGGTTATCCAAACGTGCACAGGAAATCAGCCCCTCACCGACTCTGGCCATAGATACCCGGGCGAAAGAGTTAAAAGCATCGGGCGTAGACGTGATCAATTTCGGAGTCGGTGAACCCGACTTTGATACCCCGGATCATATCAAGGAGGCGGCCGCTAGAGCGATTGATGCCGGCATGACCAAATATACCGCGGTAGGTGGCACGCCGGAATTGAAACAGGCCATCATTGATAAGTTGGCCCGGGATAACGATTTAATTTATGAACCGCAGCATATTGTAGTCTCAGCTGGCGCCAAACACTCGCTGTATAATGCCTTTCAGGTGCTCTGTGATGAAGGTGACGAAGTCATCTTACCGGTTCCTTACTGGGTGAGCTACCTGGAACAAATTAAACTGGCCGGGGCCCGGGCATGCCTGGTGCCTACCTCGCAGGAAAGCGGTTTCAAATTGACCGTTGATGCCCTCAGGGCTGCCGTTACCCCACAAACCAGAGTCCTGGTCTTGAACAGCCCCTCCAATCCTACCGGGGCGGTATATACACGTTCCGAACTGGAGAGCCTTGCCGAAGTCGTTTTAGAGCACGATCTCACTGTAATTTCCGACGAAATTTACGAAAAATTAATATACGACGGTAATCAACATGTCAGTATTGCCCAGTTGGGGCCTGAGATCAAAGAGCGCACTATAGTTATAAATGGTGTATCCAAAGCATATGCCATGACGGGATGGCGCATCGGGTACGCGGCTGCCCCGGTGGAGGCAGCCAAGGCGATGACCAGCCTGCAAAGTCACAGTACTTCCAATCCCACGTCTATTGCCCAGGCGGCGGCGGTAGCTGCCCTTACCGGCAATGAAATTAAGGTGCGGGAAATGGTTGCCGAGTTCGCGACCCGGCGGGAGTATATGTTAATGCGCCTCTGGGCGATGCCGGGTATCGATTGCAACCAGCCCGGCGGGGCTTTTTACGTTTTCCCCAGTATAGCCGGACTGATCGGCAAATCTTTCAAGGGGCGCCGCATCGATAACGCCACGGCTTTTGCGCAGGTGCTTCTGGAGGAAGCGAATGTGGCTGTGGTGCCGGGGATAGGTTTTGGCGATGACAGCTACTTCCGGTTATCTTATGCTACTTCTATGGAACGCATCAAAGAGGGCCTTGACCGGATTGAATCGATTATTAAAGAGATTCAATAGAGATCCAATAAAGATCCGGTAGAGACACGAGACACGGTGGAGACACAGTGGAGATACGGTAGAGATACACCCAGCACTCAGTTGGGCGTGCATCTTGGGCTTACCTGAGTGCTGGGCTAATTACCAATTACCCAAGCTAACCGTACATCCCAGGACAAACCTACCGGTCCCAACATGAAAAAACTTTAGAACGCAATAAGTTTCTTTTATTGCCCCACTCCTCACTGATCACTCCTTACTCCTGACTGTTTAATGTTATTGCTTAAAGACAACAAAAAAGGTAAAATGTATGCGTAAATCGTAATTATTCTTAATATTGGGCAGGATTTCATCAATACGGGATAGAACAATAATTCCGGTGCCGTTGACCAAATAATAGACACAGGTGATGAGAGTTTTGCTAAAAAGTATGACGGGATACGGGCGGGGGGAAACCTACGCCCTGAAGCGGAAATTTACAGTAGAGCTTAAAGCCGTAAACCATCGCTACAGTGAAATAGTAATAAGGCTCCCCAGGTACCTGCTGCTTTTTGAGGAACGAATGCGCCGGTGCGTTCAGGAGTACGTGTCACGAGGGCGCGTGGATGTATATCTGAATATTGAGGAGGGGGAAGATTACACACCTACGGTAAAAGTTGACAAAAACCTAGCCTTAGCTTATTATAAGGCAATGAGAGCGCTTCAGATCGGTCTTGGTGTCCCTGGAGCCATTAAATTGGACCATATTCTCCAGTGTCCGGATATTTTTAGTTCGGAGGACCCGTGTCAGGATCTCGAGGAATGGTGGCCTCATATCAGGGACGCCTTGGTGACCGCGTGCGAACAGTTGATGGAAATGCGTACCACTGAGGGAGCTTACCTGGCTTCGGACCTGGCAAAGCGGCTGGATAAGTTGGAAGGTATCGTTGAAAGAATTGCCGGACAAGCACCGGAGGTAGTTCGTGCTTACCGGGAGCGACTGCAAAAACGTTTGAGTGAATTGTTAGAGGATGATCCTGCGGAATTAGAGCCCGGCAGGATAGCGCAAGAAGTGGCGATCTTTGCTGAACGGTGTGACATTTCGGAGGAGATTACACGTCAAAGGAGTCATATCCAACAGGCGCGTGATGCACTTAACGCCCCGGAACCTGTCGGGCGGCGGCTTGATTTTTTGGCACAGGAAATGTTCCGGGAAATTAATACAATCGGGTCTAAAGCACAAGATAAAATTATAAGTCATCTTGTGGTCGAGTTCAAAACTGAGTTAGAAAAAACCCGGGAGCAAATTCAAAATATTGAATGAGGAGGGGCATCTCGTGGATATTAAACTGATCAACATAGGTTTCGGTAACATTGTTTCGGCCAACCGTATCATTGCTATTGTTAGTCCGGAGTCGGCGCCTATTAAGAGAATTATTACAGAAGCACGGGACAGGGGAATGTTGATCGACGCTACTTATGGCCGGCGCACCCGGGCTGTTATTATCACGGATTCCGACCACGTCATTCTCTCAGCGGTTCAACCAGAGACGGTAGCACACCGCTTGTTGAGTAAAACCGACCAATCCTCACAAAGTGAAGAGTAAGGGCATTGGCGGTCAAAAAGCTCCGTGGGAGCGATATTAAGGGGGAGTGGCCTTGCAAGGGTTGCTGCTAGTCATATCGGGTCCTTCCGGAGTCGGCAAGGGCACGATCTGCCGGGTTTTGTCGCAACGCTTGCCCAATGTTTACCTTTCGGTTTCGGCCACGACACGTGCTCCCCGTCCGGGGGAGTTGGACGGTAAGGATTATTATTTTATCGATGAGCCGCAGTTCATCAAAATGATCAATAATAATGAATTGCTGGAATGGGCCAAGGTATACCGTTATTATTACGGTACTCCGCGACGGCCCGTCTTTAATGCTTTGGATGAGGGACGACATGCCGTTCTTGAAATTGATGTTCAGGGAGGTCTGCAGGTAAAGAGGAGAGCTCCGGATGCGGTGCTGATATTTATAGTCCCTCCTTCACAGGAAGAGCTGCGCTGCAGACTGTTGAAAAGGAACACGGATGCTGCGGATGAGATTGAAGAAAGGCTGGCATGGGCCTCCCGGGAAATGGCCGCTCTCAAAGAGTATGATTATGCGGTAATTAATGACCGGGTTGAGGATGCTGTAGCAAAAATTGAAGCCATTATTACAGCGGAGCAATGTCGTGTGCGGCGTTTTGCATTAAAGGAAGAATAAATGCCAATGTTATGCCATATCAATGAAAGGGGTTTTGCCTGTGATTGCACGTCCTTCACTGGATGAGCTGATGGACAAAACCGACAGCCGCTACAGCCTCGTAGTGGCCGCAGCCAAACGTGCCAGAATTCTGGTGGAGGAAAAACACGAGGGGATTATCGACACCGGCACCAAGCCTGTTACTGTGGCTTTGCAAGAAATCGCCGCTGGAAAGGTTAAATGTTATTCCACCCGCGGCGGGATGAAATAAGGAGTTAGTTCCGTGTTTACCGGTAGACGAATTATTCTCGGGGTTACAGGCAGCATTGCTGCCTATAAGGCGGCTGAGATCGCCGGAAACTTACGCAAACAAGGGGCTGAGGTACGGACACTGTTGACTGCTTCAGCCCTCAAATTTATAACCGCTACGACATTGGAAACGGTATCGGGCGGGCGTGTCTATACCGAAATGTTTTCTCCGGGGGACGGTCCGGTCCATATCGAACTGGCCGGGTGGGGAGACCTGTTGTTGATCGCTCCGGCTACCGCCAATATTCTCGGTAAGGTAGCCGGCGGTATCGCCGATGATATTTTGACGACTACAATTATGGCTTTTGAAGGGCCGGTTTTGTTTTGCCCGGCCATGAACAGCAAGATGTATCTTAACCCTATTGTGCAGCGGAACATCAAGACGCTGCGAGAGATGGGCTATCATATAGTGTCTCCGGAAAACGGTCACCTGGCCTGTGGGGCACAAGGTCCAGGACGACTGGCTGGTGTGGATGCCATCCTGGAGCGTGCGGCAGGCCTTCTTAAGCCCCAGGATTTAAAGGGAACAAGAGTTCTGGTGACGGCAGGCCCCACGCGTGAACCGCTTGATCCCGTCCGTTACCTGAGTAATCGCAGTTCCGGGAAGATGGGATATGCAGTGGCAAGGGCAGCCCGCGACAGGGGTGCCCAAGTTGTTTTGATAAGCGGTCCTACCAGTCTCCTGCCTCCGTCCGGGGTAACTTTTATCCCGGTAACAACAGCTTTGGAGATGTACCACGAGGTACTTGCCCGTTTTCCCGAATGTGACGTGGCAGTGAAGGCAGCTGCAGTCGCCGACTACCGCCCACGGGAGACAGCCGGCCAGAAAATCAAGAAAGAACAAGAAAGGCTGACGCTGGCACTAGAGAAAAACCCGGATATTCTGGCCCGGATGGGACAGATAAAAGAGAAACAGGTCCTGGTAGGTTTTATAGCCGAAACGGAATCCCTGACTGAGCGAGCCCGGGACAAAGTACGCCGGAAAAACCTGGACCTGGGTGTTGCCAATGATGTTACCTTGCCCGGGGCCGGTTTTGACGAAGACACCAATATTGTACTACTGGTGTTTCCCGACGGAAGGGTTGAAAAGATACCCCGGATGTCGAAATATGCCCTGGCACATCGTATCTGGGATGAGGTTGTTGCTTTAAGGCAGGGTGGAGCTGATGAGTAAGGCCGGATATGCCGAGGTTGTCGTTGACCTTCCAGTTTTCCGGGTTGATAAGGTCTATCATTATGCCGTTCCATCCCGGTTACAATCACTGGTCCGTACCGGGGTGCGGGTTTTAGTTCCCTTCGGCGGGCAACGTCTTACCGGATATGTCGTCGGCCTGTGCGCGCAGCCGGCGGTGAAGGTAAAGGTAAAAGACATTTTGGCCGTACTGGACAAACAACCGGCTTTTACTGAGGAGTTATACGGCCTGGCGTGGTGGATGGCCAACCGTTATCTCTGCACCGTTGCGGAAGCATTAAAATGTATTGCCGCTCCTTCCCTTGCTTCATCACCAAAGTACTGCCAGGAAATCCATCCGGTAGATTGCGACAGTGCCCGGGTGAACGCGATGCTGCGGCGGGCACCGAAACAGGAGCTGGTATGGAAGCTGGCCCAAGCCTGTCCGGGTCTCACGCGCTCCGAATTGGCGGCTAAGGCTGGTGTGTCTCTCAGTGTTATTAACAGGTTGGTGAGCAAAGGCTTACTGGTCGTGCGCAAGGCCAGTATGCGCCGCGATCCCTATCCGCAGGATGCCGTAAAAGATTATCCCCCACCGCCGACCGCAGAACAGGCAGAGGTTCTTGAGGCCATCCAAAAAAGTATGGCGGCAGCCGAACCGGTGGTTTTACTGCTATATGGAGTAACAGGAAGCGGCAAAACGGAAGTATACTTGCGTGCGGTGGCGCGTACCCTGGAAGCCGGGAAACAAGCGCTGGTCCTGGTACCGGAGGTAGCCTTAACCACTCAGATGGTAAGACAGTTTAAGGTTCGTTTTGGCGACAAGGTTGCCGTTCTGCACTCGCGCCTCGGTGGTGGTGAAAGGCACGACGAGTGGATCCGCATTTTTAACGGGCAGGTGCCTGTAGTACTGGGAACGCGATCAGCCGTGTTTGCCCCGCTGGGCAATTTGGGGTTGATTGTTATCGATGAGGAACACGAGCCTTCCTATAAACAGGAAGACAACCCTAAGTACCATGCTCGCGAGGTCGCCATATACCGGGCGATGAACCATAAATGCCCGGTTTTGCTGGGTACGGCAACGCCGTCTTTGAGGACTTATGCCAAGGCTCTCAAAGGGGAAAACTATCACTTGCTCAGGCTGACACACCGCGTGGATCACCGGCCGCTGCCCACCGTAACGGTGGTAGATTTACGTGAGGAATATCGCCGCGGCAGGCGCAGCGTGTTGAGCTGCCGCCTGGAGGAAAAGATAAAAGAAAAGCTCGCACGCGGGCAGCAGGTAATCTTATTTTTAAACCGGCGGGGCTTTTCATCCATTACCTTGTGCCGGGAATGCGGCCGGACACTGTATTGTCCCCATTGTGCCATAACTTTAACTTATCACCGGGATGGGTATTTACGCTGCCATTATTGTGGTTACCAGATGTGGCTGCCGGAGCAGTGTCCCGCGTGTTACAGCCCGCATTTGGAGAGCCTCGGTACGGGTACCCAAAAAGTAGAAAAAGAAGTTGAGGAGCGTTTTCCGGGAGTTAAATTACTCCGCATGGATGGCGACACGGTAACAAGACGCAGGTCACACGAGCGCATACTCCAGGCTTTTCGTGACCGCAAGGCCGATATTTTAATCGGCACGCAAATGATTGCCAAGGGACTTGACTTGCCCGCGGTGACCCTTGTTGGTATTATTAACGCAGACACAACCTTGATGCTGCCGGACTTTCGTGCTGCGGAACGGACTTTTCAGTTAATTGTACAAGTCGCGGGCCGGGCCGGTAGAGGTACTGAAAGAGGGGAAGTAATTGTACAGACCTTTTGCCCCGATCATTACAGTATCGAAGCCGCCAAAAATCAGGACTACGAGCAGTTTTTTATCAAGGAAATGGCTTTACGGCGGCAGATGAAATACCCGCCGTTCGTTTTTATTGCACGGGTGCTTGTGAGAGGACGCACGGAAAATGCGGTGCGGAATGCCGCGGAACGCCTGCGCGGCGACCTGGTGTGTAAGGCCGGGGATGAGATTGATATCCTGGGTCCGGCGCCTGCGCCCGTACCCAAGATCAAGGATTACTACCGGTGGCATATAGTGCTAAAGGCCCGGCAAAATGGTCGCCTGCGCCGGATATTGAGGGAAACGCTCGAGGGTTTTAACAGCCTGCCCGGGCAAAAGAACATTATTGTTACGGTTGACGTGGATCCCGAAATTATAATGTAGTAAGACGAGATAGGGAGGATGTTTTTTGGCTGTCTTTAAAATTGTCTGTCATCCTGATCCGGTATTGCGGGAGAAGGCTGAACGGGTCAAAAAAATTACACCCCATATTGAGAAACTGATCGATAATATGGCGGATACCATGTACTCGTATAACGGGGTAGGTTTGGCCGCGCCCCAGATTGGTGTCAGCAAGCGGGTAATTGTCGTTGATGTCGGAGAAGGGCTGGTAGCTCTTGTCAATCCGGAAATAGTTGAGACAGAAGGCAGCGAGCGCGGCAAAGAGGGATGTCTGAGTATTCCCGGTTACTGGGGCGAAGTTGACCGCGCCCAGCGGGTCCGGGTAAAGGGCCTGAGCCGAAACGGCAAAGAAGTCGTGATTTCCGCCGAAGGCTTCCTGGCCCGCGCTCTGCAGCATGAAATTGACCACTTGGACGGTATCCTGTTTATTGATCGTGCCGTCCATATTTACGAAGACAAAGGTTAGGTGTCGATATGCGGCTGGTGTTCATGGGGACGCCCGAGTATGCGGTAGTTTCACTGCGGTCGTTGCTTGCCGCCGGTTATCCTGTCCTTAAGGTGGTTACGCAGCCTGACCGTCCTCGCGGGCGGGGGAAGAAACCGGCGCCCCCGCCCGTCAAGTCGTTTGCTTTGGAAAATGGATTGGAAGTACTGCAGCCGGATATCATTAAGGATACCGCATTTATTGGGGAACTCCGCAGGCTGGCGCCGGATATTATCGTAGTGGTAGCCTTCGGCCGGATCCTTCCCCGTGAAATTTTGTCCCTTCCGCCCTTAGGGTGCGTTAACGTGCATGCCTCCTTGCTGCCTAAGTACCGCGGCGCGGCACCCATTCACTGGGCGGTTATGCGCGGGGAGAAAGAAACCGGGGTAACTACGATGTACATCGACGGGGGATTGGACAGCGGGGATATGATCCTGCAGGCCTCCTGCCCCATAGGTGAAGAAGAAACAGTGGGACAGGTACACGACCGCCTGGCGGAAATGGGGGGCAAGTTACTGGTCCAAACTTTGCAGAAAATTACAGAGGGTACGGCTCCGAGGATTCCGCAGGATGACCGGCTGGCAACCTATGCTCCGATGTTAAAGAAGGAAGACGAAATCATAGATTGGAACCGTACGGCGGTCGAAATCAAAAATCACGTGAGGGGTATGAACCCGTGGCCGGGTGCCCGCACCACGTGGGAAGGGCGTGTGTTAAAAATATGGCGTGTGGAAGAGGTAAAGGGGCGATTTTCAGGCCGTCCCGGGACAGTTATCTGTGCCGGTCCTAAAGAGGGTATAATGGTCCAGGCCGGATCCGGGGCCGTACGTTTGCTGGAAGTCCAACCGGCGGGAGGACGACCCCTGGATGCGACCGCCTTTCTCTGCGGGCATTGTATCAAGCCCGGTACAGTACTTGGCGCGTGAGAAACACGTTCGCACATTATTGGGAGTGAAAAGCACATTGGAAAATATCACGGCAAGAGAAATGGCCCTTCAGGTACTCAAAGCCGTTGAAGCTGACGGCGCGTACGCAAACCTGGCATTGAACCGGGTTCTTAAGCAGCACCAGCCATCAAAGTTGGACCGGGCTTTTGCTACCGAGCTGGCATATGGTTCGCTGCGCAGCTTGAACACGCTGGATTGGATTATTGCCCGGTTTCTGCAGAAACCCTTGGCAGCCCAAAGTGTCTGGATCAGAAACATCCTGCGCACGGGCGTTTACCAGATTTTTTATATGGATAAAGTACCGCCCGCCGCGGCCTGCAATGAAGCCGTAGAATTGGCCAAGAAGTTTGGATCGCCGGGAGTGGCCAAATTTGTCAACGGTGTTCTGCGTAATGTGGTCCGGCAGAAGGACAAAATTATTTTTCCTGATATTGATAGTGACCTGGTATCACATATTGCCTTAAAATACTCGCACCCCACCTGGCTGGTCAAACGGTGGTTGGATGAATTCGGGCGAGATGAGACGATAGCGCTTTGCCGGGCTAATAATATCTCTCCGCCCAATACCATTCGCACCAATACTTTACGTATCACCAGGAATGCTCTGGCAGAACGCTTGGAACAGGAGGGTGTGCAGGTCAAGAAGTCCACATATGCACCTGAAGGTTTGGAGATAAAGGGATTTTTTTCGCTACAGGACCTGCCTTCCTTTCAAGAGGGCCTCTTTATGAACCAGGACGAAAGCTCGATGCTGGTAGCACACGCGGCAGCACCGCAACCTGGTGATCGAGTCCTTGATACCTGCAGTGCTCCCGGTGGTAAAACCACCCACCTGGCCCAGTTAATGGCGGACCAGGGAGAAATCGTGGCCCTGGACGTTCATCCCCATAAACTGGCCCTGGTTTTGGAAAACTGCCGGCGTCTGGGAATTAGGAGTGTTGATCTTTCCCTGCGTGATGCGCGTGATTTGCCGGGGCGTTTTACCGAGTGGGCGGATTGCGTGCTCGTGGACGCCCCCTGTTCCGGGTTGGGGGTGCTGCGGCGGCGTCCCGATGCCCGGTGGCGGAAGGAACCGGGTCAGATACCCGGCCTGGTTAGATTGCAGGAGGAAATTTTAAATGCAGCGGCAAAATGTGTGCGGCCGGGCGGCGTGTTAATATACAGTACATGTACCATCACGCGCGAAGAGAACCAACAGCAAGTCGAACACTTTTTGGCTGCCCACAGTGATTTTGCCCTGGAAGACCTGGGGCCGTTTCTACCGGCAGGTTTGGCGGAACCACGGGAGTTGGCCCGCGGCTATATCCAAATGCTGCCGCACCGGCACGGGACGGACGGCTTTTTCATCGCCCGGCTCCGGCGGAAGTGAAATGGGGTTTTGGGGGCATGTCCAAACTGGCTTTGAAAGATCTTGATTTGGCTGCTTTGGAGAAACAGGTGGTGGCCTGGGGACAGCCTAGATACCGGGGGCGCCAGCTGGCCGAATGGATATTTAAAAAAGGTGTTACCGATTTTGATGATATGACGAACCTGCCGGCAGACTTCAGGTCGCAGCTGCAGCATGAGGCCGAGATAACACGGCTGGTCGTGTTGAAAAAGCTCGTTTCCGATTCCGGCGACACTGTTAAGTATCTTTTCGGGCTGGCAGACGGCGGTGCGGTCGAAGGTGTATTAATGAAGCACAATTACGGGCGGACGGCCTGCGTTTCCACCCAGGTCGGCTGCCGGATGGGCTGTCTTTTTTGTGCTTCGGCTTTAGGCGGGTGGGAACGCAATCTTACCGCGGGCGAAATTTATGACCAGGTATTAACTATCCAAAAAGATGAAGGGTGTCGCATCAGTCATATTGTTGTTATGGGTACCGGAGAACCGCTTGATAATTATGAGCATACCATGCGTTTTATTGATAACATTTCGGCACCTTACGGGTTACTGATCAGCCCCCGCCGTATTACGCTTTCTACGTGCGGGCTGGTCCCGGCCATCCGCAGGCTCGCGGGTGAACGACGGGGTTTGACCTTGGCGGTATCGCTGCATGCTCCCAATGATGAATTGCGGAACCGGCTGGTCCCGGTTAACCGGCGTTATCCGTTAGGCGAATTGATACCGGCCTGCCGTGATTACGCCGCCGCGACCGGGCGGCGGGTAAGCCTGGAGTACGCCTTACTGAGAGGATACAACGACAGGCCTGAGCTGGCACATCAATTAGCCGAGCTGTCCAGCGGCTGGTTGTGTCACGTTAATCTTATTCCCGTTAACGTTGTGCCGGAGCGCGGTTTTTACCCGCCTTCGCGTAAGCGTATTCAATATTTCAAAAATATTCTGATGCAACACGGGATTCCTGTAACAATCCGTAAAGAAATGGGGGCCGACATTAACGCCGCTTGCGGCCAATTACGGTGGAAGAACCGGAAGGGAGACAAAGAGTGATGGTGTTGCGGTGGGCTTATGCAAGTGAAGCCGGGCTGGTACGTCCCAAGAACGAGGATAGTTGCTATATCGACGGTGATTTGGGTCTATTTGCGGTCGCCGACGGTATGGGAGGGCATGTGGCCGGTGAAGTGGCCAGTAAAATGGCCCTTGAAGTCTTTTCCCGCGAAGTGGAAGGCCGTTTAATGCAAGGTGATGAAGCAGAAGCGGCATTGGTGGCCGGGGTTATGGCTGCTAATAACGAGGTTTTTGTCGCTTCCCGCCGTAATAAAGATTATGAGGGAATGGGTACCACCCTGGCTGCCGCTGTAGTGAGGGACAGAGAGCTGCTGACGGCACACGTGGGCGACAGCAGAATATACCTGGTCCGTGACGGGCGTATTTTCCAACTGACCGAAGACCATTCCCTGGTGCAGCAGCTTGTCAGGGAAGGAAAAATCGATAACGAAGAGGCCCAACACCATCCCTACCGCAACATACTCAGCCGCGCGTTGGGAACGCAAGAACTGTTGAAAGTGGATACGGTAAGGTATCCTTTACGGAATAGCGACCGGATTATCTTATGTACCGATGGTTTGACAAACCTGGTATCAGACCGCGAAATTTGTGATATTACCTGTCGTTATGCACTGCCCGACCCTGTCGTTAAAGGCTTGGTAGAGACCGCGCTGGAACGTGGAGGCATCGACAACATTACTATTATTGTTGTGGTGGTTGAAGAGTTATGATTGGCAAAATACTTGGCAAACGGTACGAAATAGTTCAGAAACTCGGTGGCGGGGGAATGGCTGTCGTTTATAAGGCCCGCGACACTCTTTTGCGGCGCTGGGTAACCGTAAAAGTACTGCGGTCTGAATTCAGCGCCGATGAAGAGTTTGTAAGCCGTTTTCACCGCGAGGCGCAGTCAGTAGCCAGTCTCTCCCATCCCAATATCGTCAATGTCTATGACGTGGGCAGTGAAGAGGACATACATTACCTGGTAATGGAGTTTGTTGATGGGGAAGACTTGAAAACACTCATCAGGAGAGAAGGTAAATTTGCTCCGGCGCGGGCAGCGGAGATTGCCGGTCAGGTGTGCAAAGCTCTTGAACATGCTCACAGTAACAATATTGTGCACCGTGACGTAAAACCGCACAATATCCTGATAACCAAAGACGGGCAGGCCAAACTGGCCGATTTTGGCATTGCTCGTGAGACCTCGGGAACAACCCTGGCGAAAACGTCCGCCCTGGTGGGGTCCGTGCATTACATCTCACCGGAACAGGCCCGGGGTGAGACTGCAGACGCGAAATCCGATCTTTATTCCCTGGGTGTCGTTCTTTATGAAATGCTTACCGGTCGTGTGCCGTTCACCGGTGCCAACCCCGTAACGGTAGCTTTGAAACACATTCAGGACTCACCTCCGCCGCCTACCGAATTCAATGCGTCGATTTCGGAGGATTTGGAAAAAGTAGTGTTAAAGGCTATGAGCAAAGATCCGGACGAGCGTTATGCATCGGCACGGGATATGGCGCTGGACCTGGAACTGGCGCTGCCCGAGGATCCTGAAGCGGAAGAATCTCAGACGAAGGTGTTTAAACCGGTGAAACCTCGCAAACCGTGGCTGACGCCGACACTGGCTGTTGGGGTTATTCTAGCCCTGGTCGGGTTGATGATTGGAGGTATTCTGGGCTTCCAAAACTATGTTAACGTGCCGGACGTAACGGTTCCCAATGTGGAGGGTATGCTTTTGGCGGAAGCCCGTGAAAAGTTGGAAGCCAGGGGTTTACGTGTTTCGGTATCTGAAGAGTACAGTAATGACGTAGAGCGTGGTCACGTGATTCATCAAGATATACCGCCGGAGAGCACTGTCAAGCGGGGCCGTACCATCTTCTTGACGGTAAGCAAGGGGCCGGAGATGCTGCGTGTCCCCGATGTTACCAACCAGCCTGTTACCGACGCCGAGGCGATACTTAAACGCGCTGGTTTTGAAGTTGGGGAAGTTAAAAACGTCTACAGTGAGCTGGTAGCTGAGGGCTTGGTGGTGCGGCAGGAACCCGAGCCGGACACCAGGCACCCCAGAGATACCCGGGTTACATTGTATGTCAGCCAAGGAGCCACACCTGCTTGGAATGCAATGCCCAATCTGATTGGTCTTACCCTGACCGATGCTCGCAATGAAATCGCCCTGGCAGGACTGCAACTTGAAGAAGATATGCCCCGTGTACGCAGTGAAGAGTGGCCTGCCGGTAGGGTGGTGGCCCAGGACCCTCTGCCCGGAGTACCGGTGACTGAAGGGGAAAAGGTGCATTTGACATTAAGTGCGGGACCCGGCCCCGACGCTTCTTTTGCTAACATTTATGTCCACATACCCAACGATGGACAGTCTCATACCCTTTCTATAATTGTCAATGACTCCCGGGGAAGAAGAGAGGCGTATTCCGGTACTTACGACACGGGCCAGAGAGTAGTAAGACCGGTGCAGTTTTATGGCCGCGCCACCATCGAAGTATATCTCGATGACAAGCTGTTCGACACCAAACACGTGGGTGAGGCTGAGTAGCAGATGCCTGTAGGGATAGTGGTTAAGGCCTACGGAGGCTACGGTTATGTTCAGGAGCAGGAAGCAAACCGCATAAGAGAATGCGCCCTGCGCGGCAAATTAAGGCGCCAGGGAGAAATCCTGGTCGGCGACCGGGTGCGGTTTGCCGCACTTGCTTCAGGGCAGTACGTAGTGGAAGAGGTGCTGCCCCGTCGAAGTCAATTGATAAGACCCCCGATAGCCAACGTAGACCAGGTACTTGTTGTTTTGGCATGGAAACAGCCCAGTCCCGTTTTAACCTTGCTGGATCGCATTCTGGTACTTTGTAGTTATGAAAAGCTGACGGCGGTATTGTGCGTAAATAAAACAGATTTATTAAGAGACGATGAAGCCGTGCCTGACTGGCCAAATGTTTACCGGCATGCCGGTTATCAGGTGTTAATGACCAGTGCGGTATCGGGGCAGGGTATCGATAATTTACGCCGGGTGTTGGCAGGTCACATAACGGTCCTGGCCGGCCCTTCCGGCGTGGGAAAGTCCAGCCTTCTAAATTCCCTGATACCCGGGTTGGGGCTTAAGACGGGAACCATCAGCCGCAAACTTAAAAGAGGACGCCACGTTACCCGTCATGTAGAATTGTTTCAGGTATCGGAGGATGGTTGGGTGGCGGATGCCCCCGGGTTTTCAAGTTTGAAGTTCCCTCCCATACCATCCCAGGAGCTTGATGCATATTTTCCTGAAATGGAAGTGAGGCGGCACTTGTGTCGTTTCAGCGGCTGCCTTCACTATAAGGAACCCGACTGTGCTGTCAAGGAGGATGTCTCCAAGGGGATCATTGCGGACCATCGTTACCAGAACTACTTACTTTTCTTGGACGAGCTAACGGCAGTGGAAAGGAGCTTCAAGCGTGATTAAAATCGCACCATCCATTCTGTCGGCTGATTTTGCCTACCTGCGGCGTGATGTGGTGATGGTCGAGGAAGCCGGGGCGGATTACCTTCACATTGACGTTATGGACGGTCATTTTGTACCCAATATTACGATCGGACCACCGGTGGTAGCGGCGCTGCGTCCTCACAGCAAAATGGTTTTTGATGTTCATCTTATGATTAACAACCCGGACCGGTACCTGACCTCCTTTATTGAGGCCGGCGCCGATATTCTGACCGTACATGCCGAAGCGACGCTTCACCTCGACCGTACCCTGCGGTTTATCAAAGAACGTGGGGTTAAACCGGGTGTGGCTTTAAACCCGGCTACGCCCTTGAGCGTTATTGAATATGTCTTGCCGCTGGTGGATCAGGTATTGATAATGACCGTCAACCCGGGTTTTGGAGGCCAGCGTTTCATAAAGGAAATAGTTCCCAAGATAAAGGCGCTCCGCAGTTTATTGATCCAAGAAGAACTTGAAGTTGATATCGAAGTGGACGGCGGCATAAACCCCGAGACGGTATCGGAAGTGGTACGAGCGGGGGCCAATGTCGTTGTAGCCGGGTCGGCAATTTACCGGAGCGAAAACCCTAAAGAAGCTTTAGCAACCTTGAAAAGGGCAGCTTATATCATAAATAACAGTTTAAGTCACAAAGAGCGTTGATTTTGTATAAATCAACAGGTATAATCATAAATGTGTCCAATGTGCAAAGAAGAACAATCATTGGGATTTATTGTTTGGTTTGACATATTAAAGGGGGCTATATGGTGAAGGCTTTGAAGATACCCGAGGCTACGGTTCAGCGGTTGTCGATATATTCACGCTTTTTAGAGCGTTTGGATAAGAAGGGTGTCATTACGGTATCCTCCGGGGAAATAGCAAGAGGTGTGGGAGTAAGCCCCGCTCAGGTTCGAAAAGACTTGGCTTATTTCGGTGAGTTTGGCACGCGTGGTGTAGGGTATAACGTTAAGGATTTAATTCACTATATTTTAAAAATCTTAGGTCTGACCAAGTCCTGGCCGGTAGTGCTGGTAGGAGCCGGTAACCTGGGTACGGCCTTGACTGCCTATAAAGGTTTTGCCGATAGGGGCTTCAAGATTGTTGGTGTTTTTGATAACGACCTTCTTAAAATCGGCAAACGGATCCAGGATCTTGAAGTTATGCCTTTGGAAAAAATACCGGCGGTTGTGGCGGAGCACGACGTTAAAATCGGAATTATTGCCGTGCCCATAGGTGCTGTACAAAATATCGCCAGCATACTGGTGGATGCCGGCGTGGAAGCACTGCTGACGTTTGGACCGGTAGTTTTGGATGTACCGGAACATGTGGTGGTACGTAATGTGGACCTGGCTGTCAAGCTTGAGATTTTAACCTTTAACCTGGTTTTCAGGGATTTACAGTCGGTATTATAATACCGGGGTTTCCCACCCCGGTTTTTTATTTAAAAGACAGGATTAACAGGATCCAAAGGATTTATAGATTTTTAATTACAGGGCCGAAGGCCTAATGACATTGTATATTCTACTGGATATTCCATTGTGAGGGTGGTTTCATGTATTACATCGGCGTCATTGGAGCGGCGGAATGTTCAGAGGAAATTGCCCGCGTAGCTTATGAAGTAGGGCGTGGTATAGCCGCCCGCGGGGCCGTCCTTATTTGTGGAGGGCGCGGGGGTGTTATGGAAGCCGCCGCCCGGGGAGCCCGTGAGGCTGGTGGTGTGGTCATAGGTATCCTGCCGGGAAGGGACAGGAGTGAAGGAAATCCTTATTTGAGTTTCAGTATCGCCACCGGTTTGGGGGAGGCGCGTAACGCCGTTATTGCCCGGGCTTGTGACGCCTTGATTGCCGTAAGCGGGGGATATGGTACTTTATCGGAAATAGGCCTGGCTTTAAAAATGGGAAAGCCTGTAGTGGGGCTGCACACGTGGCGCCTGAAACCGGTTCAAGATAGATTGTTGTCTGGGTATCGGGAAGTCGCAACCGCCGGGGATGCCGTTGAATTGACCTGGGCAGCCCTCGGCGATCATGCCACCCGGTTAGAGAACCAGGATAATTAAATTGTTTGAAGGATATTGGGCAATCGGAAACGAATTAACGTACTATATATGCATTAATGTTACATGCACAACCTGTGGCCGTAACTGGAGCAAACAAGGTATTGACCCTGGTCATAAATGGGTTATCCAATATGCAGTAGGTGGTTATTACCTGGACATGAAAGGAGGGATGGCCAGCCGGACAGCCAGTTAAAATATGCAACGAAGGTTAATTATAGGGGGGCAAAAAAAGAGCGATGAAAAAACTCAGCAGGCGTGACTTTCTAAAGGCTCTTGGTTTTGGTACGGAGAAGATCTCCTTGCTAAATGCCGCTGAGGTGCCGGCTGGCAGCAAGCTGCCGTCCGTTAAGATAGGAACCATTAAAATTAAGTATGCCGAAGAGACATTGTCCGAAACAGGTATTACATCGCCTGATACTGCCGGTAAACATCGCGAGGATGGGGACTCCTAATCGTACGGGAACGCTGTTTCTTCCGGTTCCGGGGGATAATGAAGTTAGTGGCAAACGGGTTCACGGTGAATCCGGATGTCGGAAACATTTTTTAGCTAGCCAAATAGTCAATGCGAACAGCACGGTGCTGTTCAGCTTGCCGGTTTCGGAACGACAGGGAGATAACAAGCGTAAGGGTTGCTTCGCCCATTCAGGAGCCACTGGAAACATAAGGGACAAGCCGGGTGGTATGACTTACCGGGTTGTCCTGGTTCGGGGGTTGCCAGGGGCTGCTTCCGGGCGCCACGTGCCGTAGCCTGCTACGGACTTTTTAAAGCGGAGGTGGCAATTAAGTGAGTAAAGGGATGCTCATAGATATTACGAAGTGTATCGGCTGCCGGGCATGTCAGAACGCCTGTAAGCAGTGGAACGACCTGCCCGTGCTCCCGACACCTTCCCAAGAGGGCACATTCGATTCCCTTGAAACGGATGCCTACAACTGGACCCGGGTGGGTTTCCATAAGGTTGAAATAAACGGTAAAGTGCAGTGGCGCTTTGCCAAGAGACAGTGCATGCACTGTAACGAGCCGGCCTGCGAATCGGCGTGCTTCGTACACGCTTTTGTAAAGACACCGGAAGGTCCGGTCGTTTACAAAGAAAACCTGTGTGTTGGCTGCCGTTACTGCATGCTGGCCTGCCCGTTCCAGGTGCCGAAGTACGAGTGGGATAAGGCTTTCCCGCTGGTACGCAAATGCCGGATGTGCTACGATCGCCTGCAGGAAGGTATGGAGCCGGCCTGCACGACGGCCTGCCCGACGGGTGCCAATATCTTCGGCGATCGTGACGAATTGCTGGCCGAAGCCAAGAATCGCATCAAGAATAATCCCGACAAATACATCGACCACGTATACGGGGAGAAAGAGGTCGGAGGTACCTCGGTACTGTACCTGTCTGATATCCCGTTCGAGGAACTCGGCTTCCGTACGGACGTCACTACCAGGGGTATCCCGCAGTATACCTGGAGTGTCCTCAAGTGGACGCCACACATTGCCATTGGCTGGACGGCTGTATTGACGGCCCTGTATATGTACACCAAGCGGCGTGTGGACGCCGACGAGGAAGATGAACATTAAACCGTACGGAAGATTAAGGTAAAAGGAGGTACACCTGTATGGATCAGTATACAAGATGGACTTTCCGGATGACCCCGTATAGGGTTGTGCTAATCGCCCTGACTTTGTTGATGGTAGGTGTGGCTACTTACCGTCTGTTGTTCGGGCTCGGGGCCGCCACTAACCTTAACGACGAATGGCCCTGGGGTCTGTGGATTGGGTTTGACGTTCTGACCGGCGTTGCCCTGGCCGGCGGTGGTTTTAGTACGTGCTTTATCATCCACATTCTGCACAAGAAGAAGTACCACAGTATTGCCCGTGCCGCCCTTCTTACCTCGCTGATCGGTTACCTGCTGGTGATGGGCGGGCTGTTCTTCGATATCGGTCGCTGGTACAACTTCTGGCGCCCGTTCTTCTACTGGGGTCACCATTCGGTGTTGTTTGAAGTCTTCTGGTGTGTGTCGTTGTACACCACTGTCCAGGTGCTCGAGTTTGGGCATATCTTGTTTGAACGTATCAAGAGTGAACCGCTCAAGAAACTGTTTGACTGGATGCTTCCGGGGCTGTTTATCATCGGCGTAATGCTGCCCACCTTGCACCAGTCCTCGCTGGGTTCCCTGTACATCATCACCGTGGACCGGCTTTACCCGACCTGGTGGTCGATGATTATTCCGGTCTTCTTCCTGACCTCGGCGGTCTTTGTGGGCCCGGCGATGGTAACCTTTGAAGGCTGGCTGGCTTCAAAGGCTTACGGCCGCAACTTCCAGGCCGAAATGCCGGTGCTGACCAGCTTGTGGAAAGTAACGGCGTGGCTTTTGGCCTTCTACTTCGTCCTGAAGTGCATCGACCTGACTTATCGCGACGCGTGGGGATACGTCTTCAACGGTTCCTTCGAAGCGAACATGTTCCTTGTGGAAATACTGGGCTTTATCCTGCTGCCGCTCGTGCTGTTCCTGATTCCGAGTGTGCGCAACTCGGTGGGCGGCTTGGTAACCACCTCGATTCTGGTGGTTGTCGGCGTCGTCTTCAACAGGATGAACGTCGTGTTTACCGGTATGGCGGATGCCGCCGGCGGGCACTACTTCCCGTCCTGGATGGAATGGTCGCTTACCATTGGCTTGATCTCAGCCGGTATCCTGGTATACTGCTTCGTGGTTGAGAATTTCAATATCTTCCACGAAGACCAGGAAGCCTATAAGGCCAAACTCAAGAAAGAAAAGGCGCGTGCCGTTGCCGGCGGAGGTACACCGGTTCAGGCTTAACAACCGGAGTGAACCAAGGGGCGGATTAATTTCCGCCCCTTTTTATTTTAGTAAATAGAAAGATAAACAATTTTATTATTATTTAAAAATTTTATATTAATCTTGAAAGGGAATTTCCCTCTTAGGTAGAAAAATTAGTTAAGCATTAAACGAACGTTTTAAACATGCTTTCGGTATGAGTTTTTTTAAACGCATAGGAAAGTTTAAGAGATCATAAGGATTATAGGCGGTCTTCTGCATCAAAAAAAGAAAGGAGGGAAATTAGCGGTTAGGTAGCTAGTTAAGCTGGTGATGAACGGAATATTGTACAAAGGGGGTCAGTAAAGCAACATGAGGAAACTTAGTAGGCGGGAATTTCTCAAAGCTCTCGGACTGGGCGCAGCCGGGGTTTCATTATTAGATGCTGCGGGCATACCGGCTGAAGCATCAGAGTCTCCCATTAAGCTGGGACCGTTCAAACTTCAGTACGCCGAAGAAACCGCGAGTATCTGTCCTTTCTGTGCCTGTGGTTGCGGTTTACTTGTTCACACCCGGGACGGCAAGGTCATCAACATTCAAGGGGACCCGGACCACCCGATCAACGAAGGGGCTCTTTGTCCGAAAGGAATGTCGGTTTCCGATCTGACCTATGTTGTCAACCGGAAAAGAAATCGTGTTCCCAGCAAACAGAGGATGACCAAGGTTCTTTACCGGGCACCGCATTCCGACCACTGGGAGGAAAAAGACTGGGACTGGGCACTCGCTGAGATTGCTAAAAGGGTGAAAAAGACGCGTGATGCCACTTTTGAAACCGTTGATGAAAACGGCGTTACCGTCAACCGTACCCCGGCAATCTTCGAGCTCGGCAGCGCGTCGATTGACAACGAGGAAAACTACTTGATGCATAAGCTCTGCCGGGCGTTAGGGCTTTATCATATTGATCACCACGCCCGTCTCTGACACTCCACTACCGTGGCCGGTCTGGCCAATACATTCGGTAGAGGAGCTATGACCAATCACTGGATTGACTACCAGCACGCCGATGCTTTTCTAGTCATTGGTGCTAACCCGGCGGAGAACCACCCGATGGCCTTTAAGTGGATCACCAGGGCCAGGGAACATCACGGTGCCAAGTTGATTGTAGTCGATCCCAGGTTTACCAAGACTGCGGCCCAGGCGGATCTTTTCGCTCGCCACAGACCGGGTACCGATATTGCTTTCCTCCTGGGTATGATGAATTATGCCATCCAAAATAACCTCTATCACCACGAGTACGTGGTTAATTACACCAATGCTTCCTATTTGATCGATCCGTCCTTCAAGCTCCCCGGAGATAACGACGGGGTATTTTCCGGTTTCAGTGAAAAGGGCTATGACAAGTCCTCCTGGCAGTACCAGAAGGATGAAAACGGCCAAGTAAAACGGGACCTGACACTGCAGGATCCCAACTGTGTCTTCCAGCTCTTGAAAAAACACGTGTCCCGTTATGATCCCAAGACCGTTTCCCGGATCACGGGTGTCCCGGAAGATCTGTACCTGAAAATCTGCGAGACGTACTGTGCTACCGGAATACCCGGCAAGGTAGGCACTGTGGTATACGCCATGGGTCTTACCCAGCATACGGTGGGGGCCAACAACGTGCGTTCGCTCGCCATGCTCCAGCTACTGCTGGGTAATATCGGCCTGGCCGGCGGTGGTGTAAATGCCCAGCGCGGTGAGTCCAACGTGCAGGGTTCCACCGACTTGGCGATGATGTATCATATTCTACCGGGATATCTCGGGATGCCCAGGGCCGCTACTCATCCCACGCTGAAGGATTACATTGATAAGGCCACTCCGGCGAGCGGCTACTGGAAGAACAAGCCCAAGTTCCTCATTAGCCTGCTGAAAGCCTTCTGGGGCGATGCAGCGACGCCCGAAAACGACTTCTGCTATGATTACTTACCCAAATTACCGGCTGGTGAACACTCTCACATGGATGCCTTTGAGCATATGGCCAAGGGTGAGATTAAGGGCTTTTTCGCCTGGGGCCAGAACCCGGTTGTGGGTGGCCCGTCATCCCACTTTGAGCGGAAGGCGCTGGAGAATTTGGATTGGCTGGTGGCCATCGACCTGGTGGAGACTGAGACGGCAGCTTTCTGGAAGGCTCCCGGTGTTGACCCGAAGACCATTGGTACCGAGGTATTTTTCCTGCCGGCCTGCGGGCCGTACGAAAAAGAGGGTACCGTCACCAACAGCGGCCGCTGGATCCAATGGCGCTGGAAAGCCATTGAGCCGCTGGGCGATGCCAAGAGCGATCTCTGGATCGCTGACAGGCTGTTCAAGGCTATCCGGAAAGAGTACGAGAAAGGCGGCGTATTCCCCGATCCCATTCTGAAGATGAAGTGGGATTACGATAAACCGGGTCATGACGAGCCCGATATCGAAAAAGTCGCCATTGAGTTGAACGGCTATAACGTGGCGGACGGTCAGGTGTTGTCCAGCTTCGGCCAGCTCAAAGACGACGGGTCGACTGCCTGCGGTATGTGGATTTATACGGGATACTGGGCTCCCAACAAGTACGCTAAGGATCAGAGTATCCCGGCCTGTCAATCCCGTGAACGCGAAACGGAGGGTATCGGCAGCCACCTCGGCTGGTCATTCGCTTGGCCTCTTAACCGGCGTATTATCTATAACCGGTGTTCGTGTGACCCGAGCGGCAAGCCTTGGGATCCCGAAACTCCGGTATTCAGGTGGACGGGAACAGAATGGGAAATGAATGACGTACCTGACTTTGCAGCGGCTAAACCACCGGAAGAAACAGCGAAGGCGCCTTTCATTATGCTTCCTGAGGGACATGGCCGGTTGTTTGCCAACGGGTTGAAGGATATGCCGTTCCCCGAACACTATGAACCGGTGGAAAGTCCGACGGTGAACCTTATGTCGGGACGGCAGTATAACCCGTTGGTGAAATTCCGCTCGGGAGATTTTGCCAAAGTGGCGAAGGAGGGCAGTCCTGAATTCCCGTATGTCGCCACGACGCACCGTTTGATCGAGCACTACCAGAGCGGGGCGCTGACAAGAAACTGCCCGTACCTCGTCGAGTTAATGCCGGAGATGTTCGTGGAGATTTCCAAGACTTTGGCCGATCAACTGGGCATTAAACCCGGTGACGAGGTTATTGTCTCCTCGGCACGGGGTGAGATCAAGTGCAAAGCTTGTGTTTCACCCATTATGAAGCCACTGGAAATCAACGGTAAATTAGTTGAAATTGTTGGTATGCCGTGGCATTGGGGTTACCAGGGCCTGGCTCCGGGTGCTTCGGCTAACGATCTCACACCCAGTCTTGGAGACC
This sequence comes from Peptococcaceae bacterium, assembly GCA_017656185.1. GTDB lineage: Bacteria > Bacillota > Desulfotomaculia > Desulfotomaculales > JACDOK01 > JACDOK01. Next base: position 112,053 of record JACDOK010000001.1, on the reverse strand, counting down.
CGAACACCGAAATTCCAGAGTACAAGGCATTCCTCTGCAACATCAGGAAGGTATAACCGGCCGGAGATGGCTACGGACTTTTTAAAGCGGAGGTGGCAATAAGTGAGTAAAGGAATGCTCATAGATATTACGAAGTGTATCGGCTGCCGGGCATGTCAGACCGCGTGTAAGCAGTGGAACGACCTGCCCGCGGTCTCAACCTCTTTCAGTAACGACTGGTCCAACCCCCCGGAATTGAACGCTTATAACTGGACCCGGGTGGGTTTCCACCTTCTTGAAGACGGCGACCAAGTGCAGTGGCGCTTTGCCAAGAGACAGTGCATGCACTGTAACGAGCCGGCCTGCGAATCGGCGTGCTTCGTACACGCTTTTGTAAAGACACCGGAAGGTCCGGTCGTTTACAAAGAAAACCTGTGTGTTGGCTGCCGTTACTGCATGCTGGCCTGCCCGTTCCAGGTGCCGAAGTACGAGTGGGATAAGGCTTTCCCGCTGGTACGCAAATGCCGGATGTGCTACGATCGCCTGCAGGAAGGTATGGAGCCGGCCTGCACGACGGCCTGCCCGACGGGTGCCAATATCTTCGGCGATCGTGAAGAGTTATTGGCCGAAGCCAAGAGGCGCATCAAGAATAATCCCGGCAAATACATCGACCACGTATACGGGGAGAAAGAAGTCGGAGGCACCTCGGTACTGTACCTGTCTGATGTCCCGTTTGAAAAACTCGGCTTCCGCACTGACATTACGACAAAGGGTATCCCGCAGTATACCTGGAGTGTCCTCAAGTGGACGCCGCACATTGCCATCGGTTGGACGGCCATATTGACGGCCCTGTATATGTACACCAAGCGGCGTGCGGATGTCGAAGAGGAAGACGGACATTGAACCGGTGCGGAAGATTAAGGTAAAAGGAGGTACGCCTGTATGGATCAGTATACAAGATGGACTTTCCGGATGACCCCGTATAGAGTCGTTCTAATCGCCCTGACTTTGTTGATGGTAGGTGTGGCTACTTACCGTCTGTTGTTCGGGCTCGGGGCCGCCACTAACCTTAACGACGAATGGCCCTGGGGTCTGTGGATTGGGTTTGACGTTCTGACCGGCGTTGCCCTGGCCGGCGGTGGTTTTAGTACGTGCTTTATCATCCACATTCTGCACAAGAAGAAGTACCACAGTATTGCCCGTGCCGCCCTTCTTACCTCGCTGATCGGTTACCTGCTGGTGATGGGCGGGCTGTTCTTCGATATCGGTCGCTGGTACAACTTCTGGCGCCCGTTCTTCTACTGGGGTCACCATTCGGTGTTGTTTGAAGTCTTCTGGTGTGTGTCGTTGTACACCACTGTCCAGGTGCTCGAGTTTGGGCATATCTTGTTTGAACGTATCAAGAGTGAACCGCTCAAGAAACTGTTTGACTGGATGCTTCCGGGGCTGTTTATCATCGGCGTAATGCTGCCCACCTTGCACCAGTCCTCGCTGGGTTCCCTGTACATCATCACCGTGGACCGGCTTTACCCGACCTGGTGGTCGATGATTATTCCGGTCTTCTTCCTGACCTCGGCGGTCTTTGTGGGCCCGGCGATGGTAACCTTTGAAGGCTGGCTGGCTTCAAAGGCTTACGGCCGCAACTTCCAGGCCGAAATGCCGGTGCTGACCAGCTTGTGGAAAGTAACGGCGTGGCTTTTGGCCTTCTACTTCGTCCTGAAGTGCATCGACCTGACTTATCGCGACGCGTGGGGATACGTCTTCAACGGTTCCTTCGAAGCGAACATGTTCCTTGTGGAAATACTGGGCTTTATCCTGCTGCCGCTCGTGCTGTTCCTGATTCCGAGTGTGCGCAACTCGGTGGGCGGCTTGGTAACCACCTCGATTCTGGTGGTTGTCGGCGTCGTCTTCAACAGGATGAACGTCGTGTTTACCGGTATGGCGGATGCCGCCGGCGGGCACTACTTCCCGTCCTGGATGGAATGGTCGCTTACCATTGGCTTGATCTCAGCCGGTATCCTGGTATACTGCTTCGTGGTTGAGAATTTCAATATCTTCCACGAAGACCAGGAAGCCTATAAGGCCAAGCTCAAGAAAGAAAAAGCGCGTGCCGTTGCCGACGGTGGCGCTCCGGTTCAAGCCTAAATGGTGCCCGGTATGTAAGGGGGCGGATTGATTTCCGCCCTTTTCTTTTGCTATGATACGGTTAAATGGGTAGTTAGTTAGGAGCTGATGTTATGAACGAAATCGGAATGCAGTTCATACCGCCCAACCTGGTAGATTTGTATAATGATCTGCTTGATGCTGAACCTGCCGGCGATGCCGTAAAAGTTGATGTGCCGGGAGATGATCTCTTGGAAGTGTGGAAGCAGGGTATGCCCATGCTGAAGCTGCATTTCCCTCAAGTCGATGTTGCCGATTTCTTTGCCGTGATGGGACAGGTCAGGGATATTTTGCAAAAACACCAGCCGGAGGCTGCCGGTGATTTGGACAGGGCTTATGCCGCCATGCCCGAAGATGCCGGAGAACGGGAAGAATTTGTAAAGAGTGTTTTACGCGGGGAAACCAGCTGGGTGAGTAACCTAGTTACGAACAGCCGTATTCCGATGGATGCCGTGGGCATCTTGATTACGCATACTTTCCGGCCCTTTTTGCGGGTTTATGCTGAGAAAGTACGCGAGTATCTTGATTTGGACCGGTGGCTTAAAGGCATTTGTCCGGTTTGTGGGGGCAAGCCTACCTTTGCTAAGCTTACTAAGACCGTGGGGCGCCGCTATTTGTACTGTAACCAGTGCAACACTGAGTGGCTGTATAATCGCATGGGATGCCCGTATTGCGATACCGGAAATAAGGGTAAGGTTCGTTATTTCAGCGTAGAAGGGCAGCCGCTCTACCGGGTCTATATTTGCGATGACTGCAAAGGATATCTTAAGACGGTCGATGAAAGTAAAGCGGATGAAAAAGTAGAACTTTTCTGGGAGGATATTAAAACGGTCCATCTGGACATCCTGGCGGTAAGGGAAGGGTTTGTTAACCAGGCCTTGGCGGCCGGACCTAAGCAGTAAGGAGTAAACAGTAAACAGAAATTAGTAATTAAGGGAAAGAATTTAGGGGAGGGTCTGTGACCCTCCCCTAAATAATTATTAATTACCCAAACTATATCTATATCCGATAAATCTCACCTGTGCTGGGAACGCGTATGCCGTTCTGGGTAAGAACTTCAACGGCGCTTTCCAGGTCTTCCACTTTTAACATCACCAGGGCGTTTCCCGCTGATTTGGAGACAAAGGCGTACAGGTATTCGATATTAATTTCTTTCTGGGCCAGAATTTCAAGAACCTGTGCCAGGCCGCCGGGCGCATCGGGTATTTCGACGGCCACCACATCGGTTTCGCTAACGGTGAATCCTTGTTCCTTGAGTACCTGGTAAGCTTTTTCCGGTTGGTTGACGATCAAGCGTAAAATGCCGAAATCCGAGGTGTCGGCTATGGAGAGCGCCCGGATGTTGATGTCGTTGTCGGCCAGAATACGGCAGACCGAGGCCAGCCGGCCGGACTTATTTTCCAGGAAGATAGAGATTTGTTTTACCCACATAGCTTTTCCCTCCTGAATTGATTCGGATAAGCGTTACTTATATAAATCCCTCTTATCGATAACGCGCTTGGCTTTACCTTGGCTGCGCTCAATGGTTTTGGGCTCCACCAGCTTGACTTTGGCGGATATACCGAGGGTGCTTTCGATACTGTGCTGCAGCTTCTTTTCCAGTGTTTCCAGGCGGCGGACCTCGTCGGCGAACACCTTTTCAGACACCTCGACCCATACCTCCAGGATATCGAGGGGGCCTTTCCGGTCGACCACCAGCAGGTAATGCGGCTCAGCTTGGCCGCTTTCCAGCAGGGCGCTTTCAACTTGAGACGGAAAGACGTTGACACCGCGAATAATGAGCATGTCGTCCGTGCGACCCATGACCCGGGACATCCGCACGTGGGTGCGCCCGCAGGGACAGGGTTCTTCGTGCAGTATCGTAACGTCACGCGTGCGGTAGCGTAAAAGCGGGAAACCCTGCTTGGAGAGGGTGGTAATGACAAGTTCCCCTTTTTCCCCGTAAGGAAGCTGTTCCCCGGTTTCAGGGTCGATAATTTCGGGCAGAAAGTGATCGTCGAAAATATGCAGGCCCATGTCATACGGGCATTCCATTGCTACTCCGGGCCCCATAATTTCACTGAGACCGTAAATGTCCACCGCCAGGATGTTCAGTTTTTGCTCGATTTCACGCCCCAGGTTCTTGGACCAGGGCTCCGCGCCGAATATGCCGATGCGCAGGCGTAACCGGACGGGGTCGACCTCCATTTCTTCCATGACTTCAGCCAGGTGCAGGGCGTATGAAGGAGTACAGGCGATTACGGTAGTGCCAAAATCCTGCATCAGCATTATTTGCCGCTTGGTGTTGCCTGTTGAGATGGGTACCACGGTTGCTCCGAGTTTTTCGGCGCCGTAGTGTATGCCCAACCCGCCGGTAAAGAGCCCGTAGCCATAGGCAATTTGTATAATGTCGTTATCCGTAACGCCGGCGCAGGCCAGGGACCGCGCGCAGACTTCGGACCAAACGGCGATGTCCTCGGCGGTATACCCGACCACTGTGGGCTTTCCTGTTGTACCGGATGAGGCGTGTACGCGTACAATGTCCTTCATGGGGCGGGCAAACAGGTTGAACGGGTAGGCACGGCGCAAATCGTCCTTGGTGGTAAAAGGTAGCTTGGCAAGATCGTCAAGCGACCGGATATCGTGCGGTTTGACCCCCATTTCCCGCAGGATCCTCTGGTAATGAGGTACCGTTTCATAAACTCTCTGTACCAGTTGCTGTAAACGTTCAAGCTGCAGCTTTTTCTTCTGCTCCGGGGGCATACATTCCATTTCCCGGTTCCAGTACATATTGATCCTCCTTAAATCTTGACTTATTATTTACGTTCTTTACGGCGATCGATAACTCTTTTGGCTTTGCCCGCCGTTCGTTCCAAGGATTTGTACTCGACCAGTTTTACCCGCGGGGTAACGTTCAGTACGCTTTGAAGTTTCGATTTTACGGTTGCCTCCAGGTCTTCGAGATCGCGGTATTTACCGGTAAAATAATCAGATGCCAGTTCGACCTGTATCTCGAGCTGGTCAAGATAGTCCTTGCGATCCACAACGATAAGGTACTCGGGGCCGACTCCCTTAATTTCAGACAGGACTTCCTCGACCTGCGACGGGAAGATGTTAACTCCCCGAATAATTAACATGTCATCGGTGCGACCGGATATGCGGGCAAGACGCGCAGTCGTGCGACCGCAAAGACAAGGACTTTCGTCAATACTGGTCAAATCACGGGTACGATACCTTAGCAGGGGCAGACCTTCTTTGGTTAGGGTCGTAATAACCAGTTCACCTTTGGAACCGGGAGGCAGGGGTTCACCGGTTTTGGGGTTGATAATTTCGGCAAGAAAATGATCTTCCGAGATGTGCAGGCCGTTTTGACGTTCACATTCACCGGCCACGCCGGGCCCGATTAGCTCGCTCATACCGTAGTTGTCGGTGGCTAAAAGCCCCCACCGTTTTTGCAGTTCCTCCCGCATTGCTTCCGACCACGGCTCCGAGCCGAAAAGTCCCACGCGCAGGCCGAGTTCGCGCGGGTTAACTCCCATTTCCTCGGCTACTTCGGCAATGTATAAAGCATAAGAGGGCGTACTGACAAGGACTGAGGTATGAAAGTCTTTCATTAGCTGGATCTGTCTTTTAGTATTGCCGCTGGAAGCAGGAACAACGGTTGCTCCCACCCTTTCCAGCCCGTAGTGCAGCCCGAAACCACCGGTAAAAAGGCCATAGGTAAAGCAAATCTGAACCACGTCCCGTGAGGTAACCCCGGCCTGTACCACGATACGGGCCACCAGGTCGGACCAGGTATGGAGATCCTTTTTAGTGTAACCGACGACGGTAGGCAGGCCGGTCGTCCCTGATGATGCATGTATGCGTACCAGCTTGTCCAAAGGTACCGCAAAAAGGCCGTAAGGGTAATTTTCACGCAGGTCGTCTTTGGTGGTAAACGGGAGCTTGGCGATATCTTCCAGGGTTTTAATGTCGGACGGTTTGATGCTGTACTTTTCAAACTGTTTACGGTAAAAAGGCACCTTGTTATAAACACGCCGTACGACCTTTTTCAGGCGTTCCAGCTGCAGGCGCCGGATTTCTTCACGCGGCAGGGTTTCAGTTGTGTCCCATATCAACGGCCATCAACTCCAATGCAAGTGATTTATTACCGGAAATTAATCTGCATTTCGTTTCGTTTTCGTACTGAAGGGCCATTTTCCTGCCGGATGTCTAAAAAATAATGGTGTCTCTATAAAATTATGCTGGTGAATGGTATATGGTATTGCGGCAATTATGTTATGCTATTTTTATGGAATAAAAATGAAAGCATACAGGTGTAATTACTTGAAAACAGAAGCACGAAAGACCTATGTTGTGAATATGTTAAAGGAAAGTTATGGTCATTTTAGGTATAAAATGCTATAGTATTTGCCAATTAATCTGGTAATCCGGAGGTGGCAGGGTGACTGCGCAGGATATAGTTATCGTTGGTAGTGGCCCGGCAGGGCTTTCCGCGGCAATATATGCCAGCCGGGCAGGGTTGCACACCTTGGTGGTTGAAAGAGGTGCCCCGGGGGGGAAGATGCGCGTTACCGAAAGTATTTGCAATTATCCCGGTTTTCCTGATTGTATAACCGGACCGGAACTGGTGCGGCAAATGCGCCGCCAGGTTGAGAAATTAGGGGTTTCCATTGACAGGTTTACTGTCCAATCGATTGTTAGAGACGACGATGACTATTTTATACTTGAGGGCCCGGAGGGGCGTTTAAAAACGCGGGCGGTAATTATCGCCAGCGGTACCGGCCCCCGGCCGCTGGGGGTGGAGGGAGAAAAGCGCCTTGCCGGTAAGGGTGTCTCCTACTGTGCCGTTTGTGATGCCGAAAATTTTCGGGGTAAAGATGTTGCCGTGGTCGGTGGGGGAGATTCCGCCGTTAAGGAGGCTATTTATCTTACCGGTTATGCCCGTTCGGTCGTTGTTATTCACCGCCGGGGTGAACTGCGGGCGACTCAAGCTTTGCAGGAGGAGGCTTTTGCTAACGACCGCCTGTCCTTTGTATGGCATTCTGTAGTTGAAAAAGTACTGGGTGATCAACAGGTAAAAGGCATCGCGATTAAGAACGTTCAGACGGGTGCCCAAAGGATTTTACCGGTACAGGCTCTGGTGGTGTACGTCGGAAACCAGCCGCTGACGCAGCCGGTAGAAGGTTTAGTAGAATTGGACCAGAACGGGTTTATCATCACGGACGAAAATATGTGCACTAACGTGCCGGGACTTTATGCGGCGGGGGACGTACGGCGCAAGATGCTGAGGGATATCGTAACGGCTGTAAGCGATGGTGCATTGGCGGCTCTCAGTGCCAAGAATTACATTACCCGCTTAAACACGAAAGTATCTTGATAAGGTAGGTATCCACCGCTAACCCGGGGTATATTTCCGTTGGACGTCATCTTAATACCTTTCACGGTTATTTCCTTTCCCGATCATAGACCCCTCCAATAGAATGATACCAACTGGAATTATTAAATAATTTGCAAAATTCATACAGGAGGGGTATGTGTGGCGGTAAATAGGGAAACCTTAGATACCTTGCTTGAGGAAAACCGCATCTTTTATCCTGATAAAGAATTTGTAGCACGGGCCAATGTAAATGATCGCGCTATTTATGACGAGGCACGGGCCGATACGCAAGGTTTTTGGGCCAAACAGGCGGAGAATTTGGATTGGTTTCAAAAATGGGACCGGGTGTTGGATTGGGATAACCCGCCTTTCGCTAAATGGTTCGTTAACGGAAAAATTAATGCCTGTTACAACTGTGTGGATCGCCATGTTTTGACCTCGCGGCGGACCAAGCCGGCCATTATCTTTGAAGGGGAACCCGGGGACATTCGAACCCTAACTTACGAAGAGCTGCAGCGCGAAGTGATGCGGTTTGCCAATGTGCTTAAGGGCCTTGGCGTATCTCGGGGAGACCGCGTTGCCATTTATATGCCGATGATACCCGAGCTCGCGATTGCAATGCTGGCATGTGCCCGCCTTGGTGCTCCGCACAGTATTGTTTTCGGGGGCTTCAGCCCCGAATCTTTGCGCGATCGCATTAACGATGCTGCCGCTAAATTATTAATTACGGCCGACGGTGGTTGGCGGAGAGGCAAGATTGTGCCGCTGAAGCACAATGCCGACGATGCGGTCGCGGAATGTCCCAGTATCGAAAGCGTTGTCGTTGTGCGGCGTACGGGCCAGGAAGTACCGATGATTGAAGGTCGGGACTACTGGTATCACGAGCTTATGGAAAGGGCGGCGGCCGAGTGTCCGTGTGAGGAAACCGACAGTGAGGATATGTTGTTTATTCTTTATACCAGCGGTACTACCGGGAAACCCAAAGGCGTGGTGCACACTACGGGGGGATACCTGGTGGGAACTTCGACCACGCACCGTATTATTTTTGACCACAAAGAGGATGACATATACTGGTGCACGGCGGATATCGGGTGGATTACCGGGCACAGCTATGTCATTTACGGGCCGCTGGCCAACGGCGCTACCACACTTATGTTTGAAGGTGCCCCCGACTGGCCGCAGCAGGACCGTTTCTGGGATATCATTGAACGCCACAAAGTAACGGTGTTTTACACCGCACCGACGGCCATTCGCGCCTTTATGAAGTGGGGCCGTAAGTGGCCCGAACAGCATGATCTTTCCAGCCTCCGCCTCTTGGGGACGGTGGGTGAACCCATTAACCCCGAGGCCTGGATATGGTATTACAAAAATATCGGTGGGGGCCGTTGTCCGATTGTTGATACCTGGTGGCAGACCGAAACCGGGCAGATCATGATCAGCCCCCTGCCTGGTATTACCCCGCTCAAGCCAGGTTCCGCTACTGTGCCGTTTCCCGGCATTAACATCGACGTTGTCGATAAGCAGGGCAATTCGGTGGAATTGGGTAAAGGCGGTTACCTGGTCATAAAAGAACCGTGGCCGGCTATGCTGCGGACGATCTACGGTGATGACCAGCGCTTTATTGACCAGTACTGGAGTCATTTCGGGGATCGCTGGTGGTATTTCGCCGGTGACGGCGTCCGGCGGGATTACGATAACTATCACTGGATTTTGGGCCGCGTGGACGATGTGATCAACGTTTCGGGACACCGGCTGAGCACTATGGAAGTAGAAAGTGCCCTGGTCGACCACCAGGCTGTGGCCGAGGCCGCTGTGATCGGCAAGAGCCACGAAATAAAAGGGCAGGCTATCTCGGCGTTTGTGACCCTGAAGGAGCACGTCTGGCAGGAAATCCGGAATGGGGATATGGACAGGAAGGAGCTACAGAAGGCGCTTAAGGCGCACGTAGTGAAAAAGATCGGGGCCATTGCCAGGCCTGAAGATGTCTTCTTTACGGCGGAATTGCCGAAAACGAGAAGCGGTAAGATCATGCGCCGCTTGTTAAGGGACGTGGCTGAGGGCCGCGCCCTGGGTGACACGACGACCCTGGCAGACCCTGCGGTTATTGCCAAGCTAAAGGCTCAATATGAGGGCAAAGAATCATAATTTGACCCCCCTATACACATATTGATGGGCGGTTTCTCTGGTTACCGTTACCGTAATGCTAAAAGCATTACGGTTTTTTTTATTGGTTTCTTCCCTGAAAGCACTTAATTATTGGCTGAGTGCTGGGCGAAATTCCAGCCGAACTGTCGGCAGTAGTATCTCAGCGGGGTATACAGGATGCATATCATTTGCTGCCTTACGGGCGCAACGGTTGTGCAGGTCCCAACGGTCAAAAGTTCCTCCTGACCGGTTATATCTCCGGCTTATTAGGTCCCGGCAAAAATCCGGTATGGCTCCGGTTGATTAAAACCTGTTAGAGCGCGTTAATTAGCCGTTTAGCCCCGATTCCTTTCCTTCCTTAGCTGCCTTTCATACAATTTTCATAAAATTTTGAAAGGGAGGGTAATCGGGTTGTCAGAAAATGTAATGTGGGTATGGATAGCTGTAGGTGCGTACTGGATTTACTGTATCTACTGCGGAATTAAGGGCGCGCGTGTTTCCAAAACGGCAGGGCAATACATGATTGCCGGGCGGCAGCTGCCCATGTGGGTATTCCTGCTGGCGGCCACCGCGACCTCCTTCAGCGGCTGGACATTTGTCGGTCACCCGGGCTCGATTTGGCAGCACGGTTTGGCGTATGCTTTTGCTTCCTTTTATGCTCTGACTATTCCCCTTACGGGTGCTTTTTTTGCCAAAAGGCAGTGGCTGTTGGGGAAAAGATACGGGTTTGTTACTCCGGGTGACATGTACGCCTATTATTTCGGTACTGAGGGAATGCGGTGGCTGGTTGTTCTTGTTGCCTTTCTTTACAGCGCTTTCTACTCGGCGGTGCAGCTTATGGCCGCCGGTGCTCTGTTCCACTGGGTTACGGGTGTGCCGGTGGTTGTGGGTTCCATCTTACTTGCTGCGGTGGTGGTGTTCTACGTGGCTGCCGGGGGACTTAGAAGCGTGGCCTGGGTCGACTGCCTCCAGTGCATCCTGCTCATCGTGGGTATCATTGTTCTGGGTGCCTTTACCCTTAAGGCCGTAGGCGGTTGGTCTGTTATGAGCCAACAGCTCGCCTTACTGGACACTAAGTATCTTAAAATCCCTGGTGTCATCAAATTCACGGCAGGTGAGACGCATTGGACCGGAGTCATGATTATGACCTACATGTTTGCCCTTATGGGCATTCAGTCGTCCCCGGCCTTTACGATGTGGTCGTTTTCCAATAAGAACCCCAGGCCCTTTGCCTGGCAGCAGGTCTTTATGTCCACGGCTCTAGTCGGGTTTGCCATGTTCTTTTTTACCGGTATCCAGGGTATGGGCGCCAGAATTCTTGGTGATGTTCTTAATATTGCGTCCGACGCAGATGTGGTTCCAATGCTTATGCACGAATTCCTGCCGGCAGGAGTGCTGGCCTTGGTAACAATCGGGGCGATCGCCGCAATGCAGTCCACGGCCTCACCCTATATCGGTACAGGGTCGACTATTATCTGTCGTGACGTGTTCTTTAGATACATCCGCCCGCGTGCCAGCCATAAGGAACAGATATGGACGTCACGCACCCTGGCGGTAGTGATTACCGCGGTGGCTATGATTATCGCCTTTACGTCAAAAGCGGCGCTTGTGATGCTCGGTGCGCTGGCCACCTCCCTGGGTACCTTGATGTGGCTGCCTCTTTTAGGTGTGATTTACGGTCTGAGAATTACAGGAGCGGGTGTGCTGTCGGGACTTATAGCCGGTATTGTGGCCGTATTTCTTACCTATCAAATACCGGCCTTCAAATACCCGCTCACAATCCACTGTGCCGGCTGGGGGATTTTCACCGCGCTGGCCGTTGGTTTGCTGGTCAGTTACTTTACGGCGGACAGCGAGCCGGAAGAGATCAAAGAACGGCGCCGGGAAATTCGTAACTGGCTGAATGATATCGATGCTCCCACTCCTTCACAAAAGGCCTGGCGCAAGGTGATGTGGGTGGTTGTTCCCGTCTGGTTCCTTTTTGCCATCGGCCCGTTTGCGGTACTGGGCAATAACGCGTTCAGTTTCCTGGGCTTCCCGCATGCCTGGGCCTGGCAGCTTGTTTGGTGGGTACTCGGCATTATCATGATGTGGGCTCTCTGCTTCAAAGCCGGTCTGGCCACCTGTACGGAGGAACAAATTGCCCGGGCCGAAAAGGAACTCAAACCGGTTGTTTTCGAAACGGTGGAAACTCCCCGCAAACAGCAGGAAATGGTTTCCGATGTTAAGGTGTAAATAAAGATGACGGTGGTCAGGAGGGAAATAAAGATGAAGAGTGAAGACTTCGCGCTTGTTATTGCCGTGGGTTTCATAATTGTTTTTACGGTGTTATTCGGAATGTACGCTTGATGGATGACATTGTTGTTCTTGAACCGGGTGAAAAAGCATGGAAAAAGTAATAAGGCTTCTGAAATCGATTGTCCCGTTCCGCTCTTTGGACGAAGCGGTACTCCGGGAAGTCGGGACCGAAATGTACTTTAAAGAGTTCCCGGCGGGCGTCTACGTGTTCCGCCAGGGGGATCCCAGCCAAAACCTCCTCTACATCGTGATAGAGGGGACGGCGGAAGTTACGGTACGCAGTGGCAGGGGTATGGAAACTGTGGTGGGTTACCGGCGCAAAAATGACTTCTTTGGTGAAACCGTAGTGCTTACCGATCAGAAATATCCCGGTTCGGTACGGGCTAAAGAGGACCTGACTTGCCTGGTAGTACCCCGGAAAATCTTTGAGCGCCTGATGCACCATTACCCGGACGTGGCCGACTTTTTCAGCCGGGTACTTCTTGACCGCATGCGGACACTCTATGAGGAAATCGTGGCGGAGCAGGCGCATGCCGTACACGGCCGCGGGGCGGAGGCATTGTTCCGCCGCCGCGTCAAAGAATTGATGTCTTCTCCCGTGATTACGTGCCGGCTGGGCGATCCTGTCAGCAGGGTCGCCCGCGTCATGGCAGACCGAAACATCAGCGCCGTAATTGTGGTTGACGGGGACGGTCGACCGGTAGGGATTGTTACGGAACGTGATCTGGTAGCCGAGTTGATTGCCCGTCCGGTAAAAAAGGTGGAAGAATGCCGCGTGGAAACGGTAATGAAGCCCGAGCTGGTCACCATAGCGGCTTCGGTTTATCTGCACGAAGCACTCCTCAAGATGATCAAGTACGGTGTCAAACACCTGGCCGTAATGGAGGACGGGCGGCTGGCCGGCATCATCAGCGTGGTTGATCTTGTGAAGGCTCGTGGTACGGGTACCTTTTGGGTGGCGCACCGCATTGAGTCCCAGCAGACCATTGCGGGGTTATCCGAAGTCGGCCGCGAGGTGGATAATTTCCTTAACGCCCTGGTTGCCGAGAAGGCCGGCGCCCGGGAAATCATGGATATCATGTCCGAGTTAAACGACGCCCTCACGCGTCGCGTTATCGCGCTTTGTGAACAGGAAATGCGCGAGCGGTACGGGCCGCCGCCCGTTGACTACTGTTGGGTCACCATGGGGAGTGCCGGGCGGCGGGAGCAGACCCTGCGCACCGACCAGGACAACGCCATTATTTATGACGATCCGGAAGATGCCGAAACGGTTGAGGCGGCGGACTACTTTCACAGGTTGGGCATAAAAATCACCGATGCACTTGTCCGGTGCGGGTTTGCCGAGTGCCCGGGGGGCGTTATGTCTGCCTACCCCGAATGGTGCCAGTCCCTGGCCCAGTGGAAAGAAAGAGTACAGCGCTGGATTTTCCGTGGGGAGCCGGAGGACGTTAGGATGTTAACTATTTTACTGGATTTCCGTCTTGTTTACGGCACGGAAACACTGGCGGAAAAATTATGGCGCGCTGTTTTCCAAACACTGAAAGCCCGCGGCGGGGCGCCTCACTTTATGGCCGGCGATGATGTTCACCTGAGACCGCCGTTGAGTTTGTTCGGGGGGTTTGTTACCGAGCGGTCGGGTAAACACAAGAACCAGATCAACCTTAAAACTGCGGCCTGCCTCCCGATCGTCAACTGTGTTAGGATTTTTGCGCTGAAGTACGGCCTGACCGAGACCTCGACGCTGGGAAGGTTGCGGTTGCTGGCGGGTATGGGCGCTATGCCCCGTGATGACATAGAGTTTATTGAAGCCGCTTATGAAACCTTAATGATGTTTCGTATCCGGTCGAACCTGGCCAAGCTGGACAGGAATGAAACGCCTGATGATTATATCAATCCCTTCGAACTGAGTAAGAGGGAACAGGCTGTTTTGAAGGATGCCTTTTCGGTAATCCCGCGCCTGCAAAAACGCACTGCCGGGGAGTTCGGCGAGTTTTGGCGGCTTTACTTACCTTCATGATGGTAGAGGAGCAGCGGAGATGGATGTAAGATGGTTTCCAAGCCCGGATACCCCGTTACGTAATCTGCGCTTGGTGGTTGCGGACCTCGAGACCACGGGCTTTCATCCCCGGGACGGGGATGAAATCATCGCCATCGGGGCCGTAGTGATTGAAAATAGAAAACTTTGTCCCGACCGGGTTTTCGATCGCCTGGTAAATCCGGGGCGCCCCATTCCGCCGCACATCACCAAGCTGACGGGGATTTGTGAAGAATGCGTCAGTGGGAAATCCGGCGTTGTTCCTGCCCTGCGGGATTTTCTCTCCTTTCTTGGTGGGGACTGTTTGGCGGGGCATTATATCGGCTTTGATCTTGATTTTGTTAATTACAAGTTGGAACAACTATACGGGCTGAGACTAAAAAATCCCGTTTTTGACACATGGGCCATTGCCAGGAGGCTTTATCCCACTCTTGGTTCGCATTCCCTGGATGCTCTCCTGCATATTCACGGTATCGATGCCGTGGGGCGCCATTCGGCGCTGGGTGATGCTCGGCTCACGGCCCAGCTCTTATTAAGGCTGTTCACAATTCTGGAAACAAGGCAGATTTATACGGTCGGGCAGCTCAGCGAGTTCTTGGAACACAAGGTGGATTATGAGATCGTGTTTCCCGTGGTTTAAATAAGATAAACTTATATAAAGCGCAGGGGCGGGTCTCTGTACCCGCCATGCATTCAGTTAGAGGGTATTCCTTTATGGCCTGCGGGAGTCTTGCAAAGGCCCCCCTATATCACCACTAAGTAACTCATATAGAACGTAGGGCGAATAAGCATTCATAAGAGCGCTAAAGTTAATTTAAGATCGATAGAGAATATCTCCCTTAAGAAAGGAAGGTAATGATGGAACTGGAAACCGGGCTTGAAGGTCATGCCGTCATGGTAGTGGGCGAAAACGATACCGCCGCGGCGCAGGGGAGCGGGGGGGTGCCGGTACTGGCTACCCCACGTGTGGTAGCCCTGATGGAGGCTGCCGCCATTGACTGTCTAAAGGGCCGGCTTCCCGATGGGAAAACGACGGTCGGAACGCGCGTCGACATACGTCATATTGCGGCGACTCCGGTGGGAATGAAGGTTGAGGCCGTCGCCAAACTTACCGGGCTGAACGGTCGCAGCCTGACCTTTGAGGTTACGGCACGAGATGAGCGGGAAACAGTGGCCACCGGTCACCATGATCGTTATGTGGTAACTACCGAGCGATTTGTGGAAAAATCTCGGGCGAAGCTCAGCCCGGAATAATCTGAAGTTTCCCCTCCCGGGCTGTCCTCTTTTGTTTGCAAAGCTCTTTTTATTTGCCCGTTTCTGCACCGGCTGTTCTTCTCTCCGTAAAATGTATAAAGGAGGAAGAACGATGCGGGTGCATTATGATGCTGTGGTGGTTGGGTCCGGGTTCGGCGGGGCTGTGGCGGCCTGCCGTTTGGTACAGGCGGGAATGCGCGTTTGCATTCTGGAACGGGGGCGCTGGTGGTCTCCGCAAGAATTCCCACTTCACAACGACGATCCCAGGGCCTGGCTTTGGACGGGATGGAGTACGGGGTTATACCAATACCATTACTTTGAGGATATGGACGTGGTGGTGGCCTCGGGGGTAGGCGGGGGTTCCCTGGTATACGCCAATGTGTTGATCGTACCGCCGGCTGACGTGTTTGCAACAGGCTGGCCGGCAGCAATAACGCTGTCAGTGCTGGCTCCTTATTACCAGCGGGTGCGCGAGATGCTGCATCCCATGCCGTATCCTCGCGCTTGGTCCCGTACAAAGACCAGGGTGATGTACCAGGCGGCAGAGTTGACCGGGCGCCGGGAAAACTTTAAACTGCCGGACCTGGGTGTCTACTGGGGGCAACCGGGGGTACCGCACCCGGACCCGTACGGTTTCGGTACGTCACAAACCGGCTGCGCGGATTTGGCCGAATGTGTAACGGGATGCCCCATCAGGGCCAAGAATTCACTGGACCTGAATTATATCGCCCTGGCCTTGCGAAACGGCGCGGAGTGCCGCCCGCTGCACGAGGTTGTCACTATCGCCCGGGAGGGGAATGAGTTTACCGTTTATTATCTTGACCGCAGCCGGCCGGTGCCAGAAGAAGGGAAGGTATGCGCCTCCCGGGTGGTTCTAGCGGCCGGGACACTGGGGTCGACTGAAATTCTCCTCAAGGCGGTTTATAAGTACCGCACGCTGGGTCCTGTAAGCCCTGCCCTGGGGCGGGGATTTTCGGGCAACGGTGACATTCAGGCGACGTTAATAGGAATAGCACCGGAGGTAAGTTTCACCACCGGTCCCACCATTACAGCTTCCATTAACTACCCCGAGGAACATTTTCTCATCGAGGACGGCGGGTTGCCCCCGGTGGTAACACTGAAACTGAACGGGTGGTTACCGTCCTTTAACGCTCTACCCCTGTTGATGATGGGTCGGGATGCCGCCGACGGGCTTTTGAGGTTGACGGGGCGGCGGCAGAAATTAACTCTGGAGTGGTCTTATACTAACAGCCTACCTCTTTTTAAGGCCATGGAACGATGTGTGCAAGAACTGGCAGCGGCTTTAGGAGGCCAGGCAGTGTTCATGCCGGCCTGGTCACTGGCGCGCAAGCTGATTACGGTACACCCGCTGGGCGGGTGCCGTATGGCAGACTCCCCGCAGTACGGGGTAGTGGATGATGGTGGTGCCGTTTACGGTCAGCCGGGGCTTTATGTTGCCGACGGGTCTATCGTACCTACTTCCCTCGGTGTAAACCCTGCCTTAACAATTGCCGCCCTGGCCGAACGCGTAGCGGAACGTATCATTCGGGAAGGGTAATTGAGCCGTGTCTGCATGGGCTATCTAATTGACTTTTAAAGCGATACAGTTGACGCGGTAGCAGGCCATGGCGACATAAGCTACAAACAGGAGCAGGCAGGTGAGGCTCCAGTATTCTAAAACATTCCATACCACACCGGTGACCAGGATGGTAAAAAGGAGCGCTGTAATGAGCTTGATCACAAAATGGATAACTACTTGTGGTTCCAAGATTTGATGTTCCAACAGTTCATCTACTTCACGGTACACAAGGCGAAAACCGGAGGCCAGAATCGAGCGCAGCCACCAGATTAACACGGACCCCGCCAGCAGGTATACCGGGGCAAAGCGTATATCGTGCGAGGCAAAGGCCTCGGCTACCAACCCTACATAAAGCATAAAGAGCCCCACGAATAAAAACCTGTTGCGCGGGGGTTCAAGGCCGTAATAATCAGGGTACATTAGGGGGGCCAGAGATTTGGAAAGAAGTTTACTGCCGTATTTCAAAAACGGCGGTACCAACCGGCTATACCAATTTTTGATTGACCCGGCATTGCGCATCATCAAGGGCGCTAACAGCGTCATGGAAAAGACGTATACGCCGGTCAACTGGTAAAGATCCGGCGAGATGACCCCCGACTGGTGACCCAGGGTGGCATAAATCATAGCATACTCCCCTCGTGAAACAAGGCCGGTACCGAGGGCTACCGCCGCCTTGGCTGAAAGACCGGTGAAAAAGGCAGCCGAAGAGCTGATAACGAGTTCCACGAACAGGGAAAGGGGTAAGATGATCAGGAGTAACCCAAGGACTCCGGGAATCATCCGGGGATCAATGAGCATACCGAAGGCCAGGAAGAAAACCACCAAGAAGGCGTCCCGGAAGGGCGCGACTTTGATGTGAATACGTTCTTCGAGATCCTTGTGGTTAACGACCATCCCCAGGACAAAAGCGCCGGCCGCCGAAGGTAGGCCCAGATAAACGGCGCCCGCACCGGCCAAAAGTATCCCGCCGCAGACTATCGTTACAAACATCTCGTCCGAGTCTATTTTCTCCAACCAACTGACCACACGCGGAAAAAAGCGTGCCACTACGAAGATGAAAAAGGCATAAAAGAGAACAGCCTTCAGTGTCGCCACACTTACCACATCGGTCTGCACTATGCCGGTAGTGGCGATGCCCATCAGGACGCCCATCATAACGATAGCGACGAAATCCTCGAAAATCATTACGCCCATCAGGACTTCGGCGTGACGCGAGGCCGTCTTGCGCAGGTCAAAGAGGAGCTTGGCCGTTACGCCGCTGGAACTGATGGCGACAATACCGGCCAGGAAAAGCCGGTCGATAGGAGCCCAGCCCAATGCGAAGCCGATAAGGAAAGCGCCGGCTGCCTGGGCCAGCATCTTGGTGGACCCGATCATCATGGCGGCATTTTTGATCTGCATGAAACGCCGTACCGAAAATTCCAGACCCAGGAAAAACATCAAAAAGACCACACCAAGCTCGGCCAGCTTGTGAATGAGGTCGGCATCACCAATAAGGTTAAGCGCATTAGGGCCGACCAGCATACCCAGTAAAATGTAGCCGACGATTACCGACTGGCCGATACGGCGGGCCAGGTAGGCGCCGACAAAACCGGAGCACAAAACGGCTCCCAGTGCCAGAAGCAGATTTGTGTTATGCTCCATCTACGGATTTCGCTCCTTAATTGAGGCTTAATTAAGGGCGGATGAATTTTCGAAATTCCTTAAAACTTTTGCCCAGCGCGACCAGGGTGTCGCCGTCTCTGATCACGTAATCGGGATCGGGAGAGGGAATGCTGTCGTCACCATGTATTACGGCGATAATCGAGACGCCGGTTTTTTTGCGTATGGCCAGGTCTTTAATGCTTTTACCGATAATCGGGGAATCGGGGTCGACTTTAAACCATTCAATACGCAGCCCCTCAATGGCGACTTCCAATTCCTCTACCGCCCGGGGTTTGAAAAAGGCACCCGACATTATGGCCCCCAACTGCCTGGCTTCGTCATCCTGTAACGTGACGCTGGCTACGGGTTCGTCCTCCTGGTCCATTATGTAAAACTCTCTCTTACCGTCGTGGTGGATGATTAAACTCAATTTTTCTTTGCTGTAAGTATTAAGGCTATATTTCATTCCTACGCCGGGAAGTTCCGCTTCCCTGAAATAAGACATGATTCCTTACCTCCATTACAGGGAGTTACTTCTATAATATTTAAACACGCCTATCTGTTATCCTTTCGTGCAAATAATCATACATTTTTCGAAAAGCTTGCATAGATTTGAATAAGAAGGCAGGAATGGAAAATCTACCCGTGGAAAAAGATGATGTCGGAAAATGGCTCCGTAAAATTTTCGCCATCTTGCGCACAAAAAACGGCACTTTATTAATGCGGGCTTGAGCCTCTTTATCCCACTGCATTACACTACATCCTCCGCTATTCAGGTTCACCCGTCGGCCATTATAGCAGAGAAAACCCCGTGGTACTGTAAGACCTGTCACACCTCCTATTTCGAGTGGCTGTCGAAATTCGACGACAAATGTCACATGCTTTGCCAAAGCAGGAAAAATACGGTTGGGTATCGAAAATAGCCTTTGTTCAAAAGAAACAATAATTAACCCGATGAAAAGGGGTCTTCGGGATGAACACACTTGCTCAAGAACTTACCGCTTTTCGGATTGCCAAGTATGAGGTCGTGATCCGTACCGGAGAGCAGGGCCTCGTCTTACCACCCTATAAGGGCTCTACCCTGCGCGGCGGGTTCGGGCGTGTCTTCCGGCGGGTTGCTTGCGCTCAACGGCAGGGAGAATGTAAGGAATGTGTCCTAAAGGAGACCTGTCCATATGCATACATCTTCGAAACTTCTCCGCCGGAAGGGAGCCAGGTGCTGCGCAATTTGGAAAATATCTCGCGCCCTTTTGTTTTAGAACCACCCTTAGAGACGAAGACCGAGTATGCACCCGGCGAGGAATTGGCCTTTGGCCTGGCCTTGTTCGGCAAGGCCGTTAGATATCTACCTTATTTTATTATTTGCTTCGAAGAACTGGGCCGGGTAGGGATCGGCAAGGGGCGCAAACCTTATCAACTGGCCCGTATTTCTGCTCTGGATGTAGAAGATACCGCGACGGAAATCTATAACGCCCGGGACCGTATCGTGAAAAACATTGATATTGTGATAGCGGGCGAAAAAGTTTGGGAGCGGGCTCAAGCGCAATACTTAGGTCGTAATGAGATCAGTATTCGCCTGCTGACCGTGACACGGCTCAAACACGACAATCACTTCGTGCGGTCCTTACCGTTTCACGTTTTAATCCGCGGGCTGCTGCGCCGCATTTCGTCCTTGAGCTACTTCCATCACGAACGTGAACTCCGGGTTGATTACAAAGGACTTATCGAGCGGGCAGAACAGGTTACAACAGTTAAGGAAAATACCCGGTGGGTCGACTGGGCGCGCTACTCACACCGCCAGGACGGCCGCGTCAACCTAGGCGGCTTAATGGGTGAAGTCACCTACCGTGGCAATAACTTGGATGAATTCTTACCTTTATTGGCTTTAGGCGAGCTCATCCACGTCGGCAAGGGCGCCGTGTTCGGGATGGGGAGATATGAGATAGGGTTTACTAAATAATGGGAGAGGATAGAGATAATGACCCATGAACTTACCACCTACGACAAGTACATCACTTACACAGGAAAAACCCAACCGCGATTAAGCATCTTCGAGCACTCCAATGATGTGTTCCAGGTTGCTGAATATCTAATTACAAAGAATATGGAAATGGTCGGCGATCAAGCCGATATCGTGCGTGTCGGAGCGCTAACCCACGATGTCGGTAAGATTGAACAGGACGTCCGAGGTGACCAGTGGGTCCATAGCTCCTACTCGTCAAAGTATCTCGATGATTTGCTTGATGATCAACGATTTCGTATGTTGCTGCAAGACAATGGCATCAACCTAGATGCAGATAGGCGTATCCTCCTGAAGATCGCAGAGGAACATCATTCTTGCTGCCCATCGCTGTTAGTCGAGTATAAGGCGGCGATTCTGGTATCTATTGCGGATGTCATTGCCTCTTGCCTAGAAAGGGGATTCGTCGGCAACATCCAATTGCTGCTGGCATCAAACCCTTATACACAAATAAACATGGAATTGACCCACTCCTTGGGTTTCACAGAAGGGTTAAGCGGGTGTATACATCGCATCGATCTGCCCGCGCACTCCGTTGAGGACGTGCTGTTGGCAAACATGATATTTCAGCAACTCGCACCCGAACTGATAGAACGGGGCCTAGATATCCTTCTTCAAAAGCGCGGAACTTTGTGGGTGGTTGGCGACGAATCGCAAGTGCGGGAAGCGCTGACAGGGCTGACGGTCAATCCTAAGATGCTCTATGAGGCATTGTTTAATGAGAAAATCTTCGACACGATATTGTCAGGACTGCCGCCTGAACTAGAGGTTTCCAGCGTGAAGTATCTCCTTGTCAACGAAGCCATCGCTATCAAGTTAGCCACTGCACTTTACGGTCGCAGAAGTATTCGAGAGATACTGGAACGATATGATTTGTCGGATACGATTGAACAAGCGGCCGAAATCTTTAGGGATGGTTTAGAGAACGGTATTAAGTCTCTCTGGCAAAAGGTGCGTGAGAAGGTTGCGTCTCAAGGAAGGTCCCTGAAGTTACCCACCCATGTCGTGCCAGCAGGTATTCAGCGTGGGGAGAAATTGGCAGAGTACCTGAAAGCGCCAAAGGAACTCGACAGGAAAACGCAGAAAGATTTGCAAGAACTGCTCAAGTTATTCGATTATTCATCGAATGGTTACCGTTCGCTGACAAACGTCGTTTTGGAGTTGCGACGTATGGAAGAGGACGTTCAAAGTGGTGTTTACAACTTACAGGTTGCTGAGTTTGCTTTGCTGAACGGTTCGCACGTCACGGGACGACGTAGCCTACGTAATAAATCTCTTTGTCCTATCTGTCGTTGTTTCCCGCAGCAGATACAAGGGCAGGGTCTTATCACGGGCAGCCCAAAGACGGACAGTGTGTTCCAAACTCACCGTAAAACTCACTCTATGATTCGTGTTTGCCAATGGTGTTTCACAGCAGGTTATATGGACCTACCTATCGCCAGGGTTACGAAACCAAGAGGACAGAGCGTCAACAAACAGCGTGAATATTTGCTCATCAATAGCCCGCTCGCTAAAGAGCGACTGCAAAAGTTGATTGATGTCGTTGCACACGCGGCAACGGTAGAGGAAATCGAAGAGGAAAGCCACGAGGCGACAGAGATATCAGAGCAAGACAGTGAGATGACTTCTGTCACAGCGGAACTGACAGGTCTACAAGCTCTTATTGGTGAGGACATCGGTGCTGATATGCTGTCTGTCTATGGGCGGAGCAGAAAGCGATTATCGCAACTGAAAGGCTTTGCGTTACCGACGCTGAACCGCATTAGCAGCATCGTGGGGGTGCGCATACCTGTCGAACGATTGGTAGGCGAAGAAGGCATAAGTGGCGCCGTTAAACGTGAACTCATCAAAGCGACGATGTATGACTTCTATCGCCTGACGGGAGGCTCTCTTCATTACGTCACGCCCACTGATTATCAATTTTCAGTGTTCGGCGAAGAAGTTACGTTGGACGAAATGCGCCGCGCGTCGCTCGCTTACCGTATAGCTGACGCTAATAGACGCAAGACGAAGAAAAGTTACGTGCTCAATCAAGGATTGTTCCTTGAGTTGCTGAACAACCCGCGTCGCGCAGTCACTTTGATATGGCGCAAGAAACATCGGGACAGCTTCTCACCAGGAGCGGACAAAGTGAAGGAGGTGATTGACGTGGCGGAGCAAATCGCTACCCAGGGCGATTGGAAGTTTCAGTTGGGGTTAAAGATTGTAAGGTTGTTGGTTGAGAACGGATGGTGTCCTCGTGCCAAGGGTTTTTGGAAGACGCAGCAGGAGCAGTATACAGGCGTCGAGCTGGTTAAGTGGATCCAAAGCATCAAAATGGTGCGCGATGCCGATTCAGCGCGATCATGGGGTACTCGCTTGCTTAATGCCTATCGTCGTGAACATGAACGCGGAGCGAACCAAGAGTTGGTTAAGCAGGTGCTTGAGCTTGTGGAAGAGATTATCTCCACTTGCGAGAGGGAAGGCTGTCCTTTGGGGGACTTCTCGCGCACCATTGCCGATATGGACCTCTATTTGCTGTTCTACTATAACCACTACAAAGGAGGCGAGTCAGAATGAATTTCATTGACCGGTTGCCTGTAAAGTGGGGCGTACCAGAGGCCTTCGACGCCACGCGCATCAACCTCATGCGTGAGGGAGTCTTGACGTTGGTGGGTATCAAGCGACTGGAAAGCGAAGCACTGTTTGTGTCGAGCGAAGGCATTGGCACGTTACGCGAGACGGCGAAGGTGGAGTTCGCGGGCAAGGAACGGTACTGGTGGCTGGCGCGCAAATACAATGGCGTGTTGCGTCGCGTCCTGTTGGCAAAACTCAACGTGAATAACTGCACTGTAGACAAGCCTTGCGTTGCGTGTGAAGTATGTGGGTTGCTAGGAGGCTTGAGCACAGACAATAACAAGTCGCTGTTTTCGCGGCTAAAGGTGCAAGACCTCATCTCTGTTCAGCCCTATGAGTACGACGAAAAGTTTCGCGTACGACTTCCCGATGAACCAAACGCCAACCCGACGCCGTTTCAGGAGGTCATTGTTCCGCCTGGCACGGAATTTCCCTTCATTGTGCGGCTCATTAAGCCTAGTCAGCGCGATCTCATGCTATTTCTGCATGGTAACCAGTTGGCGGATGGACTGGGGTACGGTAACTACTCGAAACTGCGTGGGAACGCGACCACCGATTGGCTGCTGATGGCAAACGGTTTTGCACATCTGTCTGTTTACAGGTTGCTTTCGAGTGAGAAATCCCTGGCTAAGCAGATCGAAGAGTTCGCCCAGGCAGCTGTCGGTGTGACGGCGGAGGATGTTTTGACGGGCGATGATCTATTTGAAGCCATCAACCAGTTGTCAACGAAATTCCAAAGTGTTGATGCCCAGAAGGAAACAGTGCAGGAAGAATAGGAGGTGCGTCGTGCAAGCCGCTTATGTAGAGTTCATGCTGGAGTCATCCACGATGAACGTACGTGAGTTCTACGCGAGTCGCGCACGCACGCATAAGTTCTTTACAAAAGAGGCGGTTGCCAGCGCGATTACCTATGCGGAAGTTCTGCAACGGGAC
This sequence comes from Peptococcaceae bacterium, assembly GCA_017656185.1. Lineage (GTDB taxonomy): Bacteria > Bacillota > Desulfotomaculia > Desulfotomaculales > JACDOK01 > JACDOK01. The sequence goes on along the minus strand of JACDOK010000001.1, from coordinate 88,028 downwards.
AAACGCGAGGAATATCAACCATTGACGTTTCCGTTCGATTGCACGCCCGCCGAGGCCATAGAGGTGCGAACAACCGAAGTGATTTACAAGGCGGGAGATGATCCGAAGGCAGGGCTATTGCGATTTGGCAGACAGGAACTCCTCTTGCCCGGTTCGCGGTTTCGCTTTGTCGCGTGGGGGGAAGTGCCGTCGTTACAGGTGGGGCAGGTGTTTCTCATTGGCAAGAAGCGGGCGGCTGCCGTTATCACCGCTTGCCACATCGAGGACGACGTGGAACCCGACACCATTAACAGCGCGCCCGTTGTGTTACCTGTGCAAGTGACTGTGTCCGACTTGGTTAAACTGCCTGCCTATCGCCCCATTGCAGCTACAGGTCGTTACCTTATCGTTGCTGTGCCGATCCTACCGCGTATGAGGCGATTGAAGGTGGGCGATTATGTCGTGCCTCTGGTAGGTTGAGGTGGGAAACGAATGGATAATATTACGATACGTGGCGAGAGGCCTGCGTCCGTTCCAAATCCTTCGCCGTGCGCGGCATTTCGACGAAGGTATCCAACGCTGTTCGCGCCGCTCCAATCGGAGACGTATACGAAGGTCAAGGCAGGGCGCCATCTGGCATTAGTGGCGCCAACGGCTTCCGGAAAGACGTTGGCCATCGCGGCGCCATTGTTTGAGAATTTGACGCCCGCTGTCTTCGTGTACCCATTTCGCGCGTTAGTGTTGGACCAGACGAATCAACTGGTGCGCTATGGGTCTCTTTTCGGGCTGACAGAGAATGATTTTTATCGACTCTGGGGCGGTGTGTCAGAGAGCGACATCGCCCAAGCAGTGACCAGACCTTACGTGCTCATCACACCAGACAAATTGATTGCGTTGCTGGACGGCAGCAGAGCGGGGCGCGCAGCAGCGATGACTATTCTCAGCAAATATAACTTCGTGTTCGACGAGGTGCACTGCTATAACGCGCTTATGCAATCGTCGTTACGCTACTTCATCCGCACGGTGAAATACTGGCAGTCGGGAACGGGTACGCGCGACAGTCGCTTTTACTTTTTGTCCGCCACGTTTCCTGAAGATTTGTGGACGTTGTTGCAAACCGAACTGGGCATGAACGATGACGATAGAATTGAAGGTGTTTCTTTCACGGGCGACGTCACGCTGCATCTAAAGCCAAACAAAGAGAACGCAGAGAACATCGCCACCGACTTGCGCGAGTTGGGCATCACTACCAACGTGGTCGGCATCTTCAACTCCGCGTTTAAAGCGTGGCAGATAGCGCGATGCCTGGACGCCCACCGCGCCAGCGAGATGGTCTTTGTAGGACAAGACAAGATGTCCGAAAGGCAGCGACTTGCCAACTTCCGCCGTTTCGAGGGAAACCCCAAGGCGTACTGCTTGATGGGTTCGCCCGCGATTGAGGCGGGAGTAGATTTCGATGCGGCGAATCTAGTCATCGAGGAGACCTACGCCGAGAGTTTCTTGCAGCGGTTCGGGCGAGCAGCCCGGTCAGGGAAACCGGCATTTGTGCTATGTTACAGCAGTACACTCTACAGTCAACGTGATACGCTCAAGGCAACGTATGAACGGTGCGAGTTTCTAGAACTACTGCGGCAGCAGTTCCCCTTGCGCGAGCCGAGCGAGTTATTGAATGGGTTGGCGGCGTATTGTTATTACAAGTTATGGGACGCTCCCGACTTTGTCACAGGCGACGACTTGGCGCTATGCCAACTCCTTGAGACGAAAGGCGTTGACCGCCTGTTCGCTTTTCGCGGCTTGACGCCCTTCACGCGCTACGAGAGCGGCGAATACATCAACTACCGCACGCTGTTCCGCAAGCAACTGAGACTGCGGAACGGTAAGGTGGAAGGTGTACCAAGTTTAGAACGCTACTACTTTGCCCCCCGTCGTCTACCTGTAATGGGCGAGGTAAAGTCCTGCGCTTGGCAGAAGAAAGTGGATAGGACCACCTATCTACTCGCAAAGATAGACTTCAAAGGCTTCGGGACGTATTGGACTGTGTTGGAAATAAGCCCGGAAACCAGCCCACTAGAAGAAGATGACAACATTTGCTTACGGATCGGTGATAAGGAATATGGGCGACTCGGCAGCGGACGGAACTGTATCGTACGGTTCTGGGCGGCGGACGAGTAATACCGTTTGTGCGGGCAAAGTATCTTGGCAAACTTGCCTCCATATGAATACTTATATGGTGGGCGACAATAGAAGCGAATCCCCACTTATCCTGCTGAAATCCCACTAATATCGCCGTTTTATTGAACAAACGACAATGTGCATGGTAAACTATACCTCCACCGACATATCTTGCACGGGGAGGTGCCAATTTCCGATGCATATTGTCGTGTCAGATTTTGGAATTTCCTTAGGGAAGAAGAGTGAACGGTTATTATTACGACAAAAGGGTGCGGTCATTGGTGAAGCTCCTTTCCGAGATATTGAACAAATCACTATTGTCAGTAAGGGCGTATCATTATCCACCGATGTGATCCGGGAGTGTGTAGAATACGGCATCCAGATAAACTTCCTTTCCTTTTCCGGCAAGCCATACGCTAAGCTATCGTCACCCAATCTCACTGGTACGGTCATCACCCGCCGTGAACAGATCCTGGCTTACGCCGACCACCGTGGGGTTGAGTTGGCCAAGGCTTTTGTGGAAGGTAAGATCAAGAACCAGGCCAATATTTTGAAGTATTTTGCCAAGTATCGCCGGGCAAAAAATCCAGAAACATATCAAGATATTTCCCGTTTAGTTGGCGAGATTGACAGGGTTCGCAGCCAATTATCATCCTTAGATGCCCCCCGCATCGAAGAAATTCGAGGGCAGTTGTTGGCTGTCGAGGGACGGGCTGCTCAGCATTACTGGGACGGGCTAAAGATTTTAGTTGCGGACCATATCGATTTCGAAGGGCGTGAACGTCGCGGTGCCTTAGACCCGTTCAATTCCACACTCAACTATGGTTACGGCATCCTATATAACCAGATTTGGGGAGCAATAAACCTGGCCGGTCTTGATGCTTTTGCCGGTTACCTGCACAGCGACCGGCCGGGAAAACCTTCTCTTGTGTTGGATCTTGTGGAAGAATTCCGCCCCATTATTGTAGACCGCGTCGTTGTGGCGATGACTAACAAAGGAATTGCTCTTGAAGTCGATGACAACGGGCTTAGCCAGGAAACACGGCGGGAGATAGCTAAACGCGTTATGGAACGGCTGAACGCGGAAGAAAGCTACAATGGTAAGAAGTACAAGCTTCAAGCTGTTATCCAGATGCAGGCCCGGCGCATTGCCTCCTTCCTAAGGGGCGAGACAAAGTACAAGCCCTTTGTGGGGGGATGGTAATGTGAAAACCTTCGTGTTTTACGATATTGTCGAGGATAAGATCCGTAATAAAGTTTTTAACGCCTGTAAGGATTATGGTTTAACACATATCCAGTATTCAGCTTTTTTCGGAGATCTGACGCAGAACCGGCGAGAAGAACTTTACCAGCGGTTAAGAAAGATCCTTGGCTCCAAAGAAGGAAATATTGTGATCTGCCCGGTCTGTGACAAGGATATTCGCCTGCTCAAAGAGATAAATATTAAACCTGCTAAGACGGAGGAAGCTGCGGAAGCACCGGCTCCGTATGCTGCCTACGTTCCTAAAAGGGGAGAGGTCCTTGTGGTATGATGCTCAAAGTCAGCGATATTAAACAGTTTCTCTACTGTCCCCGCATCATCTACTTTACCTACGTCATACCAGTGGATAAGAAAATCACACGCAAAATGATCCACGGTAAGGAAGAACACATTGAGTTTGAACGCTTGGAAAAAAGGCGCCGCCTAAAGTCGTACAAGTTACAGGAAGGTGAGCGGCGGTTTCGTACCCGCCTGGTGAGTGAGCGTCTGGGATTAGAAGGCGTCTTGGATATGCATATTGTTACATTACAGGGTTGCTTTCCTGTAGAATGCAAATATACCTCCTGCAAACCCGCTTTAAACCACAAGTATCAGTTGGTAGCCTATGCAATGCTTCTGGAAGACCTATATCAAAAGCCCGTACGTTGCGGTTATCTTTATATGATCATGACAAAAAAGGTATACGCTCTCGATATTACGCCCAATGCCCGTTTATACGTAAAGCGGCTGCTTACTCAGATTAGACGGCTGGTTACCGGTGAACATTTCCCTATGCTGCGAAGACGCCCCGGTCGCTGCCAGGAGTGCGAATTTAAACTCTACTGTGGGGATGTGTAACCATGTATTTTCTAACTGACGAAGAAAGAAAACAGTTGTTACGGGGGTATTTGCCTAAAGCCCGGGAGCGTGGTGTCGCCGAGGAACTGCGCGGGTGGAACTGGCACCAGCCGCCGCTGGAACCGGTTTACGATACCGTTCTGGCCATTTACGAGGTGGCCAATGGCTACTGTCCTACTAATCGCGACCTTTACTTGCGTCGCGTGCAGAAGGTGCGGCCTGAACCGAGCCCGGCTATGGTGCGGGGTAAGATACTGCACGCCGCAATGGTGCATGTACTGGTTTCGGCCAAACGTCTTATTTACACTGAGGGCGTAAATAATTATACTAAGATCTGCCAAGCTTTACAGGAGTTGGAGTCGCTATCTTTAGAGCCATATGCCCGGGACCTAGCCGAGGATGACGTTAATGATCTAAAAGAAAAAGTGCAGATTGTAACCGACTTCGAAACTTCGCGCATTGTGTCTCGTATTCAGGAAATCTTAATCAAGCAGCCGTATATTGGTGAGGACTCCCTGGTGAACTTAGCCGTTCCTGTTGTCGTTGAGCAGCGTCTGGACGGCAGTTTTCTGGGTTTGAGCAGCAATCTTAGTACCGATGCTTTTACGTTCTGCGAGCCTATGATTATGGATCTAAAGTTCGGTGAACCCAAAGACTTTCACCGGTTATGCACTACCGGTTACGCGATGGTAATGGAAGCGATCTACGAGTTTCCAGTCAATATTGGTTGTCTCGTATACGCCAAGTTTCAGGACAACAGGCTGATAATTAAAAAAGACCTACATGTTATTGACGACGAGCTGCGCCAGTGGTTTATCGAGGCCCGGGATGATAAAGCGCGTATGATATATGAAGAAATTGACCCAGGGACACCGGAGCAGTGCCCGGCAAATTGTTACTGCTATTCCCACTGCCATAGCTAAGTTGAAAAGTTGGTCTACCAGACAGGAATTAAGGAAACACTAGCAAAAATATCTTAATAGCCAAGATTATATGGAAAATTACATAGAATTTCGCAAATGGATTTGGGAAGACCATCCAAACTCTCTATTACCCTATGTCCTTCTGAACGGGTAGGGCCAGCAAAACATTTATGGTTGTTGGTTTGCAGAAGTTTTTTATAGCTTCGCAAAAGAAGGGGGTTTTGATGCAGAAAACGTGTCTTCGAAAAAATGGGCAGTTCATTTGGTTATACCAACCCTGCCAACCCTTATCGTTCAAGGGTTTTTTCTCGGCCATCGCGGTCTGTTTCAGCTAATGACCCGATAAATAGGGGACTGAAAGTATCTATTGTTGAAGCTGTTTCTTTCTGTTTCTTTTTCGTTTCAGCTAATGACCCGATAAATAGGGGACTGAAAGGTTTAATTTCGGCGGGTACTTTATCTGGAGTATCGCCGTTTCAGCTAATGACCCGATAAATAGGGGACTGAAAGACACTACTGAAATAAACCACAATACGCCTAAACCAAGGTTTCAGCTAATGACCCGATAAATAGGGGACTGAAAGAAATCCAGCTACCACAAATTTCAATTTCCAAACCTTGGTTTCAGCTAATGACCCGATAAATAGGGGACTGAAAGAAAGGAAGTTCAACTTGTACACGCGTGGAGGTTTAGTTTCAGCTAATGACCCGATAAATAGGGGACTGAAAGTCCATGTCGCTGGCTAAAGTAAGCACTTCCGTTTTACGTTTCAGCTAATGACCCGATAAATAGGGGACTGAAAGTATCATTATACCATCTTTTCAACCTTTTACGGTCGTGGTTTCAGCTAATGACCCGATAAATAGGGGACTGAAAGGCTCCAGTATCTCGCGGCCTGCGTCGGTGGAGAGGGCGGTTTCAGCTAATGACCCGATAAATAGGGGACTGAAAGACGTCAAGACTGTCAAAGCCACAATTAGGACATTCATAGTTTCAGCTAATGACCCGATAAATAGGGGACTGAAAGGTACCCAAACGGCGGGGCCCCGGCAGGCCATCGTCCCGTTTCAGCTAGTGACCCGATAAATAGGGGACTGAAAGAGGGAAGAGTGCATTTCAAATTCTATCGTATTTTGATGTTGCCCCTAGGAAAAGGGGGCTAAAAGTGCTAAAAAGCACTGCAGGAGCAGCGCATTATTTATCTTTGGCATTTTACAGCCTGTTTATAAGGATTACCAGTCTTGTGTTTAGCAACATAAAGATCTAAAAATGGCATTTTGGGGCTGTTGATCTTTTTGTGTTCTTTATATTAATATTGTTTTTTCAGAGGGGTTTTTCAAAGGAGTAAAAAGAACTGTGAAATCCGTAAGGACCGACTACCACGTGCACCCGGGTTATTCCATAGATGCTTCTCCGGTTGAAATAAGGGATTACTGCCGCCGGGCGGTTGAGTTGGGGCTTAGGGAGATTTGTTTTACGACTCACTTTGAATTTGACCCCGTGCGGCGCGACATAGATAATTTTGTCATCCTTGACGGTAAAAGGCATCCGGCCCACGACCTGATGTGGCTTGAGGCTTATTTTAAAGAAATTGAGGATGCACAGCGGGAGTTTAAGGATACGGGTTTAAAGGTGAAAGCCGGCATAGAAGTCGGGTATGATATCGGCCTAGAAAGAGAGATCGAAAGAGTTTTAAAGGATTATCCTTTTGATTTCGTACTGGGAGCCATACATTGTCTCGACCACATTGCAATATCTTCCATGATGGAAAGCCCGCAGTATTTTGCCTCCCGGAGCCCGGCTGAAGTTCGGGAGGATTACTTTACTACCCTCCGGGAGGCCGTTAATACCGGCTTTTTTGATTGTATAGCCCACCTGGACCTTTACAAGAGATACGGGATAAAGCACTACGGCTCGGAAATTTTAACCGTTCACCGCGGGGTTATCGAGCCCATTTTAAAGGAGATGGCGCGAAGGAATATGGGGCTGGAGATAAACACCTCCAGTTTGCGCAGGGGGGTAAAGGAGTTTCACCCTTCGCGGGAAATAATTTCCCTGGCGGTAGAAGCAGGAGTTACGATTTTCACTGTCGGCTCCGACGCGCACTCCCCGGAGGATTTGGGAGACCATATTGATGAGGCCCTGGCCTTGCTGGAGGAGTTTGGCTTGTGCAACCATGTTTTTACCAAAAGACGCGCTGTACCCTGCGTCGAGAGTGCCGGTAGTGGTACCGGCGGAGGAGGCGCGGTGGGATGATGTTTTACATTAATTTACGGGCGTTATAAAGGCGTACCAGGGCCTGGATGTGCGTGATTGCGCCAAGGACAATAAGGGTGAGGGGTATCAAATTGAAAATACCGCCCAGCATGATAATGAACAGTCGCCCGTCGCGGTTGGCCGGCAGGTAGCGAAAGATGCCGTCGTGGGATTCGGGTATAAAGGGCCTGCCGGTCAGGGCATGGAATTTTTCTTTGAGCAGCATGGATAAGGGCAGCCCGGTCAGCGCGGCCGCGCATACCAGCAGGACGGGAAGACTTGGTGCCGCCGAATACCAGGCATAGGCCATGCCCAAAACGATCAAAAAATCGGCATAGCGGTCCAAAATGGCATCAAAGAGCGCTCCGTAATTGCTTTTTTGGAATTTGAGACGGGCAATTTCGCCATCTACCCCGTCGATAATCGAACTCAGCTGGGCTAAAAGCCCCCCAAGCAGCGGGTACGCGGCGGCGAACAGGGCCGCTGAGACTGAGGAAATTAAAAAAGACAAGAAGGTTACCTGATTGGGTGTAATGCCGGTACGGGCTAAAACCTTTGTTATTTTAAGTGAAACCTTCCGGTTTAAGACACGGGAGACGATACCGTCTTTGGGTGGTACCAGGGACTTAAGGAGAACTTTTTCGGCATACCGGTAACTGGGAAGATCGTCCACATCAACCCAAAAACCGTCTATAAAGTGCAGTTTCACCCGGCGCCGGGCGGCCAGGATATTCACGGTGTCGGTAAGAGCGTAGCGGGATTGGGAAATTGCTTCCGAAAGAGCTTGTAAAAGTGCTTTGGTACCGGCGAAAAGGCCACAGTCGACGGCGTTAAAGTCCTTTAGGTTTTTACCGAGTATAACGGCACGGTCTTGTTCTGCTTTTATTTTCGTACACTCAGCTAAATCAAAAACATCCTGCAGGCGTGTATCGGCAGCTAATAAAATTTCGTCTTCTGTTATATTTTCTGCGCTTTTTAGGAAGGATTTAAGGACATCGAGTTCAAAAATATGGTCGGACATTGTCAAAATAAATTTTTCTCCGTCGCGGTAATCTTTGTGGAAGGTAAATGCCGATACGCCGTTGCCCAGTTTCCAGTCGGAGTTATGCAGGTAGGTGATATTTACTCCGTACTTGCTTCCGTCTCCCAGGTAGCTTTCTATTTCACCGGAGCAGCAGCCGGTGATAATGGTAAAGGTTTTGATACCGCATTCCCGCAAAGAAAGGATATTTCGCTCAATTAAAGAAAGGCCTAATAATGAGACAAGAGGCTTGGGCCCGCTGAAGTGCGGGCTTAGCCTCCTACCTTCGCCGGCAGCGAGGATGACCGCGCGCACTACCTCTCCCTCCTGCCGGCGATGAATTCTTCTACCATTTTCTTGGCTTCGGTATCGGTATACTGTACGGGCGGTGATTTCATAGTATAGGCGGATATTGAGGTGAGTACACCACCGATTTTCCGGTCTAGAGCCAGCTTCATGCACCGGATGGCGTCGATGGTTACGCCTCCGCTATTGGGTGAGTCCTCGACGGAAAGCTTGACATCCAGTGTCAGTGGAACGTTGCCGAAGCCCCTTCCTTCCATCCGGATGTGGCAGATTTTGTTGTCATTGAGCCAGGGCACGTAATCGCTGGGACCGATATAGATGTTTTCGGCAGCCAGCGGGGTTTCCAGTTCGGCCTGCACGGCCTGGGTTTTTGACTTTTTCTTGGATTTCAGCCGGCTGCGGTTGAGCATATTCAAAAAGTCAGTGTTCCCACCGAAGTTTAACTGGTAAGTACGATCGAGAACAACACCACGGTTTTCAAACAGCTTGGCCAGCGTGCGGTGGACAATGGTTGCTCCTACCTGGCTTTTTACATCGTCACCGATAATGGGAATGTTTTTCCGCCGGAACTTTTCGGCCCATTCCTCATCGGAGGCTATAAAGACCGGCATGGCGTTAATAAAGCCCACATTGGCTTCCAGACACGCTTCGGCGTAGAACCGGGCCGCCTTTTCCGATCCCACCGGCAGGTAGTTGATTAAGATTTCTGCACCGCTTTCCTTAAGTATTTTTACTACATCGCAGGGCTCTTGGTCGGCGACCATAAATGTTTTGTCTTCATCATAATCACTCATGTGTTCAGACACGCCGTCCAGAACAGATCCCATTTGCACGGTGACGGGATAGTCCGGTAAATTTTCGTAGAAGATCTTTGTGCAGTTCGGCTTGGCAAATATTGCCTCTTTAAGAGGTTTCCCTACTTTGCGCTTGTCCACGTCGAAGGCAGCAACGACATTGATATCGCCGGGTGTATACCCGCCCAGGTTATAGTGCATCAGCCCGATGGTATTCTCAGGTGAGTTTTTGTACATTTCAATGCCTTGGAGCAGCGCACTGGCACAGTTACCTACACCCGCAATGGCCAGGTTTATTTTACCCATGTTGTTCCCTCCTCTGTTAAGTTGTAGTTAAAAAATGGTAGAAAATGTTGTAGGTAAAGCCGGTAGGGTTGATGGAAGGTTGGGCCCACGGTTGCAGGCCGCTAAAATTAAACAGCTTGGAGCAAGGCAAAAGGAAAGTTTCCGGGCAGTTGTCCAGGTTGTGTGGATCCCCCCTTTCTATTGTGTTGAAAAAATGAAAAACTCCCGATATTTTCATCGGGAGTGTTACCGACTTTAGCCATTACAAGAACAACTTGGCCAACGACAACATGAGTATCTGCTGTTTTTGTCCTACTTTAATATAAACACTCCCTACTTAACGTAGAATCAAAAAGGTGATAATACCAATCCGATACCTCTTTAATTTTATTATATAATCTTCCAACAAGGCGTCAAGACAAGTTTTGTCAAAAACTTTTCAGCCTTGTTCACTATTTGGACACATTTTTGCGGTACTATGTATGGGAGAACCCCGAGGACTTCAGCGAGGTGCTGTGATGAAAAAGGGCGTTATATTGCTTGCGGTATGTCTTTTTTTCATTATTTCCCCCGGAAAAGTGCTGGCATGTGAAATGGAATTAACGCCAAGTACCTTTACCGTGGATAAAGATGAAACAATTACCTTTAAGCTGGAAAGGTATCAAACCCACCGCCGGTGTGACGTACCCTTGGAAGATACATCCATAAAGGTAACCGGTGGAGAAATTACCGATCGCGGTACGTGGCAAACCGGGAATCCCGACATTCTAAACTTTACGGTGCAGTTTACCGATCCTGGTGAAGCAGTTGTACATGTTGAGCGGTATTGTGACAAGGAAGGCCTGATGGTTATAGAGGCTAAAGGCACCGTTCTTGCTGCTCAGGACGGGACCTCGGGCCAAACGGAAGTCGTACCCTCGCCCCAGATAGCGGAATCAGAAAAACAACCTGCTACGCAGGAACGATCTGAAAATGAAGCAGGTGACGCCTCCAAGGGAAAAGGGCGGAGAGGCTACAGGCGCGGTGCCCCGCCTGCACCCGTCTCACCAGGTAACATTCCCGGCAGTTCGTATAATCCTCCAACTGACGGTGAAAGGGCAGAGAGCGTGCCGCCCGGCGAAATGGAGCGCGCTGCTGCGGCCGGCCAGTCGCGGCTTGAAAAAATCTTCCCGACCTCTTTACACTTCAATTTGTGGTACGGTTTTATCCTTACCGGTCTAATCCTCTATCTTTTGAAGCTGGAACAGCTGCGGAAACCACTGTTAATTTTAAGTGTTATGGTCTTGGGCTTTTATCTGGGAGGGTGTCCCGGCCCGGTAGGTGCCGTATTCAGTATGTTTTTAGGTAATGCGGTAGGGTTGTTTATTATTCCGGTGGCCATTTCCATTTTATGGGGAAGGGTATTCTGCGGGTGGACCTGCCCGCTTGGTGCTGTACAGGAGTTCATTCATGTCGGAAAACTTCGCATAAGGGTTCCCGATAAGGCGGATAGATATCTGAAATACCTTAAGTTTGTGGTTCTTATAGTATTTGGCTATCTTACACTGGCAACCGGAACTTATATCTGGGGTGATTATGAACCCTTTAAAGTGCTTTTTAATTTCCGAGGTACAGCTGTTGCCACCATTATTCTGCTCGCAACGCTTTTATTTTCACTGCTTATTGAACGGCCTTTCTGCAGGTACGCGTGTCCTCTTGGGGCGGTTCTCGTTCTAACGTCCAAAACAGCACTGCGCAAAATCAGCCCGGATGCTCATAAGTGCATGGGATGCGGGCTCTGCACCCGTGGCTCGTGTGCTATGAATGCCATTAGGTACGTTGACTCTGGAACGAACTTACCGGTTATAGACAGCAGCGAGTGTATCACTTGTTTGCGGTGCGGTGATGTATGCCCGAAACGGGCTTTGCCGGGCGCACAGTTGAAAGCATAAGGCAAAACTGGCTCTTGTCGGCGAAGCCGGGAAGAAGCCCGGCCAGGAAGCCGGGCCGTACCTCAAGTATTTCGTGTAATAACTTTACGCCAGGTAGCTAATTCCAGGAAGCTTCCTTCGACATTATCTTCCATTTCGAGATACATTTTATAAGGGACCGTAAATGAGAGGATATCCCGGTCAACCTTGTTTCTAACAGAGATGTCGGTTAACCCGATAATAGCTCGCGGTTGATCCGACTCGCTTTCTTTATAAGCGAAGATACCGCATGTCTGGCATCCGGCGCCAAAGGGGGCCACGACGTTGTAGTTGGTTCCGCGTGCGTAGTGTGCCAATACCACCAAGGCCGAGAGCTGGTCAGGAGTGACCAGGAAAACGACCCCCTTAGGTTTTTCATCTTCGGTGACGTTCTGTAACGGCTTTAAAACAATAAACTCTGTAGGTACATCTATCATAGGAAGCGAGTCTACAAATTTTTTAGCTAGTTGAGGATTTTTAATGTATCTTTCACCATGCTGCAGGGCAGGAGTATTTCTAACCATCTTTTGCCCTTCTTGAGTTTTTGCAAATTCCTGATTACCTGTGGAAAGAAAATACTCGATACCGCCGGGGAAATTTACATACTGGTTGCCGAAACCCAGGCCGGTACCCCCTCCCAAGCAGCCAAACGTCTTGCGGTCGAAAACGGCAACTTGCCCCTTAGCGGCAGCCACGAGCATGGCTACGACACAACCCCACCTTCCCTCTTTGAATTGAAGGGCACCGGTAGGTTTTTCATTGGTCCACAATACTGCTACCGGATTGTACCGCAAGCACAAGGCTTCTGCGATTTTACTCTGCATTACTTTCCCCCCCCAGTCCAAGCATAACCATACTATCATCTTATCACAGGGGGGGGGAAAAGATAAAATAGCTTTTGTTTGGCTTAATCGCCGTCGTCGTGGTCTAAACGGCGGAGAATACGGTCAAGACGCAGGCCAGCCAGTGCTATACCCGCCGCCAGAATGGTAGGGACGTAGAGGCCCGTGCCCATGCCCATTCCGATGGCGGCCGCCAGCCAGATGCTGGCGGCGGTGGTTATGCCTCTAATGCGGTCCCGGTCTTTGAAGATAATGCCGCCGCCGATGAAGCCGACCCCGGTGACAATCTGGGCGGCGACACGGGCAGGGTCTCCCATACCGGGCGTTACTTCCACCCGTGGAAAACCATAAATACTGATGTAAGTGAAAAACGCCGCTCCTAGGCAGACCAAGGCGTGGGTTCTTAAACCTGCCGGTTTGTGCCGGCGTTCCCGTTCGTATCCGATCAAAACACCCAGCAGGAACGACCCTGCCAGCCTTATCGCTATCTCCCAGTGGGCTATATCCATAATCACCCCTACCCGTCTTTCAGTAACGGTATTATTTCCCTTCAGGGAGTAAGTATGTGGTTACATAAGTCCAAAATGTGGTAACATATGGGTAAGCGGCTTGTACACAAGAGAGGGGGTATAGCGGTGTTTGAAAAGAATAACCAAATCAGAGAAGAATTTTTTAAATGGTGTGAGGAAACAGTGTTATCCTATAGTGAGGAAGAAGGAACGGTATTGGAGTACTGGAGGCCGCGCAGGAAAGATACGGGTGACGGGTACGTGCTGCGCTTTAAGCTGAAAGAAGGTCCCGAGCGGGAGGTAGAAATCCCCTCCAGGTATACGCAGCTGTTGGATGAGGAATTTCCCGAACACGATGAGGAAGAGGAGGACGGCACTATTCATTAAGTGCCTGTCAAAGATGTCCTCCGCACGCCGTATTTTTCAAAGCGCAATTCGTGTGATGCCGTACCGGCATCTTACCGTTAACATCAGCCGCCGCCACGGGCTATTTTCCGGATTATAAACAATATCACAGCGGCCACGGCCACCGTGGTAACGATATCAGTAAACTCCATAGTTCTCACCTCCGGCACTGAGCCGTACCAGTTAAATGATTATATATAGTTTATCAAAGATAGAACCTAATCCGGGGGTTTTGAGACCGTTAATGTTCGTCAATGTTCCTTATAACGCGCCATAGTGGCACGGGAAACGAACTTGGCACGGTGCTTGTTGGACCACGCCAAAAAACTCATCAAAAGGGATATTCCAATTAAAATAACGGACAGTTCACAGAGAAGCATGGCGGTTTGCCCGATCCAGAACCAAGGGGTTTCCTGCAGTTGACTTGCTGGCACTATGGCCCGGTAGGCAGGGGTGTCGGGGCTGATGCTGCGGGAAGAACCAAAGTAGGCGTAAAGTCCCTGGGCCCAGTCCACCTGGTTGTTGAAGGCGGCGTGAAGTCTTGCCACTAAGGGGATATGCAGAAAAAAGTCGGGTATGGTGGCCAAAACGCCATACGTAATGGGTCTGAAATTGTTAGTTTGTATCGTCAGCCAGGTTAAGAAGCCGATGGTTCCTATATTAATGATTAAGCGGTAAATCTTCCAGTAAGTATAAGAAGGTAGTCCTATGAAAGATGACAGGTCGGAATGGGGAATGGAGTCCAGGACAAAATGGGAAGCTATTACCACCACTGCCACAATAACAAACGGCCAGCGGCGTAAAATACTGTAAATTGACGCGCCAATCAAGGCGTGCGTGCCCAGTAACACTTTAACCCCCCACTCCCAATCTGCTGCCTTAGTTTATGCTTGGATAACCTGGGTGGTAAATCCTGCCCAATTGTAAAAATTTTTTGATAAATTTATGTTAAGGATAAAAAGAGCAGCCCCCTACATAGAGCGGGCTACTTTGAGTATTTCTTCAGGGCTGAGACGACCACTCACGCGGAAATGGCTGGCGTTGTCAAACCAGTGCAAACTGCAGTATTTTCCACCTTTGTGCTCGAGCAATAGCCCCTCATTACCCTTTATATCTACCTCTTTTACTACCGTGTCATCCCGGTCAAAGCCCAGTCCCATGCCGACGTCACCGGTAGCGAATTGCTGGCTGATCAAAATGTGATCGCCGCTGGCAGTGCGGTATTCAAAAGTAACTTCGCCGGCCAAATCGCTGTAGGGACGGTAGGTAATATCTTTAAGCTTGAATCTTGCCGGTACGTATCCAGGTGCTCGGACCATGAAGGGGGCTATGGCGCGTACTTCTTCGAGCGAAAGGCCTTTTCGCGGCGAAGGGGTAGATAACTCCACCACTTTAGCCGCTTCCCCCGTTTCCGGCCCGGTAGAAGTTATGCTTACTCCGCTGGTGAAACCGCTTTCGGTATCAGGTGGCGGTGGCGGCGGATGGCCGGTAGCAGGTGGCAGTTTAGTTTGGCGCATCTTTTCGGTAATACCTGGCGGCGGGTTGTCTTTGTAGCGCCCGATGGCAATATTCACTGTGTTATCGTCGCGAACGGTGACGGTACGTACGGTGTAATAGATGCTGTTTCCGATTGCTGTCAACCGTTCGGGATAGGCGATGGACAGAGAGGCGGCAAAGAATAACAAAATGCAAGCAACCAGGGCTCTCTTGGTCATATGAAACGGGCCCAGATGTATGCGGTTCTTGGCCTTTTCGCGCTCCATTAAGCGCTGTTGGAAGCGCTGCCAGGCCTCCTCAGCCGGTGGCGGGTCGGCGTTTTTCATCCGTTCCTGAATAATCTCGCGAATTATATTGTCGATCTGTTCGTCGGTATACTTGGGCATATTATTCCTACCTCCCCGTTTCTGCCGCGCCCTGCCGGGGATGATTCAGCACCTGGGATATTAAAATACGGGCTTTTCGCAGTCGGGTCTTCACTGTTCCTTCAGGAATGGTCAAAAAGGCGCTAATTTCTTTAATGGTCATTTCCCGGTAGTATCTTAGCAGTATTACTTCTTGGTACTCCGGGGGAAGATTCTCAAGAGCGGATACTACATTGTCTCTTTCTTCTTTTACCAAAAGGCTGCTTTCTGGTTGTGCTGCAGGGTCGACTGTTTTAAGATCTGTTTCTGCCGGGGGAGTTGATACTAGTTTCTTGTTCCGGCGAAGTACGTCAATAGCCAAGTTGCTTGCGATGCGGTGAAGCCATGTTTCTACCTTGGAATGATCCTGCAGCTGGTCCAATTTATCGTAAGCGCGCAGAAAGGTATCCTGCACGACGTCTTCCGCAAGGTTGTGGTCCTTGGTGATAAAATAAGCTGTTAGGTATACCGATTTATGGAAAAGCTTAAAAAGCATTTCCAGCGCACCCACGTCATGAGCGACTTTTTTGTTGGGGTACCTCAAGGCTTTCACCCACCCATCTACCGTGTAGTTCTTTTCCGGTTGTGACAATTCCTTTCTTCAAACGGTAAATGGGTGGACGGGTCATATTTTACGGTCAGGGGATTTGTTCAATATGGTATATTTTCCATCCCGCCAGGGTACGGGTGAAATAGAGTCTCAAAACCCGGTTTTCAGGAACACCATGGTTGTTTTGAGACCGGTTTGCCAGCTCCTTAAGCGGCACATCTACCGTTTGTTTAAAGAATCCATTAGTGGAGCGGGATGGAACGGCGGTACTGTTATCGATGGTATTCAGGAGCTTGGAAAGCGATGTGGTGTCAAAGGGCGAAACGGTCTCTTTTGCGGCAGGTGCCAGATAGTTCCAGGCTCGTCCGTTACCCGCTTTCAAGTGTGCGGTGAAGTGACGGGCGATGGTATCTGGGTCCTGCCAGGACTGCAGCCCAAGAATAATGAGGCCTCCTACCATAAGACAGCCCAAAGTGGCCAGGGCAATTTGCCACCAGGATCGGGCAGTAATGCTGGCAAAAAAACTACCGATTGTACTAACCATAAGATATCATCCTCTCACTTACCATTAAGACGTGTGAGAGTTGCTCTTGGTTTTCGTTAAATTTAGGAATGAAACCCTAAATCATCCGCAGTCTTCGTAATCCCTTGCACAGCCAGTGGATTAATGCGGCGTCCCAACCTGCGACTTTGAAAAATAACGGGGCAATGGCCTCCAAATTCTGAGATTTTACCTTGGGATCCGAAAGGTATAAAGCTGGAAGCCCCTTAACAATGGTACGGTGGAAAAAAGAACGGTGAAGGGAAGACGCGCGGTTCAAAGCCTCCTCCTGGAACAGGAGCAGGCGGCGTTGGCAGGTTGCTTCGTCGGGATAGTAAAAAACAAAATTTAAGTCGCCACCGCAACGATCCTCTTCCTGGTCAATAAAGTAATCCAGTAAAATATGCAGCCCGCAAATCCAGGGGAAATAGGCGCTAAAGATATCCTCCACCTCTTTGCGGGTAAGGTTGGGCCTGGCGGAAGCAGCAAAAAGGGCGAACATCGCCAACGTTGAACCGGCGGCGGCTGCAAACTCCCACCAGTACAGCATAGGATAGTCTTTTTCGTATGTGGCGAACCAAGATTGAAGCAATGATTCACGCCGGTCGCGCCTGGTATGTTTATAAACCTGCAGGTCGGTATAGAGGCGTACCAAAAATGTGATCCGGTCTTCAACCACATCATAGGAAGGCAGGCTGCCGATGATCTCCCGGCACTCATAAACAAGGGCGTCAAGATATCCGCCGTCGTCTTTATAGGGATAGTAACGGTAGAAATCCTGGGGTGCTGCATTTCGGTTTACGGCACATAACATAGACTGGTGCAGCTGCCGAAAGGCTTTGCCGTCCTCACAGCCGGCCTGGTCACAAAGATTGTCGAGATAATCACTGATGATCTGTAAAGCCACGATGAGACGTACCAAGTCGTGGCGAAAAGTACCATAGCAGAGGGCGTATACGCTGCCTCCTTGGGCGTGAAAACGTTTGGAACTGATACTGGCCCTGGCCTGCCGGGCCAACTCGTGATGGGTAGGCCCGGTATTGATTTTTTGTTTCCAGCGGGCCAACTGGCGCTCCACCTCCGGTAGAACGCTGGTGAGGGTTCGCCCCAGTATGGCAACCTGATTGGGAATGTGGCGAGTAAATGTGGACATACATACCTCCCGGAACAGTCGGAAAAAATACATGTATATTTTACCATAGCATTTAAAATGACATACCATTCAAGTCAAAATACAGGTGATATCAGTTGGAATTTTTGCTGAAATACGGACCCGTCCTTTCAGCCTGTGGAACAACAATACTGGCATTGTTAACCTATTTTTCCGTACGCTCATCGAGGGCAATGGCCCGGGAAATGTACGAAAACAGGTTGGCCCAGTTCAGGCCGTTATTGCATCCGGTGATTAAAAAATTTTCATGTAAGGGGCAGTCATCCGTACCGTGTATTTTACTGCGGAACGTGGGTCCCGGACCGGCCCTGGATATTGATATAACATGCCGTGGTGATTTTACGGTAGATTATCATATTCCCTTCTTCGGCCCGGGCGAGAAGATTGAGATTGAGCTCCAAGCCCAAGATAAAACTCTTTCCGGACCTCATAAGATCATTGTAGAAACCAAATACCAAGACCTCTTCAGCAATGTAATTGTGGTAAACAGCAGGTACCGTTTTGACCAGCAGGATTACACGAAGAAGGTCATTTTTCCGGAAGACACTGTTATGAAGGGGAAGATTTAGATGAATTAGTCTTGAATATGGTACCAGGCGGGTTTGCAACCCGCCTGCTGTTTTAAAATTTTAAAAGAGGTTGTGACAGGAAATATAATAGAAAGGTTTTTTCCGGTATAGTGGCGAAGCTAACGTAAGTGAAGGGAGAGGGTAAGGTGTCTCAAGTTAAACTAAAAAAAGTACCTGCCAAAACGGTGGTCTTTAAAATGGGCAAGGGCCCTTACGACCAAATGCCCCAGGTCTTGGAACAATTGGCATTATGGATTCGGGAAAATGGTTATACGCCTTTGGGTTTTCCCACGGTGGTATATCATTCCAGTCCCCTTGGTGTACCGCCGGAGCAGTCGGAATGGGAAATATTTATAGCAATTGATAGTGATAATGTCGCGGAAATACCTGAAACTGATACCACACCCGGCATTAAACAAGTACCGGTACGACAGGTTCTGGCCTGTGAGTATCACGCGGGAAGGGACGACCTGGTAGCCACATACCAAAGTCTCTTCAGCCGTATGATTAGTGACGGTTATCGTCTCACCGGGCCAGCGGAGGAAGAATATCTTAAAGATCCGACTCAAACACCACCCGAGGCAATGGAGAGTGAAATCAGGCTGCCGGTGGAAAAGAAGGGGAATTAAGTACGTGCGTGCTATCGCACTTGCTGTGATACGGGCCTGACGAAATCTATTGAAGTAAAAATAAGCTGAATTTTTCTGATGCGATTTGACGACGTAAATTGGGATATGATACCATTTAAATATTAGACAACCGCCATATAATATCATGATCTTTAAAAACAAGTGGAATAATTAGTTAGCATCTATACGCTGAGTCTCTCACTGGAGGGAGCGGGGGAACCAATCTGTGGGGCGAATCCAGCTTGTGCTAGCAGGTAGGGCTACTTTCCAGCCCGAGCCCGTCAGCTAACCTCGTAAGCGTTGGTGAGGGTGCAGGCTAAACCCGGGAGCCTACCCTCGGGTTTTTTTATGTCATTTTAGGATATGATTTTTTGAGGCATTAATTAGGGAAGAAGGGAAATGTTATGGTAGAGCAAGATAAGGAACGGTTGGATCACCCCGGAGAAAGGTCAGCAGATAAAGGTAAGAATGTGCAAAAAAAGATTGTTGTTAGAAACCTGAGCAAAATATTCGGTGATCATCCTGAAAAGGCGTTAAAACTGATTGAGGAAGGGTGCTCCAAAGAAGAGATCCTTGAGAAAACCGGACAGACTGTTGGGGTTTCTAATGCCAGCTTCGAAGTTGACGAGGGTGAGATTTTTGTCTTAATGGGCCTGTCGGGTAGTGGCAAGTCCACTTTAATGCGCTGTCTAAACCGTTTGATTGAACCTACCAGCGGTGAAATCCTGATTGACGGTAAAAATGTGGTGGACCTGGATGAGGAAGGCCTGTTGGAACTGCGGCGCAAAAAGGCCAGCATGGTGTTTCAGCGGTTTGCTCTTTTCCCACACCGCACGGTAATCAATAATGTCGCCTTTGGCTTGGAAATCCAAGGTATCGACGAAAAGGAACGATTGGAAAGAGCACGCAAAGTATTGGAGATGGTAGGCCTCAAGCAATGGGAAAACTCGCTTCCCGACCAACTCAGCGGTGGTATGCAGCAGCGCGTGGGATTGGCGCGGGCACTGGCAAACGACCCCGATATTCTTCTGATGGACGAGGCCTTTAGCGCGCTTGACCCGTTAATTCGCCGCGAAATGCAGAACGAGCTGCTTAGTCTCCAAAGTAAGGTTAACAAGACTATCATCTTTGTTACCCACGACCTGGATGAGGCATTGCGCATCGGAGACCGCATCGCTTTGATGAAGGACGGGCATATCGTCCAGATCGGTACGCCGGAAGAAATCCTGACCAACCCGGCCAACAAGTATGTCCGCAAGTTTGTGGAAGACGTGGATATGACCAAAGTTCTCGTGGCCGAAGGTGTCATGAAAGCGCCCGTGGAGACGGTAGCGCTTAAAGAGGGTCCACGGGTGGCTTTACGCGCGATGCGGGAGGCTGGGATCTCCAGTATTTTTGTGGTAACGCGGGAACGGAAGCTGGCCGGCATCGTCACGGCCGACGACGCCTATGAAGCACGTGAACGCGGTGAGAAAGATTTGTCCAAAATATTGATTACTGACGTTCCCACGGCAAAACCGGATACGCCGGTAAGTGATCTTATTCCCGTGCTGGCGGAATCCAAGTTTCCCGTAGCCGTTGTCAATGACGATAACAAACTGCTTGGTGTTATCGTGCGTGGCGCCCTGTTGGCCGGAATGGTTAGAAAGGGGGATGAGGAATAGTGGATGCAATCCCCAAAATTCCAATTGGTGACTGGGTTGAGGCGTTTGTTGAGTTTCTGGACGCTTATTTCGGCGGGTTCTTTGAATTTGTGAGTGACGTTATTGAGGCTGTTATTCAAGCTTTTACTAATGCCTTGTTGTTTCCGCCTCCGGTGGTATTGATAGCAATACTTATGGCTCTGGTGTGGTTATTAGCCAATAGAAAAATTGCGTTGTGGACGGGTGTGGGGTTGCTTTTGATCCTCAACCTCGACATGTGGGACCCGGGAATGAGCACGCTGGCCCTGGTTTTGTCCTCCGCTTTTCTGGCATTGATTGTGGGTATTCCTATTGGTATTCTTACGGCCTGGAGTGACATAGTCGATAGGATTGTACGCCCCATTCTCGATTTTATGCAGACTATGCCGCCGTTCGTATACCTTGTACCAGCAGTACTATTATTCGACATCGGAGAGGTACCGGCCCTTGTGGCCACCATCATTTTTGCCATGCCGCCTGTGATCAGGTTGACCGGGCTGGGCATCCGCCAGGTGCCTGCGGAATTGATTGAGGCTGCCAAGGCATTCGGTTCTACAAGAAACCAGATGCTTGTCAAGGTGCAGCTTCCCCTGGCTTTGCCGACTATTATGGCCGGTGTCAACCAGTGTATTATGCTGGCGCTTTCCATGGTGGTCATCGCGGCAATGATCGGGGCCGGTGGACTTGGGGGAGAGGTGCTGCGTGGTTTGCAGCGTTTAGACGTCCCGCGAGGATTTGAAAGCGGGCTCGCCATTGTAATTGTAGCCATTATTCTGGACCGTATCACGCAAAACTTGAAGGGCAAGCAGAAGAAAGAAACTACCTAAGGATTTTGGTTTGGTGGCAGAAAAGTGGATGAGAGTTGAAAAGGTTACGCGGTAACCTTTGTTAACCGGTAACTTTTTCATAAAATAGTACAATTTTAAGAGGAGGGATATTTTTGTTGAGATGGTCGAAAGTTTTAGCCGTAATCGCTGCGGTAGTGATGCTGGGAGCATTTGTGGCCGGTTGCGGCGGCGGAACGGAAAATGCTGGCGATGATCAGGCGAGTGTAAGGGACAAGTTTGGCGGCAGGATTGTGGGTATCGAGCCGGGCGCCGGTATCATGAAAGCGACTGAAAAGGCGATTAAGGAGTACGGTTTGGAAGGTTATGAACTGCAGGACAGTTCCAGTGCCGGTATGGTCGCGGCCCTCAAAAAGGCGATCAATGATAAGGAATGGATCGTTGTAACCGGGTGGACCCCGCACTGGAAATTTGCCAAGTGGGACCTTAAATACCTGGAAGATCCTAAGGGTATTTACGGTGGCGAAGAGGAAATAGATACCATTGTAACCCCGACACTGAAGGACGAGGCGCCGGCAGCTTACCAGATGCTGGACAACTTCTACTGGAAACCGTCTGACATGGAAGCTGTAATGCTGGACATCAATGTAAATGAAATGGACCCAGATGCTGCGGCGGAGAAATTCATCAAAGAGCACCAGGACATGGTAAATGAGTGGATCCCGGAAGGTGTTGAAAAAGGCAAAGACAAGATTGTCCTCGGTTACGTGGAATGGGATTCTGAAATCGCCAGCACGCACGTCGTCAAGCACGTTTTAATGAAGATGGGTTATGATGTTGAACTGCAAGCCGTTGACGCTGGCGTAATGTGGCAGGGTATCGGCGCGGGTTCCTTTGACGCCATCGTGGCGGCTTGGCTGCCTACCACACACAAAGACTATTACGAAAAGGTAAAGGATAAGGTTGAGAACCTCGGGCCGAACCTCGAAGGCACCAGAATCGGTTTGGTTGTGCCGAAGTACGTTACCATTGATTCCATTGAGGATATGGCCCAGTAAGTAACAGCATACACTACACCGCATTAAAAGGGGTGGTCTTCGTGCCACCCCTTTTATGTTTTCCGGTCCTGCTTTTCCTATGTAATTTGAAAGGGGTTGATACGACAAGGATACGGCAGGGATTTCAAAAAGTTTGGCGAAGTCTACCAAAAGAAATCTTTACTGTTTCCTGGTTGGGAAAAGGAGGCGCTGCCGTGCAGCTGCGGTGCGTATTAGTGGCGCTGTGTTTGGTGTTTATGACAATAAGCTTCGCCTATGGAGCGGCACCTTTGACTTTAACTCTGGACGGGGCGGAGCTGCAATGTGATGAACCGCCCTACATTGAGCAGGGGACTACCATGGTACCGTACCGTATTATTGCCGAAGCCTTGGGAACATATGTATCTTGGGACGGGAAGGAAAAAAAGGTAAGTATAACTGGTTACGGTGGGGAGCAGGTTACGCTGCAAATCGGCTCAACAACGGCTGTGGTAGGAGACCGGGAGGTCCCGCTGCGAGTCCCGCCCCGCGTTAAGAATAACAGAACTTTCGTACCTCTGCGCTTTGTAGCTGAAAGCCTGGGCTGTTCTGTAAAATGGTTGCCTGCTTCGCACACGGTAGCCGTTATCACGCCCGATGATGGCTCCGAGGTATTTTTAAGGGAGGCCATGGAGGCCGTTAAGACGTTTGATACGGTATATTTTACCGGTACAGTGGAGTCTTTGACGCAGATTGATAACGGGCCTGAACTTAATATATCGGGCCGTAAACAGGAAGTCTCGGGATGGGCTCAGGCCGGTGGGAAGGTTTATGCCGCGATCAAACCTCTTAATGGGGAAGATGCGGAGGCACAGGTAATGTACCTGGATGGTGATAACCTGTTTATCAAGAAGGGGGATACGTGGGTTAAGAAGACCTCCGAGGAAACTTCAGCCGAACTACCTGCCGGCAGCCTGACCGGCACGGCATCATTATCCGGTGAACAGGATATTGAACAGGTTTTACAGGTTCCGGGGGTGCGCTCGCGTTTCAAGTCTGACAAATCTGCGGAAGAAGGCCTTGTAGTGATAGAGATTAATTTAAATAAAGAACAAACTCTCGAACTGTTAAAAAGAATTGGTGACGGTAAAGACCCGGGCGAATGGAAGAAAGTCATCAGTCTTTTGAGCTCTTTCTATGATAATATTACTATTTCATATAAGTTTTATCTTGATGAGAACAGCAAACTAATTAAGGAAAAGGATTTAAAGGTCTGGATGTATTTTCAAGACGTGTGGACAGGACGCAGTGTGAAGGATATGATTGCCATTAACTACCGGTACTATGATTACGGCAAGCCCGTCGTACCACCATCAGTTAATCAGTAAACAGTAGTCAGGAAACAGTAATCAGTGAGCAGTAAGCGGGAAACAGTGAGTAGGTGAGGAGTGAGGAGGAATGAAGGAAAGGGTAATTGGGGATTAGGAATAAATAAGGCATTTTCTGGGGTTGGCGGGAGCCTTACAAAGGCTCCCCTGCATTCCTGTTTACTGTTTACTAGGAATGCCCTAAATATGTTTCTGTAAGAAGGCTTCCACCTTTGCGTTAAACGCGGGAGGATTGGTCAGCGATGAGGGGTCGCAGGCCTTATCAATGACGGCCATGGTGCTGCTGTGGATGGCATCAACGATAATTTGCGCATACTTCTGCAGGGTTTTCCACCGGTCGCCCACCAGGACCAGGGTCGGGCAGCGGATTTCTTGAAGGCGCTGTGTAATATTGACATTATTAATTAAGGCACGGATTTGGGCCACTTCTTTGGGACGTGAATTAAGAACCTCTTTGACGAGTTGCTCGCGGGCCGCTTTCCATTCCTTGCGGTTATAATCAGCGGCAACCATACGGGCGAGACCTTCCCGGGAAAGAAACTTCAGCGCCGGGACCTGCAGCCTGGCCCCGAGGGAATCTATAAAACTGACTTCACTGAAGGTGTCGCAAAGAATCAGGGCGGCGCAGAAGTTCGGGTACTCCAGCGCAAAGTGTTGGGCCACAATGCCGCCGAAAGATATGCCGCATACGGCGGCTTTTTCAATATCTTCCTTGCGGAGAACGGCCGCGAGGTCGTGCGCGAAATCCTCAAGTTTAAGGTCTTTATCAATGCTGCAGCTTTGGCCGTGACCGCGGCAGTCAAGGGTGATGACACGATAGTGGTCCTTAAAAGCGTCAATCTGCGGGTACCACATTTCGTGGCTGGTTCCCAAGCCGTGAATTAACACCAGTGGGAAACCGTTACCTATTGCTTCATAATAAACCTGGCAGTTGCCCGATAAAACGTAGGGCATAGAGTGTGCTCCTTCTCATTCTCATTAATATTTTTGATTTAAGACAAGTACTTGCTTCTTGACGGTACAGCGGGAATCCTTTTCCGTAGTTTAGATCATGCTGGATAACGTTAAACTAAGTACCAGATTAATTGCTTTTTCAATTAGGAACCAGTATTTTAGACTGCCTTTGTTTTGGAGGGATCATACGGAATGGAAATAAACCTGCATTTTTCTCCTTCTTGCCCTGAATGCTTCATGCCGGGACAGCGGGTGCCGTTAAAAACGGTAAAACATTTGGTCAAAGATCCCTCACAGCTATCAGGTATTGCAGGTGACTTCTACATTTGTAGAACGCCGGATTGTAAAGTGGTGTACTACACAGAGGACATGAGGTTTACCAGGGATGACGTAAAAGTCAGGGTATGGTATAAGGAAGAAGACCCCTCCGTTCCGGTGTGTTACTGCAAAAACGTGAGTAAAGCGGAGATTTTGAAGCACGTGACCGAAATGAAGTGCTGTTCGAGTCTGGAAGACATCCAGGGACACACAGGGGCCAACACGGGTAAGGCCTGTGCCGTTATGAACCCTACGGGTCTTTGATGCAGGCCTCACGTGCAATCGGTGATTGCTGAAGGTTTAGCCGAAAGGGGAAAAGAATAAGAATAATAGATAAAATTTTTAAAGCGATTACGGGGTGTTTAGGCTTTGAAGTATTTTATCCAGACTTTCGGCTGCCAGATGAATGAATACGACAGTGAAATGATGGCGGGACTCCTGGAGTCCATGGGTTATGAACCGGCAGCGGACCAGGATGACGCCGGCATCCTGATCTTAAACACCTGCTGCGTGCGTGGTACGGCGGAAAACAAGGTATGGGGCTTGCTGGGCCGCCTGAAGAAATGGAAACGCCAGAGGGAAGGGCGTATTTTAGCGA
This sequence comes from Peptococcaceae bacterium, assembly GCA_017656185.1. Classification (GTDB taxonomy): domain Bacteria; phylum Bacillota; class Desulfotomaculia; order Desulfotomaculales; family JACDOK01; genus JACDOK01. The sequence continues at coordinate 62,386 of JACDOK010000001.1, read as the reverse complement.
TTTCGGGATGCCTGCCCCAGCAGCCGGGAACGTCGACCGATATTTGCCGCCGCTTTCCCCACGTGGATATCGTATTCGGCACTTATAACCGGCACGAACTGCCGGGGCTTATCGAACAGGTTATAAAAGAAAGGCGGCAGGTAAACAAGGTATGGGAGAAAGAGGGGGAGATTCCGGAGGAGATACCCGTCCGCAGGCAAAGCGGTCTAAAGGCTTGGGTTCCCATCATTCATGGCTGTAATAATTTCTGTACTTACTGTATTGTCCCTTACGTTCGTGGCAGAGAGCGCAGCCGGCGTCCCGAGAAAATAATCGCCGAAGTGCAGGAACTTGCTTCCCAAGGTTACCGGGAGATTACCTTACTGGGGCAAAACGTCAATTCCTACGGTAAGGATCTGGAAGAAAATATAGATTTTGCTGACCTGTTAAAGGAGTTGGACGGCATTGAAGGACTTTGGCGTATTCGTTTTATGACCTCTCACCCCAGAGATTTTAGCGAAAAACTTATTGATGTTATCGCTACGGCGCGGAAGGTATGCGAGCATGTCCACCTGCCGGCCCAGGCCGGATCGAACCGGATACTGAAGGCGATGGGGCGTGGTTATACTCGTGAGAATTATCTTAGTTTAGTTTCCAAGATCCGTAAGGCCGTACCGGGGGTTGCGATTACCACGGACCTGATGGTTGGCTTTCCCGGTGAAGCGGAAGAAGACTTTGCCGATACCCTTGATTTGGTGCGGCGGGTGGAGTATGACCAAGCGTTTACTTTTGTATATAATCCGCGGAAAGGAACACCGGCGGCCAAAATGGAGCAATTGCCGGAAGATGTCAAATCGCGACGCATCCAAAAACTGGTCGCGCTGCAAAAAGAGATCAGCCTTTTAAAGAACAAAGCTGAGGAAGGTAAGGTGCGCGAGATCCTAGTGGAAGGCCCGAGTGAACACAATCCGACCCGGCTCTGTGGGCGAACCCGTACCAATAAGACCGTTGTTTTTGAAGGTGACGATGTCCAGGTAGGCAACCTTATCGAGGTACGTATAGTTAAGGGACATCTTACTCATTTAGAAGGTGTTCCGGTACAGGATGAAGAAAAAAGATAACATGACTTACGGTTGCATCGTTGCGGTTCGTCAGTTACAATGGATCTAATGTGTCGGGGACCTGACGGAGGAGGTGAAGCAGTTGTCTATTATTCAAAAAGCCCGGGAATTGGGGGCGGAAATTGCCGAATCCCAGGAGTTGAAGGACTATCGCGCCGCTGAAGCTTCGGTACTGGCTAACGAGGAAGCAACGCAATTAATCCGCGAGTTTCAACAAAAGCAGCGCAATATACAGATAGCCCAGGCCCAGGGAAAACAGCCGACTGAGGAGCAAAAGGCCGAGTTAAGGGTCACGCACGAGAATATGATGGCCAACCCCGTAGTCAGAGAATTTTTACAGGCGAAGCAGCGGTTTGAACAGACTATTAACATGGTCAATCAGATATTACAGCAGGCCATTACGGGCAATGCCGGTTGTTCACCGAGCGGGTGAGCTTCCTGTGGGGATACAGGTTGTAATCCTTAAGGTAGTAGGAGCCCTGGAGCGGATATGCTCCGGGGTTTTCCTTTTGAGGAATGGTTTGGCGTGTTATAATTAAATGATATAAATCCATTCAGGGGAGATGTGCCTTGTCTCCAAAGTTCACCCCGATGATAGAACAGTATCTGGCGATAAAAAAACAGTATCCGGATGCTTTGCTGTTTTTCCACTTGGGTGATTTTTACGAGTTATTTTTTGATGATGCCGAGACGGCTTCTCGTATCCTGGAAATCACACTTACAGGGCGTGATGGGGGGCAGGCAGGGCGTATTCCTATGTGCGGGGTGCCTTGCCATGCTGCCGACTCATATATTGCGCGCCTGATTGAAAAGGGGTACAAAGTTGCCGTCTGTGATCAGGTAGAAGATCCCAAGTCAGCCAAGGGCGTTGTACGCCGGGAAGTGACAAGGGTGGTAACACCCGGGACCGTCATGGATGGTCACATGCTAGATGATAAAAAGAACAACTATCTGGCGGCCATCTGTACCGGAGAACAGGGTTTCGGTTTATGTACCAGCGATATAACGACCGGGGAAATTGCCATAGCCTTGTTTACCGGGGAAAAAGCTTCCTCCTCCTTGTACGATGAGCTGCACCGGCTCTCTCCGGCGGAATTGCTGCTGCCTGAGTCCTGCCGGGAAAGCAGTTTGGTCCAGGTGGCGGAAGAACTGGGGACGGCTGTTACCATCCTGCCTGACGAAGAATATGGTGCGGCGCGGGCTTGGGAATTGATAGAAAAGTATTTCAACAGTACCTCCGATAAACGTTTCCCACCCCACGACCTTATGATGGGGGCCGTTGGAGCGCTGCTGTCGTACCTGGGGCGGACGCAAAAAAGGCAGCTGCAGCACCTGCGCCGTTTCAATATATACGCGCCCGGAGAGTTTATGGTCCTGGATACCGCTACCAGGCGTAATTTAGAATTGACCAAATCCTTGCGCGACGGAACACGCCGAGGCACTTTACTGGAGGTTCTTGACCATACCGTCACGGCCATGGGCGGGCGCCTGCTGCGGAAGTGGATTGAGCAGCCGCTATTGGACCCCGGCCAGATTGACCGCCGGCTTGATGCGGTGGAGGAATTTTGCCGTAATACTGTGCTGCGCGAAGAAACGCGTCGCCTTTTGGACAGGGTTTATGACATCGAGAGGTTGGGTGCGAAAGTGGCCTACGGTTCGGCCAACGCCAGAGACTTGCTGTCTCTTAAGGCTTCCCTCGAGGTCCTACCGGGAATAAAGACTTTGCTTGGTAATACACCGGTGGATTTACTGAAAGAGTTGGATGAGCGTATTGACCCGCTACCCGGGATAAAGGATTTGCTGGCCAACGCCATCGTAGATGATCCACCGGTTTCAGTGCGTGACGGCGGGCTGATAAAGCCCGGTTTTGACGCCGAGGTTGACCGCCTGCGGCGCATCAGCCGTGATGCCAAGGGATGGCTGCGGGACCTTGAGGCGGAAGAACGCGAGCGAACCGGTATCAAGTCTCTTAAGGTGGGTTATAACCGTGTGTTCGGGTATTATCTTGAGGTCACCAAGAGCAATTTACACCTGGTGCCGGAAGATTACCAGCGGCGGCAGACCTTGGTAAATGCCGAACGTTTTGTTACGCCCCGGTTGAAAGAGTACGAAGAGGCCATTGTAGGAGCGGAAGAAAAGCTGGTTAATCTCGAATACCAGCTCTTTCTGGACGTACGCAGCAAAGTGCTGGCAAAGCTGCCGTTGTTTCAGGAGACGGCAGCGGCCCTGGCTGTTTTGGATGCCTTGGTTTCCCTGGCACAGGCCGCCGTCAAGGGCGGTTATGTCCGTCCCGTGGTACACCGGGATGACTCTATTACCATTACCAAAGGGCGTCATCCGGTTGTAGAGCAGATGTTAGGGGCGGGGGAGTTTGTACCCAATGATACGGCGATCGGCGGGGATGAAGCGCGTCTGGCCATCATCACGGGACCCAATATGGCCGGCAAAAGCACTTACATGCGCCAAGTGGCCCTGATCGTTTTAATGGCGCAGATGGGAAGTTTTGTTCCGGCAGACAGCGCGGAGATCGGGGTAGTGGACCGCATTTTCACCCGTATCGGGGCCTCCGATGATTTGGCCGGGGGGCAGAGCACTTTTATGGTAGAGATGAACGAGTGCCGGGTTATTGTTACGGAAGCTACCCCACAGAGCCTGGTCATAATGGACGAGGTGGGACGCGGGACGAGTACTTATGACGGTATGAGTCTCGCCCGGGCCTTAATTGAATATCTTCATGACCATATTGGAGCCAAAACGCTTTTTTCGACCCACTACCATGAACTTACCTCTTTGGACGTTCTGCCGGGTGTTAAGAATTATACCGTGGCCGTTGCGGAAGAGGGCGAGGAGATTATTTTCCTCCGGAGGGTCGAACCCGGCAAGTCTGACCGTAGTTATGGTATTCATGTGGCCCGCTTGGCCGGTCTGCCGGAGGAGATTATTCAGCGCGCGCAAGAAGTTCTGACGGAGTTGGAGCAAAACGGCGGGCGTCAATGTGCATCGTCCCGGGACAACCTAAAAAGGCGCTTTCTGCAGTTAGAGATGTTTGGTTCTTCGAAAGAGCAGGCCCTGCTGCAGGAGCTAAAAGATACGGACTTACTCGGTATAACTCCTCTGGAGGCTCTAAATAAAATGTATGAATGGCAGCAGCGGCTGAGAGGGAGTAAGGAGTGAGGGGTTATAAGAATATCCTAACCCTATTTAATCCGGTTAATTCTTTCCTCGGGAGCCCTACAGGCCGAATTAGAGGGGGGGTAGGCATTGGGTCGTATCAGGGTCTTAGATGATGTCACGGCCAGTAAAATTGCCGCCGGGGAGGTAGTCGACCGCCCCGCGTCGGTTGTAAAAGAACTGGTTGAAAACGCTTTGGATGCTGGAGCCAGCAAAATTGAAGTCGAGATAGCCGGAGGTGGGATGACCTCCATCAAGGTTACCGATAACGGTTGCGGTATGGACCGGGATGATGCTTTGTTGGCCTTGGAGCGCCACGCTACAAGTAAGATTGCCCGGGCTGCTGATATTGATGCCGTCACCACCCTTGGTTTTCGAGGTGAAGCTCTGCCCAGTATTGCGTCTGTTTCCAAGATGTCTTTGCGTACGAAAGCCAGAGGTGCGGCGGCCGGGCATTTAGTAAATGCGGAAGGTGGACAAGTAACCGGAGTACAGGTTACGGGCTGCGCTGAAGGCACCAGTATTACTGTGCGAGACTTGTTCTATAACACCCCGGCACGGCGCAAATTTATCAGAAGTGTAAGCTACGAAGCCGGTCTTTGCACCGAAGTTGTAGGCCGGCTGGCCTTGTCACGGCCTGATGTAGCCTTTGTGGTACGGCAAAACGGGCGTCTCTCCCTGCAGACGCCGGGTACCGGAAAGCTTTTTGACGCAATTACCGCCGTTATGGGCCTTTCTGTCTCCCGGGAGATGTTGGAAGTTGTTTGGGAAGGAGAATGGTTTTCAATCGAAGGTTGGATCGGCAAACCCGGTCTGACCCGTAATTCCCGCCGCCATCAGGTGCTTTATGTGAATGGCCGCTATGTGAAAAACTATTACCTGAGTGGAGCATATGACGAGGCTTACCGCGATTTGGTACCGTCCGGCCGCTATCCGGTAGGGGTGCTGCACCTTAAAATTGATCGGAAGAGGATCGACGTTAATGTTCACCCCTCCAAGATGGAAGTCAGATTAGATGGCGGACGGGAGTTGAATTACAAGGTAGCTCAGATAATGCGCCGGGCCTTGCGTGACAGAAAGATAGTTGCGGAAGTTAAATGGAGTGACGCTGCTCCTATGAGCGTTTCCGGGAAAAGCGCCTCTATACCGGCCCATAACCAATCATACGATAGGACGGCCCCTCCGGTACAGGCCGGTATGCAGTGGCAGGAAGAAGCTGGCTGCTATGACCGTCAGCTACGATTGGAACCTTTGGCTCACCTTGCTCCTACCTACATACTGGCCCTGGGGGCAGATGGTTTGTATATTATCGATCAGCATGCCGCGCACGAGCGGGTTCTATTTGAAGAGTATGAACGCAAGCTGAAAGACGGCCATACAAGGACGCAGGTATTGCTTCAGCCGCTGGTATTGAATTTGGATCCGGGCCAAGAGGGCATACTCCGAGAGTACTGGCAGTGGTTGAGCGGGGCAGGTTTCTTGATTGAGGAATTCGGGGGTTCCGACTTATTACTGCGTGCCGTACCCGCGGGAACGCCGGCCGGCGAGGAAGAAGAGTTGATAACTGATCTGTTGGAACGGCTGCATAAAGACCGGCCTGTTAATGAGACCGGTTTTCAACATGCGCTGGTGGCTTCTCTGGCCTGCCGGGCGGCTGTCAAAGGCGGGCAAAAATTGGATCCTGCCGAGCAGCGGGTTTTACTGCAGCGACTGGCCGCAGCGGACAATCCTTACAGCTGCCCACACGGCCGCCCTACACTGGTAAAAATTAGTTTTGACGAGTTGGCCAAGAAATTTCTGCGGGAGTGACCTCTTTTGCGGTCTTTTATTGTAACCACCTCTTTAGGGAAGCAATCTGAAGCGGTAAAACAGGCACGCTGGCTCAGTACCGAATTAGGTGTTTCTTATGTGCCCAGGGGTAAGGACTCGTTAGAAACCCTGCAGGAAAAATATGGTGTGTCAGGGATTGTGGTGGTTACTAACCAAAAGGTATGTCTATTCTCCGGTGGGAAAAGGTTTTTTTTTCATCCCGACCTGGCCAAGGTACGTATAAAGGGGCTCCGCACTGGGAAAACTGACCAAATGGTAAAAGCCATGGATTTGAGGCCGGGCGATGAGGTGTTGGACTGCACGCTCGGCCTGGCGAGTGATGCGCTGGTGGCAAGTTATGTGGTGGGCGATACGGGGAGAGTGGTAGGGCTTGAAGCTGTAAAGCTGATCGCGGTACTGGTACGGGACGGCTTGCAGAAGTACCCCGCGCGCCCGGCCGATTTAGCCGCTGCGATGCATAGAATTGAGGTGGTGTGGGTCGATTACAATGATTTTTTAAGGCAATTGGATGATAACAGCTTTGATGTGGTTTATTTTGACCCGATGTTCCGCTGTCCGGTAATGACTTCCGATTCGATGGTGCCTTTAAGAGCGTTGGCCGATCCGAGGCCGCTTGACGCCGGCAGCCTGCGCGAGGCTTATCGCGTAGCGCGTAAGCGCGTAGTGTTCAAGGAAAGACGGGGTAGCCCAGAGTTTGTGAGGTTGGGATTTAATGATGTTGAGGGGGGCAAATATGCTTCCGTAGCCTACGGTGTGTTAAAGAAGGATGGAACGGGCCAATGAGGAAGAACGACCGGCCATTATTGGTTGTTATTGCCGGGCCTACGGCTACGGGTAAGACCGATGTCGGTATAGAAGTAGCGGCGCGCATTGGTGGTGAAGTTATTTCGGCCGATTCTATGATGGTATACAAAGGGATGGATATCGGAACGGCCAAACCCACTATAGAAGAAAGGCGCGGTGTCCCGCATCACCTGATAGATGTTATCAGGCCTGACGAGGATTTCAGTGTCGCGGTATACCAAGACCTGGCTGAGAAAGCTATTGCCGGTGTAGCCGCCCGGAGCCGTATGCCTCTGTTGGTAGGTGGTACCGGGCTTTACATACGGTCGGTTATTGAACCTTATCATTTTGCCGTACCTTCAAACCCGGAATTGCGCCGGCAATTAAGTGAAGAAGCCCGTATTTGCGGTCGTGAGGTACTTCACCGGCGCCTGGCTGCTGTTGACCCTGAGACAGCGGCTAGGGTTCACCCTAACAATGTCCGGCGTATTATAAGGGCTCTAGAGGTTTACTACCAGACAGGCAGACCTCTCAGCCAGTTTCACGAGTGTGATCGCCGGCGGGAAACAAAATACAACCTTTTAATGTTTGGTCTTTATTTGGAAAGGGAACTCCTTTATAAGCGTATTGAAAAACGTGTTGATAAGATGGTTGAACAAGGACTTGTCGACGAGGTAAAAAGGCTTTTACAGCAGGGTTACGGTCGCGACTTGGTGTCCATGCAGGGTTTGGGTTATAAAGAGATCATATACTACCTGGAAGGGGAAACCACCCTGGATGAGGCCATAAGAATACTCAAAAGAAATACCCGTCGCTTTGCCAAACGCCAATTTACGTGGTTCCGCAGAGATAAACGTATACGCTGGATTAACATGGCTGAGCAAGGAGGAGTTACCGGAGCTGCTGAAGAAATAATTAAGGCGTTGGCAGGACAACTACGAACAGCCGCGAAGAAATATTAAAAATCTTCCAATGGAGGGTCCTCATGAGCAAAACACAGATAAACTTACAGGATGCCTTTTTAAATCAGCTGCGGAAAGAAAACATCCCGTTGACCATTTTTTTGATTAACGGGTTTCAGTTAAAAGGAACGGTACGGGGTTTCGATAATTTTACCGTCATACTTGAAAGTGACGGTAAGCAGATGATGGTTTACAAACATGCTATTTCTACCATAAGCCCGTCGCGAGCGGTTAACACCTCTCCAAATAATGCAACACTTGTCCAAGAACATAAGAATTCTGCAACCTAGGCCCTTCAAAAGAAGGGCCTCTCGGTTATGGTGGGAGCATATGATAGCACCGGAAGAGTTACTAGCATCTGTTGAAGCAGACGTACAACAGCTGTACCGGCATATAGACGGTGTTGCTTTAGCAAACCAGGCTCGTGTCTTGCAGGCATTTCATGAGTACCGCGTTAGCGAGTATCACTTGCGGGGCACTACGGGTTACGGTTACGGGGATGCCGGGCGGGAAACACTGGATGCGGTTTGGGCGCGAGTATTTCAGGCTGAGGCAGCTCTTGTACGGATTCAGATCGTGTCCGGTACCCATGCCTTAGCCGTTTGTCTTTTTGGTCTCTGCCAACCCGGCGACAGTATTGTGGCTTTGGGCCATCCTTATGACACTCTGGACCAAGTGATCGGGATTACTGAAGCGACCCCGGGTTCATTGCGAAGCCTCGGGGTGTCCTATCACCAGGTGCCTTTTAGGGGGAATCCCGGTGTTGATTGCCGGATGCTGGCCCAATCGGTAGGTCCGGATACCCGTGTAGTTTTGCTTCAGCGTTCTCGAGGCTATGACTGGCGGCCGTCCCTGGATTTAAAGACAATGGGGACACTTATTAAGGCTGTTAAGGATGTTAATCCGGAGACAGTGGTATTGGTTGATAACTGTTACGGGGAATTTGTTGAGACGCGGGAACCCCCGGCAGTGGGGGCCGATCTGGTCTGTGGTTCATTGATTAAAAATCCCGGCGGTGGTATAGCGCCGACGGGAGGCTATATCGCCGGGAAAGAAGCTTTGATAAAAAGAGTTGCGGGCCGTCTAACGGCTCCGGGGATCGGCGGCGAGGTGGGCCCGTCCCTGGATGTCTTGCGGCTGCTTTACCAGGGATTGTATCTGGCCCCGCATTTTGTTTCCGAGGCTCTTAAAGGTGCCGTCTTGGCGGCGCGGTTTTTTGAACGCTTGGGGTATGAGGTGCTGCCGCGTTTTGATGCACCTCGCACTGACATTGTACAGGGTATCAAGTTGGGATCTCCGCAAAAAATAGTAGCGTTCTGCCGCGGCATTCAAAAATCTTCGCCTGTAGATGCTCACGTTATACCGGAGATAGGTGCTTTACCGGGATATGAAGACGGGGTGGTAATGGCGGCGGGAACATTTATCCAGGGGGCGTCTTTGGAATTAACGGCCGATGCGCCTATCCGGGAACCCTATGCCGTTTACCTCCAGGGCGGCTTGTCCAAGGAATACGTGCGATTGGGTATTTTAGAAGCTTACCGGGAGATGGAGACACTGACTACTAAGGACTAGGGGTGATACGACATGAAAGACTTGGTAATTGTTGGTGGCGGGCCTGCAGGTCTCAGTGCGGGTATTTACGCCGTGAGATCGGGTCTTGATGTTGTGCTGTACGAACGAGGAGCTCCCGGCGGCGCCATTCTTAACACTGAAAAGATTGAAAACTACCCCGGTTTTCCGGGGGGTATCGGGGGCCCGGAGTTAGTATCGCGTTTTGAAGAACACGCGCGAGATCTCGGGCTGAAGATTGAAACCAACGAGGTGTTTGAGGTCATCCCCGCAGAGAAACACTACCGCCTCCGCCTGAGAAACGGCGAGATCGCAACGAGAACGGTTCTTATTGCTACCGGGACCGGCCCGAAACCCCTAGGGGTGGAAGGTGAGGAAAGGCTGCGCGGTCGCGGTGTATCTTATTGTGCCATTTGTGACGGGGCCTTTTTCAGGGATCAGACCGTGGCCGTAATTGGAGGCGGTGATGCCGCTGTAGAGGAGGCACATTTTCTTACCAAGTTTGCCTCCAAAGTTTATCTCGTACACCGAAGGGACGCGCTGCGTGCCAAAAAGGCGATCCAGGACCGTGCCTTGGCTAATAAAAAGATCATACCGCTGTGGAGCAGTGTCGTGGAAGAAATCAAAGGCGAGGACGCCGTGGAAGAAATAATGGTCAAGAACCTGAAAACCGGGGAAGTTAAGCCGGTTAAGGTGGATGGTGTCTTTGTGTATGTCGGGGTCAAGCCTAACAGCTATATTGTGGAAAATTTGGTGGAAACCGAGAACGGCTTTATCGTCACCGATGTTGAAATGATGACCTCCCGCCCCGGTATTTTGGCTGCCGGTGATATCCGCAAAACTCCCCTGCGCCAGGTGATTACGGCAGCTGCCGATGGTGCACTGGCGGCAATTACAGCCGAAAAGTATATTTCTAACCTGGAAAACTAGCGGCGCCTGAGGTGATAGGGGAATAATAAAAAAGGGCTGTACCGGATTCGGTACAGCAGAAAGGGAGAGGAGTTAGGTTGTTACTGGGTCCATTAGAAGTCTAACCGCAAATTTAAAATAATATACATATTTATGAAATATTTTCAGCAATTTTTAATTCAAAAAGATCGGTACGGCGGTGTTCGAGAACCGGCAGCTGCCGCCGGACCTGCTGTAAGTAACCAAGATCCACAGAGGCCATAATGATGTCTTCGCGTGCCCCTGCCTTGGCAGTGATATCACCCCAGGGATTTACAATCATAGAATGGCCGTAGTAAACGTAGCGGGCGCTGGGATTGCGGGCGGGAGAGGCACCGACCACATAGATCTGATTGTCCACAGCCCGGGCACGTAACAGCAGCTCCCAGTGTGCCGGGCCGGTAAACATATTAAAGGCAGCCGGTACCACCATCAGGGCGGCTTTATTCATGACAAAGGCACGTGCCAGCTCCGGGAACCGGACGTCATAACATATGGCTACTCCTACCTTGCAAAAGGGTGTATCAATAACTCTAAAGGTGCTGCCCCGGGTGAGAGTGTCGGATTCCTTGAAAACCAGTGTTTCCAGCTCGACATCAAAGAGGTGGATTTTACGCTGTGATCCCAGCAGAGAACCGTCAGAACCAAAGATAAAGCATGTGTTGTAATATTCTTCTCCGTCGCGTTCCGGAATGGAGCCCCCGACCAGTACGACACCGGCCTCTTTGGCTGTTGCCGACATCATCTTCACGGTCGGCCCGTCGGGATAACTTTCGGCAAATGCTACAAAGTATTCATGGTCATAGGGGCAGTTGAACATTTCCGGTAGGATTACCATCTGGGCCCCGCGTTCCGATGCTTGTAAAATTTGGTTCCGGGCCTGACCGATGTTTTGCTCCTTGTTGTCACTGATTGCAAGTTGACAGACTGCTACATTGAAAGGCACGTTAATGGGCACCTCCCGCTGTCTTTTAACTCATTATAGTATGGATACCGGTAGATAAAAAGGGAAAATCCGGTAAAGTGGATTTTCCGGTAAAGCCAATTTAGATCCGGGATAGTTTGGTTTCCCATACCGAAATACGTTCCGGTGACATTAAGCCGGCCCGGCGCAGCATAGTTACAAGTTTGCGGGTAAGACTGAAGTCGGGTGTTTCCTGCCGGCTGATTTCGTAACGGTAAGCGCTGCTTATAAAATCTTCCAGGTGTTTTTCCGGAGCCAGGGCAATGTCTGAGAAGACTTTGAGTACCACTTTGCGGGCCATTCTTTCATGACCGGTTACCTTAAACGCGCTTTGGTGCATGATACGATGGGCTTTATCCAAATTACCGTAGGTAATGTAGGCCACCATAGACCATACCCAGTATATGTGGTAAATTAGTGTTTCCAGGATTTCTTGGGAGATATCACCATTTAAATAAGCTTTGATAAATTTTTTTCTGTCCATTGATAACGCCCCATTTTTGGTATACGCTATGCCTAAACTAACCGCCACGTGAAATATTTATACTTTACCCAGGTAGGGCTGATGGAATGGGAATGAAATTTGGGATTGAGGAGTTGTAAAGTATGCAATTTTATCTTTTCCTGCTGCTTATCTTCGCCATTGTGGTAGCCATTTTTGCCGTACAAAATGCCGGCCCGGTCACCATCCATTTTCTCGTTTGGGCTTTTGAGGATATTTCATTGTCACTGGTAGTACTTGGCTCGGTGGCGGTAGGGGCGGTTATGGCTCTTATATTCGGCTTTATACGGCAGTTGAAGCTTTCGTGGCGTATCAGAGAGTTAACTGCCAAAGTAGCCGACTTGCAGCTCAAAGCCGGACAGCAGGAAGAGCCGCCGCAAAAGTGAGGCTGGACGCATGCTCCCGTGCTTTGTTGTTTGTGACCTTGAAACCACCGGATTGGACCCGGCTTCGGATGAAATTATTGAGGTAGGGCTGGTAAGGGTCCGCCAGGGGACCATTGAAGACACCTTCCACAGCCTTGTTATGCCTTCACGGCCTTTACCGCTTCGCGTCAAGAAACTGACGGGTCTATCCGATGACGACCTAAAGGGACAACCCACCTTAGACCAGATATCTTTTCAGGTAGCGGCATTTATCAATGATCATCCTTTGGTGGGGCATAACATTGATTTCGATGTTTCCTTTCTACGCAACCATATGGGATTGCGGCCCGCGGCAGCATATGATACCCGGGCTTTGGCGCGGTTGTTACGGCCGCGGGCGCGCGGTTACCGGTTGGATGCGCTTTGCCGGGAGCTGGGTGTCGAACAGCCGGTACGCCACCGTGCCCTTGATGACGCACTGGCGGCAGCAAGGATATTTCTGGAGCTGTGCGGTGAGCTGGTGGCTTTGGAGTTTAGTTTGCTTGCTAAGCTGCATCGCTTGATGGTGCTGGGGAGACTGCCCCTGGCAAGTTTATTGGAAAGCTTTATTCACAGTAACGCCAAAGCATTTCCGGTTGACGAAACAGCGGCTGCACGATCAATACCGGTTTCTTGTGGGACGGATGCTGAAGAGGCTGATGATGAACCTCCTAACTTGAGCCTGGAAGAATATTTTACAGACAGGGCTCCTCGGGTATTGAAGGAATTTGAAGTCCGGTCGCAACAGCTTGAAATGGCGCTGGCCGTCAGCAATGCAGTAGAAAACGGGTACTGTCTTATGGCCGAGGCTGCTACGGGCACCGGAAAGTCGCTGGCCTATCTTGTACCCACGGTGCTGCACGTCAAGGCTACAGGTACCAAGGCCGTAGTTGCTACGCACACCGTAAATTTACAGGAACAGCTGCTTCATAAAGATATTCCTTTGGTAAGAAAATTGATCGGACGTCCCGTGTCGGCGGCTTTACTTAAGGGGCGCGGTCATTACCTGTGTATGCGGCGTGTGCACCTGGCTTTACGCGACCAGGCACCTCCTCCCGGGCTGGCCTGGCTGTTGGCACGTGTTCTAATATGGCTGCGCGAAACGACATCCGGTGACCGCAGCGAACTGGACTTAACCCCTGAAGAACGCCAGGTGTGGGATGTTATTTCCGCGGAAACGGAAGGATGTACGGGAGTACGCTGTCGCTACTACAAGAGTTGTTTCCTCCATCAGGCCCGCCGGGCCGCCGAGAACGCCGACGTGGTGGTAACTAATCATTCCCTTCTGCTTGCGGATATATATTCTGAGGCCCGGCATATACCGGCACACGGGGTGCTGGTTATCGATGAGGCCCATCATTTGGAAGATGTGGCCACGCAGCAGCTGGGGCGAGAGATCTGTTTCGGCGACGTGAAACGCTGGGCCGAAGTAACGGCAAGGCTGGTGGATCGCGTGTCGGAGGTCTTTCAGCCTGCCGGTGTTTCCCGCAGGCGGCAGGAACTGGATGATATAGCGGTAAAGGCGGAAACCTTTTTTGCATTTTTGGTGCAGGTTCTTGATAAACTGCCTGTTTCAGAATACGGAACGTTTCGATTATCCCCCGAAGGCAGCAATCTTCCCCACGTTGAGGAAATAGGCCCGCTGTATTCCGATTTGCTGTTACAGTGGCAGTCTTTGCTGGACAAGCTGTCCCAAAAGATAATCACCCTCCAGGGACACAGTCGTTATGACACTGATACCCATTTACTGGAAGAATTGAACCAGGCCGTCGAAGCCGGGCGCGAACTTTGTGACCACCTTGAATTTTTAATGGACGCTAAGGCTTCCAACTATGTCTTCTGGCTGGAGCGGGATGGAACGGCGGCAGGAAAAGAAGTCAAATTAAAGGGAGCCCCAATTCAAGTAGGACCGCTGCTGTATAAAAGCCTTTTCAGCCGGGAGGATGCGGTGGTGATTACTTCCGCAACACTGGCGGTAGACGGTTCCTTTGATTATTTTGCTTTGCGTACCGGACTAGATATGCTGGAAACATCACGGGTAAAACAGGTGCAGTTTTCATCGCCCTTCGATTTTGACCGGCAAGTCCTGCTGCGGATCGTCAAAGATCTGCCTGTTCCCGGAGAGGTTTCCGAGGAATACTACCTGGTAAGGCTCTGTGATGCCTTACGGGATTTGGTGTTGTCCGCTGAAGGGCGCACCCTGGTATTGTTTACGGCTCATAAGACGCTTCGCCAGGCATATTACCGGTTGAAGGCTGTGCTGGAGGATTTGGATATCGATTTGCTCGGCCACGGAATTGATGGTGGCCGGGCCCGTTTGCTGGAAGCTTTCCGGATGGGCTCGAGGTGCGTTTTGTTCGGTACGGCCAGTTTTTGGGAAGGTATTGATGTTCCGGGTGAGGCTTTAAGCTGTGTTATTATCGTAAAACTACCCTTTCAGCCGCCGAATACCCCGGTTAATGAAGCACGGCGTGAACTGATGCGCCGGGAACGGCGTGATGATTTTGCAGGTTTTTCTCTTCCCCAGGCCATCGTCAGGTTCAAACAGGGTTTTGGGCGTTTGGTACGTAACAGAAACGACCGCGGTGTAGTAGTGGTATTGGACAAGCGTTTAATAAATAAAGGGTACGGTATAAAATTCTTACGTTCACTGCCGGTCACGGATTATAAGTTCAGTTCTCTGAGTGAGACGTGCCGCGATATTATCACATGGTTATCCGGTAGCAATTAGAGGCATTACTGACCATTTATGGCAGCCAGAAGGCTGCACATTTGAGGAATCCCGGCAATAAGATAAGACATAGATTACTCAGCAATACGAGGAGGGAACGGTCTTGCGTGTATATTTTTTCCGTTTGCCGGGATTCCTGAGGGCCATATTAATGAGGTTCATTAAATAACGATAAAATATCCGCGCCGGGTTCTTTAATTACAACCAATTTGATTGGGGAAACAAAAAGGTTTTTGTGATATAATCCCGAATAGAAGGTATGTTCGGGGTTATTTTTTTTTGCCGGTTACCGGGTCTTAATAGTCTTGGCAGAGAGGGATCAATTATGAGAGTTGAATTAACGGGCCGCAGGAAAGAAAGGGAAAATCTCTTGATCCAGGTAGCCCGTGCATCCGGGCAGAATATAGCTAAATGTTATCAGTGCGGCAAGTGTACAGCCGGTTGCCCGGTGGCGGTTGAGATGGATATACCGCCGCATCAAGTGATGCGGCTGCTTCAACTCGGTTTAAAGGACGAGGTCCTGGACAGCTCCGCCATATGGCTGTGCGCGTCCTGTGCCACTTGTACGGCCAGGTGTCCGCGCGATATAGACATCGCAGCGGTTATGGACGCTTTAAGGGCGCGTGCCGGGCGCGAGGGAAGGACCAGGTCGGCAAAAACAATTGCCCTTTTCCACGATATCTTTTTGAACGCCATACAAAAACACGGGCGTGTTTTTGAACTGGGTTTGGCAATAAATTATAACCTTAAAACGGGTAACCTTTTTAAGGATGCCGACCTTGGACGTGTGTACTTTACGCGCGGCAAAATCGGATTAAAAGCGCCCAAGATTAAGGGCGGCGATGAGGTGCGCCGGATTTTTCAAAAAGTAAAACAGATGGAGGCCGGAGAATGAAATACGCCTATTATCCCGGGTGTTCATTGCATGCTACGGCAAAAGAATTTGATGCGTCCAGCCGGGTTGTCAGCCGCAGCCTGGGGATTGAACTGGAAGAAATTGAAGACTGGAGCTGCTGTGGGGCGACATCGGCCCACGCGACCAATCATTTTTTGAGTATTGCGTTACCGGCCCGCAATTTGGCCTTGGCAGCCAGGATGGGGCTTGATGTTGCCGCCCCTTGTGCTGCCTGTTACAATCGGCTGGCCGGGGCCAACAAGGTTATGAGAAATGATAAGGAAATGCGCCGCAAGGTCAATGATGTCATCGGCGCGGAATATCACGGAGAGGTAACAGTAAAATCCTTGCTGGAGGTTTTCGCCTCGGTAGAAAGAGAGCGTATCAGCAGCCAGGTTGTCAAACCTCTCAATAATCTTAAGATTGCCTGTTACTATGGCTGCCTGTTGGTAAGGCCGCCCGCGGTAACAGGTTTTGATGATCCTGAACAGCCGGTAACCATGGATCGTATTCTTCAGATCTGCGGGGCTGAAACGCTGGAGTGGGGCTATAAAACCGAGTGTTGCGGTGCCTCCCTGGGGCTTTCCCGGGAACCTGTTGCTTTGCGGCTGGTCCACGATATTCTTAGGATGGCGGTGGATGCGGGCGCAGATTGCCTGGCTTGTGCATGTCCCCTCTGTCAAAGCAACCTGGATGCCCGTCAGGAACACGTTAACCGGGCTTTCGGAACCAAATTCAAGGTGCCGGTGTTCTATTTTACCCAGTTAATTGGGTTAGCTATGGGTATCAGCAGCAGGGATCTTAAGGTGCACAGTCACTTTGTAGATACAAGTAAAGTGCTGCAGGCCATTGGGTAAGGAATATATGGAGGGTCGTTGGGTATGCCGAGAATAGGTGTCTTTGTATGCTGGTGCGGATCAAATATCGGCGGTGTACTGGACTGCCCCCAGTTGGCACGGGAAGCGGCCTCGTTCCCCGGGGTGGTATACAGCGTCGATTATAAGTACATGTGTTCCGAACCGGGGCAAAACTTAATTATTGAGGCTATTAAGGAACACCGCCTCGACAGGGTTGTTGTGGCCTCATGTTCGCCGCGCCTGCACGAGGAAACTTTTCGTAAGGCGTTAGCGCGTGCGGGTTTGAACCCTTACCTCTTAGAGATGGCGAACCTTAGAGAACACTGCAGTTGGGTCCATGCCAAAGAACCGGAGAAGGCGCAGGTTAAAGCCGTTGATTTGGTACGCCGTGCCGTGGCGAAGGCGGCATTGCTACAGCCGCTTGTGTCCTCGCAAATTCCGGTGACGAAGCGCTGCCTGGTCATCGGCGGCGGTATTGCCGGCATCCAGTGTGCCTTGGATATTGCCGATGCCGGTCACGAAGTAATACTCGTCGAGCGTGAGCCAACGATCGGCGGTAATATGGTTAAGCTGGACAAGACTTTCCCCACCTTGGACTGCTCGGCCTGTATCAGCACCCCCAAGATGGTAGCGGTTGCCTCTCACCCGAATATTAAGCTATACACCTATGCCGAAGTCGCCGAAATTGGGGGGTACATCGGTAACTTTAAGGTCAAGATTAAACAGAAGGCACGCTACGTAGATCACGATAAGTGTACCGGATGCGGTACCTGCTGGGAGAAGTGTCCCTCCAAAGTACCCGACGATTTCAACGGGGGTTTGGGGACGCGGAAGGCCATCTACATTCCCTTCCCTCAGGCCGTGCCTAACAAACCGGTTATTGATGCGAACCACTGTCGTGTTTTTAATAATAAGAAGTGCCGGGTATGTGAGAAACTGTGTCCCACCGGGGCCATAGATTACGAACAGCAGGATACCTTTATTGACGAAGAGGTAGGAGCTATTGTTGTGGCTACGGGGTATGAGCTGTTTGACTGGACGAAGGCATACGGGGAGTACGGTTACGGTATGTATCCCGACGTTATCACGGGCCTTCAGTTTGAGCGTTTGGTGAACGCTGCCGGGCCGACCGGAGGAAAAATTAAGCGGCCGTCCGACGGTAAGGAGCCTAAGACCGTCGTGTTTGTCAAATGTGTGGGATCGCGTGACGAGGCCAAGGGCAAGTCGTACTGCTCAAGGGTTTGCTGCATGTATACGGCCAAACATGCTCACCAATTATTAGAAAAGGTTCCCGATTCCCAGGCCTATATTTTCTATATGGACGTTAGAACGCCGGGTAAGGGTTACGAGGAGTTTTACCAGCGTACGGTACAGGACGGTGCCATCTACGTACGGGGCCGGGTTTCCAAGATTTATCAGTCCGGCGATAAGCTGGTAGTGCGCGGGGCCGATACCTTGCTGGGCCGGCCGGTCGAGGTTAAGGCCGATATGGTCGTGCTGGCAACGGCCATGCAGCCGGCGGCCGGAGTGGAAACAACGGCACGTTTGGTCGGCGCGCCGGTAGACCAGGACGGTTTTATACAGGAGGCGCATCCCAAGTTGCGGCCTGTAGAAACCCATACGGCCGGAGTCTATGTGGCCGGATGCTGCCAGGGACCTAAAGACATCCCGGACACGGTGGCTCAGGCCAGCGGGGCGGCGGCCAAAGTGGTGGGTCTCCTGTCCCACAGTAAAATGTCTACCAGCGCGATGATATCTACGGTTAATGAAGCCCTGTGTACGGGCTGCATGTTGTGTGAACCGGTGTGTCCTTATAAAGCCATCGAACCCAAGGTTATTACCGAACGTCTTCCGGGCCAACCTCCGCGAGAGCGCACGGTTGCTGCGGTAAACAGCGGTCTCTGTCAGGGCTGCGGGTGCTGCAATGTGGCGTGCCGTCCCGGTGCGATACAGGTCAAAGGGTTTACCAACGAGCAAATGCTGGCGGAGGTGGATGCCATATGCCTGTAACCAATGAGAAGGACTGGGAGCCTAAAATTGTAGCTTTCTTTTGCAATTGGTGCAGTTATGCGGGTGCTGATTTGGCCGGCGTCAGCCGGATGAGTTACCCTCCGAATATAAGAATCATCAGGGTGCCGTGTTCCAGCCGGGTACACCCCCGCTTTATTCTGAGGGCTTTTGAGCGCGGCGCCGACGGTGTGCTGGTGTCCGGGTGACACCCCGGCGACTGCCACTATGTTAGTGGCAATTATTACACCAGGCGCCGTTTCCTGGTGTTTAAACGCCTAATGGAATACGTGGGGTTTGAACCCGAGCGCTTTGAAGTGCGGTGGATATCGGGTTCAGAAGGCGGGAAGGTCGTAGAAACCGCCATCGAAATGGCCGAGAAAATAAAGGCTTTGGGACCTAACCGGAAAATGAGGGATGCCAAGTGAAACAGATCGTAGATAGATTGCGCCAAGAAGCGGCCCGCCTGCTTGCGGCCGGTGATGTCGCCATGGTCATCGGGTACGCAAAGGGCACGGACGTAGCGCGGACAACCCCTTATTTCGCGACTAATGAGGAAGAAGCGCAAAATCTCACCTGGAACCCTTTTTGTACCAACAACCTGGTCAAGTACTTGTTGGATTTTCGTTTCGAAGATACCAAACTCGCTGTAGTGGTCAAGGGCTGCGACAGTAAAGGTATCAACCGGTTGATATATGACCGACAGTTCCCGCGGGAGCGGGTTGTCGTATTGGGTGTGCCATGCGGAGGGCTGCTCGACCGCAGTAAAGTGCTGGCAACGATCGACCCCGGGGCAGAACTACAGAGTGTCGAGGACCTCGGGCAGGAGTTTGTGGTGCGAACAGACCACGGCGAGTTTACCTTTGCCAAGGAGCAATATCTCCTGCCTAAGTGTGCTGTGTGCCGTAATCCCAATCCTGTGATCAGCGATGTGCTGTTGGGCGAAGAACTTCCGGTGGCGGAGGAAGAAAAAAGTGACACTTTTGATGACATAGTCGAAATGGAGGCTCTTGACCCCGCGGCTAAAAGTGCTTTCTGGGACCGGCATTTCAACCGCTGCCTGCGGTGTTATGCCTGCCGCAACGTTTGCCCGGCCTGTAACTGTAGGGAGTGCGCCTTTGAGCAGGCCGTTCCGGGCTGGCAGCAGGAGGCGTGCTGGTTGAGTAAGAAGGCCAGTGTGGACAATAATTATACTTTTCATCTCATCAGGATGTTTGATGTCACCGGGCGGTGCATTGACTGCGGCGAATGTGAGCGGGTGTGTCCGGTCAATATCCCGCTGCGGAAGTTGTATCGTAAGGTCATCAAAGACGTACAGGAGTTATTTGGTGACACGACACCCGGTTTGAATATAGGGGACGGTCTTCCGTTAACCAGTTACCGTAAAGAAGATCCCGAGGAATTTATGTAGAGAGGTGTCATCCCTTGACGGTGAAGTTGATAAACAAGGACCGGTTCAACGTGTTCTTAGAACGCCTTGCTTCCGGGAATGAACTGGTGGCGCCTATAGAAGAGGACGGCAATATATTTTACCGGCGTGTGACCTCTGTGAATGAAATTACTCTGGAAGCCGATGCTTTCTGTTTTGCGCCCAAGGGTCATTTCTTCCCGCAATACGAGGTCCTTTACAAATACCAACAGGGTAGCAATGCACTTGTTCTGGAAGAACCTGGCCCGGCGGGCCCCAGTGTACTCTTGGGAGTAAAACCCTGTGATGCCAGGGCCCTTTTAAGTTTAGATCCTGTTTTTGACGGAAACTACAAGGACGCGTACTATCTCGACAAGAGGGTCAAAACCACCATTATCGGGTTGAGCTGCCGCAAGGTACGCTACAACTGTTTTTGCCGCGCTTTCGGGTTTGGCCCTACCTCGGGTGAAGGGGCCGACCTCTTTTTGACGGAAGTGAAAGACGGATACCTGGCCGAGGCGCTGACCTCCAAGGGTGAGGCTTTGCTGAAGGACTATTCCGATTTGTTTACCGAAACCGGGGTCGATGGTGCTTTACAAGAAAAAGAACAACTGGCCGTGCAGCTTGACACCCAGTTCAAGCGTAAGGTTGATCTGGATGGGGTTAAGGCCAGGTTGGACAATATGTTTGAGCATCCCTACTGGGAACGGTTGGCGCGTAAATGCCTTACCTGCGGTATTTGTACCTTTGTTTGTCCGACCTGCCACTGCTTTGACATTATCGATGAAAACGGGGGCGGGAGCAACTGTGGCAGCCGATTGCGCTGCTGGGACGCCTGCATGTTTACTGATTTTACCCTGCATACGAGCGGCCATAACCCCCGCCCCGGCAAAAAGGAACGGGTGCGCAATCGCTTCATGCATAAACTTAAGTACCATCTTGATCGTTACAGGGTCACCGGCTGTGTGGGATGTGGTCGTTGTATTGAAAAATGCCCGGTAAACATGGATATCATCCAGGTAATTGCTGAGATCAAGGAGGTGGGCTAGGTGGAACAGGCCGTCCGTAATCCACTTCTGCCCCAGCCGGCTACCATAGAAAAAATTATTCCCGAAACCGGGGATGTCAACACCTTTCGCGTAACTTTAGACAACGCCGAGGCTATGACACGCTGGCGCCATGAACCCGGCCAGCTGGCCATGTTATCCGTGTTCGGCGTCGGGGAAGCCATGTTTTCGATCAGTTCCTCCCCTACCCAGAGGGAATATTTGGAGTTCAGTATCAAGCGGATGGGAAAGGTGACTACGGCGCTGCATGGGCTCGAAGAAGGCGCCAAGATAGGCCTGCGCGGGCCTTACGGTAATTACTTCCCGTACGAAAAAATGAAAGGTAAGGACCTGTTGTTTATCGGCGGCGGTATCGGACTGGCGCCGCTACGCTCCTTGATTGACTTTGTCCTGGCGGACGAGAACCGGGGTGATTACGGTAAGGTCGAAATCATATACGGGGCGCGTTCTTATGATGATTTATGCTTCAAGCGGCAAATATTTGAAGAGTGGCCTCAAAAAGAAGGTACTGCTGTTTATACCACCATTGACCGGGAAGAGGAGCAGTGGGACGGGCATGTCGGGTTTGTCCCGGCCTATGTGGAAGAAATAGCGCCTGCTGCCGGCAATAAGATTGCCCTGACGTGTGGACCGCCGATTATGATCAAGTTTGTGCTCCAGGCGATGGAAAAGCTGGGCTTTAAGGACGAGCAGATTTATTCCACGCTGGAGCTGCGTATGAAATGCGGGATCGGTAAATGCGGTCGCTGCAACATCGGCAGTAAGTTCGTGTGCCTGGACGGGCCGGTGTTCAACCTGACCGAGATCAAGGAACTGCCGCCGGAGTTCTGATGAGTAAGCAGTGAGCAGTAAGCAATGAAGGGTGTCGTAACGGCTAAATTTATGCAATATGGAAATAAATAGTAATGTATGTGGATATCAGGAGGCGTAAGCGTGAGGCTGCGTCTTATCCTTGCCGTATGGACCGGTAAAATAGTCGCCTTTCTCAGCCGCTTATTAGGGGGGCGGGGGTCGTCCCTGCCCGGCGTAATAGCGCTCAAACTCTATCCCGCGGCGCTGCACGCTTTGGCGCGGCAGGTGCGGGAGAAATCCATCATCGTTACCGGCACCAACGGCAAAACCACAACCAACAATTTACTGGCCGCAGCTTTAAAAACCGAAGGGCATACGGTTATCTGCAATCTAGAGGGGGCCAATTTGGTAACCGGAGTAACTACTGCCTTTATTAGGAAGTCTGACTTGTTGGGCCGGGTGAAAGCTGATTACGCCGTGCTGGAGGTCGATGAAGCCAGTTTTCCGCGCGTGGCTAGTGCCGTACGCCCCGGAATGGTGGTGATAACGAACTTTTTCCGGGATCAATTGGACCGCTATGGGGAACTGGATAAGACGGTGAGCTTTATTCGCGAGGCTCTTGAGAAATTGCCGGCGGGTCGTCTTGTTCTTAACGCCGATGATCCGCTGGTGGCGCAGTTGGGTGCCTCGGGATGGAACGTAGCCTATTATGGATTGGAACCCCATGAGCGGCGGGAGGAAGTAAATGTGGCCTGCCGTGAATCCCGCTTTTGTCCCCTCTGCGGTTCTGAGCTGCGGTACTCCTGTTATCATTACAGCCAGCTGGGACAATACCACTGTACTTCCTGCAGCTTTACACGGCCCAAGCCCGATGTTGAAGCGCGTGAAGTGCGTTCCCGCCATAAAGAAATCGCATGTCGGGTTACCTGGCGTGATGAGTCCGTTACATTACGCCTCTCGGTAGGGGGATTTTATAACCTCTACAATGCTTTGGCATCATTTACCGCCGGAAAATGGCTTGGTCTCATGACTGCATCTCTCCAGCAGAGCTTTGCTTCTTTCAAACCCGCTACCGGCAGGTTGCAGGCCTTTTGGTACCGGGACAAGCAGGTATACCTGAACCTTGTAAAAAATCCTACCGGCTTTAATGAAAGTATATCCCTGATACTTGAAACGGAAGGAATAAAGGACCTCTTTATTGCCATCAATGATAACGCCGCCGACGGGCGTGATATTTCCTGGCTGTGGGATGTGGACTTCGAAGCTTTGGCCCTCAGGGCGGCGGGATTAAAGCAGGTTATCTGCAGTGGCAAGAGGGCGGCCGAAATGGCGGTGCGGCTCAAGTACGCCGGTATGCCCACAAGCAAGCTCAAGGTGATACCAAGAATGGCGCAGGCCGTTGACGAGACATTGAAGGGTCAGGGAAAGACGGCCTATTTCCTCGCTACTTATACCGCCTTATGGCCGGTGGAAAAAATATTGCGTACCAGGGTTACGGGGGAGGTGACCGGCGGTAAAACTGCGTATCTGTCATCTTTATCCTGAATTACTGAACCTGTACGGTGACCGGGGAAATGTTATAGCCATTCAACGCCGCGCTGAGTGGCGGGGCTTTAAAACAGAGGTACGACAGGTAGGTTTAGGTGAAAACCTTGATTTTTGTGATTTTGACTTTATTTTTTTGGGGGGCGGATCTGATCGCGAACAAGATCTGATTGCCGCCGACCTGGATCGTAAGAAGGATAACCTGTGGTCAGCCATTGAGGCGGGGGTCCCGATCCTCGCCATATGCGGGGGATACCAGTTACTGGGTAAATACTACCGCACTTTGAGAGGACGTGTGATACCCGGTCTCGGGTTGCTGGATTTTTATACCCAGGCCGGGGTTAAACGTTTGATTGGTAATATTGCTGTTAAGATCAAAATTGATGGACATCCGGTGAAGGTTACTGGTTTCGAAAATCACGGGGGTCAGACCTTTTTGGGTGACGGGGTCAAACCTTTTGGCAAGGTTCTGGTTGGTTTTGGGAATAATGGCCAGGATGGTTTTGAGGGTGCCCGTTATCGCAATGTTATATGCTCTTATCTTCACGGCCCGCTGCTGCCTAAAAACCCACAGCTTACCGACTACTTTTTAAAACTGGCTCTTAAACGCCGCGGCTGGGATCATTTCTTGTCCCCGCTCGATGATCGCCTGGAAGAGGAAGCCGGCCGGGTGATGTTAACGCGAATGGGAATTATGGAATAAATTTTTTCTATTGCTTTCCCCGGGTGGGTCTGGTAGAATCGAACAAAGTATGTTGTATACCGTAATACAATGTGCCGGGGGAGGGGAACAGGGATGGATTACCTGATTACCTGGCCGGAAGGCGATGACGTGCAGTATCGTTTTGTTTCCGAGTCCGAGTTGGAAAAGGTCTTAGAAGAAGAAAAACACTATATGGTTATACCGTTGAAAAACTAATTTTAAGGCCGCCCAGCACTCAGTGAACGACACGGGCTTGAAAGGTCTCATTTATTGTTTGTTTGGTTACCTAGTTATTTCTACGTGTTCCCATTATCAGCCCTGAGTGCTGGGCCGTTTCATTTTGCCTATTATCTTTCATTACCACTCCTACTTCCCAATATCCATAACTTGCTTAGTGCCCGCCTAGACCCGTAAGGAATACCCCAAACAATCCTATCGTATCACTATTGTGTCACCACTGTGTTACTACTGTGTCACAGCCCAGCACTTAGGCAAGCCCGAGATGTACACCCAACTGAATGCTGGGGAACGAATGACAACAAGCAAAGCGAACAAATGACAGCATAACGAAGTGAGCGTATCTCAGTGAGCGGAGCGAACGTATCACAGGGCCATTAGGCCCGTATCACAGCGCGCGCTTTGCGCGCACGTATCAGGGCCGTTTTCCGCCTTCTTTTTCAAAGGTTAAAGGCATATAGTTAGAAGAGGATTGCGCCGTACCGCCGGGGGAGGGAGGTGACGTTTTGAAATTCTTTGAATTGATGGATGATTACCGCAAGGTCAAGCGCAGTAAGGTCTGGGAGGGTAAGTTTAGCGATTACTTGCAGCTTGTACGTGAAAAACCGCATATTTCCCGGTTGGCCCATGCCAGGATCTATCATATGATCGAGGCTGCCGGCGTTGAAAAAGGTCCGGATGGTAAAAGATATCACTTTTTCAGTGAGGAACTGTTCGGGCTCGACCGAACCTTGTCAAGGCTGGTGGATGAGTATTTGCACCCCGCGGCGATGCGCTTGGACGTGCGCAAACGTATTCTCCTGCTCGTAGGGCCGGTAAGTGGCGGCAAGTCAACCCTAGTCAACTTACTGAAAAGAGGTCTGGAGAGATACAGTCGTACCGATGAGGGAGCGCTTTATGCCATAAAAGGATGTCCGATGCATGAAGAGCCGTTGCATTTGATTCCTCACGATTTGCGTGCCGATTTTGAAAAGGAGTTCAGAGTACGTGTGGAGGGTGACCTCTGTCCCTATTGCCGTATGCGCGTGGAGACAGAATTTAATGGCAATATTGAGGAAGTTCCTGTAGAACGTATCTTTTTATCGGAAGCCGATCGTATCGGCATCGGAACGTTTTCACCGTCCGACCCGAAGTCACAGGATATTGCTGAGCTTACCGGCAGTATAGACTTTTCTACCATTACCGAATACGGGACGGAATCGGATCCCCGCGCCTACCGCTTTGACGGTGAGCTTAATATCGCCAATAGAGGTATAATGGAATTTCAGGAAATGCTCAAGTGTGATGAAAAATTTCTCTGGCACCTGTTAAGCTTGTCGCAGGAAGGCAACTTCAAGGCAGGGAGGTTTGCCTTGATTTACGCCGATGAAATGATTGTAGCCCACACTAACGAGTCGGAATATATAAGTTTTATCAGTAATAAAAAAAATGAAGCCCTGGCCTCCCGGATGATCGTTTTAAAGATCCCCTATAACCTCCGAGTTTCCGATGAAATTAAAATATACGAGAAACTAATTAAACAGAGCGACTTGAAAAACGTTCATATTGCACCTCACGCTCTGCGGGCGGCCGCAATGTTTGCCGTTCTTTCCAGGTTGAGGGAATCAAAGAAACAGGGTATGGATATCGTCAAAAAGATGAAACTTTATAACGGGGAAGACGTGGAAGGTTTTTGCCAGAAAGATGTCAGGGGATTAAGAGATGAACACCCCGATGAAGGGATGGACGGCGTGGATCCCCGTTACGTTGTTAACCGTCTTTCAGCGGCCCTGGTACAGGCCGAGTCGCAATGCATTACTGCTCTCGATGTCTTAAGGGCTTTAAGAGATGGGCTCGACCAGCATTCCTCCATAACCAAGGATACCAAGGAGCGTTACCTAAACTATTTGGATATTGCACGCAGGGAGTTTGACGAAATTACCAAAAAAGAGGTGCAGAAGGTCCTGATCTATTCTTATGAAGAATCAGCCAAAACGCTGTTTGATAACTATTTGGATAATGTGGAGGCCTTTTGCAACGGGCATAGAGTTAAGGATCCCATTACGGGTCAGGAATTGGAGCCCGACGAAAGATTAATGCGTGCTATTGAGGAACAGGTTGGAGTGTCGGAGAATGCCAAGGCCAGTTTTAGAGAGGAAATTCTCATAAGATTATCCGCTTATGCCCGCCAGGGCAAACGCTTTGATTATAAGTGTCATGAGCGGCTTCGCGAGGCTATTGAGAGGAAACTGTTTGCAGATCTTAGAGATGTACTAAAACTAACCACTTCCGCTCGGATACCGGACGACTTACAGCTGAAGAATATCCGCGAAGTGACTGCCCGTCTGGTAAAAGATTACGGTTACTGCCCGGTTTGTGCCACCGAACTTTTGCGGTATGTAGGCAGTCTGTTGAGCCGCTGAGATAAAGGTGGAGGGATAACCGTGCCTCGCTTTACAATAAGCCGTGAGGATTGGTCCCTGCATCGCAAAGGACATTTAGACCGGCAGAGACACCGGGAAAAAGTGAGGGAGGCCATTCAAAAGAACCTGTCCAGCATTATCACGGAAGAAAGCATTGTGATGTCGGACGGACAAAAGACTATAAAGGTACCTATTCGATCAATTAAACAGTATTGTTTTCGCTTTAATTATCATAAAAAAAGACAAGTAGGACAGGGAGAAGGCAACACCGAAGTGGGAGAATTGATAGGGTATAAACACCAGTGGGGTGATAAGGGTTTTGGTAAGGGAGCAGGCCGCGAGCCGGGCATAGATTATTACGAAACCGATATTACTATCGAAGAATTAGAGGATATTCTGTTTGAGGACCTGCGGCTTCCTAATTTTGAAACAAAAAAGAAGCGGCAGATGGTTGCGGATGGTATAGATTTCAAGGATATTCGTAAAAAAGGTTTAGTGTGCAATCTTGATTGGCGGCGTACAATTTTAGAAGTGTTAAAAAAGAACGCTTTGCGGGGTCACCCGGGTTTTTACAACTTGACTCCGGAAGATCTGCGCTACAGGACCTGGGACGTCGTTCACCGTCCTGATACGAGTGCCGTAATACTGGCTATGATGGACACCTCCGGGAGTATGGGGCCATTTGAAAAATACATTGCGCGGAGTTTTTTCTTCTGGGTGCAGCGCTTTTTACGTACGAAGTATCGTAACGTGGAAATAGTGTACCTGGCCCATCACACGGAGGCCAAAGAAACCAACGAGGATGAGTTTTTTACCAAAGGAGAAAGTGGTGGTACGCGGTGTTCATCGGTTTATCGCAAGGCACTGGAAATTATTGATGAACGTTATCCTCCGGCGGACCATAATATTTATGCTTTCCATTTTTCGGATGGTGATAACCTTTCTTCTGATAACGAGCTATGCCTTGAACTTGTGAGAAAGCTTGTGTCACGATGCAGTCTGGTGGGTTACGGGGAAATCGAAGGGCCTTATTATTATACGAGCACGCTGAGGACCACTCTGAACAGCATCTCCGATAAAAGATTCATAACCGTGGTCATTCGCGAAAAGGGCGAGGTTTATGATGCACTAAAAAAATTTTTCGGTTAAAGCCTCCTAGGATGCTTTTTGTTCTGTAGGAGTCAAATTTTTACAGGTTGTATTATTGGACTCTGACAACGTTTTATTATGATCAAATAGTATCGCAAAAACGGTAAGTTATTGTTGTATAAAGTGCACCTTTTTGGTATTATGTGCTTAATATATACTGTATATGTGTATACAAAAGCTAACTAACTTATGAAAAACAGAAAGGAGCCCAAACTATGCATCCCTTCCGCCGCCCCGTTGAAGCACGGGTTATTATCGACAATCCTTCTTCGGAAGAATTAAGAGCAATGGCACGTCACGAAGAGAAGACGACGGAGTTTGGCAGTGCAAGTTACGTTACGAGAATTCGCAGCCGCAGTGCCAAATTTACCTATATTGTCAAAGACGGTGTTACGCTGGGTGTGGACCAGCAGGGTATGGAACCGGAAAAGGCTGCTGCGCTTGCTGATGAGGTTCATCGTTATTTACAGGATCAAGAAGTTATCAGGTTGGACCGCCAAATGGGGCTCCATGATGACTTCAGTCTCCACTGCCGTTTGTATATTACCAAAAAGTATGCACGTATTCCCTATCAATGGCATACCATGCTTTTCCCACCCAAAAACAAGGACGGCGAACCGGACTTGGTAAGCATATATGTGCCCGAATGGCCGGAACGTATCATTTTCTGTCACCCTGAGGCGGGTGTCACCTATATTTTAGGAACTGACTATTTTGGTGAGTGTAAGAAGTCTTTTTTACGTAAGGCGATGTACGTAGCCAAAAAGCATGGGTGGCTGGGCTTTCACGCCGGTAGTAAGGTCTTACGTGTGCAGAACAAGGATGGCGTGATTAATGAGGTAGGGTTTATCCTATTCGGCTTAAGCGGCACCGGCAAAACCACGCTTACAATGCATGATCACGGGCTCAAGGACCCGGAAGGCGTGGGTATCCGGCAGGACGATGTAGTGATGATGAACGAGCGGGGTTTTTGTTACGGGACCGAGAACGGTTTTTACATTAAGACCGAGGGACTGGATGAGTCTCAAACTGTACTTTACCATGCCGCTACTTCACCGCGGGCCATTTTTGAAAATATTATGGTTCTTGACGACGGCACGGTGCAATTTGATAATGATGAGTTAACGTCAAACGGGCGCGGTGTTATTCTCAGGGGAGAAGTAGAAGGAACTGATGGAAACATCGATCTTACCAAGGCCGACCGGATTGTTTTTATTACACGCCGTAACGATATTGTACCTGTAGTGGCAAAACTGTCTCCTGAGCAAGCTGCCGCCTTCTTCATGCTGGGCGAGTCTATTGAAACTTCAGCAGGGGATCCCACCAGGGCCGGTCAGCCGAAGCGGCAGGTAGGGACCAATCCTTTTATTATAGGACCTGAATGGGACGAAGGAAACCGGCTCCTGGATATCTTGAGGGCCAATCCTGATATTGAGTGCTACCTTTTGAATACAGGGTCGATAGGTACCCGCCCCGGGAAACCGGGTATCGATATTACCATCAAGGTGTCAACTACCATAATGGAACAAATGGCACGCGGCACCATTAAGTGGCATCGTGATCCTGAGTGGGGATACCTGGTTCCTGTTGATGTTCCCGGTATTGACATAACTCCTTATAATCCACGCCGTTACTATTCAGCTGAGGAATATCGGGAATTAACAAACAAGCTGCGTGCAGAACGCCGGACGTGGTTAGCCAAATACCCGGGATTAAGAAAGGAAATCATAACAGCGATAGAGCCGCTTACCGAGCAAGCCAGGGCAGCCGCCGGTGCCGGTTAATGTTGAGTCGTAAAATTCTAGGCGAAAGGCCTCCAACCCGTATCCCGTTTTTGGTGGATACGGGTTTTTTGTACTTTTTATGAATGAATTCGGACGAACTACCGGTGCATAGGTTTCATTAAGTATATTAAGGGTTGGCCGGGGTGACGGTATGACGGAAACATGTTTTTTGGAAAAGGTAATTGATGAAATTATGGCCAAGGCTGAGGAACTGGGTCTGGATTTTTATGAAATGCGGTTTGAAATATGCCCGGCGGAAATCTTGTACACTTTTGGGGCCTGCGGGATGCCAACACGTTTTTCACATTGGAGTTTCGGAAAAGCTTTCCAAAGAATAAAGAAAGAGTATGATTATAACCTGAGCCGTATCTACGAACTGGTGATTAATTCTGATCCCTGCTATGCCTTTTTGCTGCAGGATAATACCCTCGTGGAAAACAAGTTGGTCGTAGCTCACGTTCTGGCACACTGCGATTTCTTCAAAAATAACGCGTATTTTGCGCTGACTCCGCCTGACAAATTGAGCGATATGGAAGCTTCAGCGGTTCGTATCCGGGAGTATGAGTCCCGCTACGGGCGGGATGAAGTGGAAGCGTTCTTAGATGCCGTGTTATCCATTAAGGAGCATATAGACCCGCACCGGCTTGTAAAAAACACAACCACAGGAAAGCCGCCGCCTGCTGGCCCGCAAAAAGACTTACTGCTTTACATCATGCACCATGCGCACTACCTGGAAGATTGGCAGCGCGATATTATCGGTATCATCAGAGATGAAATGCTGTATTTTTGGCCGCTGATGGAAACGAAAATAACCAATGAGGGTTGGGCTACTTTCTGGCACTTACGTATAATACGCAGTTTGGATCTGTCAGAAAAGGAGGTTGTGGAATTTGCTAAAATGCATGCCGGGCTGCTGCAGCCTTCACGGTGGCAGCTTAATCCCTACCTTGTCGGACTGCGAATTTGGCAGGATATCGAAAAACGCTACGGCCGGGAAGCCTTGTTTGAGCTGCGTTCATATACCAATGATTTGTCATTGATACGGAATTATTTGAATGAGGACTTGGTTCAAGAACTTGATCTTTACGTATATGCTAATATCGGTCAAGAATGGCGGGTTTTGGACCGCAGTTGGCAGAACGTGCGGGATACGATCGTTAACAACCTCGTCAACTGCGGTCACCCGGTAATTTATATGGAGGACGGAAATTTTAATAACCGGGGCGAATTATATCTCCGCCACGCGTATGAAGGTGCAGAGTTGGATATAGACTATTTGGAGAACACCCTACCGTTCGTGTACAAATTGTGGGGGCGCCCGGTGCACCTTGAGACAGTTGTGGATGAAAAAGTGACCCTGTTTTCGTATCAAGGGGAAAGAGTCAGCAGGCGTTTTGTTAAGGTCCATCAACCGTAAAGGGGGATGTATTATGCCGCGTGTTTGGCCCCGTAAAATGCTAAGGGTCAAAGGGGGCCGGAGGATTAAGGGCTTAAGGCAGTGGGAGGTATGCGAAAACTACTGGGTATCACGTGAAGTAAAAGGAGACGGGCGCGGCATGGAACCTTAAGTGCACGTTGACGTCTAAGCCGGGGATATCCCCGGTTTCTTTTTGAGAAATAACAAGGGCGGTTCATGTTAAAACTAAGTGAGTAGAAAGGGGCTTAGAGAGTTGCCATAAACTGGTGTTTTCGAGGTAGTAAGCATGATCAAGGCAATTGTATATTCCATTGGATATTCTATTGGACTGGGGGTTTTGCCATGCGGCCGCTTTGGAAAGGGGCTATGACCTTCGGGCTCGTATATATTCCGGTCAAGCTTTATACGGCTACGGACAAAAAAGATGTTAAGTTTAACCTTCTCCATAAGGAGTGCCATACTCCGATCAGATACCGGCGCTTTTGTCCCTACTGTGAAGAGGAGGTACCACCTGAAGAAATTGTACGCGGTTATGAATATGAAAAAGGCCGGTATGTTGTATTAAGCGAGGAAGACCTGGAAGCGGCGGTGCCCGAAGGTGGCAAAAATATTGCGCTTATAGATTTTGTTGATCTTCACGAAATTGACCCGATTTATTTCATTAAACCATACTATTTGACGCCGGCGGAAGGTGGCGAGAAAGTTTATGAACTCTTGCGGCAGGCGATGGCTGAAAGCGAAAAGGTGGGGATCGCGCGTGTTGTAATAAGGAGTAAAGAAACGCTGTCCGCCGTAAGAGTATATAACGATGTTTTGGTAATGAACACCATGCTGTATCCGGATGAGGTGCGTTCCCCCAAAGCCCTGCCGGAATTAAATTACCGGGTGAAAGTGCACGAAAATGAGAAAAAGATGGCCTTAAGTCTCATAAATAATCTCTCTGCCGAATTCAAACCCGAAAAATATACGGACGAGCGACGTGAAGCGCTACTGGACGTAATCAGGGCTAAGGTGGCGGGAGAAGCCGCCGTGAAACCGCCCGCCAGAGACGCTGAGAATGTGGTGGACCTGATAGAGGCTTTAAGATCGAGCATTGAACTGGCCAAGAAAGAACGCCGGGAAGCCAAAACCGAACAGAAACGGCGCCGTACGGGATCATGAACCTGCCGCTCTGGCGCCCCATGCTGGCCTGCCGGGCCGAACCTTTTGACAGCCCTGATTACTTGTTTGAAGTTAAATGGGACGGTTACCGGTGCCTGGCCTACCTGGAGAAGACCAAAACCACCCTGAGATCGCGCAACCTGCGGGATCTTTCCCCCCTCTTCCCGGAATTACAAAAACTGCACGATATGGTGGTTGGCTGGCCCGCTATCCTGGATGGCGAAATTGTGATTATGCAGAAAGGTAAACCAAGTTTTGCCGCTCTCCAAAAGAGAAACCAAAGTCAGAACGCGTTTAAAATCGAGCGCCTCAGCTTGGAGATGCCGGCCGTATATGTGGTATTTGACATTCTTT
Source organism: Peptococcaceae bacterium (assembly GCA_017656185.1). Taxonomy (GTDB): domain Bacteria; phylum Bacillota; class Desulfotomaculia; order Desulfotomaculales; family JACDOK01; genus JACDOK01. Next base: position 29,644 of record JACDOK010000001.1, on the reverse strand, counting down.
TATGGCGGGGGCGGCCGGTGCTCTGGGAAAAAATAGAAAACCGCAAGGAGCTTTTGGCGGGCATATTGAGGAAGGATGCATATTTATGCCTATCAGAGTTCATAACCGGTGATGGAACAGCATTCTTCGATGCTTGTGCTGCTAAGGGCTTGGAAGGCATCATGGCCAAGAAGCTCGGCAGCCCTTACCTTCCCGGCAAAAGAAGCGCGTACTGGAAAAAGATCCGTACCTCGCGCTCGGCCGACCTGGTGATATGCGGTTACCAACCGGGCCGGGGACGCAGAACTTTAGGGTCGCTTTTGTTATGTGCTTGGGATGGAAAGGGTTATGTGTATCAAGGACGTGTCGGCACGGGATTTACATCTGATATGGAAAAGGAACTGATAAAGTTACTGAACCAGATTACCATTAAGGAAATGCCGTTAAGGTTTCGTTCCCCGGAGAGTCAAAACGTTATCTGGGTGGAACCGGTACTGGTATGCACTGTCGAATATACCGAAACTACGGAAGATGGTTTGCTCAGACATCCCAGTTTTAAGGGATTTCGTTTCGATAAAGCCCCCCGGGAATGTACTCCTGCAGCCAGCAATGTTTGCCGATAATTATTGGACAAGTGTTAAATACTTATGAAAATTAAAGATATACAGGATAGAAAACAGCGATTAGACTTAAAAGCTCATATATGACCGTTGTATCATCCTCAAAAACCGTGATAATATGCTATCAATTTAGTGATTATTGGGGAGGAGTTAGTATGGCGCGTATCGTTATCCTGTCATGCAAAAAGATCAAAGATGTCACGTGTGTTTCATGCATGAAGTGTTTCAAGGCCATCAAGGAAAGGGCCGGAGAATTCGGTCGTTATAGTAATGAAGAAATCGACATTGTGGCTATGGGCGACTGTGGTGATTGCCCCGGGTTGGTCATGCCTAAGGTGGGTTTGATCGTGGATCTTTCCAAGGCTTATGACCGGCCGATAGACTATATCCATCTGGGTAGTTGTATCAAAAAGGCTGTAGGTACCGCCAAGTGTCCTATTGATCTCACAGCCATCAGTAAAACCATTGAAGAGAAAACGGGTATTCCGGTTATAATAGGTACCCATCCCTGGTAATATCCTAAAAAAAGCAAGGTGCAACTTTTCCACGGAACCTTAATCCCTTAAGGCTCTGTATCGTAAAAAATTGTTGCACCTTGCATTACCCTGCGAAGCAAAAAATTATACGTAGTTGTAAATATTTTTTTAAATTGATATCGTTAGCGCCTTTTCCCCGCCTGAGCGAGTTTTTTGACCATCTGGCCTCCGATTTTACCGGCTTCCCGGACACTCATCTCAGCGCCATTTTTTAGTTTATCTTCCAGTCCCTGCTCGCGCGCCGTTTCCCATTTTAATTTTTCAAGTTCGGCGGGATCATGCTTTTTAGGTTTCTTTTTTGCCAAGAATAATCACCCCACTATATTTTTTGCCGTTCCAAGGTAGTTTATGATTCTTTCTTTAGTGCTGGAGGCGCATAATTTTCTGCCGGGAGGTGTATTGTTCTTTACAGATCGGTACAACCTACCTTTGAGTTAAATTTTGGAGATGGTATCGGGTGCCTAAAATTAATATAGATGGACGTGTAGTGGAATTATCAAATTTGGACAAAAAGCTGTGGGCGGAGGGAATTACCAAGGCCGATCTTATTAATTATTATTACAAGGTTGCTCCTTACGCTTTAGCTTATTTAAAGGACCGGCCTGCCGTAATGAACAGGTTCCCAAACGGCATTGATAAAGAAAATTTTTATCAAAAGGAGTGTCCTGCCTATGCGCCGGAGTGGATTGCCACTGTTGCCATTGAACACAGCGATGCTGAGAAAGTAGTACGATATATCGTGTACCGGGATGCTGCCACGCTGGTTTGGCTGGCCAACCAGGCCGCCATAGAAATGCATGCCTGGCTTTCAAGGGTGGAACATATATCGTACCCCGACATTGGCGTGTTGGATCTTGACCCGGCCGAAGGGGCCGAATTTGAAAAAGTCAGAGAGGTGGCCCTTCTGGCGCGGGCCGCATTACGCGAGTTTGGCCTGGACGGTTTTCCCAAAACATCCGGTGCCACCGGTATACACATCTTTATTCCTCTCCGCCCGGTTTACACCTTTAGCGAGGTAACGAAAGCCCTGAAAATTATCGCCGGGTTTGTTGTTAAGGTCTGCCCTTATGGTACGGTGGAGAGGAAGATCGAAAACCGTAAAGGTAAGGTTTATGTCGATTACCTGCAAAACACGCGCGGCAAAACGATGGCCTTTCCTTACAGTGTCCGGCCTTTGCCCGGGGCGCCCGTATCGATGCCCCTGAGCTGGGAAGAAGTAAACGACGCCTCCCTGCGCCCCGGCGATTTTACCATAAAAACCACGCTCTCCCGCCTGCACCGGGTAGGCGACCTTTATGCAGGTTTTTTTGACCGGCGGTATGATCTGAAGCCTTTGTTAGAAATGGATGTGTGATACGCCCAGCACTCAGTAAACAATAGAGGGTTCATATGTTCGTTCTGCTTGGTTTAACGATTGTTTTAACGCTCCTATCTTTAATTATCACCACTGAGTGCTGGGCTGTGATACGGTAGTGACACAGTTGTAACACAATTCCTTCATTACCGACCAGTATAAAGAACTAATTAGCTATTACAGGCAGGGATTGGGAGTACCATTCCCGAAAGAAGTGGCAAATCTTTAAGGGAGCGACTGCCATTGTCCAGGAAATACTGGTTGGGATGGGGCTACATGCCCGGTGATGCACGGGCGGTGCTGGATCTTATTGACCATTTTGGATCACCGGAGACTGCGTGGCATGCAGCGGCTGAAGATATGATCACTGCCGGTATCAAGCCCAAAAAGGCTCATAAAATTGCAGCCCAAAGGGACCGGATTAATCTGGAAGAGGCTCAGGAAAAGCTTGCGGCTTTAGGTATAGACTTTATTTGTTACGATGATGACGTTTATCCGCAAATGCTGAAACACATTTATGATCCCCCGGTAGTACTGTTTTACAAAGGAAGTTTTTGCGCCGGAGACGATATTGCGGTGGCAATAGTGGGGTCGCGGAAAGCGACTTATTATGGTAAAACAGTAGCGGAAAAGCTGGCCGGAGATTTAGCACGTAATGGTGTTACGGTGGTCAGTGGTATGGCCCGGGGCATTGATACGGCGGCTCATAAGGGAGCACTGGCGGCCGGGGGGCGTACGATTGCCGTGTTAGGGACGGGTTTAGACAATGTCTATCCGAGAGAAAATACTAAGCTGATGGAGGAAATTGCAGCTGCAGGTTTAGTTTTGACAGAGTTTCCTCCGGAATCACCCGGGGAACCCTGGCACTTTCCCCTGCGCAACAGAATTATTAGTGGATTGTCGCGGGGTATCATTGTGGTAGAGGCGGCTGCACGTTCCGGCGCTTTGATTACGGCATCTTTGGCGTTGGAGCAGGGCCGGGAAGTTATGGCCGTTCCGGGCAATATAACTATACCGGTTGCCAAGGGGCCCAACAGGTTAATTAAACAGGGCGCTAAACTGGTAGAAAATGTCGGCGATGTGCTGGAAGAAATAGGTCTGACCAGTCTTTTCCCAGCCCGTAAAGGGATGGTGGTGCAGTCGCCCAATGTATTTGATGACAATGAGCGTAGGATATTAAAAATGTTACAATGGGAACCTTTAAGTAAGGATGCCATTACCGCGCGCCTGGGGCTAAATTCCCAACAGGTTTCGGCGGCATTATCCGTGATGGAAATAAAGGGACTTGTGCGCCGGTTACCGGGCGGGTTATACTGTAGTTTGCAGCTTGAAGACTAATATTTGGAAACAGAGTACGGCAACGAGGTGAATTAATGGCGAAGACGGTTGTTATTGTGGAATCCCCTGCTAAAGCAAAGACATTGAACAAGTTCTTAGGACGCAAGTACCGTGTCGTGGCTTCGATGGGCCATGTACGGGATCTTCCCAAAAGCCAGTTTGGGGTTGATGTTGATAACGGGTTTAAGCCCAAATATATTACTATTCGAGGTAAGGGTGAGACGATAAAGGAAATGCGCGCGGCAGCCAAAAAGGCCGACCACGTACTGCTGGCTTCCGACCCTGACCGTGAGGGCGAAGCGATTGCATGGCACCTGCAGCAGCTCTTGAAGATCGATCCCGATGCGCCGTGCCGTATTGAGTTTAATGAGATTACCAAGCAGGCGGTGATCAGTGCTTTAAAACATCCCCGTATCATAGACAAAAACAGGGTAAATGCGCAGCAGGCCCGCCGCATTCTTGACCGCATCGTCGGTTATAACCTCAGCCCGCTGTTGTGGCGTAAAGTAAAAAAGGGCTTAAGCGCCGGCCGGGTCCAGTCTGTTGCCGTTTATCTTATCACCGAGCGGGAAAAAGAAATTGAAAACTTTGAACCCGAAGAATACTGGAGCTTGACCATCGATTTCGCCAACGCCAAGGAAGAAAAGTTCCGTGCCAAGTTGCATAAGATTGACGGTGAAAAGCGCACCGTTCCGGACGAAACGAGCATGCAGCAGATACTTGCTGACCTCAAAGGTGCTACCTATGTGGTACGCGATGTCGAGCGTAATAAAAAGAAACGGCACCCCGCACCTCCTTTCACTACCAGTACTTTGCAGCAAGAGGCCAATAAGCGCCTGAACTTTACGGCGCGCAGGACCATGGCCGTGGCGCAACAATTATATGAAGGGCTCAGCCTGGGCAGAGAAGGCCCTACCGGTTTGGTTACTTATATTCGTACGGATTCAACGCGGGTGGCGGCTGCGGCCCAGGACGAGGCCCGCGCCTTCATAAAAGAGTATTTTGGCGAAGAGTTTTTGCCTTCTGAAAAGAGGCAGTATAATGTTAAAGGTAAAGTACAGGATGCGCACGAGGCCATTCGGCCTACTTCGGTAAAGCGGCATCCCGACCAAATAAAGGAGTACCTAACGCCGGATCAGTACAAACTTTATAGCCTCATTTGGTCGCGGTTTGTAGCGAGCCAGATGGCATTTGCCGTCATTGATACCACACGCGTCGACATTGTGGCCGGCCGGTATACCTTTCGTGCTACCGGGTCCATTATTACTTTTCCCGGGTTCTTGCAGGTCTATGAGGACTTGGATGAGAAGCGAGACGAGTTCGCGATACTGCCGGAACTCGCGGAAGGTGAGCTTGTCCGTGCTTTAAGACGTACGCCCAAGCAGCATTTTACGCAACCACCGCCGCGTTATTCCGAAGCTACGCTGGTACGCACTCTCGAGGAGCTCGGTGTTGGGCGTCCCAGTACTTATGCCCCGGTGGTGGATACCATTCAGCGTCGGGGCTATGTGATACGCAGGGGTAAGAACCTGCATCCGACAGAACTTGGCATGGTAGTGATTGAACTGTTGAAAGAGTATTTTCCCGATATTATTAACCCCGAGTTCACCGCCGAAATGGAAGAAGAACTGGATAAAATTGAAGAAGGTGACCTCGACTGGGTAGAGATTTTGGAACGGTTCTACAAGCAGTTCAAGGTTGAGGTTGCTAAAGCGGAAGATGAGATCGGACGTGTTAAAGTAGCCGATAAGGAAGTTACTGATGAGGTGTGCGAAAAGTGCGGGCGGAATATGGTTATTAAGATGGGACGCTACGGACGTTTTTTAGCCTGTCCCGGGTTTCCCGAATGCCGCAATGCCCGCCCCCTGTTGGAAGACACCGGTTTTAAGTGCCCCAAATGCGGTAAAGCCATTGTACGCCGTCGCAGTAAAAAAGGCCGGGTTTTTTACGGGTGTGCCGGGTACCCCAACTGCGACTTTACCAGTTGGGGGGAGCCGGTAAAAGAGCAATGCCCGGAGTGCGGTACCTTCCTGGTGCAAAAAACAACTAAGAAAAACAAGACTTTTTATTGTGCTAATCCTGATTGTACTTATTCGGAAAAGGTACCGAACGGAGGGTAAGACATGACGCGTGAAGTGGTTGTCGTCGGAGCCGGTTTGGCCGGTTCCGAGGCTGCATGGCAGGTAGCGAAGAGAAACATTCCTGTTACCCTTTATGAAATGCGCCCGGGTAAGCAAACGCCGGCGCACCATTCCGGATATTTTGCCGAATTGGTTTGTTCGAACTCGTTACGTGCCGCGGCGCTTACGAATGCGGTAGGTCTTTTAAAGGAAGAGATGCGGTGTCTTGATTCCCTTATCATGCGGTGTGCTGACGCGACCAGGATACCCGCTGGCGGTGCCTTGGCCGTGGATCGTGAGAGGTTTGCGGCGACCGTTACGGAGATGTTGGAAGAACATCCCTTAATCAAAGTTCATCGCGAAGAGGTGCGGGCGATACCTGAGGATGATGTGGTGATTTTGGCTACGGGCCCGTTAACGGCGGGGTCTTTGGCGGAGAGCATTCGCGAGTTCACCGGCGAGGAATACCTGTATTTTTTTGATGCCGTCGCCCCTATTGTTACCCTCGAGTCAATTGACCAGACAAAGGTCTACCGCTCTTCACGTTATGGCAAGGGTGAGCCTGCCTACCTGAACTGCCCGATGGATCAGGAAACCTATGAATCTTTCTGGCAGGCGCTCGTTAATGCCGAAACCGCACCCTGTCATGAATTTGAAAAGGATATTTTTTTTGAGGGCTGTATGCCGATTGAGATTTTGGCTAGGCGGGGGCCGGACACACTCCGTTATGGTCCTTTAAAGCCTGTAGGTCTGGAGGACCCGCGTACCGGAAAATGCCCCTATGCCGTTGTGCAGCTCCGCCAGGACAATCAAGAAGGCACGCTTTTCAATTTGGTGGGATTTCAGACCCATCTCAAATGGGGTGAACAGAAGAGGGTTTTTCGCATGATACCGGGTTTGGAGAATGCCGAGTTTGTGCGCTACGGCGTAATGCATCGCAATACCTATCTGAACGCACCCGCCTTACTGGAAGCCACTCTCATGTCGCGCCGGCGAAAAGGGCTTTTTTTTGCGGGACAAATATGCGGTGTTGAAGGATATGTTGAATCAGCCGCCGCCGGGTTGGTAGCGGGTGTCAATGCGGCCCGTTGGAGTGCCGGGCGTGAAACACTGGTATTTCCTCCCGAAACGGCACACGGTGCCTTGATGCGATACATTACGACGGCTGACCCGCGTCATTTTCAGCCTATGAACGTCAATTTTGGGCTTTTCCCTCCGCTGCCAAAGCGCGTTCGGAATAAAAGGATGCGTTACGAAAAATATGCGCAGAGGGCCCTAGCGACGCTACAACAATGGTGGCGGGAAGTAGGTGAAGGATAGTGTATCATCACCTTGATAACTTTTTAATGTACCTGGAAGGGGAGCGCGGCGCGTCGAAAAATACTCTCATGGCTTACCAGAACGATATATTTGACGGTATTGACTTTTTTGCTGCCGAACTGGGCATAAAGGATGACCAGATAACGCCTCAGCAGATAACCGCGTCCCTTTTTCGGCGTTATTTGGCTCAATTGACCGACGGAGGGCTGAAGCGTACTACTATTAACCGGAAGCTTTCGGCTTGGCGGGCCTTTTATAACTTCTTGGTCCGGCAACAAATCGTTGACAATAATCCTTTGGCACGTATTAAAGGGCCTAAACTGCCGCGTTACCTGCCGCAGTTGTTATATCCTGATGAAGTGGCTAAATTACTGGAATTGAAGGACGAAAGCCCGCTGGGGCTGCGCGACCGTGCGATATTGGAAACGATATACGCTGCGGGGTTGCGCATATCAGAACTGGTGGGGCTGGACTTGAAACATATCGATCTTGGTGGCAAAATGCTGCGTGTTTGGGGCAAAGGAAACAAAGAGCGTTTACTGCCCTTGGGCAGTCTGGCCGTAAAGGCCTTAAAGAGCTATATAGAACAAGGGAGACCGGTTCTGGCCAACAACCGCAGCGGTGAGGCTGTATTTCTCAATTACCAGGGTACAAGATTAAGTGCCCGGGGCGTCCGTAAGATGCTCGACCGGCGCCTGGAACAGGCGGCACTGGACGCCAATATCAGTCCCCATTCTTTGCGGCACTGTTTTGCTACGCATATGTTGGAAGCGGGTGCCGACCTGCGAACGGTGCAGGAACTGCTGGGACATTCCCGTTTATCGACTACTCAGGTTTATACGCGTGTGACGACCGACCATTTAATTGAACAGTATCGTAAAGCTCATCCCAGGGGGTAAAGTGCTTGGAACAGGGTTCTGCTTTCCATGGTACAACAATCGTGGCCGTGAAACGGGGCGACCAGGTGGCTATGGCGGGTGACGGCCAGGTGGGCCTGGGGCAGCAAACGGTGATTAAACACCGGGCCAACAAGGTACGCAGGTTGTATAAAGGGAAGGTTTTAGCAGGTTTTGCCGGGAGCGTTGCCGATGCATTTGCGCTGTTCGAGCGGTTTGAAGGCCGGTTGGAGGAATGCCAGGGCAATTTACCCCGGGCCGCCGTGCAGCTGGCAAAGGAATGGCGTACCGATAAAGTGTTGCGCAAGCTGGAGGCCCTTTTACTGGTCGCCGATAAAGAGAATATGCTTTTGATTTCCGGGGGCGGTGAAGTTATCGAACCTGACGACGGCATTATGGCGGTAGGCTCCGGGGGCTCTTTTGCGCTGGCGGCCGCCCGTGCCTTAATGCGCCATACGGAGCTGCCGGCGGTTGAAATTGCCCGGCAGTCCCTGGAAATTGCCGCCGAGATTTGTGTGTATACTAATCACAATATTACGGTAGAGGTATTGTAATACAGCGAGCGCAGCGAGCGTATCTCAGGGCCGAAGGCCCGTATCACAGCCCAGCACTCAGCGGGCGGCAGAAGATTTCAAAGTGTAGTTTATTGCAAATAGTTACTTAGCTCTGGTATCTTTGACTATCAGCTCTGAGTGCTGGACGGATCATACCGAAGGGAGCGATTTGCCTTGGACTTAACTCCCCGTGAAATCGTCAATGAACTTGATAAGTATATTATCGGGCAGCAGAAAGCCAAAAAAGCGGTGGCCATCGCTTTGCGTAACCGTTACCGCCGGAGCCTGCTTGACCCTGGGCTCCGTGAGGAAATTTTGCCGAAGAACATTCTTATGATCGGTCCTACCGGAGTAGGTAAAACCGAAATTGCCCGCCGCCTGGCCAAATTGGTCAATGCTCCTTTTATCAAGGTAGAAGCCACTAAGTTTACCGAAGTCGGGTATGTAGGACGCGATGTGGAAAGTATGGTGCGCGACTTGGTAGAGACATCTATCAGGATGGTCAACCAGGAGAAGATGGCCGAGGTGGAAGCCACGGCTACTCGTTTGGCCAATGAACGGATTATTGAGCTTTTGGCACCGATGCCGCGAAAAGAAAATGCGCCGCGCAATCCGCTTGAAATGCTGTTCGGCGCCGGCCAGCAGCAACAGCAGGCCGATAATCTTGAAAAACAGCGTGCCCAAAGAGTTCAATTCGAGCGTGACACCTTACGGCGGAAGTTGGAACGTGGCGAGTTGGAGAACGAGTATATTGAGGTGGAAGTGGAAGACCGCTTACCGATGTTTGAGGTTTTTACACCCCAGGGTACGGAGGAGTTAGGAATAAACCTGCAGGATATGCTGGGAAACCTGTTTCCCAAGAAGAAAAAAAGGCGTAAAGTTACCGTGTCAGAAGGACGCAAAATATTAATGCAGCAGGAAGCCCAGAAATTAATTGATATGGACGAAGTAACTACCGAAGGCATTCGACGCGCCGAAGAATCAGGGATTATTTTTTTGGATGAAATTGATAAGATAGCCGGGCGTGAAACGGGTGGTAGAGCAGATGTATCACGGGGCGGTGTGCAGCGTGACATTCTGCCCATTGTAGAAGGGTCGACCGTAATGACGAAATATGGGCCGGTAAAGACTGACCACATTCTTTTTATTGCTGCCGGTGCTTTCCATACCGCCAAACCTTCAGATTTAATGCCCGAGTTGCAGGGGCGGTTCCCTATTCGTGTGGAACTGCATAATCTTACGCAAGATGATTTTTTGAAGATATTGACCGAACCGCAGAATGCCTTGATCAGGCAGTACACTGAACTTTTAAGGACAGAAGGGTTAGTGGTGGAATTTTCAAAAAATTCTCTTGTCGAAATAGCGAAAATCGCTTATACTGTTAATGAACAAACGGAGAATATAGGCGCAAGAAGGCTTCAAACCGTACTTGAGAAGTTACTAGAGGATTTATCGTTTGATGCTCCCGATTTAAAAGGGCAAAAAGTTATTATTGACGAGCAATATGTTCGCGAGCGGCTGGGTGATATTGTTAAGGACGACGATTTAAGCCGGTATATCCTGTAATTGAAGTGCCGAAAGAAGGGATAAATTGAGCAGTCTTTTAGAAAAAACACGTTCCATTAACCAACTATTACAAAAGTCCGCCGGTTACCCGGTGGATTTTGGTGAAGTGGCCAAAGTACTGTGCCATAATCTGGAGTCCAATACTTACATTGTTGATGTTAACGGGCGCATACTGGGGGCCCACTTTATGGAAGGCTTCGAATGCGAAGTTGTGGAACGGATAGTAAAAGAAACGGGCTTCCCCAAGGCCTATAATGAGTGGCTCTTAAGCATATCAACTACGAATGCTAATTTCTGTCAAACGGCCAACGCCTGTGTTTTTGACGAAAGAAAATGCCATTATCATAATAAGGTGTCTACGGTGGTACCGATTATAGGAGCAGGTAAACGTTTGGGCACTCTGGTTCTGGCTAAGTTTAACCTGCAATTCACCGAGGAAGATCTTATTCTTGCTGAGTACGGTGCTACCGTGGTCGGCTTGGAGATCCTGCGGGCGCAGGCCGACAGAATGGAAGAGGAAGCGCGTAAACGTGCTGCCGTGCAGGTAGCGATAGGAACTCTGTCTTACTCCGAACTTGATGCTATACGGCATATTTTCGAAGAACTGGATGGTGACGAAGGCCTGCTGGTGGCCAGCAAGATCGCCGACCGGGTAGGCATAACACGTTCTGTCATCGTCAATGCGTTGCGTAAATTTGAAAGTGCCGGTGTCATTGAGTCAAAATCCCTGGGGATGAAGGGTACTTATATTAAAGTCCTTAACGATCGTTTGCTGGATGAACTGGCCGCCCTCAACCGTTAGCGGGTGGACTTCAAGTTTTTGCTTGCCTGTTACTGGTTGCCTGTGTTAAAATACACCCTGGCAAATTACTACACACGTCGCCGGATTTTTATCGTGGTGCCTCCCAGCGAGGTTCGGTAAGGAGATGAAGGTGGCGGAGGCTGAAAAACCAACGGGAGGAGGTGGACAAGTGGCGATAGTATCAATGAAGCAGTTGCTGGAAGCAGGGGTGCATTTTGGCCACCAGACGCGCCGGTGGAATCCCAAGATGGCCCCTTATATTTTTACGGCCCGGAACGGTATCTACATCATTGACCTGCAAAAAACGGTACGTATGATGGAAACTGCTTATAACTACGTAAAGGAATTGGCGGCTGAAGGTAAAAGTATCCTTTTTGTAGGTACCAAAAGACAGGCCCAACAAACGGTATACGAGGAAGCCAACAGGTGCGGCATGTTTTATGTTAACCAGCGCTGGCTGGGCGGGATGTTGACCAATTTCCAGACGATACGCCGCCGTATTGAAAGACTGAGAGAACTGGAGCAGATGGAAGAGTCCGGCAAGATGGACTTGCTGGGAAAAAAAGAGATTGCCAGGCTGATGCGCGAGAAAGGCAAGCTCGAAAAATACCTTGGCGGCATTAAGAATATGAACAAGCTTCCGGCGGCGCTTTTCGTCATCGATCCACGGAAGGAACGCATTGCCGTGGCCGAAGCACGCAAGCTTGGTATTCCCATTATTGCAATTGTTGATACCAACTGCGACCCCGATGAGATAGACTTCGTCATTCCCGGCAATGATGATGCTATTCGCGCCGTCAGGCTGTTAACTGCCAAGATAGCCGATGCCGTCTTGGAAGGGCGGCAGGGAGAAGAACTTGCAGTCGAAAACGGGTAGGGGCCTCTAAGCCCCTGCCTTTTTCTATCCCGTTCAGTGTAACAATAAAAAATTTGGGATATAATGTAATAAGGTGCGGAAAATTTTGGCTGTTAAAGAGGAGGGCATGTCGTGGAAATATCTGCTAAATTGGTAAAGGAATTGCGAGAGAGAACGGGTGCCGGAATGATGGACTGTAAAAAGGCCCTGCAGGAAACGGGCGGAGACATAGAAAAAGCCATTGATTACCTTCGTGAAAAAGGTCTTTCGAAGGCTGCCAAAAAGGCGGGTCGGGCTGCTTCCGAAGGAATAGTGGACAGCTACATTCACAGCAATGGAAAAATTGGTGTTCTCATCGAAGTTAATTGTGAAACGGATTTTGTGGCCAAGACTCCGGAGTTTAAGGCCTTTGTCAGAGATTTGGCGATGCAGGTGGCCGCCGCGAGTCCCGAATACGTTTCGCGGGAGGAAGTACCTGCTGAAGTAGTGGAAAAGGAAAAGTCCATCCTCAGGGCCCAGGCCTTGAACGAAGGTAAGCCCGAAAAGATTATTGAGAAGATGGTGGAGGGGCGCCTTGAGAAGTTCTACAAAGACGTATGCCTGTTAGAACAGCCGTTTATCAAAGACCCTGATAAAGCGGTGCGTGATGTTGTAAACGAAATGATAGCCAAGCTGGGAGAAAATATGGTCGTAAAACGTTTTGTACGGTTCGAGGTAGGAGAAACAACGGGATAGGCAATTAGAGGAATTTTATCCCGTTTGAAGAAATGTCTATTAACGGAGGGCCCGGATGATTGCACCTAAATATCGTAGGGTTATTTTAAAGCTAAGTGGCGAGGCTCTGGCTGGTTCCAAAGGATATGGTATCGACCCGGAAGTTGTTAGTTTTATTGCGTCCCAAATTAAGGAAGTGGTGCAGAAGTTTCGGGTTCAGATGGCTATTGTTGTCGGTGGAGGCAACATATGGCGAGGTGTGGCAGGCAGCACCAAAGGTATGGACCGTGCCACCGCTGATTATATGGGAATGCTGGCCACCGTGATCAATTCCCTTGCCCTTCAGGATGCCTTGGAAAAAGCCGGCGTGGATACAAGGGTCCAGGTGGCTATTGAAATGCGGGCCATTGCTGAGCCGTATATACGGCGCCGTGCTTTGAGGCACCTTGAGAAGGGGCGCGTAGTTATTTTTGGTGCCGGTACCGGTAACCCGTATTTTTCTACCGATACAACCGCGGCTTTAAGGGCGGCGGAGATGGAAGCCGAAGCAATACTGATGGCCAAGCGGGTAGACGGTGTTTATGATTCCGACCCGCTGAAAAACACCAATGCCCGGAAGTTTGAACGCCTAACCTATATTGACATGCTGAATAAGGGATTGGGTGTTATGGATGCCACAGCAGCTTCACTTTGTATGGAAAACGGTTTACCGCTGCTAGTTTTTAGTATTAGTGAACCCGGCAATATTGAAAAAGCGCTTCTCGGAGAGCAAATTGGGACATATATAGGGAGTGAGGAAGCTTGCGGGAGATCCTTGATACGGCAGAACAAAGCATGAAAAAATCTGTGAGCGCCGTTAGAAAAGAATTTGACTCCTTGCGTGCCGGAAGGGCTACACCTGCTTTGCTGGACAAGATTACGGTGGATTACTACGGTGTTCCTACTCCGATAAACCAGTTGGCGACGATTTCAGTACCGGAGCCGAGGCTTTTGTTGATCCAACCCTGGGACAAAGGATCTATTAATGATATTGAAAAGGCGATCCAAAAATCAGACCTCGGTATTACACCTGCCAATGACGGTAATGTTATTCGACTGACCATTCCGCAGTTAACCCAGGAGAGGAGACAGGAACTGGTTAAAGTCATCAAGAAAAGGGCTGAAGAAGGCCGCGTTGCCATTCGTAACATACGGCGCGATGCCAACGACCAGTTGAAAACTCAACAAAAGGAAGGAAACATTACGGAAGACGAACTGCGGCGTTACCAGGACGAGGTGCAGAAGCTCACCGACAAGTACATCAAGGAAATAGATCAACTTTTGGATGCTAAAGAAAAGGAAATTATGGAGATTTAAATAATGAAACAGGCACCGGACATTCTTGGTTTCCTACTCGATGATGCCCTCAATGTTTTACAGGAAAACGGGTGGGATGTTACGATAACATCTACTTCTCCTCCGCGTGGCGATATTTCGGGACCTTACAGGGTCTTAAGGAGCACGGTAAGTGCTCCCGGGAAAATAGAACTTTTAATTGCTCGCCAGGGATGGGAGAAAGGTGATGGAGAGGATGTTTTTCCGTATAACAAGTGACTGCATAGCCTGTGGTTATTGCTTTGATAATTGCCCGCACGGTGCGATACTCGAAGGGGAGACGTATACGATTAACCTATTACGTTGTGAAGGATGCGGAAGTTGTTACCAGGCCTGTCCCTCAGGCGCCATTATAAAATATTAAAGAGCCCCCTTACCGGGGGTTTTCTCATAGGAGGCTGGCCTGTATGAGTATGTCCGGGAGAGATGAGGAGCGCTGCGAGCAAGAACTCGGGCAATTACTGGATAGATCGCGTTTGCCGCAACATGTGGCCATAATAATGGACGGCAACGGGCGCTGGGCGCAGCAGCGCGGGTTACCCCGCGTCGAAGGACATCGCCAGGGCGCCGAATCCCTGCGTACCATGGTTAAGGCCTGTGTCGAATATGGTGTGCCTTATCTTACCGCCTACGCGTTTTCCACCGAAAACTGGAAACGGCCGCCTGACGAAGTTAATAAACTAATGCAGCTCCTGGTGGAATACCTTTATAACGAACTGGATGAACTTCACGCTAACGGGGTTAGGTTGCGAGGTATAGGCGACATTAAGGGCTTGCCGGAGCAGGCCCAGAAGGCACTTACCGAGGCCGAGCGCAAGACGGCACGAAATAAGCGCTTGTGTCTTAATCTGGCCTTAAACTACGGGGGACGCAGTGAACTGGTACAGGCGGTACGCAGGCTAGCTGACGATGCCGTCAAAGGTAAGATCAACCCGGATGATATTGACGAATCCATAGTAAGCAGTTATCTTTACACGTCGGGCATGCCGGACCCGGATCTATTGATTCGGCCAGCGGGAGAGTTCCGGGTCAGTAACTTTTTGCTATGGCAGATAGCTTATGCCGAATTTTGGATTACACCAGTCTTATGGCCCGATTTCGGCCGCAAGGAGTTCTTGGAAGCGTTAGTTGAATACCAGCGGCGGGAACGGCGGTTTGGGGGGCTAAATGTGTGCTCCGGCTGAGGGTTCTTACGGCGCTGGTAGGGTTACCGTTGTTTCTGCTGGTTGTTTGGTGGGGTGATTTACCGTTATTAGTACTTTTAGCTGTTTTAATAATTTTAGCGCAGAAAGAACTGGCTTTGTTATTTAAAGAGGTAAATCCACACCAGGGTTTGGCATTGGTATCGGGGCTGGTCCTGGTAGCCGCGTCGTATCTGGTACCGGACCGGTACCCTGCAGGTGTGATTATTTTATTATTGTTATTTTACCTTGGACTGTTGGTTATCTGGTACCCGCGTTTTGAACCCAGGGCTTTAGCGGGAACACTATTACTGGCGTTATATCCCGGCCTTTTTGTTTATCTATATCTTCTACGGGAGTTACCAGGTAATTGGGAATGGGTATTACTGATCGTTTTGATGACCTGGGCTTTTGATACACTGGGTTATTTTGCCGGTGTATACCTGGGACGGCGACGGATGTTTCCGACCCTTAGCCCCAAAAAAACCGTCGAGGGATTTACGGGGGGGATAATAGCATCGACTCTGACGGGCCTTATTTACGGTTTAATTACCAACCTGCAATCTCCCTATCTGCTGGCGGCTATGGGGTTGCTGATAGGCCTGGCAGCACAATTGGGTGATTTGGTGGCGTCATCTTTTAAGCGTTTTTCAAGGGTAAAAGACGCCGGGCAGCTATTGCCCGGTCACGGGGGTATAATGGACCGGTTTGACAGTCTCTTATTTACGGCCCCGGTGGGTTATTACCTTTTGCGTTTTTTAGGGAACTTCTGAGGTGAAGTGAGTGGAACGTGTAAAACAGGTAGCGTGGATATCCGCAGCCGTGCTTTTGGTTGGTGTCAACCTGTATTTTCTGGGCAGGTTGCTGGGTTTTTTATTGCCTGTTTTACTTCCCTTTGCCTTGGCGGTTATCCTCAGTCTTTTCTTGGAACCAGGGATTAAAATGCTACAACAGTATGCCCGTTTCCCGCGAAGTTTAGCCGTCGTAACAATGATAATGCTGCTGTTCAGCGTAATAAGTTCACTATTGACATGGGGTGTTTGGCGGCTGACGCGCGAGTTGGGTTTGCTTTCCACTAACTTCCCCTTTTTTATCAAAAAACTACAGGATACTTTACAGCACCAAATTGACCGTATCATGAATATATACGGGAACTTACCGCCTTCGCTCATAGACTATGTCGACAGTGCCATTCAGTCGGTGGTTGTTTGGTTGAAAGGTGCTCTGCTGGTTGTTTTTACGGAAGGCGTTACGGTGGCCTCTGAGGTTCCAGGCGGAGTATTGATAGTGTTTATTACCATAGTGGCTACCTACTTCATAAGCCGGGACAAAGAAAATATCCGTGCGTTTTGGCTACGTGTGGCTCCGGCACCATGGGGTCAGCACACCGTTACGGTGGGAAAACAGGTCTTCCAGGCCTTTCTCAATTACCTGCGGGCCCAGATCATTTTGGTTTCCATCACTACCATAATCAGCATTTTAGGGTTAATGATTATAGGTGTACCATATGCCGTAACGGTGGGATTATTGGTGGGGTTTTTTGACCTGATACCCGTGCTGGGGCCCAGTACCGTGTTTTTACCGTGGATTTTGTGGCTCATCTTCACGGGCGGCGTTGCTATGGCGTGGAAAGTGGCTGTTGTTTATGGTGTTGTGATTACTGTTAGACAATTATTAGAAGCCAAGGTAGTGTCTGCTAATTTAGGGCTGCATCCCTTAGCTGTACTGGCAGCGATGTATGTCGGCTTAAAAATAATGGGCGTTATGGGGTTAATCCTCGGGCCGATTGTTTTAATCATTGTTCAGGCTGCCGGCAAGGCTGTGATGGAGGCGCGACAGCTTAATAAGATATAGGGAAGGAGTCGTATGACGAAAAAAAGGATTGCTATTCTCGGCAGTACGGGGTCTATAGGGCGCCAGGCACTGGAAGTAGTCGCTGCTCATCCTGACAAACTCGAGGTTGTGGGGTTGGCTGCCGGAAGGAACACGGAACTGTTTCAGAAACAGCTGGCACGGTGGCGTCCCAAGGTGGCGGCGATGGCTGCGGAAGACGCTGTACAGGATTTAGTGTGGTCCGGTGACAAATGCCCTGTCTATGCGGGTACCGAAGGGCTGGTTCGTGTTGCTACCTGGCCCGACGTTGATATGGTACTGGTAGCCGTTACCGGAACGGCGGGCCTTGTTCCGGTGATAGAGGCCATCAAGGCGGGCAAGGAAATCGCGCTCGCCAATAAGGAGACTATGGTGGTGGCCGGGGAAGTTGTTACGGCTGTCGCGCGTAAACATGGTATTCCCATTATTCCGGTTGATAGTGAACATTCAGCCGTATGGCAATGTATGAACGGGCGCGGCAGCGAGGTGCGCAAAATTATCCTAACGGCCTCTGGAGGACCCTTTCGCGCGTGGAGTTCTGACGAGCTGTCAAAGGTTACTCCGGAAGCGGCGCTCTGCCACCCAACCTGGCAAATGGGGGCAAAAATTACCATAGACTCCGCTACCTTGATGAACAAGGGTTTAGAAGTCATTGAGGCCCGTTGGCTTTTTGAAACCGGTTATGATAGCATTGAAGTGGTAATACATCCTCAAAGTATCATACACGGCATGGCTGAATTGGCAGACGGGACCATAATAGCTTGTTTGAGCAGCACGGATATGCGCCTTCCCATTCAGTATGCTTTCAGTTATCCCGAACGCTGGGAAAGTCAAGTTAAAAAACTGAATTTTGAGGTGTTAAAGGAACTGACCTTTGAGGCTCCTGACACTAGCCGCTTTCCGTGCCTGAAACTGGCTTACCGAGCCGGCCTTGAAGGCGGGACGGCCCCTTGTGTGTTAAATGCCGCCAACGAGGTAGCGGTAGAAGCTTTCTTAAAATACCAGCTGAGCTTTACGGATATTCCGGTTGTTGTAGAGACGGTTTTGGATGCTCATGTCAATGTTACCCGCCCGAATTTGGAGGCAATTTTGGCTGCAGATGAATGGGCGCGTCGTACGGCCCGAAACGTTATCAAAAGGGTGAGTAGCTGATGACGACGTTACTGGCAACGATCTTTGTCTTTGGACTGTTAATATTTATTCACGAATTTGGCCATTTTTTACTGGCCAAACGAGCCGGTATCCAGGTGCACGAGTTCAGCATGGGATTTGGCCCCAGGATTGCCGGTTTTAAACGCGGAGAAACCGATTACAACCTGCGGATTTTTCCTCTCGGGGGATTTGTACGTTTTGCCGGCCTGGATACGGATGAGGAGGAAGTACCCCCTCATAAGAGCTATAAGAATAAGACCGTTTGGCAGAGAATGAGCGTGATCATCGCCGGCCCTTTGATGAATTTTGTTTTGGCGGTCGTATTATTCACCATTATATTTCTCGTGCAGGGTTATCCTTCACCAACGACTACGGTCGGCCAGGTTTTACCGGACCGCCCCGCATTTGAAGCAGGTCTCCGGGCCGGGGATGAAATTTTGGCTGTTAACCACCGGGAGATTGGTCCATGGGACTGGAATAAACTGAGCAAGGTAATTAAGGATCATCCCGGGGAAGCGGTGGTTCTTACCGTTAAAAGAGATGGTGCAGTGCGGGATATCAATGTGACCCCGGACGTACAGAACGGCAAGGGATTCCTTGGCATTGTACCGGCGTTTGAACCGCGTCACGTTGGGTTAATCAAGTCCTTGTATGGGGGTGCGGAGTATACTGTAAGGTTAACCGGTATGATTATTAATTATCTTGGTCAGATGATTTTTCACCAGGCTCCCGCCGATGTAGGAGGCCCGGTGCGCATTGTTTCGGAGATTGGCAAGGTAGCGCAGTTAGGGCTGGTTCCTTTACTGCATTTGGCGGCCTTTTTAAGCATCAACCTGGGACTTTTCAACCTGCTTCCGATACCGGCTTTAGACGGAAGCCGCCTGTTTTTCCTCGGGTGGGAAGGAATTACCGGCAGGCCCGTAGCTCCTGAAAAAGAGAATTTTATTCACCTGGTCGGTTTCGGGCTGTTGATCGTATTAATGGTGATTGTTACTTATAACGATATTGCGGAGCTGATGATGTAGTTTTAGGAGGACCGGTCTATGCGCAAGAAGACCAGGGCGGTACGCATCGGTGATGTTACCGTCGGCGGCGGGGCACCGGTCGTGGTTCAGTCTATGACCAATACTGACACGCGCGACCCCGATACCACTTTACGGCAAATTGCAGAATTAAGGGATGCCGGTTGTGAGGTGGTGCGCCTCGCCGTACCCGATGCCGAGGCCGCTGAGGCTCTTAAGGTCATTTGCCCTGCCGCCAAGGTACCTTTGGTGGCCGACATCCATTATGATTACCGTTTGGCCCTGGCTGCTCTGGATGCCGGTATTAACGGTTTACGTATCAATCCCGGGAATATCGGTTCTAAACAAAAGGTACGGGAAATTGTGGCCGCTGCAAAAGAGCGGGGAGTACCCATTAGGATCGGGGTCAATGCCGGTTCTCTACATAAAAAAGTACTGGAAAAATACGGCCTTACACCCCAGGCACTGGTGGAGAGCGCTAAAGAACATATCTATATCTTAGAAGCGTTGAACTTTAACGATATTAAGGTCTCACTCAAGGCCAGCGATGTGCCGCTTATGATTGAGGCCTATCGTCTTATATCGACGCAGTTTGACTACCCGCTGCATATCGGGGTCACTGAGGCCGGTACCTTACGGGGAGGGCTGGTTAAATCGTCCGTAGGCCTGGGGATTTTGTTAGCGGAGGGTATCGGTGATACCATCCGCGTTTCATTAACAGCCCATCCCCGGTACGAGGTCTGGGCGGCTTGGGAAATATTGAAAGCTCTTAAACTGCGCCGCCGCGGGGTGGAACTGATATCTTGCCCTACTTGCGGGCGTACGGCCATCGATGTTATCAGCATCGCTGCCGAAGTTGAGGACAAGCTTCAAAACATTACCAAGCCCTTAAAGGTCGCCGTCATGGGCTGTGTTGTCAACGGGCCCGGGGAAGCCCGGGAAGCCGATGTGGGCATTGCCGGGGGTAAGGGAGTGGGACTGGTTTTTCGTAAAGGTAAACCGGTGCGCAGGGTACCGGAAGGGCAATTGGTTACGGCACTTTTGGAAGAAATAGCTAAGCTGTGAAGGGAGGCGCTTGAATGCGGGCATCTGAGTACATGATCGTAACACTTCGTGAAACACCTGCCGAGGCCGAGGTGGTCAGTCACCAGCTTCTGGTACGTGCAGGTTTCATAAGAAAGGCTGCGGCCGGCATCTATACTATTCTGCCGTTGGGACAACGTGTTCTTAAGAAAATAATTGCCATTGTGCGTGAGGAAATGGACCGGCAGGGGGGGCAGGAGTTATTGATGCCGATCATGCAGCCTGCTGAGTTATGGATGAAATCGGGACGGTGGGATGTTTATGGCCCTGAACTTTTCCGCCTGAAGGACCGTCATGGTCGTGATTTTTGCCTGGGTCCTACGCATGAAGAAATTATTACCGAGTTAGTAAGAAACGAAGTGCGTTCTTACAAGCAGATGCCTTTACTGCTGTAC
The DNA here is from genome assembly GCA_017656185.1 of Peptococcaceae bacterium. Taxonomy (GTDB): domain Bacteria; phylum Bacillota; class Desulfotomaculia; order Desulfotomaculales; family JACDOK01; genus JACDOK01. Next base: position 8,910 of record JACDOK010000001.1, on the reverse strand, counting down.
CATATCGGCAATAAATACCGCGATGAAATCCGGCCCCGGTTTGGTCTGATGCGCGGCCGCGAGTTTATTATGAAGGATCTCTATTCCTTTGATATCGATGAAGCGGGATTAGAAATAAGTTATCAGAAAATGCATGAGGCTTACAGCAGGGTGTTTTCCAGGTGTGGTTTGGAATTTCGACCGGTGGAAGCCGATTCCGGCCCTATTGGTGGAAATGTCAGTCACGAGTTTATGGTTTTTGCCGATGCCGGTGAAGCCACCGTGGTATATTGTGATAACCCGGAATGCGGCTATGCTGCCAATGTGGAAAAAGCCATCAGTAAAAGGAAAGATAACCCGGCTGATGAACAGCCGCAGCCTCTGGAAGAGGTTTCTACACCTGGAATGCGAACCATTGAAGAAGTATCTTCTTTTCTTGGCGTAGCTCCCGAGCGCCTGATCAAAACGGTGTTGTACCGTACGGAAAAGGGTATTGTTGCCGCCCTGGTAAGGGGCGACAGGGACATTAATGAAGTAAAATTACAAAATGTCCTTGGGACGGTACACCTTGAATTGGCCGACGAGGCTACCATCGAGCAGGTTACCGGTGCTCCGGTGGGTTTCGCCGGCCCGGTAGGTTTGGACGGTGTCGACCTGGTGGTGGATGAGGAAGTTACGGATCTTGTCAACGGCGTAACCGGTGCCAACAGGAAAGATGCGCATTACATCAATGTAAACCCGGGCCGGGATTTCGTTCCCGATCACGTGACCGATATCAGGCTGGTAGGGGCGGGGGAAACGTGCGCGTATTGTGGCGGGACCCTTGTGGCTACCAGGGGTATCGAGGTAGGCCAGATTTTTAAGCTGGGCACAAAGTATTCCAAGGCAATGGGGGCCACTTTCCTGGACGCCAATGGTGAAGAAAAGCCGATCATTATGGGATGTTACGGGATAGGTATCACGCGTACGATGGCTGCTGCCGTGGAACAAAATCACGATGATTACGGCATCATTTGGCCGGCATCCCTGGCCCCCTTCCACGTGGTGATAGTACCGGTAAATATAAAGGATAAAACGCAGGCCGCATTGGCCGAGCAGGTATACCGGTTATTGGAAAATAAAGGTTTTGAAACTTTGCTTGATGATCGTAGAGAAAGACCGGGCGTAAAATTTAACGATGCCGATCTAATCGGTTATCCCGTGCGTATTACGGTAGGCAAAAAAGCGCCTGAGGGCTTGGTGGAAGTACGCCACCGCCGGACGGGGGAAACCATAACGGTAGGACTTGATGAACTGGTTTCTACGGTAAACAGTTTTCTGGAAAAATAATGGTACAAGGAGCCGGGACAATGCCTGTCAGATATATTTATGCTGCCTTGCTATTCCTGATGGCAGTGGTTCTGCTACCTTTACCGGGTACCGGAGCGGCGGAAAGGGAAGTTGCGGTATTAAATGTTGAGGGTCCTATTGTTCCTGTAGTGGAGCGTTATATTATTCGTGGCATTTCAGAAGCAGAAGAGACAGGTGCTGAGGCTTGTATTATTACCTTGAATACCCCCGGTGGCCTGTACCATACGACCCAGGGTATTGTACAGGAAATCCTGAACGCCGAAGTGCCGGTGGTTGTGTATGTATCTCCGGCGGGGGGATGGGCTGGCTCGGCGGGCACATTCATTACCATAGCCGCCCATGTCGCGGCAATGGCACCCGGCAGCCGTATCGGGGCGGCTCACCCTGTGGCGGGAGAAGGGCAAGAACTGTCTCCAACGCAGGCGGAAAAAATTACCCAGGATGCTGCCGCCTGGGCACGTAGTATTGCCGAATCACGCGGCCGGAATGGCGCTAAAGCGGCCTTGGCGGTAACCGAAAGCAGGTCGTATACCGATAAAGAAGCTTTGAAAATTAACCTCATTGACTTGCGGTCACCCAATCTGGAGACTTTGCTGAAGGATATTGACGGGCGGGAAATTATCTTAAATTCAGGGAAGCGAATTATTTTAGACACGGAGCAAGCCAACCTTCGACGGTCAGAGATGACGGCCAGTGAAAAGTTTCTCCACACGGTCAGCGATCCCAACGTGGCGTACATACTGCTTTCCCTGGGTATGCTGGGTTTGGTAGTCGAGTTGTTTCATCCCGGTTTGATTTTTCCGGGGGTGACGGGGGGCATCTCTCTTTTAGTGGCTTTGTATTCCCTGGGAACGCTTGATGCTTCCTGGAGCGGCGTCCTGCTGATGCTGCTTGGTTTTGCGCTCTTTGTTGCGGAGCTGTTTGTCACCAGCTTCGGCCTTCTGACACTGGGTGGTATCATTGCTCTTACCGCCGGTTCGTTGATGCTTTTCAGCCAGGGGTCCCCTATGCCGCAAGTGAGTTTTGGAGTTATCGCCGGGGTGGTCGTCAGTATTAGCGCCTTTATGGTCTTTGCGCTGCAGGCCATTATTAAGGCCCAGCGGAAGCGGGCCACTACAGGATTGGAAAGTTTTATCGGTGCTAAGGGAGAGGCCCTGACGGATCTTAATCCTGAAGGGACAGTATTGTTCCAAGGTGAGCGCTGGAAGGCGGTGGCCGAAGATGGGGTCATAGAAGCCGGGGCCGAGGTGACGGTGAACAGGGTGGAAGGATTGCGATTGTACGTTAGAAAACGGCAGGTAAGTGCCGGGAATGAAGGTTAATCTGTGAGGGGGCTGGTCTTTAGATGTTTGAATTTTTAATGTTCTGGGTTGTTGTCATTGCGGTTTTAGGAGGGTTACTATCTGCTTCCATTCGCATCGTGCAGGAGTACGAGCGCGGTGTCATTTTCCGCCTGGGGCGCTTTGTAGGGGCACGGGGACCGGGATTGTTTTTTATCATACCCTTTATTGAACGGATGCAGAAGGTGGATTTGCGCGTTTTTACCGCTGATGTGCCTACTCAGGAAGCCATCACGCGCGATAACGTGACGGTTAAGGTAAATGCTGTCATTTACTTCCGCGTGGTCGACCCCGGTTCGGCGGTTCTGAAGGTTGCGGATCACGTGCGAGCTACTTCCCAACTGGCACAGACAACATTACGGAGTGTGCTCGGCCAGTCTGAACTTGATGAACTGCTGGCCCAGCGGGATGAAATTAACCGGCGCCTGCAGCAAATTATTGATGAGGGTACCGAACCCTGGGGTGTTAAAGTAAGTCTGGTGGAAATTCGTGATGTGGAACTGCCCCAATCGCTGCAGCGGGCCATGGCGGCGCAAGCTGCCGCCGAAAGAGACCGGCGCGCTAAGATTATCCATGCCGACGGGGAGTACCAGGCTGCCGAAAAACTGGCCGAAGCCGCCCATATTATGAGTAAATACCCTGCAGCGCTGCAGCTGCGGTACCTGCAGACATTAACTGAAATCTCCGCTGAAAATTCCAACACCATTGTGTTCCCCATTCCTATGGACTTTTTGAAGAGCATCGCCGAGAAAATGGGAGTTATGCCGCAGCAGTCCAAAAAGGGTGAATGATGACTATAGTTAGAGTGTCATAATTATAAATTTGTTCCATAAGCAGGAAAACAGTAAGTAATATAGAAAAGCTTATACAGGGGGTAATGATAGCCGGGTTGGGTACATTAAAAACCCGGCTTTTTTGCTAACGGTGTTAAAAAAAGGGGGGACTCCTGTGCAGGATAAGTTCAAGCGGGAAGTTACTTACCTGCGGGTATCGGTTACCGAACGTTGTAACATGCGATGTTTCTACTGTACGCCCGGTGAGGGTGATTTACCTTATCACGAAGGGTTACCGCTGGAAGACCTGTTGCGGGTTGTCCGGGTCGGAACCAGAGTCGGTATTCGCAAGGTTCGTTTGACCGGCGGGGAGCCCTTAGTGAGACGGGATATCGTGCCATTGGTGGCCGGTATAAATGAAATAGCCGGCATTGACGATATAGCTATGACTACCAATGGTTGCCTTTTTACACAATATGCTGCTGCCTTAAAAAAGGCCGGTCTTAAAAGGGTAAATATCAGTTTGGATACCTTAAGACGGGGGCGCTTTAAGGAAATTACCCGCGTTGATAAATGGAACGACGTTTGGAAAGGTATTGAGGCAGCGCTGAGTTACGGTTTTAATCCCGTAAAACTTAACATGGTAGTAATGAAGGGGATAAACGATGATGAAATAATCGATTTTGCCGCATTAACAAAGTTATATCCCCTTCACGTGCGCTTTATTGAAATGATGCCTATTGGGGCGGGAAGTAAACGTGCTGACGAATTGCTGGTTACTGCCGCGGAAATTTATACCCGGCTGGAAAATGTTTATGGTAACCTTAAACCGAAGGGAAATGTGGGAGGAAACGGTCCGGCGCGGTATTGGCAAATACCCGGCGGAAAAGGGACCGTTGGGATGATTAGTCCTCTGAGTGGGTCTTTTTGTCCTTCTTGTAATAGGATAAGACTAACGGCTTCCGGTGGCCTGCGACCGTGCCTGTGCAACGGGGAGGAATTCGACCTTAAGCCTTTGCTGCGCAAAAGTAGTACAGGCGACCAGGCCATAGCGGATCTTATAGCCGAAGCTATTACCCAAAAACCGGAAGGGCGTGGTGAGGGCAGCTTTCCTACCGTAACGGATAAACTGATGTCGCAGATCGGGGGGTAGCAGTTACCGTATTGACAGCTTAATGGTAATTGGTAATGAAGGGACTAATGGCTTTCTTTTGCTGGAACTGATTATGCCCGTCAATATTTCCCGCTACCCATAATGGTATATTCCATTATACTAACTTGACATTAACAGATACGCGTTCGTATAATCGAACTGGGTTAGAGGATGCCGGGTAGTGTCGAACATACTCGCGGAAGGACTAAAGCCGGCAAAAGTGGGCTTTTTCTTTTTCCTAGGAGGGCCTTTATATGGACGCCGAATATATGCGCATGGCGTTGGATTTGGCCGTTAAAGCGCGGGGGCGCACCAGTCCCAACCCGATGGTGGGTGCGGTAATTGTGAAGGACGGCCAAGTTATCGGTCGTGGTTTCCACACCCGGGCAGGCCAACCGCACGCCGAGATAGAAGCCCTGCGTGACGCGGGGGAGAAGGCACGGGAAGCTACGCTGTATGTCAACCTGGAGCCTTGTTGTCATACCGGGCGCACAGGTCCCTGTACGGAGGCCATTTTGTCGGCAGGTATCCGCAGGGTGGTTATTGCCATGCGCGACCCCAATCCACTGGTAGCCGGCAAAGGAATAGCCAGGCTGCGGGAACACGGGGTTGAGGTAACTGAAAATGTACTGTATGATGAAGCCCGGCGGTTAAACGAGGTGTTTATCAAATATATCACCACAAGGCGTCCTTTTATTGTTCTTAAGGCTGCTATGAGCCTGGACGGCAAGATTGCCACCCGTACCGGGGAATCGCGGTGGATTACCGGCGACGAGGCACGAAGATATGTCCACGAGTTACGTGACCGTTACGACTGTATTTTGGTAGGGATTAACACTGTCTTACAAGATAATCCTTCTTTAACGACCAGGCTTCCCGGCCGGGAGGGACGTGATCCGGTGCGTATTATACTGGACAGCCTTGCCCGTACCCCTTTAGATGCCAAAGTTGTAGGGAATAATTCTACGGCAAAGACAATTATTGCTGTGACCGGTAAGGCATCCGCCAGTAAGGTACAAGCTCTACGGGAGGCCGGCGTGGAGGTTTTAACCTGCGGAGACGGCCCGCAGGTCAGTTTAAAAGAGTTAATGGCTGTGCTGGGAGAACAATCCTTGACAAGTATTCTTGTGGAAGGCGGCTCCAGGGTGCACGCTTCATTTTTAGCACAAAAGTTAGTTGATAAGGTGGTTTGGTTTGTGGCTCCCAAAATAATCGGTGGTGAACGAGCCCCGGGCCCCGTGGGGGGGGCGGGGATTGCGCGGATGAGCGAGGCCGTCCGTTTATCCGATATGTCGGTCCGTACCTTGGGGCAGGATATCTGTATAGAAGGGTATCCCGTATGGGAAAAGGATTAAGTAACTTTTATGGAATGTAGGGTCGGGTCTCTGCGCCCGACCGCTGACCTTAAAGGAATGCTTTAAACAACAATTGTATATTCTATTGGATCTCTACTGGATATTCCATTGTATTAACGGAGGTAAAGCCGGTGTTTACCGGGATTATCGAAGAATTAGGTACTTTACAAAGGATAGAACGGGCGCCTGAGTCCGCGCGGCTTGTGATTCAGGCCAAAAAGGTTTTGGAAAAGGTTAACCTGGGGGACAGTATTGCGGTCAACGGGGTATGCCTGACCGTAATAGATTTCGCTCCCACCTGGTTCAGTGTCGACGTAATGGCCGAAACCCTGGCTAAAACCAACCTTAGTAAGTTGAAGCCTGGCCACAAAGTCAACCTTGAACGGGCGATGCAGGTGGGTGGCCGCCTGGGAGGGCATCTCGTGACGGGTCATATTGATGGGATAGGCACTATCGTACGGCGCGAGCCCCACGGTATTGCTGTTGTGTTTTTTATTGAGGCACCTCCCGAAATTATACGCTATACTGTTAAAAAAGGTTCCATAGCTATTGATGGTATTAGTTTAACGGTAGTTGATGTCGATAAAAAAGGTTTCAGCGTGTCCATCATCCCCCACACTTTCGAAATGACGACGCTAGGTTTTAAAAAGGTGGGAGACAGTGTCAACTTGGAAGCCGACATTATTGCCAAGTATGTAGAAAAAATGCTCCGGCGCGACGAGAACGATACTCCGGTGCGAGATATAGATGCTGACTTTCTTGCGCGCCACGGCTTTTTATAGTTATACCGGTATTTCGACAGGCAGGTTTTTAAGGTGCTAGAGGTCCAGGGAAGAGGAGGAACATAATGAAGTTTAACACCATTGAAGAGGCGATCCAGGACATACGTGAAGGTAAAATAATCGTGGTCGTTGACGATTACGATCGTGAAAATGAAGGCGACCTGGTAATTGCTGCGGAAAAGGTCACACCGGAGGCCATCAACTTTATGGCCACACACGGCCGCGGCTTAATTTGTGTACCCATTACCGAACAGCGGGCCGATGAACTTGATCTGCCTCTTATGGTTAGTAACAGCACTGATCCCCATGGTACGGCATTTACCGTATCGGTAGATGCCAAAGATACGGCTACGGGGATATCGGCCTATGAGAGGGCAATGACAGTACAAAAACTGATTCACCCGGCGACTACGCCACAAGATTTACGCCGTCCGGGACATATTTTCCCGCTTCGTGCCAAGGATGGTGGTGTTTTAAGGCGGGCCGGGCATACCGAGGCGGCAGTGGATCTTGCCAGAATGGCGGGGCTGATACCGGCCGGAGTTATTTGTGAGGTTATGAAAGATGACGGCACTATGGCCCGCGTGCCGGAATTGATGGAGTTTGTTAAGGAACACGGGTTAAAAATTATAACTATTGCCGACCTAATCAAGTATCGCCGCCGTACGGAAAAACTGGTGCGCCAGGTGGACGTGGCCAAAATGCCGACAAAATACGGTGATTTTACCATTGTAGCCTATGAAAGCGTGTTAGATAATAAAGGACACGTGGCACTGATAAAAGGTGATCTCAGCCAAGTTGAGGCACCCCTGGTAAGAGTGCACTCGGAATGTCTTACGGGAGATGTTTTCGGCTCACTTAGATGTGATTGTGGGGTGCAGTTGGACCGCGCCTTGAAGCAGATCAGTGCGGAGGGAACCGGGGTACTCCTGTATATGCGGCAGGAAGGCAGGGGTATCGGGTTGTTGAATAAGATTAAAGCTTATGCCTTACAGGATCAGGGAAAAGATACCGTCGAGGCCAATGAGGCATTGGGTTTCCCCGCGGACCTGCGTGATTACGGCATGGGGGCGCAAATTCTGTCGGACTTGGGCCTGACGAAAATCAGGCTTTTAACAAATAACCCCCGCAAAATAAAGGGGCTGGAAGGACACGGGTTGGAAGTTGTAGAAAGGGTACCTATTGAGGTGCCGCCGGGAGAAGAAAATTGTTTTTACCTGTCAACCAAGAAAAAGAAACTTGGCCATCTTCTCACACTAACAGAGTAAGGGAGCGAATATAATGGCGAAAATCTATGAAGGCCATCTTGTTGGCGAAGGACTAAAGTTCGGCATTGTAGTGAGCAGGTTTAATGAATTTATTACCCAGAAACTCTTGTCAGGAGCACTAGACGCGCTGAACCGCCACGGCGTGTCGGAAAACGATGTCGAAATCGCGTGGGTGCCGGGCTCCTTTGAAATTCCTCTGATTGCGCGGCAAATGGCAGCAAAGAACTCCTATGATGCTGTTATTTGCCTGGGGGCCATTATTAGAGGGGCTACACCCCACTTCGATTACGTAGCGGCTGAAGTATCAAAGGGCATAGCCAAGGTGGGTTTGGATTCGGGTGTACCGGTGATCTTCGGTATTATTACGGCAGATACGATTGAGCAGGCCATTGAACGGGCCGGTACGAAGTCCGGCAATAAGGGGTGGCAGTCCGCCGTTAATGCCATTGAAATGGCAAATTTAATGCGCAGTGTCAAGGCCTAAACAAGGAGAAACAGGGGTCCGGCAACCGGATGCTAACTGTCAGAAAGCCCTATACGTAAGTAAAGCGCCTCTCAAGAGGCGCTTTTTATACTCTTAGATCGCGCGTACTACCTTTCCGCTGCGCAAACACCTGGTACACACGCGAATTCTCTTCGGCCGGCCGTCAACAATAGCCTTGACCCGCTGAAGGTTTGGTTCCCAACGGCGCTTGGTGCGAATATGCGAATGGCTGACCTGCATGCCGACTACGGCACCCTTACCGCAAATTTCACATTTCTTGGCCAATTTACTCCACCTCCTTTTACGCATACGCCACTATCATAACAAATATCGTATCACCATGCAAGGAAATTTTAGGCTTGTAAAGGAGTTCGTAGATTGCAAGTTTAATTGCCTTACATATTATGGCAAACCCCTGTTTTATGC